>JANPHB010000195.1:0-10569 GCA_031424235.1 Pirellula sp.
GACAAAGCGGAGCGGAAGCAGTACGACCGAGCAAAACGCCTGCTGGATGCGAAAGCAAAGCGCGCTCGCCAAACGTAGCCCTCACCATGCGGCCCCCCGCGCCGCTACGCAAAATCACACTGGTTGTCGTGAACGCTTACGAAGAGTTGGTTTTGGATTGGGGGACCGGACTAGACCAGTCGCTCTACGCTGAAGCTATTATCCACGAGTTAGGCGGTGCTGATGCAGTAACATATCAACTGCCAATGCAGTTGAACGGAACTTCGCTTGGCAATCAACGATTTCATCTCCTTGACGACAGGACCGCATTTCGCGTTACGACATTTCAAAAACCAAGCTTAGCTCAGTATGAAACTTCCATCCGCAAGCTCCTTGTTCCTAGTCCACTCCGTTCGATTCATTGGGTGAACGTTGCTCGGCATGAGATCCTGCTACGCTCAATTCATCGCTGATCATTTCTGAATAGGGCTGCAACGAAAGACAGGATCCATTTCGTCAGCCATTCGGCTGTTCGGATGCGATTTCAAAACGCTGGAATAATCTTTCTGGCATCAATTTTTCTGTCAAAATGCATCCTCTAGGCAAGATTTTGTATCGCCGTCCACGTTCTGGCGAACGTAGCTACAATGGGGCGTGAAAGTACCTTGATTTCACCTTTCCCTCATTTTGCAACCTGCAATGCCTTCTCCCATTTCGCTTGGTCTCGATTTTGGTACCGAATCGGTACGCGCGATACTCGTCGACTCAATCGGCGTTCAACGTTCTATCGCAACCAGCGAATATGCTCACGGTCAAATCACCGATACTCTGCCTGGCACGTCGGAGCAACTTCCAACACGGTATGCTCTCCAATCACCAGGCGACTGGCTCGACTCCGCGGCTAAAGCAACTCGCGATGCAATTGAACTTGCTGGGATCTCGCATGATGAAATAGTTGGGATCGGAGTCGATTTCACTAGCTGTACCATGCTCCCAACGACGCTCGATGGGAAACCATTGTGCGAACTGGAATCTCTTAAGCACGTTCCGCTCGCTTGGCCAAAACTCTGGAAGCACCACGGCGCCCTCGATCAAACAGAACGGCTCAATCGAATTGCAAAACAGCGCAACGAATCATTTCTCAAACGTTACGGAGGCACGATCGGTTTGGAATGGTTCTTTCCAAAGATGCTGGAAACAATTGAAAAGGCTCCCGAAGTTGCAGCGGCAGCCGAAGTTTGGTTGGAGGCCGGCGATTGGTTTGTTTGGCAACTCGTTGGTGGACCTGCAGAAACTCTTACCCGTTCGACGTGCCAAGCTGGATACAAAGCCATGTGGTCCGCGATCGAGGGCTATCCATCGCTCGATTTTTGCCACGCGGTGCATCCGGAGTTAGCACGTGCCGTCGCGGAGTGCTTACCTGGTATTTTGCGATCACCCGGTGAGCGTGCTGGTCTGCTTACAGGTGAAATGGCAGCGAGTCTCGGGCTGCGTGAAGGAACGCCGGTATCAGCGGCCATCATCGACGCGCACTCTGCAGTCCCAGGAGTCGGTGCGGCTGAACCAGGCACCTTGGTAATGGTGCTCGGTACGAGCAGCTGCCATATGCTTAACTCCACTGTGCTTTCCGAGGTGGCCGGTGTTGCAGGGATCGTCGACGGTGGCATCTTGCCTGGTATGTTCGGTTACGAAACAGGACAAGCGGCCGTGGGGGACGCGTTCGCTTGGTTGCGTCGCTTGCTCGGCTTAGTCTCCTTCGATTCGATTGCCGAAGCTGCGAAACGCTTGCCGCCGGGGGCAAATGGCGTGCTATGCTTGGATTGGATGAACGGTTGCCGCACTCCGTTGATGGACGGAGGTCTTCGTGGCGCATTTACCGGTTTGGGGCTCGAGCATGGCCCAGAGCACCTATACCGTGCCCTCATGGAAGGCTCCGCGTTTGGTCTTCGATGGATTGTCGAGTTGCTTCGGGATGGTGGAGTTGCAATCGATCGCTTGGTCGCAACCGGTGGCTTGCCCCATCACAATCGCACAATCGTTGAGATATACGCCGATGTGCTTGGACTCGATATCGAAATCCATCCCTCCACACAAGGTCCCGCTGTAGGTGCTGCTGTCCTAGGTATGATGGCCGCAGGGCCAAATATCAGTGGCTTCCAAACCGTCATCGAAGCAGCGACTGCGATGGCGAGTGTCCGCGATGGAAAACAAGATATCGTACGGGCTCGACCAGAACAAACTCTGCTTTACAATCCCATCTATCAAAATTACCGCCGCATGGCGGCACAAACCGCAAACCCTTCTGCATCCACATGACCGACACCAACCATTCGACAATCACTCTCGTCGCTTCTGGCGATCTTCGCGACTCCGCCAACCGTGTTTGCTGGGAAGCTCAGCAGCAAATGGAACAGCAGCTCACCGCAGCCATCGCTAGCTTCGGCCGCCAGGTCAAACGAGGCCACGGTTTCGACGCATCGCGGGGCCACGGTTTCATTTCCTCGCAACGACAAGGGATCGAAATTTTCAAGACCCTCGATCCGAATGCTCCACTCATCGTTGCCGAAGCCGTTTGGCAATACTCGCACCATGTGCTCGCAGGCCTGATGACTCATAAAGGCCCGATTCTGACGGTCGCAAACTGGTCTGGACAATGGCCTGGTCTAGTCGGTTTGCTCAACCTCAACGGTTCGCTGACCAAGGCAGGGGTGAAGTACAGTTCGTTATGGAGCGAAACCTTTACTGATGCAGCATTCCTTACCAAGCTAAAGGGGTGGCTTGAAACCGGTAAAGTCACACACGACACTTCGCACGCCAAGCCTCTCAACCCAAGCAAATGCGATCCCAAGGCGCAATCTATCGGCAAACAAGTGGCCGAGACCTTGAGACGAGACAAAGCCATTTTGGGCATCTTTGACGAGGGTTGCATGGGTATGTTCAATGCCATCATCCCGGATTCGCTGTTGAACCCACTGGGAGTATTCAAAGAACGGCTAAGCCAATCGGCCCTCTACTTTGAAACTCGTCAAGTCAGCGATGCCGAAGCTCAAGAAGTCCGCAATTGGCTCGACCAACATGGAATGATCTTTCATACCGGCCCGAACCACGCTACCGATTTGACCGACGCGCAGATCCTCGACCAGTGCCGAATGTACGTAGCTGCTCTTCGGATTGCGGACGATTTCGGTTGCGATGCCATCGGGATTCAATACCAACAAGGCTTAAAGGATTTATTGCCAGCAAGCGATCTCGTGGAAGGGATGCTCAACGATTCGGTTCGGCCGCCAGTAAGGTCTCGCGATGGTTCCAGGGAACTGTTCGCCAATCGCCCTCTACCGCACTTCAACGAAGTCGACGAATGCGCTGGTTTGGATGGATTGCTGACGGATCGAATTCACCGCGCGCTAGGACAACCCGTTGAGAATACGCTTCACGATTTGCGATGGTCCGATCGAGATGCCTCGGGAACAGTGTCCGACGAAGTTTGGGTGTTGGAAATCAGCGGTGCCGTCCCGGCTTCGCATTTTGCAAAAGGTTGGGCAGAGGCCGAAGGGTTTCGGCAGCCGGCTATGTATTTCCCATCGGGCGGCAGCACCATTCGCGGTATTTCGAAGCCAGGCGAAGTGGTTTGGTCTCGTATTTATATCGCAGACGGGCGGTTGAAGATGGACTTGGGGCGAGCGTCGGCTATTGAGTTGCCAAGAGCGGAAACCGAAAGGCGATGGAATGCCACAACGCCCCAGTGGCCGATCATGCATGCGGTGCTCCACGGCGTGACTCGCGACCAGATGATGGCCAAGCATCAAGCGAATCACATTCAAATCGCGTATGCCAACAGCGCAGCCGAGGCCGATATGGCAATGCAAGCCAAAGCGATTGCGGCTGCAGAGCTTGGGATGGACGTTGCGATTGCGATGTCTTGATAGGTGCCCACGCCAGCCGATGTGAGTACGAAGCGTCCGCTTTAACTATATCTATTTCGAGTTAACGCAACCAATTCATCATCCGGGAGGGCGAGGCTCCTGCCGAGCCATTGCGTTCCCAGCTTTCGTACTCGTACTCAATGAAATGGTACTCGTACTCGATTATCCATCCGATCGAGTACGAGTACGAGTACTGCCCTTCGGGCGGAGTACGAGTACGAAAAACCCAAGGAATTGGAGTGTGATGCTTAAAGTAGTGGGTAACGATGTGCCATTGCATCACCAGCTCGGCAGGAGCCTCGCTCTCCCATAGCCTTTTCAAACAATTGGGCTACTCCATGATTTTTCCAGGGGGACTTCCCTCTCTCTGACGTTCATATCGTAAGGAATTGGGGGACCGATAGGCACTTCAGGTCACTCTCGGCAAGAGTGACCCACTTTGGCAATGGCGTGAATACGTTATTGATTTCTAGAGAAACTATTTTTTTCTTAAAACCCTGTTGACTCAAAACCCGACAATCGTACTATTGCGTGCAGTACACTAGAACGGTTGGTTTCGGCGGGAGGCTAGGAGGTCGAGGATGCAAATACACATATCGGCTGGTAGTCCACAATCGATCTACCGGCAAATTGCCGATCAGATCCGTCAGGCGATTGTGTCTGGCAATTTGAAGGTTGGCGATTCCGTTCCAAGCGTTCGGCAATTGGCCAAAGAGCTAGCGATCAATCCGAATACCGTTGCCAAGGCCTACTCGGAATTGACTCGCGATGGCGTTCTCGAAGGGCAGACGGGGCGCGGTTGTGTCGTGGCAAGTCGGAAAAATGTCTTTAGCAAAGCCGAACGCGTTCGCCGTTTGGAGCTAGTTCTGGATTCTCTCGTAAGCGAAGCCCTCACGCTCGGCTTTTCTTGCGATGAGATCCAAGAACGTCTGGTCAAGAGATTTGAAAAAATAGGTCCGGAGCAAAAAACATGTTAAATGATTTAGCGATCTCCGCGCAAGGTCTTACGCGATACTTCGATGATCGAGTTGTGGTTGACCAATTAGATTTGGGGGTTCCACGCGGTTCGGTCACAGGGCTGTTGGGGTTGAATGGAGCGGGGAAGACCACAACGCTTCGGATGCTGATGGGGCTCTTGACTCCAACTCGAGGCCAGAGCCAATTGCTTGGCAAAGATTCTCAGCAACTCACCGCCGAGGATCGAGCTCGAATCGGCTATACCGTTGAAGGTCACTTTCTATATGGCTGGATGACCGTTCGGCAAAGCGAAAAATTCCAGCGTGAAACGTTTCCTCGTTGGAACAGTGCGATGTTCGAGTCGACGGTCCGCCGCTTTGGAATCGATCCGGGACAAAAGATTCGAGTGCTCAGTCGCGGGCAACGTGCAGGTGTCTCGCTTGCTCTGACCCTGGCTGCCGAGCCAGAGCTGCTGATCTTAGACGATCCGGCCTTGGGGCTTGATCCGGTCAGCCGTGCAGCCCTCAATGAGACGCTGCTTGATTTCTGCAATGACGGGATGCGAACGGTGCTGTTAAGCAGTCACTTGCTCGACGATATAGAGCGAGTTGTGGATCGAGTGCTGGTTATGGTTCACGGACGTTTGGTCGTCAACACAACGATCGACGACTTTCGCAATCGGATATCTTCCTGGTCCTTGGAGGTGCCGCCCACCAGTCGAGCCATACACGCGATTCCAGGCTTGGTATTCGCGAAGCAACGCGGTGGCCGAACCATTGTGACGGTCGCGGATTCCGATGCTGAGACCGAGGCAGCCATGATGCGAATTGGAGCCGATTCGCTAGAACGTTTGCCAATCACTTTTGGCGAAGCCGTAGTCGCCTATCTATCTCAATCGCGAGCAAGCGATTCCTTTTTTGCCAACACGGGAGCTTAACGATGCGCACGTTGCTAGAAAAAGAACTTCGAGAAAACCACCGCTGGCTTTGGGTCGGATTGGCCTTGATTGGATCGCTTCTTTGGTATGCGACTCCTAAAACCCTAGTAGAAGGTGGTGAGCCGACGGAAAGTTTAATCGCAGTCCTAATGCTACTCGGAGCAACACTGTTTGCCCTGGGATTGGGTGTGATGCAATCGTTCGCCGATTTGCGAACAGCTTCGCGATCGTTCTTGTTTCATCGATCCGTTTCGATTGGCTCGATTTTCTATAGCAAACTCATTTCTGGGGCAATCATTTATTTTGTAGCCGCAGGTTTTCCTTTGTGTTTGGTCGCAATTTGGTTTTCAGCGCAAGGCATTGACTATCTGCCTGTGCGACCAATCCAAGTATACCCTGCGGCGGTAGTTGCCCTAGCCTGTTTTGGCTTTCATCCCGCAGCGATGTTGATGCTGGCCCGTTCGGGTAAGTGGTTTGGTACAAAGTTGCTACCCCTGTTTTCCGTTCTTCCAATCGTTGCGATTGGAATAGCAACGATCACCACAATCCTGCATGGGCCGGCTTTGCACGTACTGATCGTAGGTTTGATTCTTTTGGGCAATTCGATACTCGTTGCAGCTGCCAAGCACGCATGGGTGGTCTCCGTTGCGGACGAGGGGAGCTTTCCGAAGCAGCCGGTGAACATCGCGCTGAAAGTGACACTGAGTTTTGCGGCCGTCGTCTTCTTGGCGATTGTGATTTGGTTTCAAGTTGTTGCGGCGATTGGAGTAGGCTGGTTGCCAACAGATACTTCAAATACAATAGAGGACTACGCCATCGATACCGACGGAAGTCTATGGTGGGCAAAATCAAAGGAAATACGGTTAGAAGCAGGACTAGTTTTCATTTCGGGTGACAGATTGCGAAAGGACGAGACTCCAGATGTCCGTCGAGAGTTGCCTGAGAAACTGCAATTGGGACACCTAGGATATTTGACTGGGGTGAGACGGCCGGATAGTTATTTTGTGAGCGAAATGGGCTGGTTTAAAAAAGACCTCACAAGTTATTTTGATTGCCGAGGAAGTGTCTTGCTCTACGATCGCACGTTGACTCCACCTCTGCAGGCATGCATTGCTCGAGATGGCAGTCCGTTCGCTGGAGACCCACGGAGTAGAGACAACGAGGATATGTTTTTCTATGACAAAAGAGGTCCTTCGTTTTGGTTAGATCCGATTGGTGCTTATAGGACTCTTGGACCATCACTAAAGGTAGAAACGCTATTCGAGCTACCTATTCAAGCAAAAGCCCACGTCATTCGGCATGAATCGAGAGCCAATAAAGTCGAGACTAGAGAAGAAATTACGATTTTGTCGGATGGAAAACTGCATATTTATCGCCTAACGGACAAAGACGACAACGAATGGTTTCCAGAACGGGCCCGTGGTACATCGGAGTTTAGTATCCGAGAAATTGCAGTTTCGCCACCCTTGCCTCCATCGACTTGGAAGGACATTCGATTTCATTTTTCCGACGATTCCAAGTTTTCAGTCGTCTTGACTGGCCGACGGCCTTGTTTTTTGACCTATGACAGTAAATCGGACACCAATTGGACTGTCACCTCTTTTCGTAATCCGGAACGGGACATGAACGACAATGTCCAAAACGTTGTTTTCTCGATACTTCCATTTTTGTCTTCGATTGTTGTTGCTATCTCATTCGCGATCGGCATGCTTTCGAACGGCAGTTCGCTTCCTTCGATCGATTCGGTCAAGTATTTTCTTCAGGATGAATACGGCTATGTGATTCTGGGGACCGTTGTGGTCCTGCTTTCAATGATCGGTACATGTTACGCTTGTCAGCGGCGAATGCTGAGTCGTAGCGAAACGATTCGGTGGTGTTGCTGGGCCGTGCTTTTGGGGGTGGCAACACCGATAGCTGTCTTGTCGATTTATACGCGTCCAGCTTGTGCTCGATGCATGGGGTGTGAGAAAAAACGCCGAATTGATTTGCGCAAATGCGAACATTGTGGATGTGAATGGGAGCGACCAGCACCAATGGGAATCGAGATTTTCGACGATGGCTTGGGGTGCGAAGGCGTACGAGAAGTGGTTAGCCACGGGATTTGATCGCACGCGATCGCTTTGCTGCATTACAATAGGGGTACAGCCGACAAAAGTAGCAGGCACGCTCCGTCGTGCCGTCCGCTGGAGTGAATTGACAATGATTCCTGTTGAACGGCACATGGAATGTGCCTACTACTTTTGGTACTTAGGTTCGAAACGTGCTCAGGGACTTACACGCGAGTGGATTGTGAATTAAGCCCTGTCAATTGCTTTGATTGTCTTGTTTTTCCTTCAGGGCCAGGGGAGTCCGGCGCAGAGTAGTCCGGCGCAGGCTGTCGAGAAGCCTACAGCGAGCGATATCGTCTATGGTTCGGCTGGCGACGTGAATCTCATGCTCGATTTTTATGAGCCGACGAAGCCTCGTGTAGAAAAACCTCTTATTGTTTGGGTGCATGGCGGTGCTTGGCGATCTGGCAGCAAATCGAATGTTCCGATCGCGAAGCTTCGTGAGCTTGGGTTTGCAATCGCGAGCGTGGACTATCGGCTATCGCCAGTCGCGAAATTTCCTGCTCAGATCCATGATATCAAAATGGCCATTCGCTTTTTGCGGGCCAACGCGAAGCGATTCGGAGTGGATGCTGACCGCTTCATTTTGGCAGGCAACTCAGCCGGAGGGCATTTGGCGGTATTGGCAGGAGTCACCAACGGTGTTGCGGAACTGAGCGGCAGTGTCGAGTCGCCAGAAACCGTATCCTCGAAAGTGCAGGCCATCGTTTCGTTTTATGGTGCGGGCAACCTGCAATCGATCCTTTCCCAGTCGACACCATTTGGACTTGAAGTGCGGGTGCCAGCGTTGACGTTGTTTCTGGGGGGGCTTCCTGAGAAAGAGCCGGTGCTTGCGAAGTTGGCTAGTCCGACGGAACATATCGACAGGCTAGACCCGCCGCTATGGTTGATTCACGGAGATCAAGATCCCCAAATGCCTATCAACCAATCGCACGAGTTGGTGGGTGCGTACAAGAAGGTTGGGGTGCCCGTTCAGCTTGAAGTCGTTTATGGAGGCAAGCATGGCGGCTCAGGGTTCTTTACCGACGAACAGCTTCAGCGGATTGGCGAGGAACTGCTTCGTTAGCAACGAGGAGCTACTTCGTTAGCAAATGGTCGGACTTGGAAAGCCCGGAGGGCGGCATATTCCAGGATGATTTGATGTGTCGCCCTTCCAGGCTTTCATTGGATTTTCAATCAACCGGTGGCGTAAGCCGGCTTACGCCACCGGCATGAATGTGTCGCCCTCCGGGCTAATAGCCGCGGTTCTCGACGAATGTCGAGCTCGAAAACCGGGGCTAGCGCCCAACGGCTAATTGAGCGACATGGCGATGTGCTTAATTGGCGTACTTAGGCTCGCTTCCATTTTGTTCGCGTGTATGCGATTTGAAATCCGTTTCGCTGTGCGTTGCGTTGAGATGGACTGCCGGGCAAGGCACACATCATGGCGAGCTCACACCCTTGCTCGATTGCGTACTGAAGCCTCGCTTCAAGAAGCGCGAACTGGGCACCTTGATTTCTTGCCGACGGAATGGTGCTGGCTCCCGCAAGTAACGCGACGCCGCTCGCGATAAATACCAGTCCTGTGGCAATAGGTTTTCCATCTATTTCCGCGATCATCGCGGTTGTTCCCTGCGTCGTAGAAAACGTACGGCCAAACCCAAGAATCATTTCCCGGAACTGGGGATCGTCGGTCCACCCGTTTGCCGACGTCTGAGCAAATAGTTCGGATTCCGTCGCTTCCATCTTTCTTACATGAATCGCCGAGCTTTTGGACCTGGGTAGCGAGCTCTTCGGTCCGATACGACGGCACAGAACACTTGTGTATTCGACGGGTTGGTACCCTCGCTCATTGAGCAATGTCAGCGTTTCGGAGGACGCCAGGGGCGACACCTCAAGAAAGATGGGTGCCTTGCGTTCGTGAAAGAAGGCTTCGATCTGTTCGAATTCGTTCGCAGTCACGACGCCTCGCGTTCCCACTCCAAACGATTGCGTTAACGGCGAATCGACTCCATCAAACATGACGAACGCACTTCCGACTTCTATCCAGGCTGGTGCTGGCGTTGAGTCGGGCGAGTGACGCTGGCGAGCCTCGATGAAGCGAGCGTTGGCGAGGCCCTCGGTTCGCTCCAATCGGCTCGAGAGTTCGGAATCGACCAACACCACATTTCCGACTTCATCCGATTCGACCATTAGCAATTCCATTCATGTGGCAAGCGACTTTGGGCTACTGACACCGTTTGGTAATTTGGGTTCGCAGCAAAGCAAATCATAATGTGTTTTACTGGTTAATTAGCCTTGTCATTACCCACATCGTTTTGACTTTGCTCCCCTCGCCCCTTTTAGGCAACGCTGTGAAGCATTTCTAACAACGAAAACAAAGGGCAACGTTTCAATCGTCGCGTCGGGGAGGTGCGAATTTTGACTAGTCACTTTTGCCGACATTGACTTTTGATATTTGTCGTTTTGTCCGGCTCGGGCTTGTCCCGAATGGCGTTGAGTTAGCTAGTAGTGGAATCTCGTAAGAGTTCCTGAAGTGCCTTAAACTGCAGGAAGTTTCACAACTTCCGCTACGGGGTTAGACTTAACTCAACGCCATTTGGGCTTGTCCCGACCGGACACCGCTTTGGTGTTCTAATGGTCCGCGTGATGAAAATGACACCTCCGGATTCGTCGCACCGCCAAG
>JANPHB010000196.1:0-23104 GCA_031424235.1 Pirellula sp.
GAGCTTGATGAGTAAATGGCTCGGCAGGAGCCTCGCCCTCCCAATTTCGGTCAAATAATTTGTAGGGTTCAAAAGCGAGACGGCCTCCGAGGAAACACTAGTCTTGCGCGTCGTGCTAGCCACCGCCCTAAAAAATGTGGATTACCGAACAAATTGTTTTAGAATAAACGCTCACAATTCAACATGCTTTCTTCCTTTTGCGGTAGAATTTTAGTAATGCCGCTTTAACAGGCCGAAAAGCTGTCCTGTGTAAGCAACTGCACCATTAGCCGGACTGATCCAATTTGTGCCGCCTAAACTGAATCAACATGTCACTGCATCAACGCGCGAAATCCATTTTGCTAGCAAGGAAAGAAGACGGGACTCAGAATCTCGAAAATCTTCCTATCGACGCATTGAAGCTACTGCATTCCGAACACCAACACCAATGTATCGAATTGGAACTGGTGTACGAGGAGCTTCGGCGAGTAAAGACCGAATGCGACGAGTTGCGAAAAAGCGACAACGGAATTGAACGAGACACCGTCGCAAAGCTGCACAAAAACTTACTTCTGATGATTGCGAGTGGAGCATCGCTTGAAGATACACTCAATGCGCTTTCTTTGGCCATCGAAACGCACTTCGGCAATTTGCTTTGCTCTGTCCTAATGGTTGAAGAGGATGGTGACAGCTTACAGTATGGGGCTGGGCCAAGTTTGCCAGAGGCATTTCGGGCAGGAACAAAAAACGTTCCCATTCGTGATTCAAGTGGTTCTTGTGGTACGGCTGCGTTTCGACGAGAACTCGTTGTGGTAGAGGATATTCGCCTCGATCCGCTTTGGAACGATTTTCGTGAATTGGCAATTTCGGCTGAGTTGGTCGCATCTTGGTCGACACCAATCGTCAACGCGCACGGCCAATTGCTCGGTACCTTTGCGATCTATAAGCGAGAGCCTGCACGACCTTCGCCTGAACATCTTCAATTCTTAGAACTGGCCACTCAGATCGCCATCATAGCCATCAACAAGGAGCGTCAGGATAAAACTCTTAGGGATAGGAAGCGCGAGCTGCGTTTGATTGCGGATGCTGTTCCGGGGCCGATCGGGCGTTTGGACGCAAACTTTCGATTCTTGTTCGTCAACGAGTTTTGTACCAATCTCACAGGCAAGCCCAGGGAATTGCTTATTGGACAGCACATGTCCGATGTTCTCGGAAAGAGTTTTTATGAAAAACTGCGACCTTTTGCAAATCGCGCCATCAACGGTGAGGCTGTTTGTTTCGAGCTTCAACATTCCGATTCGCAATCCGAGACGAGTACGTCGCTCATCCACTTGATTCCCGAGATGGACCGTGAGCAAAGCGTGATCGGATTCTTTATCGTTGGGTCGGATACTACGGAATTCCGGAAAGCCCAAGCGGAGCGTGAGGAAGCGTTGGTCCGTTTGGAGAAGATAGCAAAGGAGGTGCCGGGTGTTGTCTTTCAGTTTCGACTGCGTCCCGACGGAACATCATGCCTACCCTACGCGAGTGAAGGAATTAGGGAACTCTATTCGATTGCCCCCGAGGACCTACAGCAAGACGCGACGCACCTATTTGCGATGCATCATCCTGATGACCAAGCCAAAATGGATGAGTCGATTCGAAAATCGGCAAGGGAGCAGTCACCTTGGAAACAGGAGTTTCGACTGCTAACCAAAGACGGGAGAACGCGATGGATTTCAGGCAACTCCATCCCGGAACGAGAGCCCGATGGCTCGACATTATGGCACGGATTTCTAGCTGATGTCACGGATCGCAAGGAAACCGAAGCCGAGCACGAAGCATTGCAATCGCAGTTGCGCGAGTCCCAAAAATTGGAAGCTGTGGGAACTCTGGCAGGCGGAATCGCGCATGACTTCAACAATATCCTTGCGATTATCCTCAGCAATACAGAGCTTGCACAATTAAAAGCCGACAGCGTGCCAAACCAAGGAATAGACAACAACTTGGAGGAAATTAAGAAAGCGGGCGTTCGGGCGAAATGCCTTGTCAACCAGATCATTTCTTTTAGTCGACGGCAGCAAACGGATCTCAAGCCAACGCAACTTGCATTGGTTGTGGAAGAGTCGATTCGACTTCTTCGCGCATTATTTCCAGCTCGGGTTTCTCTACAAGTGAATCAAGCCGATGACGTACCACTTATCCTCGCTGATGCAACATTGATGGAGCAAGTCATTATTAATCTTGCAACCAATTCAATGCAAGCGATGCTAGGAAAAGCAGGCCAAATCCTCATTACGCTTGATTGCGTCGCGACGGCATCTGGAACCCAAGACCATCGCGAAACGAATCAATCAAGCCAACCAAATCCGTGGGTCCGCATAACAGTGTCGGACAACGGTTGCGGCATGGATGCTTCCGTCCAAGCCAGAATCTTTGAGCCCTTTTTTACTACCAAAAAAGTCGGAGAGGGAACAGGACTTGGACTGTCCGTTGTTCACGGAATCGTAACTTCGCACGGCGGCACTATTTCGGTGGAAAGCAAACCTGGTGTAGGGACATCTTTCACCATTTGTTTGCCAACCATTTCATCTCGTCAAGAGAGTACCCCAACGACTCCCGATGTCCCCGCAGAAATTGCAAAAAAGGAAGTTGAGACGAATCAAACACACAGTCCACATATTTTGATCGTAGATGATGATGAGCCAGTGCTTACATCATTTAAGTTCTTGTTAGAGCATCTCGGCTATCTCGTGAGCGACTATACCAATTCACGCGAAGCCTTTGAGGCATTCTGCGTCGACCCATCCGAATTTGAACTCGTACTCATTGACTACAACATGCCGGGTTTGTCTGGGATCGATATGGCTCGCAAACTGCGTTCCATGCGAAAGAACCTGCCAATTGCAATAACATCGGGTTACATCGATTCGGAGCTACGTTCCCAGGCTATCGCCCTCGGAGTTCAAGACATCATCCCGAAACCCTGCGAAATCGCCGACCTCAGAGCGATCGTCACCCGACTACTCGCATAGCACGACGCAAGAGCTAGTGAACCGACTATCCATTTCACTAGCTTGCGCGTCGTGCTAGTGAACTCGTTCCCTGGCTCCGCCTGGGAACGCAATGCATCGGAGGCTCCCGCCTCCTGAGTCACAAAAACGTGAGGCGGAGCCTCGAAAGCAGTGCGTTCCAAGGCAGAGCCTTGGAACGAGAGTGAACTTCACCCCAGGCTGAAAAATCCCATCGCATTCGCGATTCAATCGCAGAAGGTTAGTACGGTTTAGTTGTGACGATATGCTTAGATATCGAACCGTGCCGCTCGCCTAATAGCGATCATCCTCGTCGTCGCTATCTTCCTCGTCCTCGTCGTCTGCAAGCGAATCATTTTCCGGGAACCGAGGTCCTTGGAATGCAATGCCTGGTCGATCGTGCAACGACTCGTCCGAGCTGTCAATGTCAACCAGCGTACTCTCCAACGGATAGCACTTGGCCTGCCACTGCAACGCAACTTCCTCTGCTTCTGCAACATCGCGGGCAAGCACCCCCCACTGCGCAATATACGTCATCCATTCCGTCTGATCTGGTAGGCATCCCTCCGACTCCGGCCACGCGGAATCAAGAGGCTGAGAAATATAGCACTGATACAAATAAAGATCACACGGTTTTTCATCCGCCCTGACTTGTTCAAAGTAACTTTCAGTCGCGATGCCGGCAACCAGCATTTTGTGCTCAACCTCCAACTGCAACGCGCGCTCGTCAGGACACATCTTGGCTGCTGTGATGAGACGTTCGAAAGCTCCCGAGACACCGCTTAAAGTTAAATCGTTGATTTGGGCGAGCGGCCTAGAAAGGGCAAGCCGCACAAACTTGGCCGCTTCGCTCGATTGCCCGAGTTGGGCATACGCCGCGGCTCGAACCGAATCGATATGCAACCCTTTCGATTCAAATAAAAGCACCTCGCGATCGATCGCCTCAAGCGCTTCCTGAGGACGCTTTAACTCAAGCAGACCGGAGCTCAAGTAATAGTTGGTCCACGGCCCTGGGGCATGACGCTCATGAAGCTTCTGCAGAAAGCTGACCTGCAACTCATGCTGCGTCAATGCGTGCGCCTTGAGCGCCGCTTCAAACAACAACTCGCCCGAATCCCCACCTTCTCGAATGCAAAGATCGAGAACATACAATGCATCCTGCAGACGGTCCGTTTCGGAATAAATTCGCGAAAGGGCCAATGCGGCATCATCCCGTGTTCGGTCCAACTTAAATGCTCGAGCGTAGCAACGTTCCGCTTCACCGGCGTTCCCAATGTACTCAAAGACCTCGGCAGCTCGGAAATTGTTATTTACTCCCGTTGCCTCCATCTGCAACGATTTTCGTATCAGCTGCTCCAATCGTTCATTGCTGATCGAAGTCGGAGGTAGGTCTTTCTCATTGGCTGGCTCGTCGAAGTCATCCAGATCGTCCAAGTCATCCACGTCGTTGAACACGGTATGCTTCGAATCGAAATTCAACTCGGCCGTCAATCGATCCAGCATGCTGATCGTCATGCCGAGCCGACCAAGCAAAGAAATCAAATAGGCAACTTCCTGGTTCGACGAAACCAGCGTGTTTGCCCATTTCCACACCGCGGCCCGATCGCAATCGGGAGTGATCAAAAAGTTCATCAGATACATTGCCCGTCCGATATCCTCGGGATGAGAAAAATCCTTGACAGGCCGGTCCAGAAGTTCTTGTCGAAAAATAGTGACATCGACTTTCGAATGCGAATCTTTTTCAGCCGCTTTGCCAGCATTGTGCATGCGCTCCGTCAAATCATCCATCCAAGGTCCAAGCGGCGTCGGGTCTTTGGTTTCCGCTTCCTCGGTTTTCGTTTCGTCGAGCGGCTTGACCTCCATGTCCGTGGCAACATTGGAGGGTTCCGGTTGCGGCAATACACTTGGCCCCCGAGTGTTTTTGATCACCGTCCCAAGCGGGGTGATTTCGACCGAATCATCTAGGATTTGATGGAGCCTTCGGATCGACTGCCAATCGTTGGCCTTGGTGGCAACCTCCTCAAACTGAACACTCAATCGCTTTGCCTTGGTCATGTCCCCTCGCAAGCGATACAAGGCAACGAGCCGGATTCCTGACTCTAGCCATTTCGTGATCGCTTTACCTTGCTTGAGACTTTTATTCCAGGACACAAGAAGCTTTTCGGCTTGTTCCCATTCCTGATTCATTGCGTGCCCAACCGCAGTCAACAAGTCGACGTCCAAATCGTACTCAGGGCATTCGCCTCGTGGTGGCAGCCCCGTCAGTAAGCCGCGGGTCCGTTCGTCCATGGGTCGGTTTTCGATGAGGTCCAGCGCATGGCGTTCCAACATCACAGCTACCTGCGCACCAGGCGGATCGTTGACACTCTTCGCGAGCGCCAGTTCCGCCGCCTGCTCAAGCTTCGATCGCGCTGATTCATGCTGCCCCTCGAAAATATCCATCGTCGCTAGACGGAGCATAGCCAGCCATCGGCGATCACCCCGTTCTGGAAAATCGTTTTCCTGATTGAGCACCTGCTTGCAATGATAGCGTGCCAACTCGTAGTCATCGGCAGCGGTATGCGTATCACAAGCGTATTCCCGGAAGCATTGGATGCACGACAGTTTGCCGATGCGGTGACAAACTTCGATGCCACCGGTCAAGCATTCTTGCATGCCTTCCGAATTGTAACCGTCAAGCGCCCCAGTCGCCTCCGCCAAGACCTCATAAGCGCAAGCCCCCATCGAGTAGATCATGTTCTCGTATTGATCGAGATCGAGAGATGGCTCAATCTTGCGAGCCTGCTCCTCGTCCTCAAAAATTGCGATCAACTCGACTGCTCGTTCCCGAACTGTTTCGAACTGAAGAAGTCTTTGGGACAATGTCATTTGAAAGAAGGTGCCAAAAACATAGAAACCAAGTTGCCCCTCGGAACGAGCTCGCGATCGAAGCTCGCCATAAAGTTTGTAAGCAGAAAGACAGAAAGCGGACTCCATCAAATCGCCCGCTGCGTCGTTGATCCCCGAAAGCTCTTTTTCAATCGAATCTTGTTTGGTTTTGTTTTTTTTCGCCACGCAATCGGCCTTTGAAGAGTTTCGTACTTATGCGAACGGTCGTGTAGGATTCCAGCATCCAGCTCACTAGCTTGCGCCGTTTTGAAGTTGCCCCCTGTTGAAAAATGTAGCTGAATTCGTGAGAATTCAGACGCTATGCAATCACGACGCGGCCTGAATTCTCACGAATTCTGCTACAAAAACACAAGTGTGCAACTTCAAAACTTGCGCGTCGTGCTAGGGAGAATCGTCCCGTATCAGATCATATCTCTCATTGAACCATCTGGGTTGGCTTGCCAGATTTTTCCTGTCTCCAACTCCATAGCCGTCAACCACCTTCCGCCGTAGCAGTAGGTGTCGATGCAAGTCAAATGCGGAACTTGAAAGATCTCTCCTTGACGATCGTGCGTATGCCCGACAACCGCTTTTTTCCCAGAAAAATGCGGGCCAGGCAGAACGTTGGTTATCTTAACCCATCGCAACAAATCCGAAGGCTGTTCGGAAAGTGGCAAATCCGGATCGTAGTTGGCGTGCACAATGAAATGCGAATCGTTTTCAAAGTAATCCTCCATCCGATCAAGGAAATCTCGGTGTGATTTTGGTACGCACCCAAGATCACCGGAAAAGCCATAAGATTCCATTGTTTCAACCCCTCCGTGATTGAGCCAACTGTAAGGCTCCATTTCGCGACGAAGGACGGCATTCAGCATTTCCTCGTGATTGCCCATCAATGCGACCAAGTTGGTTGTTTCTTCCAATTGGAGCAATCGCTCGAGCACTCCACGTGAATCCGGACCACGATCCACGTAATCCCCAACCGTTACAATCGTATCTTCCTTGGTGGGCTGAATTGCGTCGAGCAAAGCGTTCAAAGCAGTTAAGCAGCCATGGATGTCGCCAATTGCAATCGTTCTGGGCATAAATTTGGTCTTGTTAAACAGAGCAATGAAGAACGGGGCTGGAATTAGTTCCATTCATGCAAACCCGCCTCCCCCTCGTTCGAGGACCATAAAAGATAGTTGCACCAAGCAAATCCGCATAGTTCAAAAAACAAGCATCGTCGGCACCGTTGCGGTCAATTAGCCGATGGGCGTCAGCCTAGTCATTATCCCCAATCTTTGGCTTTACTTCCCTCACTCTTTGGCAAGCATTGTGTAGCGAAACTCGTCAAGAGTTTCGGTCGTTTATGCGATGCAGCCGAAAGTCTTGACGACTTTCGCTACATCAAACCCTGTTTTTATTTGCCCAAGATGCTTCACAGCTAGTGACTCGCACCACAATTTCGAGGGCGAAAGCAAAAAGCACCGATCTTGCAACACCACGGTTCGGCAGGAGCCTCACGAGCGAGGCTCCTGCCGATGTAGGATGGGACCATTGTCCCGTCCATTAAACTAGTTCGGGACAATGGTCCCAAACTACTTCTACTTGGCATCGAAAAGATGTTTATAGCGGTGGCCTCACCGCCTCACCCTCCCGAGTAAAATGCTTCGGTGAAGTCTAACAGATCATGATAAAAGCAGTGGGCTAGCAGCCTGTGCCACGGGAATGTCTCATCCTGCCGCACGCCTAAGCAAATACCCGCATCAAGTAGTCGAAGGCCCGTTGGTAGATCTCGGGCTCCTTGCTCGCCCGTGGACCTGCAATGTTGAGGGTCCGAACGTTGGTTTTCTCGAGCCATTCATGGACTCGCTCGATTCGTCCAGGGTGCGTCAAGAGAATCTTAAGGCAAGGTTTGGCAATGCACTCCGCATAACGAAATGTCTTAAACGTTCCTCCCTCAAGGTCGGAATTGTAGAGAACTAGCGTCCCGTCCGAGTCGATCACATTACGCTTGGTTCGGTCGGAGTACTTCGGTGAGGGATGTTCCTCAAGTTGATAGCAGCTTGGAATTGGGCCATCTTCTGCGATACGGCCGAGTGGACACCAACCACCGTGAGGGATCTCCAAAGCAATCGCTACATCAAGCGCTGCGCGGTCGACCCCAGTTTGTCCGCCCGACACAATCCGCTCAATTCGCACCGCAGCCCCTCGCGACGTCAATTTCGCTGTGTTTGGAAGATTCTCATTGGGTGGCGTTTCGCTGATGATCGTTGGCTCTCCAGGACACCAATGGGTATTCGTTTAGTAGGAAAAAGCAGGTCGTGCGGGTCGTGCCGCGAATTCCCGCGTCGTAAGGTGCGGCGATTATCTATTTCCAAACGCTTGCTTGCAAGATACAGCCTATGTTTCCCAAGATCGACTGAAGCTCGCATGTCGAATGCGTCCGAAGAAGGAGTGAGCCTGAGGCGCTAGCCGATTTCTTTCAACGTACAAAAATCGGCTAGCGCCTCAGGCTCAAATAATCGTAAAACGACTTCGTCGGCTGTTACCAACCTACGCGAGAACACGAAACGTGAGCGAAGACCAATTGAACCGAACTGCAATCAACCGAACGGGACTCATCTGCGGCGTCTTGCTGTTTGTATCGATTGCGATGGGAATGGCTAGTCCTACAACTGACAAAGCGGATCCTCGCGACCGCAAATGGAATCTAGCCTTGGCACCCCATAATGTCTTGGGTGTCCAGAGCTGCGAAAAATGCCACGCAGCTGAGATTCAGACTTGGAAACGGACACCGCACAGCGATACCTTTCTAACACTTCATCGCAAGCCCGAAGCTCAGAAGATCGCCGACAAACTAGGCATTACGAATTTCAAGAATGACTCAAATTGCATTCAATGCCACTATACCATGGGCACCGTCGACAATCACCTGGATGCCATCGCTGGCGTTTCTTGCGAATCATGCCATGGTGCGGCAAAGGATTGGATCGCTGTGCACAACGACTATGGAGGACCAAGCGCAACGCGTGAACAAGAATCGCCGGATCATCGCATCAAGCGCCTTACGGCCAGTATCGACCTTGGTATGCGAAACCCAGTCAATGTGTATCTCGTTGCTCAAAGCTGCTATCGTTGCCATACCGTTCCAGACGAAAAACTGGTAAACATCGGCGGCCACAATGCCGGAAGCCTGGACTTCGAATTGGTCAGCTGGTCGCAAGGAACCATTCGACATAACTTCGTTCGCACCGATGGCAAATCGAATGCCGTTGAGACACCAGCTCGCTTACGAACTTTGTTCCTAGCCGGCATGATCGCGGACTTGGAGTTCAGCATGCGAGCGACCGCGATGGCGACCGAGAAGGCCACATTCGGGATCACCTCTGCTCAAAGAACAGCTCGATCACTTGAGCGATTGAAGTCGGCACAAGCGAAAGTCAATCATCCAGTCTTAGCGGAGACGATCGCGATCGCTCAGTCGGTCTCGCTGAAATTGAACAACCGTGAGCAGTTAGAAGTGGCTGCAGACAAGATCAACGATTTAGGCGTTCGCTTTGGCGCGTCCGTTAACGGCGACGAACTGGCCGCAATCGACTCCTTTGTCCCACCGAAGAACAAATGGAAGTAAGCGTCCGAAAGCTTTCTGCTAGCGACCATCGCAGTTCGAGCAACAGCTTTGACTGCGATTCCGCGGCTTTGGATGCTATTCTTGGGTTGAATCCAAACGGACAGTGTCAATTGCGCGTTGATAGGGCCGAGTCCGCACCGAAATCGCATCTCGGGAAACAGCCCGCGCAAGTTTACGCTCCGTTGGAAGTGGTTCCCGTTGCTTCATCCCCAAGCGTATGCGAATCAAGCCCAGTAGGACTTGAATTGCTATCAGACGCTGAGTTCAAGCGAGAGAGGTTGGCACGCCTGCTCGATCGGCAGCAAGCATGGTATGATGCCCACCAGCAAGCTGCACGAGCAGCCGAACAACTCTTGTCACTGTGCGAGCATCATCAGCAGCAATGGCTCCTACCGAACCAACCAACGTTAACATCGCCAACGCCCCGGCCCTGAGTCCAACCTTCGGGCCCATTCAGAGAATCTTGATCATCGGCGCTGGCTGGACGGGGCGGCAAATCGCCGGCCAAATGGCTTCGCATGGTTTGGATGTAACGCTAGTGGACAACAACGCGGCTGCTCTTGAGGTATCGCGACAGTGGATCCTCGATCAGAGAGAACCGTTCGCAGAGCAAGGTTACTGGCCGGAAGTCCCGCGTGAAGAACTTGCTGGGCGAATTCACACGGCAGCTAACATCGATGCTCTGTCGGGTGAATTCGATTTGATTTTGGAGTCCGTGAGCGAACAGTTTTCGCTCAAACGGAGAATCATCAAAACGTACTCCGAGCGATTTGCTTCTCCTACCGTCATCGCATCGAACAGTTCTTATTTCACTCCATCAATGATGCAGCCTCACGTCATTTCGCCAGGGCGATTTGCCAACTTGCACTTTCATGTCCCGATCTGGCGAGCCACGTTGGTTGATATCGCTTCTGGTCCGGCGACCGACGATGCAACCATTCAGCGGCTGGTTGTTTTGGCGATTCGCATTGGGCAAACACCGCTTGTGCAGCGGATCGAAAATCCCGGCTACGTATTCAATTGGATGCTCAAGGCGCTACTGCAATCTGCCCTGCAATTGGTTGATCGGAAAGTAGCGTTGCCCGCCGATATCGATATGGCTTGGAAGAAAGTGACAGGCATGGCGATCGGTCCGTTTGGAATTATGGATCAGATCGGAGTCGATTTGATTCACCAAACGATGTCGCATGCGAGGTTCGTCGACGGTGACGAAGAATGGCAGCCGCTAGTCGATATCCTGCAGCCTTATGTCGACAGTAATCGCCTCGGTGTCAAAACTGGCCAAGGTTTCTTCGACTATTGAAAAGTGTAGCGAGGCTCTCCGAGCCGTAATTTGGGTAGCCCCGATACTTGAGGGCTTTCTGATTTAGTCGTTGAACAGTCAGCCGCAGGCGTACTATGCTTCTTTGACAGCACGCCTACGGCTGAGCCAAAACGCAATTCCGATGGAGACGTTTCTACTCTATTTTAGTTGATGCGAGCTGATCACGAAGGAACCACGGCAATTTTGGCTAGTATTTCGTGGCCCGCTTCACGGAAAATTCAGGGTGGTATGCTAGTTTGGGTGTCGGTTCAGCCTGGTTTTTGATTTCGAGCGTTTAGTGTCGCACGATTGTCCCAATCGTTGCCCTGAACAATAGAGACAATTGTTCGACACTCTGGGAAACACAAGGAAGCATGATGTTCAAAATTTTTGAAATGATACGGTCAGCCAGCTTGATTTTGGCAATGGGTTTGCTTGTCGCTTCCCTAGGAAATTGCTTGGCCGACGAACTGCCAGCGGGGGCGACCGGAATCGGCGGACGATGGTTTGTTGGCCCCAGTGAAAATCCAATTTACTATTACCACGATGGCGATCGGTATGTCGATCTTTTTTCGTACCATACGAAAGACTCCAACAAGGACGGAATCGACAACGTCAAGATTAGTCACGACAAACAGTTCTTGATCATGGAAAGCCAAGGATACCCGAACCATCCGACCGCCGTTTTTCCAAACAGCGGAAATCCAAATTCGATTCGGGTTCAGAAATTCACATTTCGATTGCCACTCGTCCCCAAGCTTGCGGACAAGATCACTCGGTTGCCGATGGGCCCCGTCGGAACGGCCTTGAACGGTGTGGTCTTTTTCAATCCATTTGAGATGGAGGGGATGAATGCGGTCGAGGGATACTCCGAAGTGTGGTTGGATTCCTGCTGTGGGCACCCCCAGCAAACGGGCGTTTACCATTACCACAAATATCCGACATGCGTGAAGTCCCCGTTTAAGGACGATGGCAAGCAGCATTCACCCGTTATTGGCTTCGCATTTGACGGTTTCCCTCTTTACGGCCCGTACGAATCCGAAGGCGTAATGGCAAAAGATTTAGGAAAATCGAATGCTTTGGATGTTTGCAGCGGTCACATTGATGATATTCGGGGTTACCACTATCACGTAACACCTGGAAGGTTTCCATACATTTTAGGTGGCTACGCAGGGGTGGTGGAAACATCCAACAACCGCGGGTTGCGAGGTGGTCAAACCGGACCGCTGGTCGACAACACCCAGCAGGGTGAAAATCGCATGGATAAAGTGATCGCATCGGTCCGTCCTGGGACAGCGTCACGTGGCAAGACCCATTCGATCGAGTTTGAACTCAAGCCTGAAAATGGAGTACGACGTCGGGTTCCAAACGACAAACCGAACTGGGTGCAAATCGGCCCTTACGAAGCCACCTCGATAAAACGCGAAGGGAACACGGTAACGGCAGAAATCACGATCGCCGACGACGCACCTGTCGGAGTGTTGTTGGACTGCCATATTGAGTTTACAGAAAACGGACGAAGCGGCCCAATCGTCTTCAAGAAGAATGACGTATTTCGTGTTGTCGAATAAATATCGAAGAAACAAGTCGTTGAGCAAGTGGAACAGTTTGACGAAATGTCGGTATTGCTGATGTCGGAACGACTGAACGCATAGCCGATCACCTTGTCGGTGAAAAGCAAAAAGCCCTTTGGGCAATTGAATCAAAAGAATACCCAATCCTCTGGAGTGACGGTTATGAAACGATGTATGTGGACTCTTGGTGTCTTGTTTGTTGTGGGAGCGTCGAATGCGATGGCTCAACCGCCCGGCGGTGGCGGTGGTCCTGGCGGGCCCGGCGGCGGTAATGGGCCTGGTGCTCCTCGCGGACGCTCTCCATTGGTAGAAGCCTTGGATGCAGATCATGATGGCACGATCTCGGCAGAAGAAATCAAGAACGCAACTGCTGCTCTATTGAGTATCGACAAGAACAAAGACGGAAAACTATCGGAAGAAGAATTCCGACCAGCCGGAATGGGCGGACCAGGAATGGGCGGACCTGGTGGCGAAGGCCGTGGTCCTGGCGGTGAAGGACGAGGGCCTGGAGGACCTGGTGGCGAAGGACGCGGACCTGGTGGCGAAGGGCGTGGGCCGGGAGGACCTGGTGGCGAAGGACGAGGGCCGGGAGGACCTGGCGCTGAAGGTCGCGGTCCTGGTGGACCTGGCGGTGAGGGCCGAGGACCTGGCGGAGCGGGCCGTGGCCCCGGTGGTGAAGGCCGAGGGCCCGGCGGACCTGGCGGCGGCGGACAAGGCGTTACCGTAAACCCAGATCGCATGTTCAGTCATGCAATGGAGTTCGATGCGGACAAAGATGGCAAACTTGGAAAAGATGAACTGCAAAAGTTTATCGCTTCCTTTATTGAACGTCATGGAAACCAAGGCGCCGGTGGAGCAGGCCGTGAAGGCGGACCAGGGCGTGAAGGCGGACCAGGGCGTGAAGGCGGACCAGGGCGTGAAGGTGGCCCCGGACGTGAAGGTGGCCCCGGACGTGAAGGTGGTCGAGGAGCGGGCGGAGGTGGAGGTGGCGGAGGTGGCGGTGGCGAACGACCACGTCGGCCTGATCCACAACCTTAATCGGATTTTTCCCGGCATCTAAAGGCTCCTCACGGCTTGCGATTTATTGCTTTAGTCGTTTAACGGTCAGCCAGAGGCGTACCGCGTTTTTCGGGGAAGTACGCCTACGGCTGACTGTTAAACGAAGTCACGTCACCGGACGGCTTGCGCCGTTCCGCTAACAGACTGAGTGCCATTTGGCTGCCGGCCAAACTATCGTATTTCACATCGAAAGTAGCAGGCACACTCCGTGTGCCGTAACCAAAAACCAACGTTTTTTGAGTTGCGGACGGCACATGGAATGTGCCTGCTACCTTTTATACATTTCTTCCAATTGAAAATCGAATGCCGTTCCGAACTCTACCCTATGCAATTGTACTCATCTTGGTTCTTTTGTTATTTCCGGATGCAGACGCCATTGCTGTTTTTGAAAACACGAAAACCAATGTGTTAATTCTTTTCGCCGATGATCTTGGTTCAGGAGACTTAGGGATGCACGGTGGCGCGAGCCGTACTCCCAACATCGATCGGCTTGCGAGCGAAGGAGTTGAGCTAACGAGATATTATGGCTACCCCTTTTGCAGTCCTTCACGTGCCGCACTGCTAACAGGGCAAATGCCTCGAAGATTTGGAATCGCTTACGCGCTAGGGGCAAGAGAACCTGGATTACCCGCTGGCCTACCTACGTTGCCACGGACATTGCAGTCTGCGGGCTACCAAACGTGGTTGGTTGGCAAGTGGCATCTCGGCACGGCCAGTCCGCCATTGCAAAGCGGCTTCAATCATTTTTATGGCTTCGAAGGCCCAGAGATCGACTACTTCGCGCATACCAACAAACGAGGTGAAGTCGATTGGCAACGCAACGGCCAGACCGTCAATGAGACAGGCTATTCAACCTTCTTAATTGCCAACGAAGCCATTCGACTCATCGACCAACGCGACACAAAATCACCGTTTTACTTGCAAGTTGCCTTCAACGCCCCACACTTTCCGCTTAGCGCCCCAGAATCTTTTTTGGACAAGTACAAGAGCCTTAGCAAAGCCAATGCGCTGCGAGCAGCAGTGGTCGACGCCTTCGACGAAGCGGTTGTTCGTATCTTGAGAGCGCTCGAGACTCAGGGGTTATCCGAGAACACACTTGTGGTATTCATCTCCGATAATGGTGCCGACCAAACAGGTAGGAACATACCTTTTCGCGGCGGCAAGGGCTCCGTATACGAAGGAGGAATCCGACTCCCTTGCTTCATGCGATTGCCAGGAAAACTGCAACCAGGAACGCGAAACCATCAAGCGATTTCGGCGCAAGATCTCTACCCCACGATCGCATCAGCGGTGGGAGTTTCACTGGCTGCCAATCAGCAAATGGACGGTAAAGATCGTTGGGCCGCTTTGCTTGATGTCAATACTCCACAGCGAGAACCGTTTGTCATTGCTGGTTCCGACATGGCCATTTTTGATGGCGACTGGAAATTGATTCAATCGATGGATGGTAGACTATCTTTGTTCAATCTGAATGAGGACCCGCACGAACAAAAAAGTGTTTGGTCCCAAAACATCGAGGTTGGTGAGCGGCTTAAAAAGACGCTCGCAGAAATGACAACGGGCTTTCCAAACCTTTCGCAACGTCGCGGACCAGCCCCGCGTTCGCAACGTCCCGGCCGTTAAGTCCCAATACCTCTCTATGAAGCAAAGCTTCGATTCGTTTAACAGTCAGCCGTAGGCGTACTAGATCTTCGGGAGGGCGAGACTCCTGCCGAGCCATGGTTGCAAAGGTTCGGCAGGAGCCTCACCCTCCCTAGTAACAAATTCATTGTGCAAACTCGTTGGAAACATGTGGCCATCAACCACTTTCCCAGGAACGAAAAACGGGCTCATCGACCAAACCTAAGTCGCTTGAATGCACTCAGCGATTGCGTTACAGAGTGTTGACATAGTGGAGGTAGCCATACCTGCGACGTTGATTCGCCCCGTACCGACAATGTAGATACCTCGCTCTTTTTTGAGCCAATCGGCTTGCATGCTGTTCAGTCCGCTATAGGAAAACATCCCTTTCTGCCGGTTGAGGAAACCGAAATCCCGAACGGCATTCGTACCTTTCATGCCTGCAATAAACATATCCCGCATTTTGGAAATGCGATTCCGCATCGCATCGACTTCTGCCTGCCATTCGGCTCGCAAAGAATCGTCGTTGAGAATCGTTGCAACCGTTGCTGCGCCATGGCGAGGCGGATTGCTGTAATTGCACCGAACCGATTGACGTAGCTGGCTTAAGGCGGCTTCGGTTGTCGACGCTTCTTTGCCAACCAGCATTACCGTGCCGACTCGCTCACAGTACAGCCCGAAGTTCTTGCTGAACGAATTGCAAACGATCGCTTCGGAGTTCTTCTCAAGGAGAGCGTGCAGTGGCAGTCGGTCCGCTTCGAGTCCGTCCCCGAACCCTTGATAGGCGAAATCGACGAAGGGAATCATTTGCTTCTCAGCGAGCAGTTCGCCGATTTCTCGCCATTGCTCTAAGGTCGGATCGATTCCCGTAGGATTATGGCAACAAGCGTGTAGGCAAACCAAATCGCCTCGTCGACCTTGTGCTTTGAGCTCGCTCATCATGGCCGAGAAGTCGAGCGATGTTTTGTCGGCGGTAAGATACGGGTAGACGAGTGTTTCGAGCCCTGCGGCTTGAAAAATGGAGCCGTGGTTGGCCCAGGTTGGATTGCTCAACCAAATTCGTGTGCCTGGGAAATGCTGGGCGACTGTATCGGCTCCGACCCGAAGAGCACCGGTGCCGCCTGGCGTTTGAGCGGCAGCGACACGTGCGACGTCGATGCTCGTTCCGAAAACCAAGTCGAGGACGGCTTTCAGATAACCAGGGTGCCCCTCGATCGGCATGTAACTCTTGGTCGTTTCCGATTTGAGAAGGATTTCTTCGGCTTTTTTGACCGTATTGAGAATGGGGGTTCGCCCCTGTTCATCCTTGAAAACACCAACGGTTAGATTGATTTTGTTGGCTCGAGGGTCGTTGGTGAAAGCCTCGTTAAGGCCGAGAATCGAATCAGGAGGAGCGATCGGAAGAAATTCAAACATGGAAGCGTTGAGGTTGATGGCGAATTGGGGAGCCAGCGAGGCCGCTGGAGTCTTGTGTTCCTAGACAAAAGGGTACAATGAATGGTTCGAAGTGAGGAGGGGAAAGTGGATTATTCGAAGAAACTGATGTTGACGCGGCACCAAACCTCGAGGCATACTCTTTCCCCGAGTCACGGACGACTCAAATGCCCTTGCGTTCAAGGCCCAAATTTGCTCGCAAGGCATTGCCTGGAATCCCCGCTCCAGCCCTCAAGGAAGAGACACGCGTACTCAATCTGCCTGAACGCGTCTCGTTAGGAATCCTGTGTCCTTCGCAATTGACAACGAAGTCAAAGATCGAGTCCGGTTGGCGATCAATATCGTCGATCTGATGAGTACCTATATGGAGCTCCGCCGTCAAGGTCGAGGTTTCGTTGCCGTCTGCCCATTCCACGACGACAGACGCCCAAGCATGCAGATCAATCCCGATCGGCAAACATGGAAATGCTGGGTCTGCGACATCGGCGGCGACGTTTTTAGCTTTGTCATGAAAAGGGAAAATGTTTCTTTCCCAGAAGCCCTCCGCATGCTCGCCGAAAAAGCGGGCATCCAAATCGAGGAACCCAAAAACCGCAAAGGTCGCGGCTCGAACGACGACAAAAAATCACTCCTCGAAGCCATGAAGTGGGCCGTCGGCGAATTCCATCAATGCTTGCTGCATGATCCCGGAGCCCAACATTGCCGCAAGTATTTGCTCGATCGCGGCATCTCGGAGGATAGCATTTCTAAATTCCAGCTCGGGTACGCCCCAGAGTCTTGGTCGTGGCTTCTGGATCGAGGAGCCGCAAAATCCTGGAAGGCGGACGATCTCGAAGCGGTCGGATTGGTGGCACGTGGCGAACGCGGTTCCCGTTACGATCGCTTTCGCGGTCGAGCGATTTTCCCGATCTCCGACGCACAATCGAGACCGATCGCCGTCGGGGGCCGAATCCTTCCCGGAGCAGCCAAGGATTCCGCCAAGTACGTGAATTGCAACGAAACTCGCCTATACCAAAAGAGCCATCAACTCTACGGCCTCGACCTTGCTCGGGACTCGATCAGCAAGACACGACAAGCTGTTGTGATGGAAGGCTACACAGACGTCATCATGGCCGTCCAACATGGTATCCACAATGCTGTTGCATGCTGCGGAACCGCCCTCGGTGAAAGCCAAATCAAATTGCTCAAACGCTATTGTGATTCGGTCGTGCTACTCCTCGACGGCGACGAAGCTGGACAAAAGCGCGCCAGCGAAATCCTCGAGCTCTTCGTTACAGCCCAAATGGACTTGCGAATCTTAACGCTACCTGACGGACTCGATCCATGTGATTACTTGATCAAGTACAACGGCGAGAAACTGAAAGAACAAATCGGCGGCGCACTCGATGCTCTCGAGCACAAGCTGCGACAAGTTTGCCAAGGCTTCGATCCCTTACTGGACACCCACCGAGCGAACACCGCTCTCGAAGATGTCCTGGCAACCATGTCTCATGTTTCGCATAGTTCACTGCTATCGAATGAAGCCATGCGATTGCGGCAAGACCAATTGATCGCACGCCTCGCGCGTCAGTTTGGTATCGAGCAATCCGAAATTCGCTTGCGACTAGAATCGATTCGCAAGCAAACGGCTGAGCGAGATAAACAACGCCAAGAACTTCGCCGCACACAACTGACACCAACAGCGGATAACACAAAAAATCCAAAGGCATTTGATCCGAATCGACGATCCGAACAAGTCGCTGCACCGGTGCTTGTGGCTTACAAATATAGCGAGCTAACAGCAACGGAATGCGAGCTATTCGAGATCATGGTAACGCACCCTGAGCTTGCTCCGATGGCCATTGAGCGATTCCCGATTGCGAGCTTAACAACAACTACCGCGAAAAAACTTTTTCAGTTGGTTTTGGACTTGGAACTTGAGGGACATGCGTTAGACTTTGACAGTGTCATGTCGGCGACGGAGGATCCGGGCTTGAAAAGTGTTCTCGTAAGTGTCGAAGAACACGCGGCCCGCAAAACACCATTGTCGATGATGACAGCAGACGAGCGATTGCATTCCCTATGTGAGCACCTGAGCGGTCAAGATGACCGAGCACTGAGGCGTTCGCAAATTCAATCGCTCGAAAAGAAACAATTGGATGAGGAGTCGTCCTTGAGTTTGCTGAATGATCTCATTCACCAGGCTCGCGTGCGACAAGGCCTTTTCCCACCTCAGGGCTAGTAGCTGGATTCGCGAGAATTCAGCAGGTTCTGAATTCTTACGAATTCAGCTACGGCAGATTTTATTCCGCCGCTAGCCTCAAAACGATCATTGTTGAAACAACGTCGAGGGACTACTCGACTACAAAAGCATTCATGTTGTTGACCCCCAACGACTGTTCATCGGATGAACGGTCAGTAACAACAGAGTACCACCATCAAATGGAGTTGATCTCGTGGAAACACAAATTAATGATTTGGAAAATTTGGTTTTGATCGGTCGCCAGCAAGGCTATCTAACCTACGATCAAGTCAATGAATATCTTCCCGATGAAGCCAACACGGCTGAAAAGCTAGACCATCTTTTGGTCGCCTTGGAGCGAGCTGGGGTCAACATTGTCGACGAAACCGAAGTCGAAATCGAAGCCCGCAACAAGCTGAAAGTGTTCAATGGCGAACACTCGATCTCGACACCTTCCGAAATGCCGAAGCTCACCAACGATCCTATTCGATTGTACCTGAGCCAAATGTGCGAAATCCCTTTGCTCTCCCGCGAGCAAGAGATTTCCTTGGCAAAGAAGATAGAAATCACACGCCGCAAATTCCGTCGGGCTGTGCTCGGAAACGATTTTGCACTTCGTCAAACCGTCGAGATTCTTCGAAAAGTCGCGGCCGGGATCTTGCCATTTGACCGAACGATCAAGGTATCGCTGACCGAGCGACTTACCAAAGAGCAAGTCACGGCTCGTATGCCGCACAACTTGCGAACACTCGACGCACTGATCGAAGAGAATCGCCGCGAGTTTCAGCGCGTTGTACGTAAGAGCACGTCAGAAACGGAAAAAGAACGCACTCGCCAAAACTACCAACGACGTCGCCTCAAGTCATTGGTGCTCGTCGAAGAGCTCTCGCTCCGATCTCGCCGCGTGATTCCGCTCATGAAACAGCTTGAGCAGTTTTCGCAACGCATGAATTACTTGAAGAACCGCATCGACTACCTTCGCGAAAACATGGGTTCGGGCGCTGAGCTCAATCGATGCGTCTCTGAGCTTCGCCATTTGATCATGACCACACAAGAGAGCCCACGCTCACTGCAAGCCCGCGTTGAAGACTTCAAAAAGAACTTCAAAGAGTACGAAGCGGTCAAGCGACAACTCTCAAGCGGCAATTTGCGGCTCGTCGTCTCGATCGCCAAGAAGTACCGCAATCGAGGATTGAGCTTCTTGGACCTCATTCAAGAAGGCAACACCGGCCTCATGCGAGCCGTCGACAAATACGAATACCGACGCGGTTTCAAGTTCTCGACGTACGCGACTTGGTGGATCCGCCAAGCCATCACCCGAGCGATCGCCGATCAAGCCAGAACGATTCGCATTCCAGTTCACATGATCGATGTGCTGAGCAAGCTTCGGAACATCCAAAAGAAACTAACACAGGATTTCAAGCGTGAGCCAAGCATGTACGAAATCGCCGAAGTAGCCGAAATGACGATCGAAGAAGTCCAACGCGTTTTGGACATCGGTCGCAGCCCAATCAGTTTGGACCGACCGGTTGGCGAAGGCGAAGACAATGCGTTTGGCGAATTCATCGAAGATCCATCGAGCGACAGCCCTGTTCGCAATGCCAGCAACGGCGTCTTGCGAGATCGCATCGATTCGTTGCTCCAGACTTTAACGTATCGTGAACGCGAGATCATTCGACTTCGCTACGGCTTGACCGACGGCTTCTCGTACACGCTCGAAGAAGTCGGTCGTATTTTCAAGGTAACACGAGAACGAGTTCGACAGATCGAAGCCAAAGCGGTCGCCAAATTGCAGAATCCCGTTCGAGCAAAAATGCTCGAAGGGTTTTTGAAGCAAGTGGCATAGTATCGACTAAGGACCGTTTCATCATCCTAAGGGAGGGTGAGGTTCCTGCCGAACCATTGCAACCCAGGCTCGGCAGGAGCCTCGCCCTCCCGAAGAATTTAACGGGACTTGGAAACTGAGGGAAAGTAAATGGCTCCACCGTCTGGCGACGGTGGCTAATACTTGGAGGCGCTAAAGAGTCTTGAAGTCCGGTACAACCTTCTTTTTTACTTTCCCAGCCATTCACTACACAACCATTGCATTCGCGGGTGGTGGAAAAAACTCTTCCACAGATTCCCCTTCGTCGATGTCGCTCGTCGGCCATCGCGGTGCAAGTAGCCAAACCATTCCCCACCCTCTGGATCTCCGAAATGGCGGTGGCTCCAATCGTGCACGCGCTGATGCCATCGCGCAAATCGATCGTCTCCTGTCAGCTCGTAAGCCATCAGCGTCGCGATGATCGTCTCGTTGTGTGGCCACCAGAACTTCATGTCTTGCCAATACTCTTGAACGGGCTTGCCATGCAAATCGCGAAAGTAAAAAAGACCGCCAAATTCATGGTCCCAGCCTCGTTCCCACATCCACTCCAACATATCGCACCCAAGCCGGATCAGGCTTGATTCCGAGCGATAGTGCCCTTCTTGCATAATAAACCAAGCTCCCTCGATTGCATGACCAGGATTGAGCAGTCGGCCATCGAAGTGATCGACAATATCGCCATTTGGGGCAACGGTCTCCATCACCACTCGCAACTCAGGTTTCACGAACAAGCTCGCGATCTCGTCAATGCAACGATCGATCCACTTCGTCAGACGAGGGGCCTCGCCAAGATTGGCTCTTAGTTCCTGTGCCGTGATCAACGTGATCATTCTCGGCCCCAGGCCGATCATCGGTCGAGTATCGGTGTATTTTGGCGGCACTAAGCCCGGCGTAAAATTCCAATGCGTGAAGAAATCGAAAAGGTCATTGGCCCGCTGAGCGGATCGTTCCTCCCCGGTCGCTCGGTAGTGGGCCGCATAAGCGATCGAGGCAAACGCTTCGCTAAAAGCGTACCGTCGCTTGCGAATCGGCTTGCCGTCTTGAGCAACATGAAAAAACATGCGGCCGTCGGTGTCAAAGCAATGGCGTTCGATAAAGTTGAGCCCAGATACGGCCCAAGTTAACCACTCAGTTTGTTTCTCGATTGTGTTAAACAGGGTCAGCAGCATCCAGCACATGCGTCCTTGCGCCCAGACCGATTTGTCCGTATCCAAAACGGATCCGTCATGGTCCAAACAATGCACGAAACCGCCATGCTCTACGTCGACGCTTCGCGGAAACCAAAAGGGAACCGTATTATTGAGCAGGCCATCGCGATAGCAATGCAGCAAACGGCTGCGGCCATCGGTGGTGGTTAGCCAAGCTGGCTGATCGGCAGGCTGCATCACCGCTTCACCCACTCAAAGAAGCCCATCGTCTCCAGCTTATGACGCAACTCAGTGATTTGGCTGTTGGACAAGTTACCGTTCGGCAACCGAGCAGGACCGACAGGGACTCCCAGGAACCCCATGACAGCCTTTGCAGCCCCCATATATCCGTAGCTTGCGAGCAGCTGGATGAGCCGTACGCTCCGGAACTGCTCTTCGCGAGCGGTGTTGATGTCCCCTTTTTGAAAGGCTTCGATCAATCGGAGGTAAACAGGGGCGGCGAAGTTAAAACTGCTGCCGACGGCACCTTTTGCGCCAAGGGCTAACGCTGCCAACAAAAATTCATCGCATCCAAACGGCACATCCCACTTATTGGAATCCGCTCGCAAACAAAGCTGATACGCCATTAGGTCCGGGTTGGTAAACTTAATCCCGGCCAGCGTTGGTATTCGTGCGGGAGCTTGCGCTAAAAAATCGGGCATCGAAAAGTGCACATTCGTAAGGACGGGAATGTCGTAAAAATAGAACGGGACTTCGGGAGCAGCGGCGGCGATATCCGCCGCACAATCGATCAAAACGTCAAGCGATTTGGGCTTGAAGTAACTCGGAGCCATCGAAGAAATGGCCACAGCCCCGAGTTTCTGAGCTTGGCTGGCCAGAGCTTTGCAATCGGACAAGCAATTCGATCCAACGTGCACGACCACTCGTAGCGACGTGTTCCGAACCACTTCCGACCAACGCTGGGCCAGCAATTGTCGTTCGGCCAGGGAAAGGGAATGGCTTTCGCCAGTACTGCCACCGATGAAGACTGTATTGACTCCATTGGCCATCAGATGGTCCGCCTGTCGCTCCACGACCGCCAAGTTGAGTGAGCCATCAGCATTGAATGGAGTATGAGTCGCAGCGGTTAGGCCTAGGAGGGAAGCGTGTTTCATGAGGGTGGTGTGAGCGAATGAGAAAGTAAGGGGGAAGTTGCCGTTGCCTTGTTAAAGAATGGCAATTGTACATGTTATCTGAAGTAGCTTGGAAGCCATGACACGCCGGTTTGGATTACGTTTGGGTTACGTTTGGGTTATTGGTGCGAGCTGAGCGACGGCCCAGCATTGAGTGACGGCCCAGCATTGAATGTCGGACGCGTGTTGCGCACCAAAAACAGCCCGGAGGGCGAAACATCTCTGCCGGCGGCGT
>JANPHB010000197.1:0-9589 GCA_031424235.1 Pirellula sp.
GACAAAGCGGAGCGGAAGCAGTACGACCGAGCAAAACGCCTGCTGGATGCGAAAGCAAAGCGCGCTCGCCAAACGTAGCCCTCACCATGCGGCCCCCCGCGCCGCTACGCAAAATCACACTGGTTGTCGTGAACGCTTACACATTTCTCAATACAGTGCAACTTCAAAAATCGCGCGTTGTGCTAGACAAATGCTTTCCTTAGCAACAAGATTCTAGACACATGCACATCGAAGGTAGTTGAGCCGATCATTCAAACGTAGCTTAGCAGTTGACGCCGAAGAGATTTGACAGAAAGATTGATGACAGGAAAATAAACGCACATGTTTTCCTGTCAAAAATTTTCCTGTCAAAATGTGACATTCTCAAAATTGATAACTGGCCCCCGCAAAGAGAGCACTTAACAGTAGCGAATCGTTGTTCAAGCGGCTCTCATTTGTTGCCAAATTGGTGACGTCGATTTGCTCCGACGAACGAACTCGACCTGAGATACCAATCAATTGAGCTCCAAATCGGACTGACAAGCGTTCTGTAAAGGCCATCGCAAATTCCGATTTGTAGTCGACCAGGGCGGAGAAGTTTGTTGCAGCAACGTCAATTCGGTCTGTTGTTCCGATGACCTTAGTAGCGGTTGTGCGGCTCGTATTTTTGGTCGCTCCGATTCCAACTCCGATTCGATTGAGCCACATCCAGCGAGTGCCCGTCGCACCATATTGTCCCCCAATCTGAAAGAACGGCGCGTCCGATCTCGACTTGTTATTCCACGCTGCACCTGTCGGTACCACGTTTAACCGAAGCTCATCCCCTTGATGCCACCAACGCATTCCAGCGAAGGCAAAAGTGTAAGGTTGCTCCCGAAGAAGAATATTCCATTGTCCCACGGCCAAGGACGACACTCGCTCGGTTGTTACCGAATTCTGCGCAAAGGAAATGTTTGGATTTGTTGCAAAGTCAGTGACATTCGAAAACGAAAAGAGTTCATCATGCTTCGCATAGTCGAACAGGAACTCTTGCCCGAGCCTCAATATAGGCTGCGACGTAAAGCGAACTTGAAAACCTGGTGTTCCCGTCCAGTCAAATCGAGAAGCATTGGACATTGGCTGCCCCAACAAAAGTTGTTGGTTCGTTCGGCTTTCGAAATACCAGATTGTGTTGAACTGGAACTCCCGCGGGATTTGCTGTGACTCCCAGAGCGATATCCCTGGTGGGTCGATCTTTTGAGCGACTGCGTAAGCTGCCGCACCAACAATTCCAAATGCAAGCTTTGAGCATTGTGAACTCAATGTATCTTCATCACGACAATAATCATGCGATGTAGCCCATTGTGGGCGGCGCGGCGCTGAAATTGATTTATTCGGACTGCTTTGATTTTGATTTTGCTGAGGACTTGCTGGAGCCTCCTGAAGCTGCCCGTAGCCACTCGATACCTGATCCTTTGTTAAACGACCTAAGTCTCCAGCAAGTAGATGTGGCGCAAAAAGCAACTGCAGGATACTGATGCAAACTAAGCATTTATTGCATCGAAGTATCGGCATTGAGCGTTCCTAATCCAATGAACCATCGATTCGTATGGTATGAACCGGAAAAGAGAGGATCATCCGTCTGAATGGAATAGCATCCGCGTTTGTACGCGTCAACAGTAATAAGCACATCGTCATGTGTTTTAACGGTTAATTAGGAGCCCGGAGGGCGGCACAAGAACTGCCGGTGGCGTGAGCCACCGGTCCACTGCAGCCTGTCTCGCTAAAGCCCGGAGGGCGGCACAAAGGTCACGCTAAATCGAATGAGAGCGAGCCCCTAATGTGCCGCCCTCCGGGCTAAAATGCAACTGGACAGTGAGCCGGTGGCTCACGCCACCGGCATAGATATACCGCCCTCCGGGCTAAAGAAGTTTGGCACAACTTGCTCATTTACCAAGCTCCAAAAACGATTGAGACAATCGTTTTACTCTGGTTTCAAAACGGCTTTCAGTGCCTCGCCTGTGTAGGAACGCAATTTGGCTGGCAAAACACTGGCTTCTGCAACTTGCAGCAACTTGGCGGGAGCCTTCGCGGAAGAAGCCTTCTTGGATGCCTTTTTTGTCGCTTTTTTGGTTACGGAAGTCGTTACAGGTATAGTGTAACTCACATCGCTCGCATAACGAACGAGCGATTCGGCTGGCCCTGCAAAGACCACTTGCCCTCCCGCCTTGCCAGCCTCAGGCCCCATGTCAATGACCCAGTCTGCGCACTTGATCACGTCGAGGTTATGCTCAATCACCACTACGCTGTTACCAGCGTCCGCGAGTGCATTCAACACATGCATCAGTTTTCGAATGTCTTCGAAATGCAAGCCCGTCGTCGGCTCATCCAACAAATACAGCGTATCCCCCGTCGCGGGCCGACATAGCTCCGATGCCAACTTCACTCGCTGTGCCTCGCCACCGCTCAGCGTCGGCGCGCTTTGGCCCAATGCCAGATAGTCCAGTCCGACCTCGCAAAGCGTTTTCAGCATTCCATGGATCTTGGGCAACTCGCTCGTCAAATCGCGTGCTTCACCGATCGACATCGAAAGGAAATCGCTGATCGATTTGCCGCGATACTTGACCGTTAAAATCTCCTCGGAGTAGCGACTGCCATGGCATGCGTCGCACTCGATCCACACATCCGGTAAGAAGTGCATTTGGATACGAATTTGGCCATTCCCCTCACACTTTTCACACCGGCCGCCTGACACGTTGAAGCTAAAGTGGCCTGCATGCAAACCTCGAACCTTGGCCTCAGGCAACTTCGAAAACAGATGCCGAATATGCTCGAAAACACCTGTGTAGGTCGCCGGGTTGCTCGATGGAGAATTGCCCAACGGCGATTGGTCTACACGCAACACTTTGTTGATGTTTTTGGTCCCTGTGATGCTATCGTGCGGTCCGGCTTGCATGTCGGCTCGGTGAAGCGATCGGGCCAACGACGGATAAAGGATGCCGTTGATCAAACTGCTCTTACCACTGCCGCTCGGCCCCGTCACCGCGGTAAAACACCCGAGTGGAATACTTACGTTGATATTGCGAAGCGTATTAGCTCGCGCACCTTGGATTGTTAGCCAACCCTTTGGCGGCTCACAATACTCAGTCCAGTCGCTACATGAGGCCGAAATGTCCGCGGGCATGGCGATCCGCCGTTTGCTCGGCAGCTCGATCGATTTTGCTCCACTAAGAAAGGGTCCCGTGATCGAGCCCTTCTGCTTGACAATTTGTTTGGGCGTGCCTTGCGCGACCACGGTACCACCCAATGGCCCAGAGCCTGGACCGAAGTCGCAAAGCTGGTCGCTGCTTGCTATCACATCGCGATCGTGCTCGACAACCAACAACGTATTGCCAAGATCCCGCAATCGATGCATAGCTCCGATGAGGCGATCGTTGTCTCTCGGGTGCAAACCGATCGTGGGCTCATCCAAAACATAGAGAACGCCACACAATCCGCTGCCAAGTTGACTGGCCAAGCGAATGCGCTGAGCCTCACCACCGGAGAGTGTATTGGCCGCTCGATCGAGCGTTAAGTACTCTAAACCGACATCCTCCAAGAACTGCAATCTCTGCGTGATCTCGCGATGCAACTCGCCTGCGATCTTCTTTTCTCGACGTTCGAGAGTCCAAGTTTTCGTTTCCGCGAGCAGTTCACCGATAGGCATGCGTCCGATATCCGCAATCGTATGCGAACGAAATCGCGAATGCGCCGCCTCGGCACGAACACGAGCACCGCCGCAGGCAGTACAAGGTACCTCCGCCAGAAATTTGGAGAGTCGCATGCGAAGTCCGATGTTCGAATTCGATGCGAGCTCCAACGCCGGGAAGACTCCTCGGTAATGAAACGTCATAGCCACCGTTCGATCGATTTGCTTGTTGGTCGATTCTGGCGGATGAGTATCGGATTGATAGACCACGATCTCACGGTCCGGCATTCCATGAAACAACAGCGAACGCTGCCCCATCGGCAATTGCGATACCGGTCGATCGAGCGGAATACCAGCCTCTCGACCAAACGCACGTAGCATACCTCGGGCTAACGGGTTCTCAAGGTTTGGCCACAACAGCATCGCTCCATCTTCGAGCGAACGAAGCTCGTCAACCGAGGCCGCCGGGTCCGTTCCGGTTTGAGTCCCCAAGCCGCTGCAGCTTGGACACCATCCAACAGCCGTATTGAACGAAAAGCTGTGAGGCGTAAGCGGCTGAAATGACAGTCCGCACGGAGCACACGCCAATTGCAAGGAAAACGTATGCGTCTCCCAGTGCGTTTCCGCTCGATCGTCATCGACCATGGCGAGCTGGATGACACCATTGCCCATGGTCAGCGCAGTAGCGACGCTATCGCTCAACCGCTTGCGATCCTTACCATCCAATCGGATACGATCGACCACGAGTTGGATCTCGTAACGGCTCTTTTCTTGCAACGACGGTAGGAGATTGATTTCCTGAGTTCGTCCGTTAATTCGGATTCGGACGAAGCCTTCTCGTTGCAAGTCGGCGAAGAACTGCTCCGGGGTTTGGTTGGCATGCGGAGTAACTGGGGCTAGCAACAATGCCTTGGTCCCTGCTTCCGTACCCAAGGCCATCAAACGATCGACGATTTGATCGCTGGTCTGCGTGCTTACAGGCTGATCGCAACGGGTGCAATGCATCTGTCCCAATCGAGCAAACAGAACGCGGAAGTAATCGTAAACCTCGGTCACGGTCCCAACGGTACTTCGTGGAGTATGCGAAAGGTTTCGTTGCTCGATCGCCACCGAAGGGCTAAGACCATCAACTCTTTCAACGACCGGCTTTGGCATTTGGCCAACGAATTGCCGAACGTAGGGGCTCAAGCTCTCGACAAATCGCCGTTGGCCTTCCGCGTAAATCGTGTCCATGGCCATGGAGGTTTTGCCGCTGCCGCTTTGCCCGCAGAAGACGGTCATTTGATTGCGAGGAAGCGTCAGTTCGATATTCTTCAGATTGTGTTGCTGAGCACCAACGACGTGAATATCCTGCAAAGCCAAACTGGCACTGATTGATTTTTTTGCTTTCGTCAGTGGCTTAACAGCTTTCGACTTCGTCTTCGAATCGGCCCTCACATGCGTTTCAAAGTACTTTTTCAACGCCACGCCAGTGAACGACTTCTTCTGCTTGGCAATCTCCTCTGGAGTACCTTGGCACAGTACCTTGCCACCACCAGCACCACCCTCCGGCCCCATGTCGATGACCCAATCGGCCGCTTGAATCAGGTCCAGATTATGCTCGATGACGATCACGGTATTGCCGAGATCAACCAGGCTTTGCAACACCTTCAGCAGCAAATCGATATCGTAAAAATGCAGGCCTGTCGTTGGCTCATCGAGAACATAAAGCGTACGACCCGTCGCGCGACGGCTCAGCTCTCGCGAAAGTTTGATGCGTTGGGCTTCGCCACCCGAGAGTGTTGGAGACGGTTGCCCAAGCTTCAAATAGTCGAGCCCTACATCGTGAAGCGTTTGTAGCTTTTCGTAAATCTTCGGAAAGGCCGAGAAGTGTTCGAGGGCTTGTTGCACGTCGAGGTCCAAGCAATCCGCGATCGATTTGCCTTTGAACTCCACCTGCAACGTCGGACGGCTGTATCGCTTGCCTTCGCAGATTGCACACGGAACCCAAAGATCGGCCAAGAACTCCATGTCGAGGCGATTGGCACCGTGGCCATCACAAGCCGAACAACGTCCTGCCTCCGTATTGAAGCTAAACGTACTCGGCGTGAAACCGCGTCGCTTGGACTCCGGTAACTCGGCAAACAAATCGCGGATGTTGTCAAACAGCTTGACGTAAGTAGCCGGGTTGCTGCGAGGTGTACGTCCGATTGGACTTTGGTCGATGTCGATGATCTTATCGAGATGCTCGATGCCGTCGATCTTATCATGTGCACCCGGCGTATCTTCGGCTCGTTGCAATGCATTTCGCAAAGCGGGCGACAAGATATCGCTGATGAGGGAACTCTTACCGCTGCCGCTGACCCCAGTCACCGCCACAAAACAGCCGAGCGGAATCTCAACATCGATGTTCTTGAGGTTGTTGTGCCGAGCACCTCGAACCGTGATCGTCTTGCCGTTCCCTTTGCGACGCTCGGCAGGCCGATGGATATGGCGCGTGCGATTGAGGAAGCCACCGGTGATGCTCTTCGGGTTGGCCGCGATGTCTTCTAAGGAACCGGCCGTCAACAACTCGCCACCTCGAACGCCGGGCCCAGGACCAAAGTCAACGATCGTGTCCGCGGCTCGCATCGTGTCTTCGTCATGTTCGACCACGATGAGTGTGTTGCCGAGATCTCGCAACCGTTCCAATGAAGACAACAATCGATCGTTGTCTCGCGGGTGCAAACCGATCGAGGGCTCATCGAGGACATAGAGAACGCCGACCAAGCCTGCACCGATTTGGCTGGCCAAGCGAATGCGTTGAGACTCACCACCGGAAAGCGTGGGCGCTGTTCGTTCCAATGACAGGTACGAAAGCCCGACATCGAGCAGGAACTGCAATCTCGCCCGAACTTCTTTGATCGCTTCGCCACCGATGGTGATTTGCAACGGCGTTAAGTCGAGACTACCGAAGAACTCAGCGCACTGATCGAGCGGCAAACGCGAGCAGTCTCCGATCGCCAGCCATGAATTCTCTTTGAATCTGGGCGCTAGTGACTTAAGACGAACCGAGCGGGCTTGCGGATTGAGTCGAGTGCCATTGCAATCGCTGCACGTGCTAACCTGCATGTACTTTTCGTACTGTTTCGTGACCATCGGATTTTTCGAGGCACGGTAGGTTGCCAACAAGTCCGGAACGATCCCAGTAAACGCTTGGCCATGCAAGGCTCGCCCTTTGACTTGGACCTTGAGTCCTTGGTATCCAAACAGCAGCCAGTTTTTCTCCTCTTGCTCAAGCTTTTTCCAAGGAGTCGTTAGCAAATAGTTCCGGTCGAACTTTTTCAGGTGCTCGACATAGTTGGCAAAATAGGTGATCGAACGACGGAGCCAACGTGTCATTTCCGTCGACTTGCCGATCAAGTCGATGGCGCCATTCTTAAGCGATTTGTTCGCATCGGTGACCAGCAGTTCTTCGGTAAAGGTAAACGTTTCACCGAGTCCATCGCAAATCTTGCAAGCTCCTTGCGGGGAGTTGAAACTGAGCAACTGCGGCGTGGGTGGTGGGTAAGAAAGTCCGCACTTGGCACACGCATACGTCGATGAAAACACCACGTCCAAAGACGGATCGCTCGTGTCCATCTTTTTGTTTAATGAAGAAGTTGTGATTTCGCTGGTCGCAATCGAAACCGTTTCGCTGGAAACGGGAGTTTTCTTCTTGCGACTCGCCTTCTTGACCGGTGCTTCCGCTAGTTGCTCTTTGGGAATGTCGATGATCGGAGAAAGGAGCATCGTTCCCTCTCCGAACTTCATGGCGTTGTCGACCGCTTCGGCAATGCGTTGGCGGGAGGTTTGGCCGATGACGATGCGGTCCACGACCAGTTCAATGTTGTGTTTGATTTGGCGTTCTAGGTCTGGGGGCTCACTGAGCAAGTAGATTTGGCCATCCACTCGGGCTCGATTGAAGCCATACCGGCGCAGTTCGTCAAATAGGTCTTTGTGCTCCCCTTTTTGACCGCGAATGACGGGTGCCAGAAAGAGAAATGGGGTCTTTGCTTCCATCGACTGGATACGCTCGACCATTTGATCGCGGGTTTGCGAAGCGATTTCGGAATTGCATTCCGGGCAGAAGCCAGTACCGACGCGTGCGAAGAGAACCCGCAAAAAATCGTGCAGTTCGGTGATGGTACCGACAGTGGAGCGAGGATTGTTTCCGGTCGATTTCTGACTGATCGAGATCGATGGGCTGAGGCCGGACAGAAAGTCGACATCGGGTTTTGGGAGTTGTCCGACGAACTGTCGAGCATAAGTCGACAGGCTTTCGAGGTACCGACGTTGACCTTCGGCGTAGAGCGTGTCGAAGGCCAAGGAGCTTTTGCCGCTGCCAGAGACACCGGTGAAGCAAATGAGTTGATTGCGTTGGAGAGAGAGATCGACGCTTTTGAGATTGTGTTCGCGGGCGCCGCGAACCACGATCGGTTGATCCTGGGCAGTCACTCTTTAGTGGACTCCAGCGCTCGCGAGATAGCGTTCGGCATCGAGGGCAGCCATGCAGCCCGTTCCCGCGGACGTGATGGCTTGTCGATAGTAATCATCGGCAACGTCACCAGCAGCGAAGACTCCTTCGACGCTCGTATTGGTTCGAGCTGGTATCGTCCATTTGACATAACCGTTTTCGCGATTTTCCACTTGTCCGCCGAGGAACTTGGTATTTGGAGTGTGTCCAATGGCGAGGAACATGCCTGCAGCCTCGAGCTCAGTCGTTGCGCCGGTTTCAATATGCTTGGTGCGAACAGCGGTCACTCCGACTCGCATATCATCAGCGTTGCCGATCACTTCATCGACGACGGAGAACTTTACCAGTTCGATCTTTGGATTTCCAAACGCTCGATCCTGCATGATCTTGGAAGCACGCATCTCACCCCGTCGCAGGATCAAATACACTTTCGAAGCGTACTTGCTCAGGTAGGTGGCTTCCTCGACCGCCGAGTCACCGCCGCCTACGACGACGAGTGGTTTGTTGCGAAAACGGGGCAAGGCACCATCGCAAACGGCACAAGCACTAACTCCTTTGTTTTTGAATTTCTCTTCGCTGGGCAATCCCAAGTAATTGGCGCTGGCTCCGGTTGCTAAGATGACCGTGTGCGTTTCGAAAGTGCCATTTTCGCCTGTGTTGAGCTTGAGCGGTTTGCCCGAGAAATCGACACTGACAACGTCGTCGGTGATGACTCGGGTACCGAAGTTGGTCGCCTGTCGACGCATCAGCTCCATCAATTCCGGGCCAGTGACAGCGTGTGCATGTTCTTCGATAGGCGGCAGCATGTATTTGCGATCGTCGCCAATGGCAGAGTCTAAGAACTCTTTGAGTTTGCCGGAAGGAAAACCTGCGTAGTTTTCGACTTCGGTGGTTTGAGCGAGTTGGCCCATGGGATATCGACCATTCACTCGGTTTTCTTCGGTCATCGCCCCTTCGAAGAGCAATGGGCGGAGATTGGCGCGGGCCGCGTAGATTGCCGCTGACCAGCCTGCAGGTCCGCTACCGATGATGACGCAGTTTTCGATGTTGCTCATGGAGGATCAATAAAATGGTTGGGAAAACAAAGAATGAATGGGCGTAGGTTCAGCCCCGCACCTAGAGGTCCTTTTGTAACACACGCACCTCAATTGACAATGGGAAACGCTCTCAATCGGTACCAATAGACAGGGAAAAGGAATCGCTGATTTTGAGACTTTATAAGCTCGGTATTGACTTAGCTTTTGGGACGGGATGATTTGGTTATTTTTGGATTTGCAGGATTAAGGCGACTCAGTGAGCAATATTTCATGATTTTTCTCCCCTTCTCGTCCTCAGGAGGAGAAGGGGCCGGGGGATGAGCGACCGTCTAGGAATTAGGCAATAGAGCCGATTCGAAAATTTTAAATTTTTCGAACTCATTCAGTGCTCCTCAGGGGCTCTGCCCCCGAACCCCCGGGATTTTTTTAGGC
>JANPHB010000198.1:0-15368 GCA_031424235.1 Pirellula sp.
GCGGGATGTTACCCCGCTATCGCCGCTGCCACCTGAAGCCCCTGCAAATGCCTTTTCGATCTCATCGATCATGACGACACAGGGTGCCATGGAATCGATGATCCGTAACGCTTCTCGGGTCCGTTCTTCCGATTGGCCAACGAGCGAACCCATTAGGCTACCAACATCCAATGTCAGAACCGGCCGGCCAACCTCCTTTCCGAGCGATTTGCAGAACTCAGATTTACCGCAACCGGGTGGCGACAACAGCAAGACACCACGAGGCCGTGCAAGCGATCCGGCATTGCTGGCACGCAACAGAGCCCGTTTGGTAAACGCCTTCAGAGCCGACAATCCGCCGAGCGAACTGAAATCGCTTTCAGATCGACAGAGGCTCAATAGGCCAGACTTCTTGAGAGCCTGAGTCTTGAGCTCCCAAATCGCCTCTGGCTGTACTGAACCATGGCGAACCAACGACAGTGAGAAAGCATTTTCCGCTTCGTACCGTGTCAGTCCGACCGCAGCGTCCAGCACCGCCTCAAGCTGTTGTCCAATAGGCATCTCGTTTTCAGCCGTTGCAATGCCACCGAGCAGCTCCTGCAGTTCGGCACGCGTCGGCGGTTCATGATCAACGACCACAAACAGCCTTTCAAGTTCGGGGGGCAGTTGCACGACCGGCGACAAGATCACGACAAACTTGCGATGAAGTTTGCCTTGCGTGACGGCTTTAGCAACTTCCGCCACAACTTCGCCAGATCCCAGGAAGCGATGATAGCTACGCAGGACCAGAATCGTAGGAGTGTCCTCATTGCTAAGTGCGGCTAGCGTTTTCAACGCGCCGATGGGGTCAACAGGTTCCGTCGACGCGGTTGTTTCGCCAGAAGCCCGCAGCCCCTGTGCGATGTCCCAAGTCATCAAGGACCAGTTTTCAGAACGGCAAAGCTGAGCCAATTCAGCGATAGCGTCGTCTGGTTCGTAGGATTTGATCCAAACGCCGGTGAAGCAAGCCCGCACGAGCTCGCTCATTCGAAGTCCAAGTGTGGACATAGTATCTCCCTTGGTAATTGGTAAGGTAAACGAAAAGAAGGGGCGCAGAACACGCTGTCCTGGACCGTTACACCCAAGCTGTTAGTGCTTGGCGTTTTGTTCAAGCTCAGAGCGAGCTTGCTGGTAGAACTCGCTTTTCAGCGATTCGGATTGGCGAGCGCCGAGAGCAAGCTCCAGGCTACGCGTGGCTGCTTGGCAATCGTTGCCAGTAAAGCCTTTGGTCTCAACCTTGGTTTCACCTTTAGCCGAGACTGTGATTTCGATGGTTTTCACGTTTGCTCCTTTAAGCGACTTGGACACAAACGCGGATACTGCCATCAGCCAACAAGTTCTCGGTAGCGGTGTGACCCGCTTTGCGAGCTTCGATTTTGGCTTTTTCGACTGCGTAGGCTTGCAGGAACTCATCCAGCTTTTGCTGCTGGCCCCACTTGCCACCATAGTTATCGAAATCAACTTCTCCAGTGCTGGTATTGCAAACGACCGGATACATCCAATCGGTGAGTTTTACGGCCCAGCCAACTTTCTCGCCAACAAACAATTTGGCCGTTCCATACACTGGAGCGGGCAGTTTCAAACGCGAGCAAGCTGACTGAACTGCCAGCGGGTCCCGCACCTGAGTTCGAACCGTCACGATATGTGACATGTGATATCTCCTTTTCAATGTTAAATTCAAGAACGATAGTAAAGACGTCGTGCGATTAGACCGCCGCCGAGCAAGCCACCTGCCGCCGTCGAGAACGGTCTGGAATCGCATTGGTCGAATTGATGCATGCGCAATTGCGCGATCAACATCGATTCCAGTCAGACCAGGGGAAGTGACGAAACGCCGCCAGCCCGATGCTCAAGCACCGCAAAACGAATCAAACCCTTGTTACGACCGCTATCTGTTTAGGGCACAGATATGCGCCACCAATAGAAAGATTGCAATGATGTAAACTGGGTTCCAATCTCCGGTAACAGAATGTCCAACCAACAGCATCCCTGCTGCCATTGCTATGCAAAACCAAGCATTAGCGTGAACTGCTGGTGAAGCCATTTTTTAAATCCCCTTATCTCGAGAAAAGTACTTCCCCTGTTGTTCAGGGGTTTATCGTTCCAGCACCCGGTGAGCTTCACCGCGCATCCGGCCATCTCACCAACAATTGATTCAGCCGGCCCATGAACTGGTGCCGCCAGTTTCGTTCGCGAGCAAACCGACTGGACAGTCAGCGGGTTGCGGACCAGTAAATGAAAGATCGCGAAATGCGACATTACAACCTCCTTTGCAAAGAAGCATAAACGGAAGACGGCTGGCTTTGATACCAAAAGCCGTCGAAAGAGCTATTGCCGAGAGTGGTCAACAGCAATGGTTCCCCATCAGTGTATATGACGCATTTTTGGGTTAGATTTAGCGCCGAGGGCCCTTAAACGGGCTCAGCTCCCAGCCTCGTTTTGACTCGCCATGCTCCCCAGTTGACTGGCCTTCAACATTCACCAATGGGCTGTTAAACAGATTGTCGCCGGTTCGAGCCTGCACCAGCGAGCTCAACTTTTACAGCGGAACTGATCCGCCACAACAGTTAACTCAAAAGCCGAGGATTCAACCCCTCGGCTTTTGTCGTTTTTCCTCAGGGTTTTTCGGTACTGTCCAGATCAGAGCAAAAAACAGAGAACGCGCGCAGATTTTAGAAATCGCACTTCCGAGACTCGTTCGGACCCCGATCCGGGCCAAACTCTCTGATTCTCTGTTTAACACTGCCATCCGAGTTAACAACCCGGTTGCTCTCGAACCCGAACCAACCGATCGCGGAAATGCGACATGCGGGTTAACAATGTTTGGCAATTTGAACCGTTTTTCCAGCGGCTTTTTTTGGTGAAGTGAATAATCGGTAGACTATAACAACGTCACGCTTTTTCTGTCGTAATACTTGCCTAAATCTGATAGCGAAATCACCTCGGAAGATATTCATGAGCACCGCCAGCGCTGGCCAGTACAGAGCGTTCATCTGCTACTCCTCGCGAGACAAGGCGTGGGCAGATGCGGTGTGTAATGCACTCGAGCTTGCCGGTCACCGCTGTTGGATCGCCCCCCGGGACGTCACCGCAGGGACAGAATGGGGTTCGGCGATCATTGGCGGGATAGATCAGTGCCAGATCATGGTGCTCATCTTCTCCCGCCACGCCAACGCATCGACGCATGTCCGTCGTGAGGTCGAGCGGGCTCTTTCCAAGGGGCTTTCGATTCTGCCCTTACGTATCGAAGACGTACAGCCGCAGGGAGCGATGGAATACGCCCTGAGCAGCACTCAATGGCTCGACGCGTTTGCCCCTCACCCGGAGGCCAGTTTGCAGCAACTGACCGAGTCAGTGACGGCGCTGCTCTCTATTCCGTCTCGATCCTCGCCCTCTTACCCCGACATGGCCAGGACAGCCGACAGATTCGCAACCAACAGCGCCCACATACCAGGGCCGCGACGAGCTGCTTGGCTGTGCGCATCTTTCGTGCTTGTCGCCGTATGCGCGGTTATGGCTATTTGGAGCCGCACCGGAGCCCCGTCTGCCAATACCATGCAACCTTCAGGCCAGCCTCCACGGCTGCTCGACCACGCACCCAAGTCGACGCAAATCGTGCTAAACGGCACTTGGAACGGGACAAGCGGGTCGGTCTTCACGATGCACGCCACTCTCGTTGCCGAAGGCAAGCGATTGACTGGACAGATCCGGCGGCGGCTCACGGACATCCCGCCTGACAGGCCCGACATGATTGACAAGTGGAACACAGTCGGGATTGAGGAGGTTACCGGTTCGCTGGATGACACGGAGTTGGTGCTCGCAGGCACCAGCATAAGTGACTCTACGTGGATGGGTGTGGGCATCTATCGAGTCCAACTGAACAAGGAATCCGGTACGTTCAGGGTGTCGAACGCTGAAGGTGACGCGGTACAGGGCTCCGGCATCGGCACCTACGTGATCGTCAAGTAGTCCACCTGTCGTTCGATGCTAAGCGCCTGCAAGATCGGGCTGACGAGTCTGGCGGAAATCCGTGACGCATGACTGGATTCGTGAGCCGAAGGCATGAACGACCGAAACAACATTCGAAGCATGGAGAAGAAAGTAAAGCGAATGCCGCTTGAGGAGTTCGAGCGGTTTCAACGTTTAAGAACGCCAAAAGCTGGCAGCAGTCGACATGACTAATGCAGCGGGTTCTAATCCCGTCGATTCACGGATTTCCAGAGTCAGGCAATTTGAGAACGCCTCGTTCCTCAAGGTCCTGCTTTCTCTTTTCGAAAATGCGGTCCCCTTCCCGAAAAAACTGTAGCTTTACCTTTACTAGCTGTTCACTCCGATTTCGTCCGACGCCGATGATTTGCGCCGTCATAGTTTTCGGAACAAAAGTGTCTCCAAATTCCTGCCAAGCAGTATCGGTTCTTATTATTTTTATGGCGCTTTTCAGGTCGTAGCCTCTCGGAGCAGACTCTTTACGCAGTAGATAAATTTCCGAACAAACTGGAAGGTCCTCCTTAAAGATGACTCGTCGGACAGCGGTCACTTTTGGAGAATCGAGAGTCCAATACGAATCAAGCAATTCCGATCCATTCTTCTCTGCCGCAACGCAGACTCGATCCCGCCCAAATATATACTTGAATAGCTCTTGCTCTTTCGCCCTACCATCGAAACCACCTGGACCAAGGAGAGGCCAATCGAACGGCTTTACGCAAAAAGTGCTCAAATTTAAGAAAAATTGGTGTACAGGTTCGGAACTTTTCACTTTTTTGTAATCATCATCTAGCAAATCGAATGTCATTCCGTCAACTATTAAGCGTTCCCAACGCTCTTGTCTCGCAAATGGACCGTAATCCAGCACACCTCCCTTCCCATTAATAGCACCGTCTCTCGCATCCGAAAGAATTTTCGGCTCGCATGCAAAGCTCTCGAACCGTATTGTCTTGGTTTGAAATACTTCCATACTTGACTTGGAGGTGAACACTAAGGCTGATTCGGGCGAACTCTCAGCAACGACGTCTACGATCATGTGGTACTCAGGCAAAGAGAACTCAGCTTCTAACGCAAACGCAGCAGCTCTTTTCTTGGCGGCCTCAATCAACTCATCTTGTGCATAGCCCGTTACACAAAACAAACACAAAAGAAGCAACGGAGGTCGACTCATGAACTTCATGAAAAACGTTCCTTCAAATGGAATATCGATTTTGGCAGGACAGAATGCTTGCGCAAGTCTCGATCAATTGTCGCAAGTATTCATCAAACTTTGTCAACAGCTGACTTCCGTTGCCCGCAGAATTTAGCGAGATTGCAGTATAGGAGTATTGGCGAGAACCGCAAGTCCCAGCACGATTGCGACGTACTGTCGAGTTCGTAGTTGAAGGCGGATAGCAGGCCGAAGAATGGAGGAAATCTGTGCTGTGCCTGGCAAGTCCGATTTGGTAGCAAACCTCCTCCTCGCCGCAGCACTGATATTTGCCTTCCCAGATTCGTTCAGATACAACTATCTTTCCCAGGCAATCATCTCCAGACTTTTATCGCCCTAGCATCGAGAGATTTGACATGCGTTTTGTACTGCTTTGCATCTTACTCGCTTCCCGATCGATGACGTCGGTCTACGGCAAGCAACCAAAGGAGATCACCAATAGCATCGGAATGAAATTGGTTTTGATTCCGGCTGGTACGTTTACTATGGGCTCGCCTGCGGAAGAGGTCGGAAGAATTTACGACGAGACGCAACACGAAGTGACGATAAGTATGTCCTATTATTTTGGCGCATATGAAGTGACTCAGGATCAATACGAAAAGGTGATGGGAGACAACCCGAGCAAATTCAAGGGAGCGAAGAACCCTGTTGAGACGGTAAGTTGGGACGACGCAGTTACATTTTGCAAAAAGCTATCGGAATTGCCGGAAGAGACGGAGGCAGGGCGGGAGTATCGATTGCCGATGGAAGCGGAATGGGAGTACGCCTGTCGAGCTGGTAGCAAAATTCGGTATCGTTTTGGAGACTCACCGATTTTGCGTGAGGAGACTGCCTGGTTTGGAGAAAATTCTGAGCGCAAGACCCATCCAGTAGGTGAGAAGAAGGCGAACCGATGGGGCTTGTATGACATGCATGGTAATGTCTACGAGTGGTGCCAGGATTGGTATGCACCTTATCCGTCAGGTACTACAACCAATAATCAGTGGCCAAGTGGAAGTTCTGGCCGCGTGATTCGGGGCGGCAGTTGGGCCGGCGGCGCGACGTTTTGCCGGGCGGCAATGCGCTCCGCGATCGACCCGTCGCGCCGTACCAGCGCAAACGGCTTCCGCGTCGCCATAAGTCTGCCAGCCAAGCAACCTGAGTCGACATCAGCCAAGTGATGAGAATAGTCGAAATGCGAACACTGTTTCTAATCATGGCTAGCTTGCTCGGCTTCAGCGCCTACGGCCAACAACCAAAGGCGATTACCAACAGCATCGGGATGAAGCTGGTTTTGATTCATGCTGGCTCCGGGTACTTGCGTTTCTTGTTTGCAGTTTGGAGTCGGCAATAATGATGCTAACAGCATTGGTCCAGTCCGTAGAATCGATTTCAATAAATTTGGAGATGTGAGATGACGCGAAAAGATCGCTTTGTGCTGTCGATACTGTCTTGGATGATGGTATGTTCTGCAGGCTGGGCACAGACGCCAATTCTAGAGTCAGGTGAAGACTGCGTAGACTGGTTTACTACGTCGTGGGCGAGTTTTGAGAAACGCCACGCTGTCGTCGGACACGCAGAGTCATCGTATGCCTCGGGTGCGGGACACGTGGAAATTGACTGGTTCCAAATAAAGTGTATCGACAATGCAACGAAAGCGAATCTATGTTACTGTGAAAGTCGGGTAGTTTATTCGGACGCACCCGATAGCGGATTGGGAGGCATATGGATAAAGACGCTGTCTGGACTCAAAAAACCACTTTGGAGTGCTGGAGAGTTTTCAGCACCACTTGAAACGCGTGAACCACCCGTTTTCAATGACAAAGGGAAATTGATCCTCGGATCAGCGAGGACAGAGTTTCCACCTTGTGCTTTCTCAATGAGCGTAATGACAGGATCGGGATTTCAAATGTGCGATAAGTATCGATCAGACTATTTTGCCAAGACGTTTGGGGAAATGACAAAAGTAGAAGAACCGGACGATTCCCACGGAAACAAGGTTGTTTTCATGTTCAACAATGTGCAATCCAGGGAGTTTGTTGGTGATCCGAAAAATGGTAGGCCAGTGATTACTCGTGGTTACTTCCTCGACAAATCAAAAAAGGGGAAACCTGACCGCTCCTTTTTCCCTGTCTTAAATTACGAATCACGAACGACTTGGGAGTGTGTAGATGAGAAAGGCGAAGTTTACGCCCCTGCGACGGTAGACAATTTCGTCCATCGTGCGCATCCTTTGCATAAAACTTCAATGCACGTCCGGGTCGCTACAGCTTACTCCGTTGAAGGCATTGGGATGGAGTTATTGTCAGACGAAAATATGGCTAGTTACCTACAAAACAAGGGTCGCACAGCGGAACTGAGAGCAGAGCTTGCTGAAAAAGTAAGCAAGCGAAAGTTCGAAATCATTCGGTAAAGCATTTTGGATTCTGTGAACGGGAACTCGTCAACCTGCCCCTCCCTGCAGCATTGCAATTTGCCTATCAAGTTTCGTTCCGATACAACTAGCATTCCCAGGCAATCATCTCCAGACTTTTATCGCCCCTAGCATCGAGAGATTTGAAATGCGTTTTGTGCTGCTGTGCATCTTGCTCGCATCCGGATCGATGACGCCGGTCTACGGCCAACATCCTAAGGCGATTACCAACAGCATCGGGATGAAGCTGGTTTTGATTCATCCGGGCTTTTTTACGATGGGATCGCCGGACGGGGAGATCGGACGGCAACAAGACGAGACTGCTCACGAAGTAACAATCAGCAAGTCCTACTACCTTGGCGTTTACGAGGTAACTCAGGAGCAGTACGAAAGAGTGACGGGAGAGAATCCTAGCGAATTCAAGGAAGCAAAGCACCCTGTAAACATGGTGAATTGGCACGATGCAGTTTCATTCTGTACAAAGCTATCGGGCATGCCCGCGGAGAAAACCGGCGGAAGGGTTTATCGATTGCCTACAGAAGCGGAATGGGAATATGCTTGCCGTTCTACTAGCACGACATCGTATGGTTTTGGTGATACATCGGAATCTTTTGATGAGTACTGCTGGTCGGAGGAAAACTCGGATGGAAAAACCCATCCAGCGGGAGAGAAGAAAGCAAACCGAAGGGGATTGCACGATATGCACGGCAATGTCTTTGAGTGGTGCCAAGACGAATATTTGCGTGACCCAGCAATTGGGATGGCAGATCCCAAGAAATCGATTCAAGATACATTCCGGGTTTTACGCGGTGGCGGTTGGACCGCTGGTGTTAGTCACTGCCGTTCGGCAAGTCGGTGGGGACCTACCTGGAAATTATCCACTCCTGCTATCGGCTTCCGCGCCGCCATGAGTCTGCCAAGCAAAGAATCGGAGCCGGAAGCCGCACCATCCAAATAATTCCCGCCAAAGTCTAAGTCGACTACCAACAGCATCAGGCTGAAGTTGGAAAAGATTGACAGAGCAAGGAGAAGCCCTCTAAACTGAACGCCTGGTTACAGGCAAAGTCTCTAAAACCACTTAGGTGAACCATATTATGAAACGTGCTTCCATCGGTGTCTTGCTGTCCCTTGCTTTGATCCTCATCACGGCAAATTCAATTTGGGGATCGAAAGACGAACCCAAAGCTGGCAATCCGTTCGAGGGGAAAATTTTGACCGTCTACTTTAAAGGAGCACAGTTCGGGGCTGGTGCGACGTTGAAGAACGCTGCAATCGAAGATATTGCGGGAGCCAAGGTATTGGTGGGCCTGGTTGTTGGGGATGACGAAGAGGACGAAGCTGAAGGGGTTAAAATTTATGTTCCTTGGGACCACGTGGCGAGCTTGTATTCTTTAACTCCTGAACAAGCAGCGAACGCGAAAAGCAAATCAAATTGATGGTATCGATACCGCTAAGTCCGCTGCTCTATGCCCATGGGAATGAGGTCGATTCCGGCGGACGTCCAAGCGACTCATTGGGCTATGCTGCAATGGCGGTCAACTTGATGTCATCGAGCAGTCGGATGATCCGTTGGATTTGCTCGGCAGTGAAGATCGCTTCCGGTCCACGCGGGGCTATGTCCGTAAATGGTGATTCATAGAGCAGGGAAACCTCGACTATCCCATGCTCAACCAACTGGTTAATGATCAAGTTAATGAACTCGATCTGATTCGAAGTGTAACTGGTGCCAATCAAGAAATCGTTAAACAATCCTTTTGCAACCTCTCGGTTGAGGCCGACGAGAGTGCGGACAAAGATACCGAAGCTCTCGTTCTCTTGCTTGGCTTGGTCGATGTACTCTGACTTACCGATTTTGTTGTCGGTAAGGACACGCTCCAGATCATTTAGGTCACCCGTCGATAGCGGTTCGTTCGTGTGAAGCTTGCGTACGGCGTCGATATCTAAATGCTTCCGCAAGAATGCTCTCGCTTTGTCTCGGAAGCGTTCGAACGTATCTTGGCCTACAAACTCGGATAGCTCAATGTTGGCCTCGTCGCCCATTTCGTCTTCGAAGTTCGTGTAGATCGGTTTGCGTTCCTTCTTCTCGATGAACTGGACCAGATCACGAAGACGGCGGCGAATGACTTCCAGCATCGGAACGGTAACGTCCTGCCACCAGACTTCCGTTTGTACATCCTGAATGTATGTCATCTGTCTGCCTACCATGGGAATTGTGTGCTTCTCTTCCAGGAGCCCTGCGATCTTCATCAACTGGTCGCGTAAACGTTCGTAGGCCGGCTCTTTCCCAAGCAACGCCAACTGCAAATTAAGAACCAACAAGTCAAAGCGTTTGGCCTCCTCTGACTCTCGTTCCATCTGCGTTGGCAGGCCGGCTATCTCATGGGTGAGCTGCTGACGATCTTCCTCGCTGAGCTTTTCCCAAGCCTCTTTCTTTGCAAACTTCTCAACCGATCGACGCTTGGCTCGCACGACAAAATTGTCAAGGTTCATCGACGCGACTTGCGTATGAAGCATATGCATCACTTGCAATTGAACTTGTCGTTCTGTTTCTGGGTCATAATCGGATAGGGCGACTTCTTTCACGACACCGTTGTCCGAACTTCTATCTAGTTCTCCAATCAGTTCCAGCCTCGCCTTGAAAAGCTTGGCCGATAGCGATTCTGCCAGACTGCCTGCCGATCCTTCGGGGTTTTGGCTGAAGTATTCGAGGTTCTGGCAATAATCGAAGATGTAAAAGAACTCCTTATCGATTCCTGGACCGAACAGGTCTGGACATAGTCGCGTGCCACGCCCAATCATCTGCCAAAACTTGGTCTTGGACCGGACCATCTTGAAGAAAACCAGATTCACCACTTCTGGTACGTCGATCCCAGTATCGAGCATGTCGACTGAAATGGCGATTTGTGGAAGTTTGTCTTTGTTGGAAAAGTTGTCGATCAGCGACTGGGCGTATTCGGTCTTGAATGTAATGATCCTCGCAAACTCTCCTTTGTAATGCGGATAATTTATGTCGAATCGTTCCCTGATAAACTCGGCGTGGGCTTGGTTCTTGGCAAAGAGAATCGTCTTCCCAAGTAGATCACCACCGGCAACGCATTGGCCGCGAGTCATCACGTGTTCCAGGACTTTGTCGACCGTATCGATGTTGAACAGCCATTTGTTCACTGCGGCGGCTTCTACCTTCTCCGGAACGTTCCCTTCCTCATCCCATTCCTTGGCATCCCATTCGTCTTTTTCTTCTTCACTCAAGTCGTTGTACTTGATCCCCTCGCGTTCAAACTTGAGTGGAACGGAAACAGCCTTGGGAGGAACGAGAAAACCGTCCTTCACCGCTTCATCGAGATCATAAGCATCCGTCGGCACTCCGGTTTCCAAATCGAACAAACCATAGGTGTTCTTATCAATCTCATCCTTTGGAGTTGCAGTCAAGCCGACCAGCAGCGAATCAAAGTAGTCGAATATCGCCCGATATTTTTGAAACACACTGCGGTGAGCTTCATCGATCACCACCAAATCAAAGTGCCCCACGCCAAAACGACGACCGCTGTCTTTGGTTTCGTTTATAAGTCCCATCATTGTTGGATAGGTAGACACGTAGACTCGTCCCTCGGTGTCCTTCTCGGTGATCAGGTTCACCGCACCCGCATCGGGCAGAAACTTCTTAAACACGTTGGCCGTTTGATTGACCAACGCAATCCGGTCAGCCAGGAACAACACTCGCTTTACCCAGTTGGAACGGATCAGCATGTCGCACAAGGCGATAACCGTTCTCGTCTTTCCTGACCCAGTAGCCATTACCAGTAGTGACTTCCGCTCGTGATCTTTCTCAAATGACTCGCCAATCTTGCGAATGGCTCGTGTTTGATAAAACCGCTCAACAATAGTCTCGTTGATGGAAGCTTCTTGCAACGATCGGCGAGTGGACCGTCGTTGGATCAGCAGTTCCAACTCGGCTTTCTTGTAGAAGCCTTGGACTTGTCGGGGCGGATAATTTTTATCGTCCCAAATCCAGTGTTCATAGCCGTTGGAATAGAAGATCACGGGACGCTGACCAAACATGGCCTCTAGGCAATCGGCGTACAGTTTGGCCTGATGCTCGCCTTCTTGAGGATTGCGCTTTGTTCGCTTTGCTTCGATGATCCCGAGGGGTTTGCCATCGTCACCCCAGAGGACATAATCAGCGAAGCCCTCGCCATTATTGTTCGGCATCCCGGTGACCGGGAATTCGCGATCGCGATTTTGATCAAGCGGCCAACCGGCTTCTTTCAGCAGCAAGTCGATGAAGTAATCGCGAGTCTCGGCTTCGTTGTAATTGTGATTGTCCGGTACGTTTGCCGCTACCAACTTTGCATCCGCAACTTCCTTTCGAAGTCGCGTGATTTCAGCGTCCAGATTCTCTTTATCGGCGAGAACGATCGATAGCTTTTCGTCTTTCTCGGCAAGCTGTATTTCCAGTCGCTGGAGCTGATTGAGCGTCTGCGTCGGGATTGTGGTTGTTGGTAAAGCGGATTCATCAAAAGCCAACAAGGCATCTGGCTTTTTGCCTCGAGCGTATAGGCGAGCGAACCAATAGCAGCAGTGGAACAGTTCTTTTACCGCTTGCACGGCATCTGATTGCGGGATGTCGCGATTCGAGTGAACCGCTCGATTGCCCAGCGCGACGATCACCTTGGCCTTGCTGAAAACCGCCTCGCCAGCCGTTTGCTTGAATGTTGGCTCGTGGATCAGTGCAGAAATGTTGTCTTGGTACGGCAGCTTAAGTGCTCGGTCGAACTTGTACGCCCAAGCCACGGCCAATTCCAAAGCCCTTCGAGCATAAAAGCAAGACGTGCGAGGATCCGGGATCGCTGATGATTCGGCTTTGCTGGCCGCTGCGAAGACGTCCTTCCATTCGGTGGTTATGAATTCAAAGTTGCTCATCTGTCAATTTCTAAAGTGTCAGGTGTTCCACCATCATAATTCGCCTAGAAACGCTCGGTGTTGGAGGGACGCGAATAGTTGGTCGAATTCGTTTAGTGATCTCATTTGGCTGGATCGCATGTCTTCGATGCACAAAATCCGTTTCGAAAACTCATCTTGCAATTTCAGCGGCGGGAGCAGCATTGGAAACGCCTTGAGTTGCGTCATATTTATTGTTGCGATTCCTGTTGTTTGTTTCGCTTGACTCAGGAAGTAGCTTTTTCCATGTGGTCCACCAATTAACCAGTTCAAAAACAGTGGCGTAACTTCGCTTGCCTCAGGTCGAACACGAAATATGTGATTCTGATGTATGCATTCGGGAAGCTCATCGCCCCACAAAGTGCCACGGCCGAGTTTGTCTGCATCGCCACCTTCCGTAAGCAGCAGGTCATTTCTTTTAAGCCTGTAACGATCAATTTCTTTGTCCGTTGCGTCAATTGTTTTGATTACCGATAAGTCAAGCATCTTATCTTGTACATTTACAACAGCCATGTACGGAACTGTTCGCACTGGGTCCTTTGTCCGACGCCCTTTCGTAATCCCTGATCCGATGCTCGCTACCTCCGCCAGAGTCTTAGTATTGTCCCAACCCTTGGTATTCGAGATCGGATCACCAAAAATGTCGAGGAAGATGGATTGGGTGAGTTCGTCGAGAAGAGCTAGGGCAGCTCGACGTTTGGCCCGCAACGCCTCCGCCCGATCCAAGATCTCCGCTATCCTCTTTTGCTCAGAAAGTGGCGGAAGGGGAAGTTGGATTTTGCAAAGTCCTTCCTGATCTATTGTTGTCATCGTTGCCGTTTTGGAATTGAGCTTCAACTGCGCTCTAATTCTCGGGCTACGAAGTAACCAATTCAGAAAGGGCGGATGAGCTCGATTTCGATCCGGCGACACTCGAATTAAATGGCATTCAAACAACGCCTTGTTATCTTCGCCCGTATAGACGTTATTGAATGCAATTCCGTCCAGTTTCAACGATGATCGGCAAAAAAGCAAGTCGCCAAACTTAAGTCCATACTTTTCAACTTCATTTGCTGTTGGAGCAATTCTGCGTGACTCTGTGGTGTCTATAGAAGTGCCTCTGAATAGTTCTTCAATCCAAACTACCGGCATCCCAACTTCCTTAGTGTCAAGATACTCAGGGTTCTTGCGGAACAGCCCGTTGTTAGGCTTCGAGCGGCAAATTTCCGAAAGGGTTACTTCTGACCAGCTGGCGGGAAGCGTCATTTTAGCATCTCCCTCAGTTGCTTCATGCATTGCGTGATCTCCTTCTCAATACTCTCTAGCTCATCCAAAATCGATTGCGGGGCTCGGTGATCGACTACTTCATGAACTACTTGCTTGTATCGGTTGATCGATAGATCGTAACCTTGTTGGACGATGTCCGACCTCGGTACGCAAAAACTCTGAGCCGTGCGAGCGTTCTTCAACTCGGACTTATCCCGCTTGCACCATCGCTCCAGGATGTCGGGCATGTTGTTCTTGGCGTGCTCTTCCTTGGTTAACTTAACCGTTGGCTTGGGGCCTTGCTTTTCCGGTGGTAATAAATCTGTGCGTTTGTCGTCCAGCGACTTGCCGTCGGATTGCATGTCGTAGAACCAAACGTGATCGGTGCCGCCCGAGTTGGTCTTGGTGAACAGCAGGATCGCTGTCGAGACTCCCGCGTACGGCTTGAACACGCCGCTAGGCATCGAGATGATCCCGTCGAGCTTCTGATCTTCAACGATCATCTTACGCAGTGTCTTGTGCGCCGTCGATGAGCCAAACAGCACGCCGTCCGGAACAATTACAGCAGCTCGTCCACCCGGTTTGAGCAAACGAATGATCAGGGTCAGGAACAGCAACTCAGTCTTTTTCGTCTTGACGACTTGCAACAAGTCCTTGGCACAGCTCTCGAAATCCAGCGAGCCCGCGAACGGTGGATTGGCCAGCACCAAGGTGTAGCGTTCTTCCTCACCACCATGCTCTTGTGCCAAAGAATCGCGGTAGACGACATTCGGCTTCTCGACGCCGTGCAGAAGCATGTTCATGCTTCCGATCCGCAGCATCGTGCTGTCGAAGTCAAACGCGTTAAATAGCTTTTCGTGAAAGTGCTTTCGCAGCTTGCTGTCGGTAAAAATCTCCTTATGGTTCTCACGCAGGTATTCCCCGACCGCAACCGGATACCCGCATGTGCCGCCTGCTGGATCGCACATGACGTCCGTCGGTACCGGTTTCATCAGTTCTACCATCAACTGAATCTCATGTCGTGGCGTACGGAACTGGCCGTTCTGTCCGGCCGTTGCGATCTTGCCCAGCATATACTCATACAAGTCCCCCTTGGTATCGCGACCCTCCATCGGAACATCGTCGATCATGTCGACGACTCTTGCCAGTAGTGCCGCTGTCGGGATCGTGAACCGAGCATCTTTCATGTGGTGGGCATAGGTCGAGTCATCGCCACCGAGCGTCCGCAAGAATGGAAAAACATGCTCCCCCATGACTTCGAACATCTCTTTGGGTTCGAAGTGCTTAAACCGTGACCACCGGAGGTCTTCGTAGGAACGTTTCTTGGGGTCTTTGCCTTCCGGAAATGTCCGCCGCTCCATCGGTTTGTTGGTACGGTTGGCTTTGTTTTCCTCCAGCGTGTGCAAATCATCGAGTCGTTTGATGAAAAGCAGATAGGTGATCGAATCCTGTAAAGCCGTCATTACCTTGCATTGAGTAGAGCTTGAGTTGCGACGTGTCTTGAGCCGTTGAACTTGCGTTTTGGCCTGGGTTTTGTTGGCCCACGAACATGCTTTCGATATCGTTTGAGATCGGCCTGCA
>JANPHB010000199.1:0-52910 GCA_031424235.1 Pirellula sp.
CAAAGCAAAATCGCGACTCGAGTCGGAAATAGAGTGCGTCGAACAAAAATCGGCACAGGGGCCGGATTTCGCTGCCCCCTGCCACACCACCTAGCATGCGGGTCGGCTGGCCAGCGGTAGCTTGCCCCCAACTTGCTCCGGGTTGACACGCCGGAGCGTCGAATCGACACAAGTAACGACGATTTTCATAACGACGATTTTCAAGTCTTCCGGCTTTTTGTAGTTCCTTGAGGACTTTGGGAGTTACGCTTCCCCGCAGTTACCCTCTTTAGTCTATCCGATGTATTAGTCCTACAGCCTGCGGCCAGCGCCCATAGCTTTGGTCTAGCTTGTGGTTACGCATAAACCTGCGGAAAGGACGGAAGCAGCTTGCAAAAGAAATCCTTACCCGATTTTCGACGGTCATGAACGACTGGCTAGGCACGCGCTACCTTTGCGGCTTGCTTGATAATGGCCTCGACCGCAGAGCGATTGATCCTGTCACCAGCCGCAAACTTGATGTGGCGCATTCCCTTGCCTGTGCCTTGGAGCAATTCCTTTGGATCATCAAACTCAGCGCCTCCCCACACTTGAAGGTTCACATAATCCTTATGGCAAAGAATTGCGCATGCATTTCGCCTGCTGTGATAGGTCGGGTTTCGCCACTTCAAGCTCACCACTAGATCTGGCGCCGCCTTGCAAATCAAAGCGTCGAGATCTTGAATGATGGCGTGATGCTCAGGTTGAACACGGCTGAGGAAATCGAGGAGCACTGACATGGTGGAAGCTCTCAAGTGCATAAATACGAAAGTGAATTAGAAGCCGAACTACTCGGTCCTTAACGCTTTCCTTCGGCTTAGCAGGCCTCAGTCTATCCGACGCATCAGTCCTACAGCAAGCAGCCAGCCCCGTAGCCGATTGATTTCAAGCCAACCTGTGGAAAGTGCCCTCGCTCCGGTTTGACATGCGTTTGACACGCCAGAGCGTCGACGTTTAATCGGCTCCAAGTCAAACGTTCACGTCATGGTAGTTCGCCACCCATTCGACCGGCCAGATCGGGTACATTTAGAATGAGTTTGCCGGCGCCGCTTTGGAGAATTACTAGTTATTTGTCAAAACCTATGCCCAATAATGACGCGAAATATGACAGTCTCCACCAACTGACGACGTATGCGCAACATCTGAATTCGATCGACACCGCCGATCCTTTTGCTACGCCAAAGTACGAACTGATGTCGGGCGCGCTAATCTGGTCCGATGAAACGAATTCCGATACTCCGGTCTATGTAATCTGGGCGCTGCGTCAACTATTCGCCTATCGCACTCGATTGATGATCGATGACGCGGAACCCGACAATGCATTCTGGGATCAGTGTGTTACATTATTTCCCAATTGGATTGGTTTCCTCCCGACACGCCGAAAACCGACACCAGAACTACTTGCGGAATATCGACGCGGCGACGTTTGAACCATCCCGTGCCAGCGACAGATCGAACGCAAAATACACATAGAAGACAAATAAATCGGGTAAGGATGCCCGTTGCCGGGCGCTCTCCCCAAACCACCCGTAGATGCGGGGCCGAACTCGCTTCGGTTTGACACGCCGGTGCGGCGATGTTTACTGGGCTCCCAGACAAACCTCACAGCCAAGCAGCTCGCTGTCCCATTCAACCAGGCAGATGGGGTACATTGCGAATGTGTTTACCGGCGTAGCGTCGGAGATTTAGTAGTCCGTTGGTGAAGTAGACTGATGCCAAATATTGACGATGCGATAGCAAAGATTCGTTCTGTCGGACATTTGATTTGTGAAAATCAGGGACATGTGTTTCCAGACTATGACCATATTAATTGTGATGCAACCGCTGTCTGCGAGCGACTTGGCATCCCTTTCACTGATGATTTGTTTCTCGCATATCCAGCAGAACGGACTTTCGTTCCGATTGGCGATGCAGAAATCTTCGCAGAGGAAGGCGAGCTCGGCGTTCAATTACCTGACGACTACAAAGGACTGATGATGCTCTTTGGGGAATTCCACTTGCCAGGTACCGCTGCCATCTGCTTCGAACGTCCACTCCGCGCTGCCTATACTTCGCGGGGAGCATGGCAGGTTGATGAGAACCTGAGTGTTTCAGCCATTTCATCGTATAACGTAGATTCCGATGGAAATAGCATTGGCTTTGTTCGACGAGGCGATCGATTCGGCGACGAGGTTTTTGAATTCAAGCACGAACTTCGGTATCATGGTAGCGATCCCGCATTGTGGACGAGCAAACTAGCGGGTTCACTCGCCGAGTTCATCGTTAATTACCTTGCACAAAACATGTAACCATCGAAATTGGTTGAGGATGCCCTACGCCTGGCACTCTCCCCTGGCGAGGTGGGACACCACTCCGCATTCTGCTCCGGTTTGACACGCCAGCGCGTCGATATTTTCTCCGCACCAAGCCAAACATTCAACTCCAAGCAGCGTGCCAAGCCCAACCAAACAGCCAGATGGGGTACACTGTAAATGTGCTTACCGGCGCCGCGCCAGGGAATTACAAGTTTTGCCAAGAGAGCTATGGAACCCAATCACGACTTCGCGTTCAAGCTTAAGATTTGGGATCGCATTCAAAATGGGATTGCGACGCAAGAAGAACATGCACTCGCAATGAAATGGAGTGAGGAGCACATCGCCTCAAACGCTCAAGGTGACGTGACGCCATTTCATGAACAATGGCGAGCGCAGCATGATGTTTATCCCTATGAATGCTGGACAGACGACGGTTACGATCCCACTCGCTCTCCTATACCCAGAGACATCCAGCTTTTGTCTGCAATGGACTCTGGCAAATCCGACATTGACAATGGAGGGTTCCATCAGTTCTTTAACAACGGTACCGGTGTGTTTGCCCCGGAAATGGTTGAATGGTGCGACCGTTCTGGACTTAACGACGTGACAGACGTGATACGTTGTGCAATGAAAACCCTTACCGTTAGTGACTATCCGCGATCTCAAGAACACCGCCAACGTATGCTTGCCCAATTTCCGATTGATGGCGACCGAGAACAATGGGATCCATTTTGCAGACTTGATGATAAATTTCACGAATTACTATCAAACAACGGGACTCGGTATGATGATGCTGCTGACCGATGGCTGCGAGAAACATGTGGTATCGCACAGCTCGATGATCGCCCCTAGCTACCAAATGCACTGACTGTCGGGACAGCAATGGAAGACGAAACAAATCCTTACGAGCCAAATGCGTCCCATGTCGTTTTCAACGAACCGCCCAAGAAGCTATCCGGATTCTTCAGAGGAGTTCGTAATGGCTTTTTCTGGTCTCTGCCAGTATTCGTGACGCTTACGATATTTATTGCGACTTACGGACGAAAACCACCACCCATCCATGCAGCGATGCTTGAGGCTTTTCAAATCCCGGCAATTTGGATGCTCGTTGCAGGATTGGTTGCAGCCGTCACGGATCGAAGTAAACGATGAGTTTATTGCCATGCGTTCGTCATCCCGACTCCACCTGCAATCGTCTTGGGATATGCCAAAGTCTCGGCCCCCAACTCGCACCGGTTTGACACGCCGGTGCTTCGGTGTTTACTCAGCTCCCAGCCAAACACTCACCTCCAAGTAGCTCGCCTGCCCATTCAATTTGCCAGATGGGGTACATTCAAGCTGTTTTCGCCGGTGCCTCGCCGGAGAAATATTAGTTACGTGCAGGGATTTCTGCGCCCGATGACGATGCGTTCTGTGCCTGTTAGTCGCAGTCGCATTCTTTGCGATGATTTTGCTTGCATTGACTTGCGATTCCTCAATGAACATCGACGACTACAAATCTCACGTAAAAAAGTACGAACGTGCCGTTGTGAGCAGATTGACGTTGTCCATAGGCTTAATTTTTGTAGCCATGGGACTCGCAGGGGCGATTCGGATGTATGACGAGCAGGCAGGATCGATTGCCGCTCCATTCATTATTTTTCTGTTTGGAATGCCTCTGATGATATTCGGTTTTTGGTGGACAGATCGTGTTTATAAGCAGTTTCCGATGTTGTCGTGCAAACACTGCATGCACTTATTGGCGAGATGCAAATCAACAGTAATCGCAACGGGGAACTGCCCAAGCTGTGGACGAAGAGTGTTAGACGACACTAGAATCGGCACGTAAATCGGGTAAGAATTCCCGTTTCCGGGCTCCACTGGCAATCGTCTTTGCCATGTGCAAGGTCCTTTGCGACTTCAACCATTTAGAGGGCTAGTCCCCCACCAACTCGCTCCGGTTTGACACGCCGGAGCATCGGCTTTTACCCGGCTCCGAGCCAAACACTCTCCTCCGGGTAGTTTGCCTGCCCATTCAACCAGCCAGATCGGGTACATTTGAAATCTGATTACCAACACTAACACCCGTTTCGCTTCACCCCAGTCGATCTGAACTTCTTCGCCAAGCGGGTGATCGATCGGGCAAAAGACCTCGGCAGGCTTATCTTGGAGCTTGCTAACCAGATCGCTGATGGCCCTTCGCGAACCAATTAACTGGTACTCATCGCGGAGCCGTTCAAAAACCCTTACTTTTGTGTGAGGTTGTTTTCGGGGCCTGGACTTATCCTCCTGGAGCCAGGTTTTCACTATCGCAACCACGGGGTCAGTAACCGGACAGACCTTAGGCACCTTCAGGACGTAATTGGCAGGCTCGGAATTGATTAGCGCCTTGCGAATGGACTTCCGAGATTTATTGAGTTTCAACGCAACTTCACGTTGCGAGAGGCCATCCACCAAAACCATCCGCCGAATAAGTTCGAAATCTTCCATTCTGAGCACCTTGGGTTCCTCCGAGAACGACCTGGTAAGCCTCCAAAATGCTTACCAGAACTTCTCGGCCACCCCGCGTCACCCCACCCTCTCACTGGTCCCCTTTTTTGGCTGCCGCGCTGGCTCCCTTTTTGACTGCCATTTCCACACAACTCAAGAAATGGACGTCGCCTAACTCTTATTGTTTCAGGCCTCTTTGTTCTGATCCTCCTCCCCGGCTGCAATTTAGGCACCGCTCAAAATGCGAGCAATGCTCAGGCTTACGTGGAAGTCGAACTGAATAAATGGATTGGCGGCGAATCCAATCTCGTGAAGGAGCGGTCGATGGCTAGACGTCCTCCGATTGCCAATACAGCCAACCAGTGAATTTTGCCTTATTGGATGTCACCCTATCGATTCCTGTTTGCATTACGGTGCGTCCGGTGAGGGTAAAGCTCATCGACGTTTGTAGTGCAAGACGCTTCTAGAGGCGGCGTAAACTCGAATAGCTGCTCCAACTGAAATTCGCGAATATTCTGTTTGAGGAATCGAGCGAGAGCTTCGAGGGTCGCCGTATTCGTGACCCCTTCTCGTTCAGTTGACACCAGGTTTGAAAGCGTTGAGGGGCCAACGCCGATTGCGAGTGCAATTTGAGCGAGTGTCATCCTTGGCGAGCCCACATGACGAGATTCATTGTAGATGGAAAGAATCTCTTTGAGACGAAATCGAAGCATGGATATTTTCCTCGGCGGTAGGGGGCGGTAGGGGTTGACTCTCTAAGAATAACGGATATTCTTCAACCATGCTGAAGTTTTGATTTCGATTGTCGAAGCAGATTCTGCGTCGGACGACGATTTGAAATACCAAAAAGGCGGCTACTCCGGTTCGAATAACATGGAACCCGAAGGCGGAGGCTAAATTCATAATCTGCGAGAATCTCGAACCGAACCCCTACGGTTTCACTCGTGGCTAGATGACTCAAATGTTTCGTTCCAGGCCTGCCTGGACTTTATGTTTTGGAGTCGTCATGTTCCTTGTTTTGCAGACCTTTGGTCTTAGCCATTCCGTTCGTTCTTGCGGACGTCGCGGAAATTATCGGGGGCCGGATGTTTTCCGTTGTCCGACGCGTATCGAACTTTCGTTGTGGTCGCTCGTCTCACTTCTCTGGGTATGTACCTATATCGAGAGGTGCAAGTAATGACGCGAAAACAAATCAACGAGCAAGTCTCCGTGGAGCTGCTCAATAAATCAGAAGTAGCAAAATTCTTCCGCGTTTCGGATCGAACGCTTTCTCGCTGGCAACGCGATCCTAACTTTCCTAAAGCAATTAGGGTCACATCTTCTAGTCGCCCCAGATGGGTCGCTGCTGAGCTGCATGCTTACATCGATGCAAAATCGGTAGAAGTCCGTGAGATCGCAACCCAGCCTCAAAGCAGTTACCAACTACGTACGACTCGCCAGCGAGCGTTGCCAAATGGGCATTCCTTCCCGATTGACTGGAGTGATTTAAAACGCGAGCGTGCTTTGCAGAAGAGCCAGAGCCAAAAAGGGGGTGACCGATGAAATATTGGCTTATTCAAAAAACCGTCACACGCCCGCTACCAGCCAATGCAAAGGTAGAGACACGGGGTTCGCGACAAGTCGCAATCTGTTCTTCTAGAGATGGGAAGAAAAAGATTTACCCTGTCTTCGAAAAAGACGGAATGCTTAGAATTCGGACGAAATCAGAGATCTACTATGCTCGGCATCGCGATGAGGGTGGAATTCTGCAAGACGTAAACACGCGTCAACGCGACAAATCGAAAGCCAAAACTTTCGCTCATAACTACTTTCAGAGACTCGAAAGAATCAGTTTAGGAATTGGAACCGAGGAGGAATTCGAATCTCGTGATAAGCTCTCCACTCCTATAACCGAACTCGTTAAGCAGTACTTGGCATCCTCAGAAGGAAAGGGAAACTCCGTTCGATACACCGAGGATCAGCTTCGACTTTTGGAGTGTCTCTTCACCGAGACAGATATGAAAATTTTGATGGATATCGATGCCAATCGAATAGTCGAATGGATGAACAAAGCGTCCAAAAAAAATTTAACAGCGAAAACAGTCAATTCGTATTTGAAACAAGCGAAGCAGTTTACAAAGTTCTGCCTGAAATCTGGATATCTGACTCGCGACCCGCTGCAATATCTTGAATACCGAAAATCCCCAAATGATCAGCAGGAGAAACGACGAGCATTCACGAACGCAGAATTTCAGAAGTTAATCGACATCACTAGTAGGCGACCTATAGCGGAACACGGTCGCGAGACGCTCAGCAAATGTGTTGAGACGAAATCGCGACGACGCAACACATGGACAAAAGCTCCACTTACCCAGCAAAATTTTGAAGAGTGCTTCGAGCGAGGAAAACAAAGGCTTGCAAGTAATCCCAAATTATTGAGCGAGCTTCAGCGTGAAGGCCTGGAGCGTAAATTGTCTTACACGATTTTTACGTACACGGGAATGCGACTGAATGAGCTGCGGTCCATCCGATTAAGCGACATTGTCGAGAAAGGGCAACAATTGCTTATTGTGCTCCGATCGCAAAATGCAAAGAACCGCAAACCCTTCACGTTCACTCTGCCAAGCTTCATTTGCGATGAAATTCGTGAATGGATCGAAAATCGAAGGTTGGAAACCACCCCGAGCAATGGCAAGACTCAGGAATCGGATTTGCTCACGGTGCCGAAACAGCTAGTTCGAATCCTGGACAGAGATCTCATCGCTGCGGGAATTGCAAAAAAGGATGAGCGAGGACGGTCCGTCAACGTTCATGCCTTTCGACATACCTACTGCACATGGCTTCAGGCGACCGGTATTTCTCAGAGGATTGTTCAGGAGCTAATGAGGCATAGTAGTCCTGAATTGACCGCGAATACCTACACACATTCAGACCAACTTGATCTTGGCGGCAGCGTTGAGAAACTTCCCAATCCCGGTGAACCCAACCGGAACGAAAGCTCCGATCCAAATTTGGGAGAACCTGAATGAGCCTGACAGCGCATTGGAACTTGTTCTGCCCGAGTCGGTATCCAAACACCGACTTGGGACGGACTTCAAAGTTGCACCTAGTGTTGCACTTGATCGTGGCCGGAAAGGGCTTTTTGTGTCCTTTTTTGGCCGAATCTCGATCGCAAGACCTTGAGACTGAAAACGAAAAAACCCTGGCATTCACTAGGAAAACCAGGGCTTTCGTAAGCGAGGTCGACGGGGGTCGAACCCGCAACCTCCGGATCGACAGTCCGGTGCTCTAACCAATTGAGCTACGACCCCATCGCTTGAAAGGGATTATATCCCCAGTCCCGTACCCCGCAAGCGCACTTGGTATCGAGAGGCCGATTTTCTCTCGAATCGGGCATACGATTTCCGCGACCGACGTGTTTAACGGGAAAAATCGGCAAATCCGTCAGTCTTGAAATGTGTTTGCCGCAAGTCAAAAGCCAGGGATTTGCATTGCATCACAAGAAACCTACGATTTTCTATCGTCAGGCTTGTCCATTTGTTCTTCCAGATCCAATCGATCCAATTTGAAAACCAGATCATGCAGACATTATCGAAATTCGGATCCGAAATCGTTCGAGGCATTGTGTACAGCGTCGAACACATGACGGTTATGCAATGGGGAATCCTAGGTACAACCTCGGTTGTCCTTGGATTCATGTGCCTCCGCACCACTCGATTCTAGGCCTGTCGGCACAATTACAAGATAAGGCGAGCGGCGGGTTCCAAGATACCTAGCACGACGCGCAAGCTAGTGAATTGGGTAGTAGATTCACTAGCTTGCGCGTCGTGCTAAGGTAGTTTTCATTCCGCCGCTCGCCTAAGTGTACGAAAACAAAGCTGGCCGATGGCAAAACCACCGGCCAGCACTTGTTTTTTCCTCCGACCGTCAGGCGGCACGACACGGAGCCGCTGCGAGACTGGCGTAAATCAAGCGTGCTACTGCACTGCCCTTTGCGATCTAGGCCAACGCATAATGATGGTCCCTCAGCCGGAAAAACGACCGGAGGCAATCGAGCAAACAGTTTCCGGTTTGCTCGGGTGAACTATAGGCAACTAGCAAGCCGTTGGAAAGATTGATTAACGAGAAAATCATCCTTCGGTTTTTTGCCTTCTTTTTAAACAACCGTTCTTAAGCCAGTGGCGGAATGAAAACTACCGTAGCTGGATTCTTAAAAAACCAGAACCAGCTGAATTCTTAAGAATCCAGGTACGACTATCGTTTATAACCAGCTGAATTCTTACGAATCCAGCTACGTCTATCGCTTGTTTTTGAGATAGTAAAGCCGGCCGTCTTCTGCGCCACCGAGAAAATCCGGAATCTTGTCGCCGTCAAAGTCGCCCACGGTTGGACTGACGTCATGGCCCTCAATGTTTTTCGATGCCAATGTGCCTGCATTTCGCATGACCCATTTGCCGTCCACCGATTCCACCTGTTCGAGGAAATCTGCGTTGGCCGAGTTCAATAAAAAATCGAACTTCCCATCGCAGTTCCAGTCCGTCACGCAAAGTTTTCGTCGCCCGCTTTTGCCTGCGGCGCCCGCGTTCAGTCGCAGCGGCTGTTTGTTCGCATCCACAAACTTTCGCTGCGGAGATTTCAAAACCAATCGTTGGTCAATTCGAGCACGTTCAAAGTAGGCCAAGTATCCCTCATGATCCAGCATGGCGAGATCGAGCAATCCGTCATCGTTGAAATCGAAGATCGCGGGTGTCGTTCTCCACTGCGTAAGCAACTCCTTGCCCTGCGGTCGCAGCCACCCCCATGCCAGCTTGGGTTGGTCCGTCTCCCATTCGACATCGATAGATTGGGGCTGGGAAAACTTTGGCGATGCTCGTGAGCCGATATTCCGAAGCCACTCGACGCGCCCCAGAATCGAATTGAAAATGATGTCCGGCAATCCATCTCCGTCCCAGTCCCCTACGTTCAACGTGGTATAGCCCCATTTGGCCTCAGCCGGTCCTTGGATGCTACCGTTGGGGCCAGCCATGATTCGAAAGTCGCGGCCATCGACCTTGAGACGAATGGGTTTGTTCCACTTGGGAAATTCCACCTTGGGGCCGCTCAGGTTTTCAAAGAGCTCGATGTATCCAGCCGTGTTTCCCGAAACAATATCGGTGTCCCCATCGCCATCCCAATCGCATCCGACCGGAGTCGCTAACGCACCGCACTTGAGGAACTCTGCTTCTTGCTGGAAATATTTGGGCTTAGCAAACTGCGGTCTTGTCGTTCCATTCTTAGAATGAAGCCCCACGTTTTCGACGAAGGCTACTCGGCCATCTTCATCTCCAACAATGAGATCCGAGTCTCCATCGCGATCCCAATCAAACGCGATGGGGACGATCATTTCAAGCTCCATTGCCAACGGCTCGCCATCGATTGTTTCAACTCGATGACTTGCGCCGTATTTCGGTGCGGTTCTGGTTCCGACATTTTCAAAGTAAGTGAACTGGTCAATGAACTCGCCGCAGATTAGGTCAAGATCGCCATCCCCATCCCAATCTTCAAAGTTTGGCGATGGGCATCCGAAAACATCCAATCGTTTGCCATCGGCTTCGAGAAACTCGGGAGCCGCATAGTCGGGCTGTCGGGTCGTTCCGCGATTTCGAAAAAGGTAGATCCATCCGTGTAGCGGGCCGTTTTGCCATTGGCCTGCTTCATTCCAAGCGTCGTCCCAACCGTAGTAACTCCAATCTTCCACCGCGACAATTAAGTCATGTTTTCCATCGCCATCGTAGTCAACATAGCGCCACTGATTGTGCCTAACTTTCGGGCCCTTTGGTTGCGTTCCTAACGGCTTATGAAATCTAGCATCGATGGGCAGCACGAGTTTTTCTTCTGTTCCTGACTTAGTGAAGTTCGAATACTCAAAACCTGGAGACAAAACCCGAAGAGCGCCATCGACGTAGCTGGGCATGACATAGTGCGTCGTTTTGCTCAGCAATCGACCCGGTTTGAAAACCGGCATGGGGTACGTAGAAGTATCCCCAGTCGCGTTTTCGAAAAACCACACCCCATTGAAGGGTTTGTCCGGGCAAGAGACTAGCAAATCAAAATCCCCATCTCCGTCGGCGTCACATGGGACTGGCCAGGCCCAAAGCCCGACCCCCAAATCGACTATCAGGCCAGGATGGTTGTATCGAAGCGGCATCAGGCTTTCTTCGGCTGGAAGGTATCCAATTAGCAAGAAAAACCATGAGACGAAGAAAACTGAAATCGCTCGAACGAAGGGGAAACGCATAGGGAATAGGTCATTTCACGTTGAGGATTCTTGATTGACGGGTGCTGGACGCATATGATTGGAATTGTACCTACCAGGGATCTCATTTCGGAGGCCCGAGCCAGGCTGAGCCGAATTTCCCGCCATTGTGGGAGACATCAATAATTCCACACAAGCCGGGGGTTGTAGACTAAGATGGTACTTTGTCGGCATATTGACAATTCCCTGGAATTTGTTCAGGCTGATACAATACTGTTTGCTTTGAAGGGCGACAAATTCCCGTTTGAGCCCTCCCAAAGAACCTTTGCCTACCAAATTGCACATGCTCCCAAGCCTGTGCACCACCATAATTCCCCTCAAACCATTCGGGTACATGATGTTGTCGATCTTAGGTCAGTATGGGGCTGCTAACAGCTACTGCGATAGGGAATCTCGGCGTTCATTCTTGAAAATCGGGGGCATGAGCTTCGGTGCTACAGCGCTTGGGTTGGCCGACGTACTCCGAGCTGAATCGACTCAAAAGAAAAATTCGAACAAGTCTTTGATACAGATTTTCTTGGGTGGTGGCCCCCCGCACCAAGACATGTGGGATATCAAGTCGGATGCTCCATCTGAGATCCGCGGTGAGTTTCGTGCAATTCCCACCAACGTGCCAGGCATTCAAATTTGCGAAGTCTTTCCGAAGCTTGCGCGTTTAATGGACAAAGCGGCCATCATTCGATCCGTGGTCGGCTGCAAAGATAGGCACGAGTCCTATCAGTGCCTTAGCGGATGGATTCCGGACGATTTGAAGGCTCTCGGCGGCCGGCCATCGATCGGCTCGGCTGTGTCTAGGTTAAAGGGAGCCGTCGATCCTGCAGTACCACCGTTTGTTGGATTGGCAGAGCGATCAAGCCACGTTCAGTGGTCCGATTGCGGCGCTCCTGGTTTCCTCGGGGCGGCCCACTCCGCTTTCAAGCCAGATGGCCCTGGTATCGAAAACATGAAGCTGAACGGGATCTCGCTTGAAAGACTTCAAAGTCGCAAGGAGCTTCTTACTAGCCTGGATATGCTCCGTCGGGACATTGATACGACTGGCGTTATGGACGGGATGGATACTTTCGGTCAGCGGGCTTTGGATGTATTGACCAGCAGCAAACTAGTAGACGCACTCGACTTGTCCAAGGAAGATCCTGCAATCGTTGCAAAGTACGGCGATGGCAAACCATACAAGTACCAGTATGACGGCTGCGCGACTCGCAATGATCACCTTCTGATAGCTCGTCGTCTCATCGAAGCGGGCGTTCGAGTGGTCAGTTTGAGTTTCGGCCGATGGGATAGCCACGGAAAGAACTTTGATTTGGTTCGAGACCACGGTGGCAAGCTCGATCAATGTCTGAGTGCACTCATCGAAGATTTGGATGTGCGTGGAATGCTCGAAGATACCAGCATTGTTGTTTGGGGCGAGTTCGGACGCACACCTAAAATCAACAAGGAAGCTGGCCGCGATCACTGGTCGCAAGTCAGTTGTGCATTCATGGCTGGCGGCGGCATACGAACCGGCCAGGCCATTGGTGCGACCAACCGTTTAGGTGAGTATGCAACTCTCAGACCGGTCCACGTTCAGGAAGTCATCGCGACCCTATACCACAACCTCGGAATCGACGTAACGAGCACGACGGTTGCCGACGCCACGGGCCGCCCACAATTCCTGGTCGATCATGGTCCGGTTAGCGAATTGATTTGAAATTGAATTGAAATAGCTTATCCCCACCCATGGCTTCCCAAGCCCGGCATTCTTTCAGGAATGCCCTCCCCCACCTGAGGCCCTCCAATTGAAAATCGCAAAATGGCTCACCTTGACCGTGCTTGCACTGATCGCTTGCACGGCGCGAGGAAATGCAGAAGAGTTCCATGTTCCGGTTAGCAATCTGCGAATCGAAAGCAGTCCATCGCTGCTGAAGGAAGTCGAAAAAAGCAAAATCGTCTTTCGAGGAAGCGATGCTCGTTACCAATGTCTCGTCACTGGGAACGATGCGAACGCCAACGAAATCGATTTGACACGAAAAGCGACCTTTCGTTTCGAGCCGGCTGGAGTCGCTTCGATCGATGCGTTTGGTCAAGTTGTTCCGCTACAAAATGGCACAACCATTTTGTCCGCTGAAATAGAAGGCGTTGGCGCGACCAACTTGACCGTAGAGGTAACCAATTGGGACGAGAATCCAGAGGTTAATTTCCCGAATCAAGTTGTTCCCATTTTCACCAAGCTTGGCTGCAATGGCGGTGGTTGCCACGGAAAAGCTGCTGGCCAAAATGGTTTCAAGCTTTCACTGCTCGGGTTTGAACCCAGCGAAGATTATGAACACTTAGTCAAAGAATCACGAGGTCGCCGACTTTCCACCGCTTTGCCGGACGCGAGTTTGCTACTGACCAAAGCAATCAATGCCGTACCGCATGGTGGTGGGCAAAGACTCGAAATGGATTCACAGGAGTACCGTGTCCTTCGACGCTGGATTTCTCAGGGGCTCAAACCGGGTAAGGCAGATGATCGACGGGTTGTTTCCATCGCGGTATCACCGCAGCTTCGCCGGATGCTACCCAAGCAAGACCAACAACTCTCGGTGACCGCAAGTTACTCGGACGGAACCATCGAAGACGTTACACCGTCGGTTCAGTTTGAAAGCAATGACACCGACATGGCCGACGTGGACAAGCGAGGTTTGGTATCGATGAAGTCGTTGGCCGGAGAAGTCGCCGTGATGGCCCGATTCCAAGGCCAAGTCGCGGTTTTCCGTGCGAGTGTTCCGATTGTCGGCGGTACGAACGAATGGCCGGAGCCAACCAATCCAATCGATGGTGCGGTGATCGCCCAACTGCGTTCTCTCAACATTCCGATCTCTCGCGTTTGCGATGATCCGACATTCCTTCGAAGAGCGACGCTTGATATTGCGGGCAGGTTACCCACGATCGTGGAAGTGGAAAAATATGAACAAGATACCTCGACGGATAAGCGTGCGAAGCTCATCGATCGGCTCTTGGCTAGCGACGATTATGCCGACCATTTTGCCAACAAGTGGATGTTGATCCTACGAAACCGAAGAGAAACACCTGGGCAAAAATCAGGTACCTTTGCGTTCCATCGATGGATTCGAGATCAAATCGCAGGCAATCGACCTTTCGACCAATTTGTGCGTGACATCGTTGCAGCCTCTGGTTCTATCGACGTCCATCCACCTGTTGTTTGGTATCGCCAAGTACCGGACAATTTCAGTCGACTCGAAGATACAGCACAACTATTTTTGGGGCAGAGAATTCAATGTGCGAGATGTCACCACCATCCGTATGAGAAGTGGGCTCAAAAAGACTATTTCCAAATGGCAGCCTTCTTTTCTCAAGTGAAGACCAAAGCAGGCTTGTCTCCAGACGAAGCGATCTTGTTCGCTGGTTCAGGACAGCCTCGTTCATCCCACCCTAAGACGGGCGAGTCGCTCAAGGCCGCGGGGCTCGATGGTCCGCCAAGAGCCGACTCCGATGTTCGCGATCCTCGCGAGTATCTTGTCGATTGGATGGTCGACAAGAGTAACCCATTCTTTGCGAAGTCGATTTCCAATCGCTACTGGAAACACTTTTTTGGACGCGGGTTAGTGGAACCCGAAGACGACATGAGAGTGACCAATCCACCATCGAATTCTCCATTGCTGGATGCGCTAGCGAAACAATTGGTCGATTCTAACTATGACACCAAGGGATTGATCCGAGCTATTTGCAACTCGCGTGTCTATCAACTTGATAGTGAACCCAACGGTGAAAACCTTCGTGATCGAAAGTGCTATTCCAGAAACTATCCGAAGCGACTTTCGGCGGAACAGATTTTGGATGCGGTCGATCAAGTGACTCAGACTGCGACCGCATTCGATGCGATGCCCGATCGGACCAAAGCGATATCGCTACCTGACTCATCGTTCCGATCCTATTTCTTGACGGTTTTCGGACGTCCCGATGCTACCACGGCGTGCGAGTGCGAGCGAGCCAGCGATTCGACGCTAGCACAAAGTTTGCATTTCGCCAATTCGAAAGAGTTGATCGCGAAGCTTGCCGAAGCCAACGGACTGCCCACTAGTTTGGCGAACCGAACGACCTCGCACGAGGAGCGACTTCAAGAGCTTTATCTGCGAGCATTTGCTCGCAAACCGAGTGATTCGGAAATAAAGCCCGCGATTGCCTACATCGATCGCAAGACGGACAAGCTGGAAGCCTATCAGGATTTAACTTGGGCGATTTTGAACTGCAAAGAGTTTTTGTTCAATCACTAAGCACATCGCCAAGTGCTTACCCGCCAATCAGCCGTTGGGCGCTAGCCCAATGGCACTCACTTTCGATTGTGTTTCTGTAGCGGATGGGCGCCAACCCGCCGGCCGGCTAATTAAGACGAAAGACACATGCGGATGTGCTTTGCCCCGGTTTCCTACGGTTCTCGACATTCGTGGAGAACCACGCCTATCTATCAGCCACTTGGCAACGCGGTAATAATACGCAGAGAAACCATCTCGTCACCTCTAATTGGCTCGTTTGAACTTTATGTCTGCAACCCCATCAACACCCGCCTGCCCAACTTCACCACTGCCACCTTTGGATGAGTTGCCGATCGATTCTATTTTGATTGTGTCGTTTGGCGGCCCCGAGGGAATGGAGGACGTGATGCCATTTCTTGAAAATGTCCTTCGAGGCAAAAATGTGCCGCATGAACGTTTGCTTGAAGTGTCCGAACACTACAAACAGTTTGGTGGTGTCAGCCCAATAAACGAACAATGTAGGCAATTGATTGTTGCGGTTGAGGCTGAAGTGAAACGACGCAAACTCGATTTGCCTATCTATTGGGGAAACCGTAATTGGCACCCTCTACTGCCCGATACATTGAGCAAGATGTCGTCGGACGGGCGCAAACGTGCAATCGCTTTTTTTACTTCGATGTTCAGTTGCTATAGCGGTTGTCGACAATACCGAGAGAACCTAGCGGCAGCCCAAAGCCAAGTTGGGGACCATGCTCCCAAGATCGAAAAGCTGCGAAAGGGCTTCAACCATCCCGACTTCATCGCAGCTCAAAAAGACTGTCTGGAGCAGGCGCTCAGCCAGTTGCCAGCGGAGGTCCGCGACGAGACACTTGTGGTCTTTTGCGCTCACAGTATCCCAAAGGCAATGGCGGATAATTCACGTTACGAAGAGCAGCTCCGCGAGTGTGCGAAGCTTGTTTGTGAAGCGGCCAAGCACGGTCCATGGGAACTAGCGTTTCAAAGCCGATCTGGCCCACCTCAGCAGCCATGGCTGGAACCGGATATTTGCGATCGGATCGAGCAGTTGCATGAAGAACGGCAGATCAAGCACATCGTTGTTCAGCCGCTCGGTTTTATCTCGGATCACATGGAAGTCCTCTACGATTTGGATCACGAAGCTGCGGATTTGTGTAAGGAAAAGGGCATTCAATTTGTGCGGGCGGCGACAGTCGGCGTTCATCCACGATTTATTTCCATGATCGTCGACTTAATCGAAGAACGCTTGTCAGACGATACGGAACGGCCTTTTTTGGGGAGCTACGGACCGAGTCATGACCTGTGCCCAATGAACTGCTGTCTGTATCCGCAAACCGGTCGTCGGCCTGGCACTTGAGTTATCGCCTCCGGTGGTGGCGCTTCGCTTACCACCGGCTATTATCTTTGATCCATTCAGGATCATGCATTATCCCGATAGGGATTAAAGACAATAGCCGGGGGTCGCGGCGAAGCAGCGCACCCCCGGAACGAAGATAGGCAAGAGCCGAGCCGAGGCGAGGCGGCGAAGCCGGGAGCCCTATTTCCCTAGCAACACGGTCGTTTCGAAATTTCCCAACGGGATATTTCAGAATCAAGTACAATCGGTGCGGTCCATCTCTAGTTACCCCCTTCGCCAACGTGCCTACCATGAAATCCACTCTTCCTCTTTTCGTCGCGACCGTTTTTTTGTCATTGCTAGGATCACTGAACCATCGTACGTTGGCGGAAGATCTTGATGTTCGCAAGCTTCTGCCGGACACGACGGCTGTCTACATGGAAGCGAAATCGGTTGAGTCCGTTTTGAATCATCCCTTTGTCAAGTCGTTGCAAAGCTCCGCTCAGTTTAAGAAGCTCATGCGATTGCCCGATGCTCGGAAGCTCAACGCAGGTTTGGTTTTTTTCGAGTTTGCCGTTGGTGACAAACTGGAATCGGTCTTGAAAAGCTTGACCGCAGGTGGTGTGCACGTTGCCGTCGATAAGAAGAGCGAAGGTGCTGTTCTTTTGGCGAATACCGAGAGTCAGGAGTGGATCGAAGAGTACTTGCAGAAGCTTGTGAAACTAGCCAGGACGGATGCGAAATCCAAGAATCAACCCGATCCCATTCGGGAAGCCGACTATCGTGGCGTTCACGGTTACGAGTTTCAAAAACTGATGATTGGAAACATCGGTGCGGTTTTGATCGTGACAAACAAAGGGGAATTGGGGAAAAGCATTATTGATCGCCACTTGGATTCGACCAGCGATCACTTGTTGAGCAAGCCGCTCTTTCAACAGGCTTGGAACGCCAAGACAACGCAGCCCGAGGTAACCCAATCTAGTGTCAAGGCATTTGTTGACATCGACACTTTGCGGCAAGCTGGAGTCGCTAAAGATTTGTTAATGGGAAAGGCGAAGGATTTTGGTGCTGAACTTATTCTCGGCGGTGTTCTGGCTTCGCTGAATAAAACCAGCTTTGCAATGGGCGAGTTGTTTCTCAACGAAGATAGGATTTCCGTCGATTTCAGAATCCCGCACGAAAAGGCTTGGACCGAGGAGTCGAGAGCATTTTTTGTAGGTCCAAACGGGCTTGGGCATGCAACCACGTTAGTCGAAGGGGCGAGTTTGATGGCGAACGTCAGCACCTATCGCAATCTTTCTGAATTATGGCTGCGAGCGGGTGACTTATTCGACGAGAAAGTTAACGATCAATTGGCGCAAGCGGATAGCACGCTGACGACGCTCTTTTCTGGAAAGGACTTCGGCACTGACATTCTAGGCGCAATTGAACCTCAAATTGAGTTGATCGTATCGGAACAGCAGTTTGATCCAGATCTAATCCCGGCGATTCAGTTGCCTAGTTTCGGTCTTGTCGCGAAGCTCAAGAACCCGATGATGCGAAAGGATCTCAAACGAATGTTTCAAACCTTTATCGGCTTTCTCAACTTCACTGGAGCCATGAACGGTAATGCGCAGTTGGACCTCGATTCCGAAACGATCGATGCGAGGCAGATCCACACCGCTTCCTACATCAAGGAATCGGACAAGAAATACGAAAACGGACTTCCTATCCAGTTTAATTTCAGCCCCACTTTGGCATTCGATGGGGACTTGGTCATTTTCACCAGCGCGAACTCATTGGCCAAAAAAGTTTCAACCAGTGTCAAGCAGGACGCTTCAGGGAAGTCCCCTTTGGATAACACTCGAATGACAGTAGACTTTGCCGCGATCAAGCGAATTCTGGAATCGAATCGTATGCAGTTGGTATCGCAAAACATGTTAGAGAAGGGGCACAGCAAAGCTGAGGCGGAAAAAGAAATAGATACTTTGCTTAGCGTCATGTCTTTGTTGCGATCGGGCGTGGGCTCACTTCGCTTCGACGACTTTGTGCGATTCACTCTGGAACTTAAGATCATTTCGGATCGATAACGATTTATGGATGACCGATATCGACGCCAAAAAGCGTTCCTCGAAATTGGGGAGCGAGGCCAAAAGCTGCTAGGGCAATCGAAAGTAGCCATTTGCGGTATGGGAGCCCTCGGTGCAATGGTCGCTGAGCGATTATGTCGCTCGGGCGTTGGCTTTCTTAGGTTGATCGATCGCGATTGGGTCGAACTCGATAATTTGCCGAGGCAAGCGCTTTACACTACTCAAGATGCAATGGAGGTTCGGCCAAAATCGATAGCTGCACAAGAGCATTTGCTTGCCATCGATCCAAATATTCAGCTGGAGTCGGTCGTAGAGGATCTGACATTCGCCAACGCCGAAAAATGGTTGTCCGATGTCGATTGCATCATCGACGGAACCGACAATTTTGAGACACGGTTTTTGATCAACGATCTCGCAGTTCGTTTTGGCATCCCTTGGGTTCATGCTGGGATTGTTGGCGCTGCTGGTCAGTCGATGGCATTCGTGCCTGGCAAGACCGCATGCTTTCGCTGCCTATTGCCAGAGCCGCCACCAGTGGAACAAATGCAAACTTGCGATTCCGCTGGAGTGCTTGGGGCCGCTGTCGGCGTCATTGCTTCTTGGCAAGCGATCGAAGCCATTAAGCTTTTGGTCGAAGCGGATCAGGCAGGAGATGGTTGCTTGCGAATTTTTGATCTCTGGGCAGGTGACGTTCGGAAAATCAGGGTCCCCCGCAACTTAGCAAGCAAAGAACCCAACGAGCAACTTGGATGCAGAGCCTGCGTGCAAGGCGAGCTTGATTTTCTAAACGGCAATGTCGGTACTCATGCCCGAGTGCTTTGTGGCCGCGGGGCGGTCCAAATCCAGGCGTCGGGACGCAATTCCCTGAACTTGTCAGTATTGGCCGCAAGACTTCGCGCGGAAGGTGAAGTCACCGAAAGTGCCTTTTTGGTCCGTTTCAGCCACCATCCCTATGTCATTACGGTCTTCTCAGACGCCCGTGCCGTCGTGCAAGGAACGGAAAACCCGGACGAAGCGAGAAAAATTTACGCAAGGTGGATCGGAAGCTAAGCTTTTTTGGTATTTTAAAGCCCCTTGAAGGGTAGAGTTTTGCTTAGGTGGCGCAAAACAGCTTGCCTAAGGGACAACAAACACGTTACTATTAATGCGACGAATACATAAGTTTTCCAAATAGTCGCTAGGAAGTGAAGCAAACAAGATGCGTTATGCGTTTCGACTTGCAGAATTATTAGGGCATACGCCGGACCGCCGAAAGCGTCCCGGAACGATCAAGGCCATTGTGGAGTACACAGGTCTGGATCGACATCAAGTAGCAGCATTGCTCAAAAACGAAGCCAAGTACATTCCGATCGAGGCATTGTCCCGATTGTGCGATTACTTGATCGAGCATGGTTACGCACGCGCGGAAGAGTTGCCAGGTGCACTTTTTGCTATCACTCCTGAGAACTTTTGGGAAATGCTTGCTCGGCGTTCTCGCCTCGAAATTTGCGTTGGAGTGCGACGTCCGCCTGACAATGAATCGGCGGATACCGCTTGGATCGTTGCGTCGGACAGCGTGCTTGCAGGCGAAGTTCTGAACGGCGTGTCGACTCTCGGTGGTACTGCCAAAGCGATCTCCGCGAAGAAGGGTGGCAGCAAGGAGATGCCGCATATCGAGCATCTTCGTCAGACCCTGGTATGGAGTCCGGGCACGATGAGCGTGGACCAAGTTCATGGTCGCGCTCAAGCCGTGTACGATGACTTTTCGGAAATGGGCGGAGACAAGGCGATGGTTTGCCTTGGTTCCGTAAAGAGCAATCCAACGGTAGAGTTGGTTCTGGCCAACGCTTTTGGATGCGATGCGTTTGTATCGCAAGACAATGTCTCGAAGGCTTCCGAGCGAGCTTGTCCGTTCTTCCTCCGCTACCGAGATCACGATCCACATCCACCAGCTTGTTCGGCTGGTATGCAGCTAAGCAAAACAGAAAAGGCGACGGAGGCTGGTCTCTACTACGAAACAGCCGACGGCAGCTGGGCCTTTGCGGGTGGAGCTACACCTGGGCGCGATGCGGCATTGGTGTTCTACATTTTCCGCGAGTCGCTCGGTCGACTTGAGATGGTCCTCAGCGGTTTTTCAGGACGCGCCACACGACTGTTGGCTCGCACGTTAGCTCACCGAGCTGAAGATTTTTGGCCGCCGATTTTCCATGAAAATTACTTGCAGGTTGGCGCTTACTTAGTCCAGTACGAAGCGGCTGAAGGTGGCGATGATTCGTTGGATATCCTTTCGACGGACACGATGGCCAATGCGACGGTAATTGCGTTGCCAACCGAGGCTATCGCCAAGCGATTGGGCAAGGGCTCTCATCCTGGATGATTGAGGCATCGCAATCGAATACAGCATCGACGGCTAAGCCGGACTTGAGTGTCCAGCTGGGCCGTCTTGCATTAAAAAACCCGGTGCTTGTCGCTTCTGGCACTTTCGGATACGCGAGAGAAATGGCTGGCGTGCTGCCGCTCACGGAGCTCGGCGGCATTTTGCCAAAGACGATTACGCAGAATGCACGACCTGGAAATTCGCCATGGCGAACGGTCGAGACTAGCTCGGGGCTTCTGAATGCCATCGGCTTGGACAACGACGGCATCGACTACTTTGTAGCCAACCATTGGCCGTATCTAAAATCGACCGGTGCGAAGATCATCGTGAGCATTGCGGGCAAGTCGCTCGACGATTTCGTGTTGCTCGCCAGTCGCCTTGCGGAGGCAGACGGACTCGAAGCGGTGGAGCTGAATGTTTCCTGTCCCAATGTTTCAGGCGGCGTGGACTTTGGGACCGATGCGAAGCTTTGCTATGAAGTTGTCAGCAGCGTTCGCAAGGTCCTGGACTGTGCGATTGTTACAAAGCTCACACCGAACGTAACGCGCATCGTCGATATCGCCCGTGCAGCCAAAGACGCGGGCACCGACGCTGTGACGTGCATCAATACGGTTCTCGGAATGGCGGTCGATTGGCGGAAACGCAAACCCATGCTGGCCAATGTGGTCGGCGGACTGAGCGGACCTGCGATTAAGCCGATTGCCCTCCGATGCGTTTATCAAGTTGCAAGCCAAGTTGGAGTACCGGTCATTGGTGTAGGCGGCATCGCGAACCTCGACGACGTCATGGAATTCTTAGTTGCAGGGGCATCTGCGGTTCAAATCGGAACTGCGAACTACTATGATCCCCTGGTCAGTCTCAAGCTGATACGCGGCTTGCCAGATGCCCTGGCATCGATCGGTGCGAGCTCGGTTCGCGAGATTGTTGGAACGTTGAAAGCGTAACATCGTACGATGTTACAAACACTCACTGGATTGATTTGAAAAATGCGAGTTTTAAGCGGGATCCAACCCACCGGGCGATTTCATTGGGGCAACTATTTTGGAGCGATCAAACAATACATCGACTTCCAACAAGCCCACGACGGCTATTATTTCATCGCCGACTTGCACGCATTGACCACGATTCGCGATCCACAAGTTTTGCGTGGCTACGTCAAGGACGCTGCCTTGGATTTGTTGGCTTTAGGCTTGGATCCAGAACGCGCCACGCTGTTTGTTCAGTCCGATGTGCCTGAGGTTTCGCAGCTGTGTTGGTTGTTGATGACAGGTGCGCCGCTGGGTCTGCTGGAGCGCTGCCACGCGTATAAGGACAAAACATCGAAAGGGCTTCGAGCCGATGTCGGCTTGTTCACTTATCCGGTTCTGATGTCTGCGGACATTTTGGCATACGATTCGAATTGGGTACCGGTAGGCGAAGATCAAGTGCAGCATATCGAGGTCTGCCGCGATCTTGCACGCAGTTTCAACTCGCATTACGGCGAGGTCTTTACAATGCCTGAGGCAAAAATCGTGCCTGGTGCAGCGAAGGTGCCTGGTACTGACGGCGAGAAGATGAGCAAGAGTTATAACAATACGCTGGGGCTTTTTGAGGAGCCGAAAGAGCTTCGTAAAAAGATCATGCGCATCAGTACCGACTCTCGCCCGATGGAAGACGCCAAGGATCCTGAGACCGATCATTTGTTCCAACTCTACCGATTGTTCGCGAGCACTGAGCAGATTGAAGAGCTACGAGCGATCTACTTGAAGGGTGGCTTCGGCTATGGCGAAGTGAAGAAGCGATTGGCGGATGTGTCGGACGCTTATTTGCAGCCAGCCCGTGTTCGACGTGCAGAGCTTGACAGCAATCCTGCATTGGTCGCTGACATTCTGAGCAAGGGAGCAGCCAAAGCTCGGGAGAGGGCAAGCAGTGTTCTTTTGAGGGCAGAACGAGCTTGTGGGTTGAAGGCTTAATAGAGACCGTGCTTCCACTTCCAAGGCACACCCGGCAGTTGTGCCCCAAGGTGGGTCACTTTTGCCGAAAGTGACCTTGCACGGCAAACAAAGCATCCAAACCCTTCACAGTGTTGGGATAAGTGAATGCCCTAAATGCAATCAGTGCAAAAACCCTCACCCCTCACCCCCTCTCCCTTTACCAAGGGCGAGGGGGAGGAAATCTTATTTGCCAAATTTTTCGTCGTATTTTTTGCGAACGATTTGAATGCGTTTCGCTAGGTCATCCATCTGACGTTTATAGCTCTCTGATTCGAGAGTAGACTCGGTTAGCCGGGTCGCAGCCACCCGCATTTCCAACTCCTTCTTTCTGTTTTCTATGATTCCTTCCGCACGACTCTTAACCAGTTGATTCGAAAGTTCTAGCTCCTGTCTGGCTACTTCATGCTTGCTTTGTGCAAGGCTAACCTGGAAGCCAAGTCGACTGACGATCGTCTGTTTATTCGCCTCCAGCACCTCGAGTTTCAACTCCAGGAGCCGGATTCGCTTCGGAAGCGACAATTCGTTAGCCTTAACTTTTTTCTCGTGGTCTGACAGGCTAGAAAAATCGTCCACCAACCCAGTATCCAACGTGGCTTCCAATTCGAGTGCTTCGTTCATTGCCGCGATGATCTGACCAGACTCAGCAGACGTCACGAAACGGCTCTCCTTTCCAATTGACGCCGCTGGGTCTGTGTCAGCTGTTTGAGTCAACAAAGCATCCGTTGCCTTGATCGTCGAGTTGTTGAGTGGCGTTTCATTGCGGACCAATTGCGCTTCAACTCTGTTTAGAACCTCAAGTGGATCTCCCTGCACGCCTAATATACTTGTATCTGTCCTTTGCCGATTCGGTGCCTGTAACTCAGGTGCAACTATGGCATTGTTTTGGCTTGCGGTCGAAGATGCCCAATCCAAATCATCATGCTTTTGCAAGAGATCGAAAACGCGTCGTTCTACGATTTCAAACCTTTTATCTTTTCGTTGGTTCAACTTGGATTTGGCTTCTTTAAGCCTCTGTTCAATTTGCTTAAGCTCAGCTTCCTGTTTTTCAAAGCGCTGCTTCAGTTCCGTTTCCACCAAGCCGTGAAGCGTATCTAGAAGCTTGGAGTACTCGTGAGAATCGCTGGGAAGTGCCTGCATGGATTCGATGACTTTAGTTTGACCATCCTGCAGTAGGGGCATTCCATACGCAGCGCCGAACACCATTGATGCGATCATGATCGTTATGACATAGATTTTGATTTTGTGGATGTGCTTTTTCATGGCTGACTGTTTCCGTCATTGGTTTGAGTAAACGACTCGGGGGTGAGGATTCGTTCCAGGTCCGAACGAAGTTGTGTGATCTCAATTTCGAGCGGATCGTTCCAAGGTTGCGTCGAATTTGCAATTCCGCTTAAGGCTGTCCCTTCGGTGTTTACTTCGCCTTTTTTCGTTTGAACGGTATTCTGGTTTTGGCTGTTCCAAATCGCAGATGCGGCCCCAAACAAAGCGAACAGTACAATCGCAACGGACAAGTTTCGCAGAGATGCCCGAGGAATCGATTTGTCGTTTGATTTCGCAGACGATGGCGATACTCCGCGAGGCAGTGGATGCGATGGATTTAGCACATGTAACAAGCATTCTCGAATCAGCTCCGATGCAGCCGCAGCATTCTCAATTCGTTGACTTGGCTCTCGGGATGTGAAGCGTGCGATCAGGCCATCGACCCAAATTGGAAGTTGTTCTTGAAAGCGATGGACGGTTGGAAAGACGTCGGAGGAGACTTCTCGAAGAATCTTGAGCGTACTCGTGGCTTGAAAGGGAGAATGGCCCGTGCACATGGCATACATGACGCTCCCAAGACTATACAAATCCGAACGGTGATCTACTATCTCTCCACGCGCTTGTTCTGGACTCATGTAAGCTGGCGTTCCAGCGATCAAGCCACTGGCGGTAATGGCGGCATCGTCGAGTGTTCGAGCGAGTCCGAAGTCGCTCAGGACCACTCGCTTGTTGCCGTCTTCGAGCAAAATGTTGGCTGGTTTCACATCGCGATGAATCACACCACGCGTGTGAGCGGCGTCGAGTGCCTCAGCGATTTGCAAAGCGATCCTCAGCATGTCTTCCAAGCCGATTGGACCTTCACGGTCGATGCGTTGTTGCAAACTGCCGCCGGTGATCAACGGCATGACGAGAAACGATTTTCCAGATGCTTGGTGTACTCCGTAAATGGGGATCACGTTGGGATGCGCGATGGCTGCCGCGGATTGGGCTTCGCGGAGGAACCTTTGTCGAGAGCTTCCTGTTCGGGCCAAATGATGATGAAGAACCTTGATCGCGACGGGGCGATGCAATTGCGGATCGAAGCCTCGATACACCGTGGCCATTCCACCATAGCCGATCGTTCCCTCGACACGGTAATGAGCCAACACCTCTTCGACGATCTCATCACATGCTTCGGGTGCGATGTCCCACTCCGTGAGTTGCTGGCGGCTTTCTTCCCATAACGTCTCAGGGGCTGCGAGGGTAATCAATTGCGACTGGCATTTGGGGCAATGCTCTAAATGTTCTGACCAACGCTGTTGCTCGTCCGTTCCGACTAGATCACTCAAAAGTTGGCTGAGTTCGTTTGTTGTTGCGCAGCGAGTGCTTGCTACCATTTTAGGAGTCCTCGTCTTGTCTTTCCATGCGAAGGATGGAATCGATTTCCTCGCGTAGTTTTTCCATGACCCTGCACTTGGCTACGTAGACATTTCCGACCGACGTCTTGAGTCGTTCCGCAACGTGTTTGGGCGATTGCAGTTCGACGGTTGTTTGCCAAAAGCTTTGCCATTGCATATCCGACACGGTCTTTTGAATTCGTTGAGCTGCGACGACAAACATTTGGTGTCGTACGTCGGCAGTCAGTTCTTGTTGTTCGTTGCATTGAATGTTGGGCGGAGCGTTTTGCGACTGAAGAACCTGTTCAAGTCGAATTCGTTTGCGAACCAAGTCGATCGCTCGATGCCTGGCTACTTGCGAGAGCCAGCCGCGAAAGCTGTCAATGGGCTTGGAGGGTGGATTCGCTGCAAGGTGCTGCACGTTTAACAGGACCTCCTGGACTACCTCTAGGGCGTCGGCATCCTGCAGTCCACGACGTCGCACGAATCGATAGATCGCTGGTTCGTACAGTTCCACGAACTCCCGCCAAGCAACTTCATTGCTATCTTCAGCGAGTTTGGCAAGCAAGCTGATCCTGGTTGTGGGTGCATCTCGCATGGAAAATGTACGGGAAAGAGAGCTATTCGGGAGCAAAGTGCTTTCGATTCGGGCGTGACGAATTGCGACGTCTCATGAGTAAGGCGTAGGACGTCGTGCAATCTTACAAGAAATGGGGGACTAATTGACGTCGTGAATACTTGAAACTCAGGTGAGAACTGCGAAGCAGTGCCATTTTTCAGCCACGGATGCAATCCGTGGTCCGCGAAACATGGTACAAGCCAGAGTCGCGAAGCGACGGCATTTCCCGTATGTGTTGCATGTAGGATGCCCAAGCAATTCGATATCCAGGGACTAAAGGTCTGTCCAAATGCCATGTCATCCCTAAACTTTAATGCCCTTGGGAGACGGGTAGTCACGAACAGTGCCGCTCCTACAGAGCTCTAAATCGATGAGGCCACCGCACCTGGGGTTTCGTTCGCGGTGCGAACTTTACCCCAGGCTTAAAAATGTCATCGCATTCGCGATTGAAACGCGAGAGGAATTACCATACACGCGATTTCACCATTTGAACTGGATAAGGCATTGGATCAAATCGTAAAGCAGTCACCGACACCATTGTCGGTCAGCCCCATCAATTCACGCCATCTCGCTTCGATCATGGCCGTGTAAGGCATGCCGCTGAGTCCGTAGTTTCCCATTGCATAGCCGTCGTTGACTTCGACTAGCATTGTCTGTCCGGCGGCCGTGATTCCCCAGTCCATTGCGAAGGCGATTGGGCGTTCGGAGAAGGCTTCGATAGCCGCTTGAACGGTTGTTACATCTGGGAATCGGAGCGGGTCACCTTTGTAATTTGCGACATTCAAAATTTTGTTGCGGAGCACGGAGACTCGCCATTACGAAATGAATTCAATGCGTTGCTGTGCTAACACCTCGGTATCGTCTGGCAGGGCTGCTGAGGCGATCAGATCGCGCAAGCCATAGACGACAGTCCCTTTGAAAAGTTTTTGATGCAATAGCGGCTTGATGTGGAACGGATTGAACGAAACTTCGGAGTCAACTTGGTTTCGAACTTCTCCGAGAGTCGTCTCCCAGGTAAATCGGCCGATCCAATCGGATAGCGATGGTGGGAGATCGAAAACGGGTGGCGTTGGACGACCAGCTCGCGCCATCAGAAGGCGAATGGCTTCGACACCGGCGCGCACGACCATTTCGTCCGCCCGATTCAGGAGCCAGGGGTCCAGTATTCCCGATTGAATATCTGGGAATCGAAACGGCACCACTTCGTAACCGCGTTCCCAAAACCAATGAGAAGCTTGGATCGAGGCAAGGTAGAACGACGAGTCTTGATTTACTTGTTGAACATACGCTCGCATAAACGGATCCCGGACCATTGAAGAAACGCAGTTCTTTCAGGCGATTCGCTGGCTATTTTGCATGAAAAAGCCGATGCGGCTACTGTGATCTAACAAATAAATTGCCTTTGGGCAGAATTTCGCCCATAAGTGCTCTGTAACCAAGCCAATTTGTTGGGTAGTCTGAGAGCTAACGAATTTCCCCCCAATCATTCCAAAGCTGGGTTGCTAACAACACCATTCCAAGGATCGTCAAATGTCAATTAGATCTATCGTTGTCTTTTCCTTAGTATTGGCATTGGGGGCTTTCCAATGCCAAGCACAGGAAAAAGTGGGTGGTGCGACTCCAGCGCCCATCGTTCAGGCTGGTGGAGCCCCCAAAGACCCTGCAAGCTACGCGATCGGTTTCAACATCGGCAGCGAGCTTGCGCAAAGCGGTTTTAGCGACAAGGAAGTTGATAGCAAAGATTTTTTAATGGGCGTTCTCGATGCCTTGAACAAGAAAGAGCCCAAGTTGACGCAGGCGCAGTTCCAGGAAGCGATGAATTCGTTGCAGCAACGGATGAAAATGAAGATGATCGAAATCGCGAAGGTAAACCTGGAAAAAGCCAATGCCTTTCTTGAAGCCAACAAGAAAAAAGATGGCGTACAAACGACAAGGACTGGACTTCAATACGTGGTTCTAAAATCTGGCACGGGCAAAACCCCAACGTTAACGGATACTGTAGTTGGCCACTTCGAAGCCAAACTGATTGACGGAACCGTTTTCCAGTCGTCGATCAAGAAGAACCAACCAGCCTCTCTTCCTGTGAGCCAGTTCATTTACCCTGGTTGTACTGAGGCGCTCCAACGGATGAAGGTGGGAGACAAGTGGTTGTTGACATTGCCACCAAACTTGGCCTTTGGTGAAAATGGTTCTCCGCCAGTGGTTGGCCCCAACGAAGCGATCATCGTCGAATTGGAACTGCTTGAAATCAAGAAGTAAGCACATCGCCGATGAGTTTTACAGGTAAATTAGCCGACGGGCGTTAGCCAAATGGCACTCACTTTGTTCAAATTGAACCGAGGGCGTTAGTGCGGGTTGTTCATACGCTCAAGCGTGTGCAGCAGGCTTGGTTTGGTAACCCGACGCGTAAGCGAGGAAATACAATCAAATTCCTCGCTTACGCGTCGGGTTACCTGCCCTAAACCGTCACTACCACTGAAACCGCAACTCGACATTCGTCGAGAACCGCGGCTAACGCCATTGGGCTAATGTGTTTTTGCTCCAAGGAAGGAAATCAGAATGCAAGAAGCAAGCCAAGACTCGATGATGCGTGCTCATGACTTTGGTCACGGGCATGTTCTCCGATTCTGGAGTGAATTGCCGATTGACGATCAGAAACGCTTGGCAAGCCAAATCCAGTCAATCGATTTTCAAGAGCTTGCGACTCTGTTCTCTGGCGCTGAAAAGTCGGTGGATTGGAGCGAGCTGGCTGGGCGAGCCCAGCCTCCTACTGCGATTCGATTGCATGACAACTCACCGACATACTCAAGGGCTGAAGCACTTGAATGCGGAGAGAATGCGATTCGCCAAGGTAAAGTTGGGATGATTTTGGTGGCTGGTGGTCAAGGGACTAGGCTAGGCTTCGATCAACCTAAGGGCATGTTTCGTATTGGTCCGGTCTCCAATCGCAGTCTGTTTGCAATGCACGCTGACTCCCTCAGAGGCGCCATGCGTAGGTACGAGACATCCATTCCCTTTTACGTAATGACGAGTCCAGCAACGGACTTGGCTACTCGCGAGTATTTTAGGGACCATCATTATTTGGGGCTCAAGCCTGAGGAGCTCATCGTTTTTTGCCAAGGAACGATGCCGGCGGTGGACGCAACCACAGGCAAGATTCTGATGGAGTCAAAGTCACAAGTGGCGCTTAGCCCAGACGGTCACGGAGGAATCGTGGCCTCGCTCGACAAACAGGGGATTCTCAAGTCGGCTGCGGACCGAGGGATAGAGCACTTCTTCTACGCGCAAGTCGACAACCCGCTCGTTCGAGCCTGCGACCCGTTGCTGATCGGTTACCATCTATTGGCAAAGTCGCAGATGACAACGCAGGTCGTCAAGAAGCGATTTGGCAAAGAGAAAGTAGGCAACGTGGTATCGATCGATGGCCGAACCCACATCATCGAGTACAGCGATTTACCGGACGATGCTGCCGCGAGGACGAATCCAGATGGTGAGCTGAGCCTTTGGGCGGGCAACATTGCGGTCCACGTGTTGGATTTGGATTTCTTAGCCAAGGCCTCAAGAGAAGCAGGCGGTTTGCCCTTTCATCGAGCGATCAAGCAGGTTCCGTATTTACGTGAGGACGGAGTATTAGAAAAACCTGTAACTCCCAATGCGATCAAGTACGAACGATTTGTATTCGATTTGCTGCCGCTGGCCGAGCGAACTATGGTCGTCGAAGGGGACGCTAGGAACGTGTTTGCGCCGGTTAAAAACGCCGAAGGTGCTCCGACGGACACGCCGACCGCGACTCGACAAGCACTTTCGATGCAGCACAAACGATGGCTTGAGCAAGCGGGTGTGGCAGTAAACCCTAGCGTGAAAGTCGAGATTAACCCACACTGGGCACTGGACGCGGAGGAAGTAAGAATGAAAATTCAAAAGCCGTCGCACATTTTGGTCGATACTTACTTTGCTTAGCTGTTAGCAACAACAAGGAAACTTCATGCTCCACGCAGTCATCATGGCCGGCGGTTCCGGTACCCGATTTTGGCCAGCGAGCCGCCAGGTTAAGCCAAAGCAACTGCTCAAGATGGGTGGGCAACGAACCATGCTGCAAACCACATTTGATCGTTTGCAAGGATTGATCTCAAGCGAGCATGTGTTGGTTGCAACAAATCAACAGCTTTCTGAGGCTGTTGCAATGCAGCTGCCCAATTTGCCGCTGGAGCATATTATCGGTGAACCGTTCAAGCGAGATACCGCGCCCTGTATTGGTGTTGCGGCATCGTTAGTCCACGCTGCCGACGCGGATGGCATCATGGTTGTCATGCCGTCCGACCACGTCATCGAGCCTCGTTCCGAGTTTCACCGCGCCATTCGGGCTGGTGCGAAATTGGTGGAGGATGATCCGACCCGAATTGTCACGTTCGGTATTCGTCCAAGTTATCCTGCGGAGTCCTTTGGTTACATTCAACGAGGCGATGCGATCGCCTCCGATCCTGGGACATCTACTTTTAAAGTGGCTCGTTTTCGGGAAAAGCCTGACCGGAAAACAGCCGAAGAGTACGTTGAACAAGGCACTTTCTATTGGAATAGCGGCATTTTCCTTTGGAAAGCCAAAACGATCTTGGAAGCTCTGGCGAAGTTCGAGCCGGAAATGCATGCTCACATTGAGAACATCGCCCGCGATATTGGGACCGCAAACTTTCAAAAGAACTTCGCGGAGCACTTTGAAAAGATTAAGGGCAAGTCGATCGACTTTGCGGTCATGGAACGACACGAAAACGTGGTTGTGATCGAAGCCCCATTTTCCTGGGATGACGTCGGAAGCTGGCAAGCCATCGCGAGATTGATTGCCCCGGATGAACGTGGAAATGCCGTCGATGGCCCTTTCCTTTCGATCGACTCGACGAACAATATTATTCGGTCTGAACCAGACCACCTCATTGTGACCATCGGGATGAACGACACCATCGTCGTGCATACGCCTGACGCGACTTTGGTTGCGCCCAAATCGGAGGAAGAGCGAGTTCGAGAGGCCGTCAAGCAGTTGACAGAGCTCGGACACCAGCAGTATCTGTAGACTTAAAATGGAAAGTTCTTAGAATTATTTCGTTCTCCGCATCGATCTTCCCGCGTAAGGTTGTTACGATTCAATAGTCTTCTTTATTCGCGTAAAAACCGAGTTTTTGAGTGAGTACTTTACGCGGAATTATTTGAACTGATTCGAATTGTGTTCTGGAGGCTGGAGTGGCGAAAATCAGCGTAGCAGGCATTGCCGCCGAGGACGTATTGAACTGTTTGCCTGACGGGGTTGCGCTATTGGGTTGCGATCTAACCATACTGTGGGCCAATCAGTGCTTTCAGCAATGGTTCGGTGGTGTGGACCGTACCGGAGAGAACTTTTATTCCGCTTTAGCAAATCCCGATATCATGGGCGCGGGGCTATGTCCCCTCCAAACCTGCTTTTCGAGTGGCCGGAAAGCCAGCACCACGCTCCAGACGCAAAAGGGAAATTACTACCACATCCACGCTGCTCCGCTCGCAACTCACGTTGGTGGCCAAAACGCTAGAGAAGGGTCGGTGGAAGCTAGCCTCAATGAAATAGATCGAATCGTTGTAACTCTTAGCGATGTGACGGAAGAAATTCTGCAAGAGCAGAAACTTGCAGCCATCCATCAAGCGGGAGCCAAGCTCACCGACCTCAAGCCGGATGAGATCTTTGCAATGGATGTCGAGCAGCGTATCGACTTGCTCAAGGACAATATCAGGCACTACACCCAGGACTTGCTCAACGTCGAAGTGATCGAAATTCGACTTCTGGAACAATCCACGGGTAACTTGATCCCATTGCTTTCGGTAGGAATTGATCAGACCGCGGCAGACAGACGTTTGATGGCGAGCCCTCAGGGCAACGGGGTGACTGGCTACGTCGCTGCCAGCGGCAAGAGTTACCTTTGTCGCGACACGACGAAAGATCCAAAATACCTCGAAGCGTTCAAGGGAGCTCGCAGTTCACTGACGGTCCCTATTCTGCTGCACGAAAGTGTCATCGGAACCATTAATGTGGAGAGCCCACTCCTCGATACATTCAATCCGAGCGATCAGCAGTTCCTCGAGATTTTCGCTAGAGATGTGGCTGTTGCTTTGAACACACTTGAATTGCTCGTGGCACAGCGAACCAATGCCGCCCAACAGAGCTGTGAGGCGATTCACGCTGCAGTGGCCCTTCCTATCGATGACTTATTGCTAGATGCAGTTCATCTGATGGAAAAGTACATCGGCCATGATACGGAGACCGTATCGCGATTGAGAGATGTTCTCGCAAAAGCCCGCAGCATCAAACGATCGATTCAAGAAATAGGCCAGACCCTCGCCCCTACCGATGTTAGCTTGGCAGGTTCCAACAACGAAAACCACACGAAGCTACAAGGAAAGCGAATCCTCGTCGTCGACGCAGATGAACAAGTTCGAAACGACGCTCACGCTTTGCTGGAACGCTACGGCTGTACCGTTGAAACCGCTCACGAAGGGGACCAAGCAGTCTCGATGGTCCGCAACTGCCTCGACCAGCCTTATCACGTGATTATCTCGGACATCAAACTCCCTGACTACTCGGGCTATCAATTGATGCTCCGTTTGCAGAATCTGATGAGTTACGTACCAATCGCGCTCATGACAGGTTTCGGATACGACCCCGGCCACTCGATCGTTAAGGCCAGGCAATCTGGGTTGCACCCCAAAGCGATTCTCTACAAGCCGTTTCGATTGGATCAATTGCTGAGTGTTACGGAGACATTGATCGACTATCGCCCTCAATCCTCTGAATGATTCTGGCGATAGCGTGGAATTTGGGCCTCTGATCCTATTTGTGCTTGTCGCGGTTGCTGCAATCGGGCACCTCGGTCTTTGGATATGGCTTTATAATCGCATCAATGCAACCGGTCTAAAACGTGTCACCATCAAACGCGTTGAAAAGCTGCTAGTCCTTGCATGTGGAATTATCCCCATTGCCATCTTTGTTTCTGAGTTCCGATCGATAGGGCTTTTGTTTTTGGGAAACAACCTAACGCTCCACCCCTACTCTCTCTCCGTAGCATATTTAACGGTTGTTTTTGGGTTCGCGATTTTGTTTGCCCCGTTTTGGATCTTGGATCGCCCCCAGTTTGTTATCGCCAGAGATCGATTCGAATTGTTGGAGCATGATGACCTAAAGCAGTTGCAGCATCAACAAAGCAATGCGGATATGTATGTTCAGGGAAGTCGTTTTCGCAAAATGGCAAAGCTACCCGGCAATCAAATAGTATCGATGCAACGCAATCGAAAGCGACTGTACATCGATAATTTGCCAGAGGACTTACGAGGGTTGCGTATCGCCCATTTATCGGATATTCACTTGACGGGGCAATTATCGAATTCGTTTTATCGACTCGCTATCGATTGGTTGTCTGAACAATCTCCGGACTTGATCGTAATCGCGGGCGACATCGTTGATTACCAATCCGCGCTCAAGCAATTGAAGCCCGTTTTTGAGGGCTTTCGAGCTCCATTGGGAATGGCATTCATTTTGGGAAACCATGACAAGCGTTTGCCCGATCCGATAGACGTTTGTCGCGAACTATGCGCACTTGGTTGGACTGATTTAGGACAATCCGCGATGAGCATTGACCACGGCGGGACCACGATTGAATTGATCGGGAATGAGATGCCATGGTTTCGGCGTCAGACTACCGCAACAGTCGTCAACGAAAACCGAACCTTCAAGAACCTTTGGCGTTTGGGGGTTGCGCATTCGCCAGACCAGTTTGGCTGGGGGGTAGCTAGCCGATGCAATCTGCTGCTTTGTGGTCACACCCATGGTGGACAGATTCGATTGCCAGTTGTGGGGCCAATTATTGCCCCGAGTTGGTATGGCGCTAGGTATGCCTCTGGGGTTTTTGCCAAGAAATCCACGTTGATGCACGTTTCCCGTGGACTTTCGGGGGTCCATCCATTTCGTTGGGGGTGTTTGCCCGAAGTATCGATTCTGGAATTAGCCTGTCGCTAATGCTTAAAGTAGCAGGCATTTTCCAAATGCCGTCCGCTGAATCGCTAGCAACATCCAAGTGTCTAAAGGGTCGGGCTACGGCACATGGAATGTGCCTGCTACTTTGGTCTTTATCGGTTCGATGGTCGTAATCCGCAAAGTACTCATCTTTCCCAATGGTTTGTAGGAAATCCGCATGGTAATCTGAATAAGGTCCTACATTTGGAACGCCTGCAGTTCGATACATTGTTTGTAGAGCTCTTGTCCAAACAGGAATCTGCATGCCCCCACACGTAGTTTCACTGAGAACGTTTCGGTTTACGGTTTCAACCGTTGTAGTTTAGAAACTTGAGACAGGGGCAATGTACGATGAGTGAAGAACAGACTTGGGTCATCCCAACTGGCGATCTTCAGATTGGCACCACGCTCAGTTTCGATCTGACGGACGGTTCCGGACAAGTGCTTCACAAAGCGGGGATGCCGATCAATGAGCGTCTGAAAGAACGGCTGAAGAAGAAGAACATTCATTCCGTCACGATTCGCGGTGCCGCAAGGTTTGACGAAAGCCAAACAGAGTCGCTGCTTTTGGATTCGTTTCCTCCCCAAACGATTTCCGCAATTCAGGCAGCGGTCGAGTCTGTGAAAACCTCACTTCGGAATTTTGTGGGATCGCTTGCCAAGGACCGAGACGCCAATGTGATAGAGCTTGCGGGCAATGTTGGGCAGTTCGTTGAACAGGCGAGCCAGGATGTTGCCGCGACACTGGCGGTGATTGCTTTAGCCCCAAAAAGAGCCAACAAAGAGATCGTGGAATTGGTGGCGGAGCGATCCGCAAAGCTATCGTTGCTCAGTATCGTTACGAGCGTTGTCAACTCGGACGAACCGGAAGAATCCTTGGATATCGGGATGGCCGCGATTTTGCATGACAGTTCACTGTTACTCCATCCCGAATGGTTTTCGCTCGATGCCAACCGAAATAGTTCTTATCTCAAGGAGTATCAGAGGCACCCGATTGAGAGCGCGGAGCTCGTTAATGGGACAAAGGGTGTTTCGAACAACGTGATCGCCCTCATCACGCAAGTGCATGAACAGGCCGATGGTTCAGGCTACCCGAGAGGGTTGAAGCTAGCGAATAGTTTGCCTGGGGCAAGCATTCTCAATATTGCAGACGCATATCTAGCCTTGGTTGAGCCGTTGACAGGCGTTGGAAGCGCACCATCCGACGTTTTGGCCTACTTGTGCTTCCATGCTTCGAAGGGCAAATTTTGCAAAGACATGCTGCAAAGAATGATCCAGGGAATGTCCATTTATCCAGTTGGATCGACCGTCGTCTTGGACAACAACGTAAAGGCGGTTGTTGTCCAAGGCAACGAAGGAAGTCCGCTGCAGCCGATTGTCCGATTGCTTCAGCATGGCAATCTGAGAATTGACTTAAAGGAATCCACCCGAACCATCACAGGTCCTTACACCGGCTCGGGATTGCAAAGATGCGAGCGGATTCGAAAATCGCAGATGCAGGAAGTCCTTTGGCGAACCGACCACTAAGCCCAGCACTCGAATCCCTTCGACTGCGAGTCGGCCCCAGGTGGTGAATCAAGTGGATTGTGAGCTCCGTTGCTTCCATGTTCGGTAGAGCTGTTCCAATGTTGCAAGGACGTCTGAGAGGCATACTTGAATGCGCCCGTGTCGCCCTCAAAGCGTTTCGCGTTCCCACTGAGACCGCTTGGGTCGATCCCTGTAATCAAGCGAAGTGGAGAGGGCTGGTGGCCAGCATAGCCCCTGAATCCTTTTTTGGGGAATTCATTCCGAGCGACGGGTTGTTGCTGAATGGTTGCTGATGCGGCTGCACTGCTTATGCTCACGAAAACACCCGATTTCCAAGGAGAAACGTTAGGCAATCAGAAGGTGACTACAATCATAAACCTATGTCAAAAAAGTCCAGAAGGCAAAAATATTTTGAGATTTTGTTGTTCGTTTAACAGTCAGCCAAAGGCGTACTTTCGAGGTGCAACTGACAAAAGTTAAAGTAGTAGGCACATTCCATGTGCCGTTCACCAGGGAGCCTTGTCAATTCACTCCAGCGGACGGCACGGCGGAGCGTGCCTGCTACTATTGCACTACCCGACGTTGTTCATTGTGTACTGAACAGCTTTGTCGCTAATGTCTTTTCGGCACCACGCGCCTGGCCATCGAATGGCTTGTACAGCGGTATACGCTTGGAGCTTCGCGTCCGCTAAGCTCGAGCCCAACGCAGTGACACCAAGCACTCGACCGCCGTTGGTGACAACTTGGCCGTCAACAAGCGAAGTCCCGGCATGAAAGACTTTGACGTCAGGCATCTGTGCAGCAATGTCGAGCCCTCGAATAGGCCGTCCATTCTCGTATTCACCTGGATACCCTTGACTGGCCATCACGACACAAATAGCAGGTCGAGGATCCCAAACAGGAGGATCGATCTCGTTAAGCCGACCGTCCACCGTCGCCTCCAAAATATCGAGCAGATCGCTTTGCAATCGCATCAACAACGGTTGGCACTCCGGGTCTCCGAATCGGACATTGTATTCCAATACCTTTGGTCCCGTTTGCGTCAGCATCAAGCCGGCGTAGAGCACGCCACGGAATGGCTTGCGGTTTCGCTTCATGGTGTGAATGGACGGCACAAGAATCTGATCTTCGATGGTTTCGATAAGTTCTTGAGTAATAACGGGTGTCGGCGAGTAGGCCCCCATACCACCTGTGTTTGGACCAGTGTCACCATCGTAAGCAGCTTTGTGATCTTGAGCTGGTGGCAACGTGAGAATCGTTTTGCCATCCGTAATAGCCAGAACGCTGACCTCAGGGCCTTCGAGTCGTTCCTCGATAACCATTTGAGCTCCCGCTTTGCCGAATTCATTTTTGCGACCGATACGATCAATGGCATCGAGAGCATCTTCTCGACGGGAACAAACGATAACACCTTTTCCACTCGCAAGCCCGTCGGCTTTTACCACCAGTGGCGTCTTTTCCTTCTCGTTGGGATATCGAGCTTTTACGTAGCGCATGGCGCTGTCGGCATCGCGGAACACTTGATAATCGGCGGTTGGAACGTCAGCTTGTCTGAGGAGCAATTTGCAGAAAATCTTGCTTCCCTCAAGTTGTGCTGCAGCTTTGCTTGGCCCGAAGGCGCGGATTTTTTCTTTGGCCAACGCATCGACCAACCCCAGGGTGAGCGGCACTTCCGGTCCGACAACAACAAGGTCGACTTTTTGTTTCTTGGCAAACGCAACCAAGCCGGCGATATCGTCCGCTGCGATCGGCACATTTTCGCCTTCCTGAGCGGTTCCGGCGTTCCCTGGAGCGATCCATAGCTGTGTAAGCCTAGGACTTTGACGAATTTTCCAAGCCAAAGCATGTTCGCGACCGCCGCTTCCAACAACCAATACCTTCATTTTGTATTCCAAAACCCTAGCAGAACAACACTTTCAAAGCGGCTAGTCTAGTCGCAATTCTTGTTTTCTACGAGGCGAAAAAAGGGAGTGGCGGATCGAATCTATTTGGCGATGAGTCCCTGCCCCAAAGCCCAAGTTCGTATCGCTTTGAGCGCGTCAACCGAAACCGTCTCGTCAATCCCCTCATACTCCTCAGGCAAACCGGTTTCGCTCTTTTGCATCAAATGGTTCAAACCGGGCAGGATCACCAGCTGCGCATCCAAGCTTGGGTTTCTCGCGATTGCCAGTTTGAGCTTGGCTATGTTGAGCTCCGGAAGCACTTGGACATCATTGCTACCCCACATCGCCAACGTTGGGCAACGCAACATCATCCAATTTGGCGATGGATCGTATTTGAGAAAGAACCTGTACCAGGGCATGCGAAGCTGCTGCAGCTGACCTTCAATCTGCGTTGCCAATTCCCTGCGTGCTTGATCGAGATCGACATTGGGATCCTGCGCCTTGGCAATCGATTTAATGCTATCCCAGCTTTGCTTAACCGCGTTTTGGATATCAAGGCTCAATTTGGTATCATCGGTAAAATATCCGCTTGCAAGGTCCTGCAATTTACTTTGCAATCCCATGGTCGCTTTGCGGTCGGATTCGGACATTCCTTGCAACTCGGCCATGCGGTCGATCTGAGACTTCAAGATTTCGGAGCCAGTAACTCCAGGTGGTGCAATCAGGATCAAGAAGGCTATGCCAGGTTCCCAAACCGCTGCCATCGGCCCGATGAGACCACCCTCACTATGCCCCAGGATACCTATCTTTGCAGAGTCAATTTCCGGAATTGTTTTTGCATGAGCCCAAACCGCTAGCGCATCTTTGGCAAAGTCTTCGGACGTGGCATTCAAGAAGTCGCCCGTGCTTTCTCCGATACCACGATCATCATAGCGAAGGGATGCGATGCCGCTTTTAGCCAAGTCGTGAGCAATCACCTCAAAGGGCTTGTGTCGACCGATTGTTTCATTTCTGTCCTGAGGGCCACTCCCAGAGATCATGACGACTGCAGCGAACTTGCGTTGCGCGGTCCCCTCTTTCCGTTTGGGAATTGTTATCGTTCCGGAAAGTGTAATACCCTTGTTAGCGGCCGTCGGTTCTTTGCCGGGCCTTGGCTTAGAGCTTCCGAAGTTGACTTGGAATGGTGTCTCGTCATAAAACTCAGTTGAAACGGTCTTCGCCGTTTTGGATGAAGATGTTGTTTCGTCCTTCCGAAGAAGCGGACTATCTGGCTCCAGAACCTTAGAGCCAGTTTTCTCGCTCGAAGCAGGGGCCGGACGCATTTCCTTGTTTTGTTTTTGGACGCTATTGACGCTCGCACTCGACTTCTTCTTCATGACGAGTGGGAGAGGCAGGGGGCCTTGTAGAAAACGCCCCTCGATCTCCGTACCACTTGCATTCATCTTCCCTACAAATTTTGCTTCAATACTCTTCATGTCAAAGGTATGCGTTTCCCCATCCACACTCGCTTCAACTGGAATTCCATTTGCGTTCTGTGTCAAGGAGTCAAAGAGCATTCGCGGTTTGTCGGCAGCCCCAAAAGGGGGCTTCGTATAAACACGTATGCGGAAATCCATCTTTCGAACCACCAGATCGAGGGTGCCCAGCCAAATATCGTCGGCTCCTAGATCTCGAGGCGTTTCCGTCGGCAAACTGTCAAACTTCCGAATGGTCAAAGGAAGTTTTGCTCCGCTTTGTTCCAACTCACCATCAACCTGGAGCGTCGAAGTTTGCTTTCCGGTGTACTTGGCTGAGCGATTGAGAGCCGCCGGATTCTCAATCGTAAATTGCCACCCACCAGTTGCATCGATTTGGAAGTTGGTAAGCGGCAGCGAGTCTGGTGTCTGATCGGGACTCAAAACGGAACCGGTGTTCTCGTCACCGGACGGACTACGTTCCACTCGCAAAATGGTCCGCAGGTGCTGTTTCGGGGTCTCAAGCCAACCAAACCAGAATTCAGTCGCAACCGGTTTGGCTGTGTTTGAGTTGGCGTCGGTCGATTGAGAAAAGACAATTGGTAATGATGGTAATAGAAAAGCAATGACGGTCGCGGATACGACAGAAAATGGCTTGGAGATGGATAACATCTTGCGATATGGCTTAATTAGAGTGGGAACACACAGGTCAAACAAACCGCTATTGTAATCGATCGAAAATCGGTGCGTTCAAATCTTTTTCGATACCTTAGCGCGACGCCCAAGCTAGTGAATTTACCGTCCAATTCACTAGCTTGCGAGTTTTGAAGTTGCGCTATTGATTAAAAGTGTCGGTTTTCGGCACGAAAACAGCCCGCAGTGTGCTTTTTCGTGCTCGTGCTCAGCCAACGGCGGTGCTCGTGCTCGTCATCGAGGCGATCTTCGAGCACGATTACGAGCACCATTTCATTGAGCACGAGCACGATTTGAAACCCAACAGCGCAATTTCAAAACTTACGCGTCGTACTAGATATTTCGTGCTAGCACCCGCTCGCCCTTGTCGTTCAACAGTCAGCCGAAGGCGTACCGCATTGCTTGGGAAGTACGCCTACGGCTGACTGTTAAACGAAAAATGTGAAACCGACAGAAGACGAGCATCGTCTACTCAGGGTAGGATTAACAGAGACAACGCCCACTTTTCCTTGAGAACAACCTCCCTATTCTGGATGCACCTCATGCTCTCAACGCAATTTGCCAGCTCAAGATTTGGCCTTCTAAGGAACATTCTTTCAACCTGGATGCCAGCGGTTGCAGTGCTTGCTTGTCTAGTTCTGTTCCAGAATGTTGCCTTGGCGGTTCAGGAAAATGAGCTCAATTCAGATCAAACGTCTAACAGGGAAAAGACCATCTACATTCCCTATGACAAACTCAAGGATGTATTTGAACGCGAGGGGCGGGGAGTCTTTTTGCCGTATGATCAATTCCAAAAACTCTGGCAGGAAGCCCGATCGGCAACGAAAAAGCCATCGCAGGAGCTCTCTCCCGTTAGCGTAATCTTAGTATCCGCTGAGAATGTTGCCTCCGTTGAAAAAGAGGTGATGATCGTTCGAGCGACTCTCACGGTCGAACTGCTGCAATCCGGCTGGCAAAAGATCCCCTTGCAACTGAATGATGCGGCGATCATGAACGCGACCATCGACCATGAGCCAGCGCGTGTGGTCCACGATCCAGCAACTGGGTATTCGCTCCTTTTTCATAACAAAGAAACTAAACCTGCCCGCATCCAAGTCGAACTGGAGTACGCAAAAGCCTTTGAAAAAACTCCCGGCCAAAATAGCGTCTCCTTTATGGCCCCCCAAGCTCCCGTCAACAAATGGCTAATTCGAATTCCCGATACCGGCGTCAAAGTGCAAGTAGAGCCGATGCTGGCAACGACCGAGGCGCCCGCAAATACCGAATCAGAAAATAAAAAGAACAAAGGTACCGAGGTGCTCGCTTTCGTTGGCGTCTCTCCAACCATTCGCATCCGATGGGTTCCGAAATCGGAAGGGGCAACCGGAATGACCGCTTTGGCAAACGTCCAAATGCAACACCGCGTCACGATCGACGAAGGGATAGCCAGAACCACGTCGCAGTTTCAGTACTCGATCGATCGCTCGGAACTTACCCAGCTTTCGATTGAACTGCCAACCGACCAGAAGGTGATCAACGTATTCGATCCGAATGTTCGCAAATGGTCTATCGAGCCCGCTAACTCCGAACAAATAACTGCACCGAAGTTAGTCGTTGAGCTCTTCGAAGCGGCCAAGCGATCGCAAAATCTAGCAGTGGAAATGGAGACGACCCTGGACACAAAATCCGGTGCCGTATTGTCGATCACAAGCTTCAACTGCTTGGACTCTAGCCGGCAACAAGGGGTCGTGGCGGTCAAAGTTGGGCAGGGGCTTCGGGCTGAGCCAACCGATCGCAAGGGACTGATGCAACTGGACCCGGCCGAATTGCCACAACCCATGGCCGGAGAGCCATGGACGTTTGCCTATCGCTTCACCTCCGTGCCCTACGACCTCAAGCTCAAGCTGGATAAAGTGCTACCAACAATTCGTGTCGATCAGTTGGTCGAGGCTTTCCTCGAACCTCAATCGCTAACGCTTGAGTTGTCGTCGACTCATAAGATCGAAAACGCGGGTGTATTCCAATTGGAGTTCGAACTTCCAGCCGGCTTCGAATTGTTGCAGGTCTCAGGTCGCAGCGCCCAGACTGGAGTGGACATATTTGGCGGAGGACCTGGCATAGCGCCGCCCACGGGTATTGGAAATGGCATGTCTGGAATGGGCCGAGGCGCAGAGGGTATAGAGGCTGCATCGATCGACGCTTATCGCTTCGCGAACGACGAAAAGACTCGGCTTGTTGTCAGCCTCAAACGCCGGGCCATTGGTCTAGTGGGAACGTACATTCAAATGCGGCGCAAACTGGACGATCCTAACTTGCTCACGCCAACGGGTAGCGCCAGCAACATCCCAATTCCGATTCCTCGTTCGGCAGGCGACTACCTTCAGTGGATGGAAGGGATGGTTTCTATCAATGCCCCCGAGAGTCTTCGAATCAACCCCACAGAAAAGAAAGGGGTTCGGGATGGTGTGGCTTCCGAGTTAAGAACCAAATGGCCCGATAGTTCAAGGGGCCAATATCCGACGCTTTCGGAGGTCCTGGTGCTAGCTCATGCAATGGAACCTGCATCGGTTGCTCTCGCCGTTGAACGCAAGAAACCTTTTGTAACGGTCCGCCAAATGCTCGACGCGATGGTCGAGCCCGGTACCGTGAAATTTACCTCGACCCTTTTCACTAAAGTGCAATACAGCAGTTTGGCATCGCTGCGAATTGACGTCCCTGAATCTCTATCTAAGGAGATTCGTATCTCCACACCAGGGATTCGCGAATCGACAATCACCCCACCACCAGCAGATTTACCAGCGGGTTACGTCGCGTGGGAGCTCTTTGGCGACACACCCTGGCTAAGTGAACGGACTGTTCAGCTAAGTTGGCAGCAGAGATTGGATGGTCTTGATATCGGCAAGAAAATCAAAATCGAGATTCCTCGAGTAATCCCTCGCAATGTCGACCAAGCGTGGGGACAAGTGGTCCTCAATCGCAAAGACTCGATCGACCTACAATTGGAAGACGGAAGCAGTGGTCTAAGGCCAATCGATCCGCGATACGATCTTATGCCCGGGACGTCCTTTCCAGATGCTTCGCGAGCGTTCGAATATCAATCGGACTGGTCCATGCAGATCGCGGCCACCCGATATGCACTTGAGGAAGTGAAGCAAACGATCATCGAACGCGCCTTCGTTCGCGCCGTGGTCACTCGTAGCAATCGGATCGGTATGAATGCTACTTACCGAATGCGAAATGCAAGGCAGCGACTCACGCTGCAGATTCCAGAGGGGGCTGAATTTGATGCACAACCACTACTCATCAACGGCCAAAACGCGTCGTTGGAACGAGGTAGTGCAAATCAACTCTATATCCCGCTCGCCGGCAATGATCCAACTCAACCGATTCTCGTTGAACTACGGTACACAACGCCAGGCAATCACACACAGATCGACTTGCCGGTGTTTCCAGATGCACCTCCCGTTCAGACCGCATATCTTGCTGTCTTTCTGCCCAAGGAACGAACTTTGTTAGCGTCCAATGGCCCTTGGACCGATGAGTTTGAACTGCAGCCTGGCATTTGGAAATCGGCACCTTCGTGCAGACTTGATGCAATCGACCTTATGAATTGGGTCAAAGACGGAGTTGCCACGAACAAAGTCTCCGACTTTCAAACAGATGGAGTCATGTATTTGTACTCAACGCTGCAACCTGAATCGGGTGTGGCTGGAGCGCTAAGGCTCGTTGCCATCGATGAAAAATGGTGGACCTCTTGCGTGATGATCGGGTTATTGGTCTTTGGTCTTCTGTTTTTGTTCCGATCCGTTCAAACCAAAGTTGTTGCATTCGCTGGATTGGCAGCCATGGTCATCGCCGTCGGGGCGTTTGTACCGACCTTTGCCAGTCAAATGCGGACCACACCAGCCATTCTCGGAGGGCTATTGGTATTGGTTCTCTGGGGAGCTCGTGAAATTTTGCGTATTCGCAACTCTCAGGAAGAGGATGACGAACCGGAACCAGCTGAAGCTCCAGTACCCGAGACGGCAACAACGGACAACGTCGAAGTTGAGCAAGGAGGGGATGAAAATGCTTAGTCTTGCCAAACCGCATCGTTGGATTGCTCGCCTGCGCTCGATCTTGTTCATTCGCTTTCTCGTCACGCTATTTCTGTGCCTGTCTACGCTTGCGTCCTATTCAATGGCACAAGTTCCGGCGACGACCGGCGAACTGCCCAAATTGCCGACTCGCGAAATTCGCGTGCCGTTCGATGATCTGCCCGTCCTATTGGGCGGTTCCAACCAACGCATGTTTATGACCAGGTCGGAATACGACGAACTCTTAAAGAAAGCCAACGTTTCGCCTGAACAAATTGCCGCTGCTCGCCAGCAACAGTTAAATGAAAACGCGATCCCAACCAACGCGGTGATGCTGGACGCGTTGCACGCCGTGGCCATCGAAACAGGTCGGGCCGTGATCCAAAGCGATATCTTGATCGAAGTCCTCAAGACCGGCCTTCAACCCGTTCATTTGGCATTGCAACATGTAGGGTTACTCGAGGCGACGCTTGATGGAAAGCCTGCCTTGCTTTCGCCCACGCTCGACGCGAACCAGCCTGGCGCTACCCTTTTTTTGAAAGGCAAAGGCCTGCATCGACTTCGTCTCAAAATGGTGGCCGCAGTCGCCACCTCCGCAGCACAGCAAACTCTTTCGATTGGCTTGCCTCATGCTGCAACGAACAAGTGGACGATGGGAGTGCCTGGCAATGTCGAGATCCTTTCCGGCGCTCATGTCCGCTCGCGAGTTGTCGATCCGACAACCAATCTGACCCAGTTTGAATGGCTACCTGCCAGAGTGGAGGGCACGCCTCGCCAGAGCCCAGTCAGTATCGTAATGACGCTTAACAACAAGATGCTCCGAGATACCCGAGCATTGGAAGCAAGGTCTTTTCTCTCCACGGAAATCACAGAAGCGTACGAACAAGTTACCCAACGCATCCTGATCAACGTCCTAAACGGCGCGGAGAGCAAATTTCAAATTGCCATTCCGGACGGATTTGAGGTTCGGAATGTCCAATCAGCCCTTCTCTCGCGATGGAATATTATCGAGAAAGATGGGGCAGACCGCGGCACCGACCAAATCTTAGCGATTGAATTGCGGGAGCCGGTCGTAGATCAAGTTGCGTTGAATATCGTGGCTAGCAAACCTGCTCGGAGCCGATTCTCCGAGACGCCCACAACTTGGAGTTGGCCTGTTTGGAACGTTTTAGAAGCTCAAAACCAAACCGCCATCCTTGCAATCAGCCTTGAACACGGGCTTCGAATGCAGTCTCTTGAGTACGGAAAATTGATACCCTTGGACGATGGCGTTTCCGCAGCTTCTGGGATTCCAGTTGAAGTGGGCGTACGCGAGCCGACAGCACCGCAAATTCGGCCAGTTGCAACTCTCTATGCGCCCGATGCATCGCAACGCGTTCAGGCTCTCATTACGAAGCCGAAGTCAATCTCGAAAGCTTCGTTTAATGTTCTTGCGATCGTCGGTGAATCTGGCGTTCGGTCGCGAGCCGTGGTTGATCTAGAAACGGGCACCGAAAGTCTTGCAAACATCGAGGTGTCCATGCCGGCAGGCTGGCGACTAAAATCCGCAAGCGTTTCGGGGCTTGCCTTGCCTTTCGAATCTTTGAATTCTCGTGAAGCCAATACGGATGGAACGCAGCCAAGCGGCCTGAATTTGACGCGCGTTCGACTTGCACGTCCCTTCGGTCCCAATTCCACGAATCAATTTGTTTTAGAATGCGCTGTTGTTCCAAAAGGATGGCTCTCGACCTGGAGCGAACAGCCGTTTTCGTTCCCTGCGATCGGAATCGTCGGAGCCGAGACAGGATTAAACGTCCTATCCACGATGGCCGAAGGTGACTTTGCAATCGACGTCTCGAAAGCCGAGAACTTGATCGCATTGTTCGAAAGCGAGCGAATCACGCTCAAGATTCAAGGAGACGGAAGTGGCCCCTCGTACTCCGTTGAGGGTGACAAGTGGTCGCTTGATCTTTTGGCAAAACGGAAAAAGCCTGAGTTAACAGCAGAAGTGTTCTCGTTCTTTAAGATTGAATCCGAAGGGATTAGATCGGCCTTCGAACTGCATTTTGCGATTAAACAAGCGACGACGGATAGCTTGGAGTTTTCGCTCCCCGAAACCACACCGTCCGAGCTTTCGATCCGAGGTCTCGACGCCGTCGTTGTCAAAGAATCGACTAGCCGCTTGGAGGAAGGGAAACGCATTTGGTCGATCAAGCTTGCAAGCCGCGTGAGCGGAGTCGCTAAATTGCATATCGATTTCACCAAGAACCTTGAGACCGCAGTTGATCTACCCATGCCGATTGCGAAAGTAAGCAATACGACATATCAAACCGGAGTCATTGCAATTGAGGGGGACGACGAGTTGGAGGTTTCTGTGCTTCAACATCCTCGCGTAGCGGACGTCGGGGAACTGACGGCATCGAATCACTCCGTCGGCAGTCGCCTCGTTGGAGTGTATGGCTACTCGGTTGGTGTACCTGGGGCGGAAGCCGTTTCGATACGCGCAACACGTCGTGAGCTGCAGTCTGTTCCAGCGACCATCGTTGAACGGGCTGAACTTAGTACGGCCCTTTCGGCTCATGGAGCCAGCTATCACATCGCGGAATTGCATTTAAAGACGACAGGTGGATTCATACAAGCAAAACTGCCAGCGAACGCAGTTTTATGGTCCGTAATGTTGGACGGGATGCCAACTCTGCCTCAGCGGCTAGATGATCAATTGCTTATTGAATTGCGAGCTATTCGAAAAAGTGGCGGTACCAGCAACGCAGTTCCAAGTAGCTCCACGCAAAGTGAACCAAATCTTCATGTCTTGCGGATTGCGTATGAGACGCCGATCAAGGCGATTGAGGTGCGGTCGGACGTGGAACTCGTGGCGCCTAGACTAGCTACCATGCAAACGTCCACGAGTCCGTCGACTCCGATTCCGACTGCAGATCTATCATGGAACGTGTGGGTACCTGGCAAGTTATCCGTAGTCGATTCCCAAGGTGACGTGAGACTCTCTGGGAATGATCAGCCACCCACTTTCCCTGGCAGTATTTTTGACGAGTCGAGCTTTCCAATGAACTTGTTGCCAATCTCAAAGAGGGGCAGTCTTGCGTTGTCCGTTCGAGCACGCAACATGGTTGATAGGTCAGGCCCAGAGGCGGCTGCCAGCTCGGGACCAGTTGTGAAGAAAAGCCGGTCAGGTGCGATGGACGCGATTCGAGGAAGCGAACAGAACAAGGCTCCTTTTTACAAGAACAGTACTATCGACGATATTTTTGGCGATAGCTCGCAAGTTACCAGTGCCAACCCAACCGTTCTAGGTAACGCAGACGATCCCTTTGGGCCATTTGTACAGCCACCTCAAGTAACAAGCGTCAATCCCGCAGGGGTGAACGTTTTCTCAAATCAAAAGTCATTGGAAGGGCTTAGAACATTACCGGTCGAATTTCGAGGTCCAACCACATGGCATTCGTTTCGGATGGATGGCTTTGGCGATTCGCTCAGTGCGACTCTTTCTATCGTTAACAACGAAAGTTTTCATTGGATTGCGAGCGCGCTTTCGGCATTGCTTATTGCTTTCGGCTTTGCCACGCTTGGGAATCCATTTTGGGCTGTCTTTCGGTGGACTGCGGCCATCGTATGCCTCGCCATTGCAGCATCTCTGCTAAGCCCCTGGCCAATCGAAACAGCGATTTTGGCTGGCGGTTGTTTCAATGGAGCAGTGATCGTACTGGCTATCCGAATTTTGTTTTTAGTGGTTCAGCTAGTCGTTCGAGGAATGAAACGGATCGGCAATGCATTCATGATGTTAAGCTTGATTCTCGTTCTTGCCCTAGGAAATTGGGCAGAAGCTCAAGAAACACAGCAGGGAAAGGATATTCGGTCTCTCGACGATTTGGTTGCGACGTTGCGTTCGAATGCTGCGTCGGGCACGGGGCCGATTGAAATCCCAGCCGATGCAATCCTGGTTCCCTATCAATCGAATCAACCGCCGTTGTCTGATGGCGCCGAAAAAATTCTAGTGCCTTATTCGACGTACTCACAACTAATAGAATTGGCAAACCCAGGTAAAGCCACAGTCAAGCCGATACCGCCACCGGTCGACTATTCGCTCTCGAATCTATCCTACAACGCGACTCTCGATCGGGATGATGCTCTAACGCTTTCACTCAGCCTCGATATCACACTCCATACCGAACGTGGCCTCCTGGTTCCGTTTGGCTTCGCTGGAGCTGTCTTGACCTCAGCGAAGCTCGACGGCAACTCCGCTTCGGTCAGCAGCGGCCCCAATGGCTTAGCGCTGTTTGTAACAGGCTTACCATCGCATACGTTTACTGCAACCTTTCAAATCCCCATCCAACGTCAAGGAGGATGGCGCATCGTCAATGCCACTCTTCCGACAGCTCCATCTGGCAAAACGCAACTGGTTGTTCCGGCTGCGAACACCGAAGTCCGTTTCCTGGGATTGCCGGATGCAGAACAACGCGAATCGACGCAAGCCAATGAAGTGATTGCAACAAGCGTCGCGACGGATGGTAAATTTGCCCTTCAGTGGCGTCCTAAAGTATCGGAAAGCGGATCCGACCAAGGGCTGAGTGTGAATGCGGAGTGTTCGTTGGCTGTGGAAGAGCGAGGGCTCCATGCGATTTGGGACGTCAAGTTGGAATTTCGAAGAGGTCGAAGAGAACTGTTCGATTTCGAATTGCCAAAGGATGTCACTGTAGAACGCGTCTCGGGCAAAAACATTCGAGGCTGGACCATTGATACCGCAACCGACAAGCAGATCGTCAAGGTGACGCTGCTCAAGTCTGCAGTCGAATCCGAGCAACTTTCCATCGTCGCTTCGCAACCGATGCGATTGGACTCATCGGAAGAAGGGTCCGCAATTGCACCGAGATTGCAAGTGCCTGAAGCAATGCTGCAACGAGGAAAGATCACAATTCACCGCAGTAAACTGCTGGAGCTAGAGGTTGCAACGTCGAACGGTCTGGTTCGTGAGGATTTGCTTCCAAACCAACAACCGGTTGTAACCAACAGTCCGGTGCCACTTATGGCCTTCCAAGCCTACCGATATGGCTCAACGGATTTTCAGCTTGGCCTGAAAGTTCGTGAAGTAATCAATAAAGTCAAAAGCCAATTTGAGACAAGCCTTCGTGTCAGTCGCAACGACGCGAGGCTCCGATGCCAGATTTATTTCGCTACTGAAAATCGCCCTATGTTTCGAACAAGGCTTGAGGTTCCTGCGGACTGGCAATGGGACGCGCCTCAATCCGAAGCGCAAATGGAGTGGACCCTTTCCGAGCCCAAAGATGGCGTGAGGGTTTTTGATATCCTTTTCTTAAAGGGCCAAACGGGAAACACGACCGTTCGCCTCAGTGCCATGCAGAATCGGACCAGCGATCTCCAATCGACCGAGTATGTTTTGCCAGTTCCCAGGATTCGCTCGTTGGACGCGTCGTCTGAACAAGGAAATATTCTCATTGACACGGATGCTGGAGTCGATGTCCGAACCGAGCAATTGGTAGGCTGCGAACGTGTCGGAAGCGGTGCAGTGGTTCCCCCTAGTCCTAATTACCAAACGGCCCCATCTCCAAGCCCCAGAACTGTCCTGCGTTGCGTTTCAGGCAACTATCAGGGGCAACTTCGATTCCAGTCTAGGACACCGCAAATTACCGCTATCTCCATCAGCAATGTCAAAGTGACTCGCCGCTCTTTGGAGGAAACACTTTACTTCGGTTGGGAGATAAAAGAAGCTGGTGTACATCGTTTTGAGTTCACCGTTCCCTCAAGACTAAAGGATGCCGTAATCTTGGCTCAAATGGTTCGGAGCATTCAACGTATACCAGCCAACGAACAAACCGATGCGCCCGTGAGGTGCATCGTCGATTTGCAAGAGGACGTCATGGGCGAGTATCGTATCCTCATGCAAAAAGATTCGCCGTTGCCATCCGGTCCGCATAGCGTTCCCATTCCAGTCATCTTGACAGGCAATGTCGAAAATCGATTCGTAACGTTGGAGAACTCTGGACGCGATGAGCTCGTCGTAGACTCGCTCAAAGGAATCACGCAACTGGTCCGTGGTGACTCGCAGTGGGTAAGGCTGCAATCGCTTTTGGGCGGCAAGTCAGCTGACGTCTACCGAGTCGACGAACTCCAATCGCAACCAACCGCTTCTGCCCCGACGATCGTCAGCGAGCCATCCATGCTGTTCAAGCCGCAATCGCGAACGCTAGTGGAAACAGCCAGCGCACGCATCGGGCTAGCACAGTGCACCCTATCCGTGGACGAGGTGGGGAACTACAGGGCAATGCAGGAGTTTCGCGTTGAGAACACCAGCGAAGCGTACTTAGAGTTGGAAATGCCCGATGGGGCACAACTCTGGACTGCGATGGTTGCCGGGACGCCAGTTAAGCCCATTCAATCCTCGAACAAGCCCAAACGCGCTGGAGCAACGCGACTTCGATTACCGCTTGTTCGAACGCAAACCGGAGATCTCGACTATGGCGTCGAGCTAAAGTATGCAGGAAAAATGAAGAAGTCAGGCTTCATGACCCAGCTCGACTTCCCCTTGATTGAGGCAATCAACATCAATGTCGAACTGAGTCAGGTCAAGCTGCTGCTGCCTGAGAGTCAATATTGGTTTGGGTTCGGTGGAACGCTTGGCCAGGTTCGGGACGAGTCCGATTTTTTGGCAGGCTGGTTGGCGCACAAGAACAAGCAAATTGGCAGGCTCTCCGAGCTGACGACCAAAGACTCAGAGGTGTTTTCAAAAGCTCGCGCCGAGGAAAATCTAAAGCAATTGGAATCCGACGTGAAACAGCAACTAGGTAACGCTCGATTTGATCTGAATTCCAATAGCAGTCTGCAAGAGCAGGTGATGCAAAATGACAAAGTTTCGAACCAAGCCTTAGCTCAAATCGCAAAGTCGGAGGGAGAAGTTGCCCCGAAAGTGGCATTGGACAACCGTAGTTTCTTTAATGGGCTTTTGGACTCGCAAAACAACTATCGAGCGAATGGTAACGTGGACCAAATTGGAAGAAGGGGAGGTAATTCCGACTCTGCCATTCAGTCGAGTTTAGCCCAACAAGGTGGCGTGCAACAATCTGTCCCGGCCAAGCCTGCCGCTCCGCAGATTGCAGGCCAAATGCCAGCCATTCCAGCAGCGGAACCAAACGGCAATTCGTTTTTCTACCAAGGCAAAGGGGCTGGCATCAAAGGACAGGGGCAAGTTAACGTAGACGACAACTCCAACGACACGAAAGGGCTCGCGAGTCTCTATAAGAATAAACTCCAACAACAACAGTCTAATCCTGTCCAAACCCTACGGAGCGTTCCGTTGGGCTCGTCCATTTTACCACCAGCAGGACCTGCACCAGCAGGACCGGGCGGGTATGGAAGCGGCGGATTTGGGGGAGGCTTTAGCGGTCGAGCGTCGACCTCTAATGCAATTCCTCAGCTTCCAGGAGGAACCGAATCAGGCTCCGGAGGAATGGGAGGAATGGGCATGTCATCTGGGGCTAGCGCCTCATCGACAGGAGCTAACGAAGGCTATGATGTGATCCCACAATCGGCAGTCCCCAATGGATGGCAGAGCGCTGGTGGAAGTTCAAGCTCGAGTGACTTTAGGCGGAATCTTTCTTTGGCTGTGGCTGCCCCTCAAGAAAGCCAAGAAGCCTACATGAAGAGTTTGGAAATCAATTTGCCAACGCGAGGCTCGGAGTTCTACTTCACCACGCCCCGCGGCGATGCTGTATTGAGTGCAAGCGGAGTTTCAAAATCCATTGTTCCCAAATCGATCGGGTTGCTCGCACTCGCGATCGGCTTCTTATTGCTTGTTAGGAAAAAGACTGTTGGTCGCCTAAATGAGGGCAGCGTAAAAAGTACCTATCATTAGTCGTTTAACAGTCAGCCGTAGACGTACTGTCAAAGAAGCATAGTACGCCTACGGCTGACTGTTAAACGAAGTGCATTTAGATCGACAAGCACTTACGCGTCGGGTTGGTCAATCATGGTCTTGCTCAGGCTCAGCCCAGACTTGTGCGTCGCCATCCTCGTCGATGGACACGTGAATGATATTGGCTCGGCAACAGATGGGACAGTCTTCGACATATTCCTGACTACTCCCTTCGGTCAAATCAAGCGGGATCACGATCTCTTCCCCACAGGCATCGCAAATGTAACTCGACTCACCCTGCATGTTTTCGCCGTGGTGATTCCCTGGTCTCGTTTGATCCTCTAGAGAGCCGTCGGTTAGACCAGACTTGGAGACCAGTTGCTGGCAACTCCAGAGCATTGCCGCAAGAGAACTTTCGTCTGCTAACCTATGTTCGTAGCCAACCTCAATCAACAATTCCAATGGCAGTTTGCTTCTAACAAGCAACTCCTCACTGTCTTCAAACGGAATCACCTCATCTTGGCGACTGTGAAGGATCGCTGACTTGGCCTTGAGCTTTTTCACCGTCCCCCAATTCTTCCAGGCAGGACACAAAAGCACCAATGGCGTATCACCTGAATCAATGTTCAGTGCGACAGCTCCGCCCCGAGACGAGCCAACAACGCAATCGGGGCGAACCAAATCGAACTCCCGTTGCGCGGCCACAACTGCCGCCTCGAAGTCATCGTCATCCAGTTTTGGATTCATGACCGAGCAGCCATGATCGGCAAGGTACGTCGGCTTGACACCGCCAGGAACAGATCGCCAGCCATGTAGGAATAAGATTTTCATTCCCGACATGATACCGTCCTAATTCAAATTGGCCGAATGGTTTTGGTGTCAGTTTTGTTCGTTTCACTTGGATGGAACGTCTTGGATGGACATCATTCCACCCATACCACCGCCCATGCCCCCCATTCCGCCGCCCATGCCGCCTCCCATGCCGCCTCCCATGCCACCGCCTCCCATGCCGCCTCCCATTCCTCCACCCATACCGCCGCCCATGCCTCCCATACCGCCGCCCATGCCACCGCCACCCATGGACTGGATTGGTACGACAAGATCACCTACCGGATAA
>JANPHB010000200.1:0-53546 GCA_031424235.1 Pirellula sp.
AAAAACTCGACTTTGGTTACCTTCCAATTGGAATCAAGGCCCAGTAATGCACGATAATGTTCAGTGGTTAATTCGTTCATCCCAAAAGGATACCGAATCCACTGTGTTTTCAAACCTACCCACTAAAATTGGCGAAGAACCTTTTGGCACGGGAGCTTGATATGAAATTAATTCTAGCCAAGTTGTTTTCGCAACTGGGCGTCCCATTGGTCACAGACATACTTTTTGCTGAAGTGGTCATGATAGGCTTTGAAACAGCGTTCACGCATGGAGCAGAGAAGTACGGGATTGGATGCTAGTTCCCGCAACTGTTGGGCCACTTCAACGGTATTTTCTGTCGTTAGTATCCATCCGACGTTGAACTCACGAATCCAGTTCGCAATGGCGCAACTAGGATCTCCCGCAAAAATTACCCCACGACCAGACGCAAGGGCTCCAAAAAACTTAGAAGGTACTACTGTTCCAATCCACTCTGGTCTTAAACTGACCAAATGCAGGTCACAGGATGATAATCGTTTTTCTAATTCGGATTCTAACGCAAATCCAGCTAAGCTGACGTTGGTATCGATTGGCGAAATTGCCGCCGCCAACTCCTCTCGCTTGTTTCCGCGGCAAGCAAAACTAAAGTGAACAGAGTCCCCCCGCAGTTCTCTCGCCAATGCAAGAAACTCGTCATAGCAATGGGCCTGGCCAAAATTCCCCGAATATAGTAACGCTATAGAGGCATCGCCGAATAAGTCCTTTCTCGTCATTGGGTCAGGTTCGAGAATCTGTTCTGGTTCGGAGAGCGCCCACGGTGTAAGAGTCAATGTTTTTGCTTTGGAGCCATAAAACGCGAGCTTTTTTTGCATGCAGGACCCCAGATCGACTAGTAAGTTACAGCGTCGATACGCTGAAGCAAGCATCCTCCTCAAAGATTTAATTAGAATTGATTTTTCTCGAAACATACCATCCGCAATTGGCGCCTCTGGGTAAAGATCGAAACACCAATGCGCGATGATTGAATTTGGGCGAAACAGCCTCCAAGGTATCGTGACTAGAATACTCAAGACCGGATCTGTCCCAACGATGAGTATGTCTTTTTTCCCTCGTTTTCCAGCAATGCCGTGCCAACTCCAAGCTAGAATCATCCATGCAGCGTTGAAAATCCTACCGACCGTTGATGCCTGCTTCAAGCGTGGCCTCCAAATTCGTTCGATGTTGATTCCTCGGTGCTGTTCACGGCGAGAATAGACTTTTGACTCGTCACGACAACCTCGATTGCAGGGCAATGCGGTGACCTCCCAGCCTCGTTCGACAAGCCCCTCAGCTAGATCTGTAAAGTGACGTGAGGAGACCACGTCATCCGGATAGAAATAATGGTAAAGAATGGTTGCATGTGGTTTCATCCCAGTCATTCGATTCCTATGCCGATCCCTCTTTACGTCGAAGACTCAAGCCTGAGTTAGTCCGACTAGTAAACAGGGCAAGGCGCATTGGTTTCGATCTGGTCGTGTATCCAGCGATAGGTACGCTCCAATCCGTCTCGCAAACGAACGGACGGCTCCCATCCAAGCTTTTCCAGGATTAGCGTGTTGTCACTATTCCGACCATTTACCCCTTTTGGAGCGGACAGGTTGTAATTGCGGGATAATTTGATACCCGCAATATCCTCGGCGATATCGACCAGTTGATTGATCGACACCAACTCGCTACTGCCTAAGTTCAAGGGTTCTCGAATCTCGCTTTCCATAATGCGTTGCGTGCCGAAGACGCAATCGTCGATATATTGAAACGATCGGGTCTGATGGCCATCACCCCAAATCTCAATTTCAAGCTTTCCACAACGTTTTGCTTCGATTACCTTACGGCAAATGGCTGCTGGTGCTTTTTCTCGCCCCCCTTTCCACGTACCATTTGGACCGTACACATTGTGATACCGAGCGCACCGCGTTTCTATACCGAAGTCTTCGGTATAGTGGCGATGCATTCGCTCGCTAAATAACTTCTCCCAACCGTACCCATCTTCGGGCATTGCTGGATAGGCATCGGATTCCTTTAGGGCTGTCACCTTGGGATCGGTTTGTTTTCCAGCGGCATATACGCAAGCGGATGACGAATAAAACACTCGTTTTACCCCCGCATCTTTGGCTGCAACAAGTACATGTGTACTAGTCAACACTGAAAGCATGCATAGAGCCTTGTTTAGTTCAATGAACCCCATTCCACCCATGTCGGCTGCTAAATTAAAGACCCATTCACAATCGGCAACCGCCCTGCGGCAATGATCGATATTTTTCATGTCAAGAACATGATTCTCCGCATTGTGATCGGGTTGCCACCAATCGTGAATCTGTTTCTGATCAACAGCACGAACATGATGACCTTTCTTCAATAGATCCTTGACGAGATGTCCGCCGATAAAACCGCCGGCGCCGGTTACGAGAATACGTTTGTTCATAATTAAATGATTGGAGGGAAACGGATAGATTAATCGTTAGACAAAGCGAACTTTGCTGCAAATTCTTTGGAAAAAACAAGCAATTACGAGGGTGAAAACAGCCAGTAACGGAATTGAAACGACTGCTGAAAGCTGCCAGCGTTGAATCCAATTAAGTTCGATAAGCATGCTGTGGACCACATAGATTTCCAGCGTCATCGCTGCGATAAAGAGCATAACGTTGGCCGCCAACTTGTTTGGATTGATTGTATTTGCGATTCTGTCCATTTGAAAGAAGGAAAGGCAAACTGCAACAAAGCAAAGCAGATGGAGAACGGGAAATAGCCAGCCGCCTCTAAAAAAGGTAATGCCAAATTTGGCCAACAAATAAAGTACTACTGTAAACATGGCAAACCAAAATGGCCCCAAAGATGGGAAATATCGTTTACCGTGTGCCGCTCCCGCTATCATAACAGCAGCATAGTAAAGACTATGAAATGGTTCTGGAACAAGGCCCAACGATGGCGAATTCACAACCAAGTCAAACATCGCAACGTACCACCCAAAATACGTAGCCGACAACGCCAAAACGATCGGCTTCCAGAAACGAATCCAATTGCTGGACAGCAAAAGGAAGAGAATGAGATAGCCGGGGATGATTTCCTTGATGTAGGTGAAACTAGTGGGGTATACGAAAAGTTCAAGATTCTCCCAAATATTAAGTGTCTTCCAAAGCGTTTTTGGCAACCAGTGCAACACAAAGACAGCAAGGATAAGGGACGGATAAATCCTTTGAAGTCGTCGCAGGCAGTACTCCGTGAAGGACCGCTTGGTTGAGTCCCAACTAACAGCAATACCCCATCCAGACAGGAAAAAGAACATGCTGTTGCCAAGTAGTCCATCTCCAGCCAGCCAAGTATATGGGTAAAATTCTTCAAGATGCGAGTTGAAAACCAATGCAATTGCTAAGCATGAATAAATCGAGCTGCTTAGCCGATTTGGTTTTAGATGTTCTTTTGATGCTTGGGAGGTGTTCATTGCAAAACTCCCGAGAAAGGCCTTGCCACCGATGAATGTCGACAACTCGAAATCATTGGGATTGCCGACTATCGACGCTCTGCGACGAAAATCATAGATTTGGCTAAAGGAGGGACTCGCCCCACACGGATTACCTTTTTGACTCTAAGTCCAGACTCCGCCAATAGTGTTGACAATGTTTTAACCGACCAAAACTTTATGTGCCCGTGGTCCCACAATGCAGTGAAATGGGCGTCCATTTTCCCAGTCGCGGCAAGCATTAAATTTTTGGCATAACCATGATATGGAGTCGATATGATTGCAGTTCCGCCAGGGACCAAGAGGTTAGTCACGCAGGAAGCGAACTCACGCGGAGAATAGACATGTTCTACTACTTCTAGAGAAGTGACGATTGGAAAGCAACCAAATTTCTCATGCAACGGGTCGTAACACGATCCAACATGAAACGAAATTCCCGGACATGCTTTTTTCGCTTCCGCAATGCCAGTAGGGGATGGGTCGCAACCGATCACTTCGCACCCTCGACTCGTAAGCCAACTAGCAAACGCGCCGCTGCCACATCCTAAATCAAACACGCGCTTTGGTTGTGACTTGAGTGTGGATAATACAGATTCAATTGCCGGCAATAAGTACCGATGGTGGCAACCAAGGTGTGAACCGTAGTATTGATATCCGGAAATGTCAGGCATATGAGTATCTCGAACTTCGAAGCAAATACAGGCGCTGCACCAACAGGACCTCGCAACTTCGTTTTTTGCAGACTTCGTTCCTCTGGGTGACACCATTGCTCGGTGCCACTCTTCGATCTAAGTCGCCTATTTGGAAAATCCCATCTCAACCGAGTCGGGAACCCGCTATTCAATCGCACTACGATACATCCAGCACCAGATGTTGCAAATGGAATTCGATTTGCTTAAGGCAACAAAGTCATTGCGATCGATGCATTTTGACGGATGGTTCGGCAGAATGGGAGAGTTGAAAATTGATAGCGATAAGTTATGTCGCGAATGGTTGTTGAGTATTGAAATATTGTAGTTGGTGTTTCCAATGTAGACATTTGGGCGCATTGAGGTCGGCCACCTTGTTGACGGCAGTGAGATGTTTATTGGAAACGTCTATGGGGCTAAATTGCGGCTGTCCGTGTTTGCCGTTTCGTTCTCCTTTTCCTTAGAATTCGAATGAAGCGTTGGATTGATTTTTTTGTGTCCCTGATCGATGTTCGATTTCGTTTTTTGAAAAGTATTTTCGTTTTTTTGCGATTGCACGTTTGTTGTTGCGCTATTTGTGGGCTTCCGCGACTTTTTTGTGGCTGGTAAATCGCCAAGGAGCAGTTCAGGCTGATTTGCTTAAATGTCAGAGGTCGGCTTGGGCGTGCGGGTTCCTTAAAACTGGGTTAGATTGCTGCGGCGGAAGGAAGAAATCCACACTACGCGTTAGTGACATGGGTGCTAAATTCACTAGCTTGCGCGTCGTGTTGGGGGAATTCACTAGCTTGCGCGTCGTGTTAGCACAAATATCGGCTTGCGCCGTTTCGCTAACAACTTTGGCACACTCTGTGTGCCGATCTACGGGAGTCTTTGTTAACTCACTCCAGCGGACGGCACGACGGAGCGTGCCTGCTACTTTTTGCTTGGCGATTGGTGAGGCCTTTTGAATTTTGTTCCCGACGAGCTCGTCTAGTTGGAGCGTAAGGTTCACTGCTAGACCGAGCTCATTCCGGAACGCTGCTTGCCCACCCCTCCCAGCCCAACGCCAATAGCGTTGGGCTGGGAGGGGTGAGTATGCAGAAAACGCCTGATTTGGTTGTTTCTAGCCGCGAACCGTTACGTCCGATGAGTGATTTCGATTTTTTGGCCGAAAGAAACGCAAAAAGGACCAAAAAGGGAACGCCATTCTTCGGGCCAGTGATTTGTTCAAGCCTTTTGTGCACCGCAAGGCATTTCGTTCACGACTAAATTCCAATCACGACAGAGTGCCTCCTTAACTCCAGGAACTCTTTCCTTTTTGGCCATGAGGAGGGGGGAAACGATTGAGACAATCGTTCGACACTCGTTGAAATTGCACGCAATTTCAAAAGGAAGTGAGACGGCTTCTAGAGGCCGACTCGCTTTTGGACATTCCTGCTTTCTGGTAAGCGACGAGCGATTTGTTTCTTTGTCGAGATGGCGACCACTCTTTGTGGCCGTGGGGATTGCCCGCTTGCGCCGGCTTGTCCCGAATGGCGTTGAGTTAGCAAGTAGCGGAATCTCGTAAGAGTTCCTGGGGTGTAAAGGTTTTATGACTTCTGCTACTTCAGGAAGTTTCACAACTTCCGCTACGAGGAAGATTTACAACTTCCGCTACGAGGATGATTTACAACTTCGGCTACTTTTAGGACGTTTTGTAACTTTCGGTACTCCGGGAAGTTTCACAACTTCCGCTACTCCAACGAGTTAGTAGTCGTCGTCGGAGTCGGGTAGAATGCTGTTTTCGACCAACGATTTCCATGCTTCGTAAGCTTGTTCTGGTGCTGAAAGTTGCTGCAAAGCCCGCGATACTACTCCCTCGATCAACCGATGCTCTGGAAACGTCAGGATGAGTCGCATCAAATCTGCTTGGTCTGTCAGTCCCTTAGGTGTGTTCGTTCGCATCGACATGCTAATCAACTTCAACGCCATTAACTCCGCAGGTTGGACCACCAAAATCCCCTCAACCGATTGACAGGGTGGTAACTCCGATACCTGCCGTACATCAACCAAGTGACGATTCGAAGGAGCTACCAACTGGTACACTCGAAACCCCTTGCCGCTCGCTACCGTTCGAACTCGTACTGCAATTCGCAGCGAATCATGCAAAAACGAACAGAGCTCCTTCGAAAATTCCTCGCCCGATAACGCCATGACATCAACATCCTGCGTCATGCGGGGAACATCGACATAAACATTGACTGCCTGGGCTCCAAATAATGCGACATCGGATCGCTCTTGCAAAAACTTCATCACATGACGGTGAATCTCAGCTAACGGAATTTCAGAAGCCATTGCGAACTCTCGAAACGAAAGTGGAAAGTCAATTGACATTGGAGAACGCATTACCAAAAACCTTTCTCGAACCGCACTTTGCTCTTGCAATCGATTCACTCGTTACCGATCTCTTAGTTTAGCTTATTCGGACCCCTAATATGGCAATTAACCAAATAAATTTCCGACGTGCATTGGATAGGCCGACACCGCCGACAAAGTAGCAGGCACGCTCCGTCAGGCCGACCGCTGAAGTGAATTGAAATGGAATCCTGGTGAACGGCACATGGAATGTGCCTACTATTTTGACTTATGACACCGCCTCATCCCCCGGCCCCTTCTCCTCCTGTGAGGAGGAGAAGGGGTTCTGCGGGGAGAGGGTGGGAGATGGCGTTGAGTTAGCAAGTAGCGGAATCTCGTAAGAGTTCCTGGCGTGTAGGGGACTCTGGGAAGTTTCACAACTTCCGCTACCAGGAAGTTTCACAACTTCCGCTACGCGCACGTTCACTGCACTTTATTTGGTTTGCTCGAGCTTTTTTCGCCATCGAATCATCCATTGCTGAAGTTCGTAAAGCCCCGACTCAGGAAGTGGCGGTGCCGCGTTACTGGTGCCAAGAAATGTCGCTTGCAATGTAGCTTGCTCGTCGCTTAAGTTTCGCAAATTCTGCTACTAGGAAGTTTTACAACTTCCGCTACGAGCACGGTTTCGCTCAAGCTCGGGGCCAGCCGATCGCCATGCTGCCATCCACTGTTTTTCTTTGCCGGTTGGGGACAAGATTACCTTTGGCCGATGTTGGCGTTGGATTGACTAGGCGACTTTACGTCGAATTAACTTGCTACCTTAGCACGACGCGCAAGCTAGTGATTTTACTGTCCACCGACGACCGAGTCGTGCAGCCGAATAAAAAATTCTGCAGCGATCGAGACTTGAGGATTGGGGAAAGGTGGGCGGTTCATGAATCGATTTTACCCAAGTCTTGCAAAACACAAAAAAACGCCGCAGTCGCCATGCCGGCCTGCGGCGTTCAGAATTCGCCAATTATTGGTATGATTTACGCTTTCCAAGCGGTCACGGTTCGCCAAATCGTATGCACCCGCTCCCTGGCCAGAGGCTCAACCATGGCTCGGTTGCCACCGCCAGGGGCTCATTGATCGTCAAATGACATACCACGAGCCCCTGGATTCCCTGAGCCTTATTAAGTGAAAGTGTTTTCGACGACTTCCGCCTCCGGCTGGCTGTCGCCGTTGGCTTCCGCGTCGGATGTGGAATCGTCGTTGGCTCCCGTGTTGGACGTAGAATCGTTGCCGCCTATCGATTGCCCCGGAAGCATCCACCACCATGCGCGTTGCCTTTGCCCGGTCTCGACCCCTACTAGTTTCTTTGCACGATTAAGGGTTGATTCTGAAAATCCAACTTGCTTCCCTTGCCGAATCACTTCGGCCGCTTTGACCGGGCCTTCAGAAAGAAAGCTTTGGAGCCACTCGGTTGCTTCTGTGATTGCTGAACGATCTTTGCCAACACCAGCAGCCTCAACTTCACTGATCGAGATATCCACTGTCTCCTCCTGCCACACTACGTAGCCTGCTCCGTTTGTCGCCGATGCGATTTGATACGCCAGGCCAGGAGCGGCTGCGAGGTTGTTTTTCACTGTAAGCAAAAGCCGACGATTGGAATCCTCAGGGTCCTCGCAAACCCTAAGTTCGACTCGAGCGACTTGCACGAAGGCACCAGAACCAAGCGAACGATTCTTCGACGATCCTGCAGACTTGTTCAGATGATTAATTATGACAACACACAAATTATGGTGCTCCGCGAGCGTTCGCAAAGGCGAAAGCACTGCTCGAACATCCGTGGCCCTATTGCTATTCGTGTTTTCGCCCAAATAGTCCATGATCGGATCAATAACAAGCAACCTCGCGTCAGGGTATCTTGAGAGCGCGTTACGGAGCTGCTCGATTTGCACCGAGAGGTCTATAGCCGATGCGAATTTTTGACCATTTGGCTTTGGCCCCGAGATCAAATGAATTCGAGAAACATCAGCCCCAGCCGCGTCGAGCCTTGGTCTTACGGTATCTTCGGCCCCATCTTCTGAGCCGATAAAAAAGACATCTCCAAGCGTAGAAGGCGCTCCGTCAGGAAAAGCCCTTCCCGTGCTGATCCGAGCTGCTATATCGCATGTAAGCACCGACTTTCCGAGCCCGGAATCGCCTGTGAGGAGCGTTATTTTCCCCTGAGCGAACCTCCTTGGCCAAAGCCAAGCGACAGGCTTGGAGTCGATCTCTCGAAAACTACGGACTTCAAGTTCTCGATCGCTCGAACTTAGAATTGCAGCGAGAGCGTTGTCCGATTGTGGGTTGGCCAACGGCTTCGCAATCAGATTCCCAACGGTTCTTTCGACTATGGATTTCGTCATAGGAGGATTGCATCTTTTGCCCCAATCGGCTGCCAGCTGCAACAGATCTGGAGTTTCTCCATGACTCGCTAAATGAAATTCGACAAGTCGACAGAGCTGATCCTTTCGCGAGCCTCCGTCGGCGCCCGGAGCTGTCCGTAGCTCCATGTCCTTCACTAAAAAATTGCCCAGTCTAAACGGCCCGCTTGGTACACTCGACGATGAACTAACTGAAAAAACTGTATCCATAAAAAATATCCTTCTCAAACAAAAAAACGTGATTCACGCGGAGGAAATCTCCATTACCAATAACTTTTTTCAACTCTTCTGAAACTCCGACATCCCTAGGATCGCAGTGATGTGCACCTTTGCACTCTTCCACTGCAATCTGACTGCATCCATCCGTCAGGAGAGGATGCATTTACAATCCCTCATCAACGATTGACGATGGGGCATTCGCATGCGATCCTCTGATGGATTTCCGCTCGCCTCCAACGCCTAGCGCCCGATGGCCACCACTTTGTTAGCGGAACGGCGCAAGCCGTCCGGTGAGTGCTCCGTAAATGCCGCGAAACCGGAGGGCTCGCGCCCTGCCGCTACAGAAACACATTCGGAGGTGAGTGCCATTTACCTAGCGTTCCCGAGCAAGAATCCTTTTGGTAGTTTGCCCTCTGCAACATGGCGATCGATTGATCGCCTCGAGAGCCTTTGCTTTTCGGCTAACTGCCGATTGGCTAAAAGCGATTCGACGCCGGGATGCCAGTTCTTTGCTGCCATATCCCCCTAAATTTCGAGAAACGATACCGTCGCGAAGTTGCGATGGCATCGACTTGGGGGGATTCTAGAACGACGAAATGTCCTTAGGGAATACAAAGGAGTCGAGGGGGTTTTCCTCCTCAGACCCCCTCGCTAATTCGGGTCAACGAAAACTCAGCTAAGTCAGGTCAAGAAACTTTTCAAAGGGATTTTTTCTCCCGTGCTTCCGTGCACAAAATCAGACCAAGGCTTGCCCCGTCTGATACCTTCACGAGCATGTTTGACAAAAAGTTCTTTACTAGTGCTCCAGCCGTTTTGTCTTGCGTCTTCAAAACTGTCTTCAATTTTGGGCTTTTTGGCTGTCCCGTCCGTTCTGCTCACGCTCTCGTCGTTAAACTTCTTCCAAATGCGGCCGCAGAAAATATACAATCTCCGCTTTGGCCTTAAACCTGCTAAAAGTAATCTCTGCTCCGATTCTTCCCGCGAATCTGGAATCGGCTCCTTCGGCGCAATTGAAATCGGCTCCTCCGCCGCAATTGGAATTGGCCCCTTCGCCGCAATTGGAATCGGCAACGACTCGTTTGGTTTAGAATTGGAGATAGTGCGGGACTGTTCTTCAGCACAACGACGAACCCAGTTGGAGATAAATGTTTCAAATTCCACAAGCGACTGAGGGAGTTCAATTGCCCTGCTACTGGGACCCAATAATGAGCATATTATGCGAGCTTTGTTGTTTCGATCCAAATGATCTTGTGTGGGGTAGCCTTTCACCGTGCATCGCATCCGCTTCCAATCGAATGGGCCGGGATTTGTTGTAGGAGCAATTGGTGCTGCAAAAAAAGGAGGGGAGGGATCCGGATCATCGTAGTAGATCTCTAGGAGTTCAATTTCCAGTTCAGGTCGGACCAACCGATCAACATTCCATCCCTGAAGCATCCAATCGACCAGGCGACGGTCGCCTTGTAGTAGTTTTTCGTAGAGCAACTCGAAGTCGTCTAACCAGCCACTCTGGTCGATAATCGCCAAATTTTGACCGGACTCGGCCCGAGAATTGAGACTGAACCTGTATCGCTCGCTTAGCGGATGTCGGAAAAATGGAATGCGATTCCGTTCTTCGGAATTGGTGCTATCCCGCCAAAAAATCGCGTAATCTACAGGTCCATCCCGGTCTGCTGGGATCCCAGGGCGATTCATGCGGTTTATCAGCAAGTTAACTACTTCTGATCGCGTGTCATTCTGTAATAAACAGAGGCAATCATTGATGTAATTCAGAAAGACAGGAGGAACGTCGAGACGACTCCCAAGCATTCGGTAATAGTATAGGAACTGCGAAAACCGGAATGTGTTCGCAAGTCGACCTAACGAGAAGGCCGCCTCATAAGCATTGTTTCGAAGAAGTTCGAATGACTGGAGATATGGCTCATCGATACTGGGATAAGGAGCGATTGGGATTGCTACTCGGCCAGTTGGAAGGGAGGCAGGGGTGATGCTTTTCTTGTTGCTTTTTCTTTTTTTAGCTGCCATAAATTGCAAGTCTGTTCGGTTCAAGGTAGGTCTCTCGCAGCTATTTGATTTTAGTCCGGCAATCCTTCAATTTCCCGGGACCATAGCACAGCTGCGTGGCAAGAAAACACAGCGATTTTAGCAGAAACAGTACAAGCAGAGCTTTCGTTATCAAAAGATTCGGCCCCATCAGTCGAAATTGCTTTTGAATGCGCCAATTGATGGTCCGAAAAACGATGCGCAAAATGATCAAAATCAAATTTGTGCGGCTGCATATCAGGACGGGGCTCGGTTGTCGAAAAATACAGGCCCTTGGTGCCCAAAAAGTGCCGCCGCATTTTGCCCTCCAACGAGATCTCACTTTTAGTTTCGCCAAAGCAGCCCAGCCGAGTCCTCTGGTATGGAAGAATGTACCGAAGTATCGCCTGCACCATTATTGATGAAGCGCCGCACAAAACACCGTTGTATGGGATGGAACTACTTCTAGAAAGGTTAGGGGGAAGCGTTGTTAAGTGCCATGCCCTGATCCCCTGATCCCCTGATCCCCTGATCCCCTGATCCCCTGAACCTCTGAACCTCTGAACCTCTGAACCTCTGAACCTCTGAACCTCTGAACCTCTGAACCTCTGAGCATCTGAGCATCTGAGCATCTGAGCATCTGAGCATCTGAGCATCTGAGCATCTGAAAGTTGCGAGTTTCTTCTATTACTTTCAGTAGACACCCGCTTCAGATGAGATTTTAACCCCCTTCCTTGTCGATTGTCATTTTCCGCTATCCGGGTTCAACTCCACGGCGTGTCGTCGAAGACGATTGGCTTTGGGGATCTGTAGACGGCATCGGATCTAATCTCTCTTCAATTCGCCTTATTTGCCCATGTCAGGGGCTCCAATCCTCCGCAGCCAAACGCAGTTCGTTTAGCTCGATTCTTGCCTCTCGCCAAGTTGGATATAGCTTAGTGCTGTTGGGACTGGCGATCCCGGCCCTCGAAGCTAAATCCGGCCCTGAAACGCGTCATATACCTTGATGGGGAACCATTGCTCTTGGCGACTTTCGCCAAAAGCTGTCTTGACGGCTTTTGGTATCTTTGCCAGCCGTTTTTTCGTTTTCACTTCCTTGCAATGGAGGGTTTTATGTCACATATCGTGACCGTTCGTACTCAAGTCCGCGACCCGTTGGCTATTCAGTCAGCTTGCTCGCGTCTGAAGCTGCCAGCCCCAGTTTATGGATCGGCTAAATTGTTTGTTGGTGAAAAAGTCGGCTGGGCGGTGAAGCTCACCGATTGGATGTATCCGGTCGTCTGCAATACCAACTCGGGTGAAGTCAATTTCGATAACTACGGCGGCAAGTGGGGACAGCAGAAAGAGCTGGACCTGTTCTTGCAAGCCTACGCTGTCGAACGGGCAAAGCTGGAGGCTCGCAAGGCTGGTCATACTGCCACCGAGCATTTGCTGGCAGATGGCAGTATCCGCGTTTGTGTCCAGGTCGCTTAAAGGAGCCAACGTGAATACTACATCGAAGACAATCGAAATCACCGTTTCTGTTACGGGTGAAACCAAGGTTGAGACGAAAGGCTTCTCGGGCAGCGAATGCCAGGCCGCCTCGCGAGCCCTGGAGCTTGCGCTCGGGGCACGTCAATCCGAATCGCTAAAAAGCGAGTTCTATCAGCAAGCTCGTTCTGAGCTTGAACAACACGCCAAGCAATAAACGCCCGGGCGTAATGGTCCAGTAACGCGTGTTCTGCGACCACTCTTTTCTTTTGTCCACATTATAATTTACCAAGGAGATAATATGTCCGCGCTTGGACTTCGAATGAGCGAGCTCGTACGCGCTTGCTTCACTGGCGTATGGATCAAATCCTACGAGCCGGATGACGCAATCGCTGAGCTGGCTCAACTTTGTCGTGCTGAAAACTGGTCACTGATGACATGGGATGTTGCCCAGGGCCTAAAAGGATCTGGCGACGCCGGAGCTGTGTCCGAGATCGTTGACCCAATTGGAGCCGTGAAGGCTCTGTCGGCGATCACTAACGATGATACGCCCACTATCCTGGTCCTGCGAAGCTATCATCGCTTCGTTGGTTCCGGCGAGGTTGTGGCGGAGGTTGCCAGAGCGGTCACTCAAGGCAAAATCCATCGCAAGTTCATTGTCATCCTGTCGCCCGTTGTGCAACTGCCGCCTGAGCTTGAGCGGCTGTTTGTGGTCGTCGATCATGAGCCGCCTACTCGGTCTGAATTGCAGGAGTTGCTTGCCAGCATCGCGACCGGTGAGAACGAGATGCCGGAAGGCCAACAGCTTGACTCTGTGTTGGATGCGGCTGCTGGCTTGACACGGTTCGAAGCAGAAAATGCTTTCTCGCTGTCGCTGGTACGCCATGGTTCGGTCCGGGCAGACGCGATCTGGGAGTTGAAAACTCAGTGCCTAAAAAAGTCCGGCTTGCTCAGCCTATGTCGATCTGACATCGATTTCAGCTCGCTCGGTGGTTTGGCGGCTTTGAAGGCATTTACCAAACGGGCTCTGATGCGAGCAGGTATTGCGACATCGGTAGCGCGTCCACGAGGTGTGTTGCTGCTATCGCCCCCCGGTTGCGGCAAGTCTGAATTCTGCAAGTCGCTCGGCAAGGAAGTCGGGCGGCCTGTGCTGACATTGGATGTCGGAAGCCTGATGGGTTCGCTCGTCGGTCAATCCGAAGAGCGGACTCGTGAGGCTCTGCGAATCGTCGACGCCATGGCTCCCTGTGTGCTCATGGTGGACGAGATCGAAAAAGCGTTGGCAGGTGCCAATGGCAGCGGAGACAGCGGCGTGACCTCACGCATGTTTGGTACTTTGCTGACTTGGCTAAACGATCATACCTCCGATGTGTTCGTTGTCTGCACGGCCAACGACGTTTCCAAGCTGCCGCCAGAGTTCTCTCGAGCCGAACGTTTTGACGGCGTCTTCTTTTTGGATTTGCCAGGGAGAGATCAGAAGGATGCTATCTGGGCCATGTACCGAGGCCTATTCGGACTGAGTGTCGAAAAAATGCCGGCTGACGAAGGCTGGACGGGGGCCGAGATCCGCTCGTGCTGTCGTCTGTCGGCGTTGCTGGACATTCCGTTGGCTCAAGCAGCTCAAAACGTCGTACCGGTGGCGGTCACATCATTGGAATCGGTAACAAACTTGCGTGATTGGGCTGCAGGTCGATGCTTGGACGCAGAGATCGGCGGCATTTACAGCGGCGGTACGGCTGGCAAGGCGACGAACGGTGCAATCGCTCGCCGCCGAATCAGTCGTGGCGGTCCGACAGCCAATAACTGACCCTTTCTACTCTTTTGCAAAGGGGCACAAATTGTGCTAGCACCGCAAGACCTTCTAGTACTACGAGAGGCATTGGCGTACTGGGCTCGGGGGACGGTTGGCTTGGTTCTCTCAGACCAGGCAAATCTACCAAACGCGGCCTATTCCAATGTCGAACACACCGAGAGCGAGCTAGTGTCGCTGTATGAAAAGCTGTCGCCCGACAACGTTCGCTACATCGTCGTGGACGGAGACACCAACCAAGCAATTAACACCCGGCTGTTTCGTAAGGTGCCAAAACTCCAGCCCGTCTCGGAACGCTGGCAAGTCCGAACGGTGATTGGCTGACCTCGGTATCTCGCCTTCTCTTTCAGCGTCCTAACTCTTTTCGTATCAACCTCCGTTTTCTTGGAGCTGATCATGTCCACTGTTTTATTGATGAGCAGCATGCTTGTTGCGGCTGCTTGTGTGGCGTTGGCGTTTCATCGTCAGCGTCGATTGGAACAACTTTTACGTTTCACCAAACGACTCTTATTAAGGAATACCCATGTTACGAATCCTTCAAATTGTGCTCGCGGCTCGACCTATCGTCCGGGCAATCTGGCGGCGGCTGTTCGTACTCCTGCCATTGGTGTTGCCAGTCATCGCAGGCTGCGACGTCGGTGCTCAGCGAGAGCACGTCAATGCGTTGCAAAAAGACGTTACCCGGGCAACCAGGGAACTAGTAGTCAACGAGTCAGAAGCTCGCAGAGGCATCACCGAAGCCCAAAAGTCAATCGAACAAACCCGTTCGACCCTAACGCAACAACAGACGGATATCCAAAGCGGTTTCGATCGCCTTGAATCGGAACGCAAGGCAATCATTTCGCAGCGAGTTACCGACAGGTTGGTCGCTAGCTCCATCGAGTCGATCGGTACTGTAGTTGCGTGCCTGGTGCCAATGTCGCTACTCGGCTGGCTGATGTTGCGGTTCTGGCAAACAGACTCCGTTCCGGAAGTGGACGAGATCATTGTTTCGATGGTTGATCAGCCCCTGCCGTCGTCTTTCTCCACGGATGAAATCTGGCGGAACATGAAACCTGTTTCGATCAAAGACAACCGAGTGTTACCGGAGACGGTGGACGCTTGGATGGAAGACACCTAGCAAACCTAACCCGAAGCTTTCGCGACTTAGTCGTAAGCGAGGGACGGCGAACAAATCATGGCGGGCATTGTTGCCCGCCTTTTTTATTGAAAACCACCTTTAGCTACTAAGGAAACCATAGTTATGTCCACAATCCTAGAACCGCCAACCCACGAACGCGAGACTCTGCAGCGCAGCACGGTTGGAGAGCAATTGCAGTCAGCAACGACCGCGATCCGTTTGCATGTCCGCTGGCCGGGAGTCCGAAAAACGCTCAGCCAAGGGCAACGTCAACTTGCTGCTGGCGCATTCAGCGCCGATGCAAAGGTGCTCTCGGCTGGCAAGAAGCTGTTCGATACGACCCATCCGGTTTTCCGAACAGTGTCAGCCGTGAAATCAAAAGCTGTCGCTTGCTGGCGTGATCAAACACTGCCATATGTTGAACCAGGTATTCGGTTGGTGCGACGAAACACGGTGTCATCTCTGGAAACGCAGTTGCGAGAAGCTCAAGTCGAACTTCGGGAGACGGTAAGGAACCTGGATCGCTGCTGGGGCGAACTGGTTGATCAAGCTCGCAAACGCTTGGGGGACCTGTTTGATGTCACGGATTATTTGCCGAGCATTGCGGACGAGTTTGAAATCACGTGGGACTATCCTGCGACCACTCCTCCGGATTATCTGCGATCCGTAGCTCCTGAGATATACGAATCGGAGTGCAACCGGGTGCGTGAGCGTTTTACCGAAGCGGTCAAAATCGCTGAGACAGCTTTTGCAGAAGAGCTTGGAAGCCTTGTTTCCCACTTAGCTGAACGGCTTAGCGGGGAGTCGGACGGCAAGCCTAAGGTGTTTCGTGACACGGCCGTCACGAACATGAACGAGTTCTTGGAACGGTTCCGAAGACTCAGCATCGGCACGGATGAGTCTTTGGAGCAACTAGTCGACCAGGCACGAAGCCTAGTCACTGGTGTCGTTCCAGAGGATCTGCGACAGCAAGAAACGCTACGGCAGCGAATCTCCAATGGACTGACTCGGATCGAAGCTAGTCTTGACGGATACATGACCGACCGACCACGTCGGAATATTATCCGGAGGCCTGCATCGTGAGCCGACCGGATGAAACCGCTGAGCTGATCATTGGTCTTGGTGGAAACGTACGCATGATCTACTCGGAGCTCATAGAGCCACACTCGTTGGGTGAACCAACTATTGCGCGTGGTTCTCATGTCGAGCCAGACCAAAACGGATTCTGGTGGGCGGACTTGTCCCCTTGCAATGGCCCCAGACTTGGCCCTTACTCCATACGCTCACGGGCCATTGAAGCAGAGATTGCATGGCTGAAAGAATTCTGGCTTGAGACAGCCGTTGTTTAGACGCATCGTTCTGAGACTCACGTAATCGTTAACTGGCCCAGGTAAACACCTGGGCTTTTTTCGTTTTCGCATTGGTTGTGTGCCATGCGAAGACAAGTTCATCACGTTCTTAACCCCCACTCTAAGTATGAGGTATTCCATGTCCACTTCTGAATTTGACGCCGAGGTTGCAGCCGCAACCGGTGATACGGTTGGCACGATTCGTCGTTGCGGCTTTTCGATTTTAAGTCGAGTGCCGTTCGAGTTAGAGCCTGATGATTTGCGGCCCCCCCAGGTTATCGACTGGGACACCGTGGAGCCGCACCTTTTGGCGCGTTTTATCGACGAGTTGACCGACTAGCCGGCTGTGCTGGATTTACGAAGAGATTTGCGGGCGGTGGCTTTAAGTCTCTGCCCGCTTGTCTTTTCATTCTTACACGTTCTTACGTTCATTCTATTCTCCAACAATCAATTGAAACGAAATATGCTTGTACGATCCAAAATAGATGGCCCACTCAATGGCGTTGAGAAGGTAGCTAGTGTTCTGCAATACTGGCTTCGTCGACGATGCAAGACGGACCGAGACAAAGAGCACTTCTGGTCCATCGGTCTCGATACAAAATTGGTTGTGAAATATGTCGAAGTGGTCACGATTGGAACGCTTGACGCGAGCTTAGTGCATCCCCGTGAAGTCTTTCGCTTCGCGATCATGCAAGGGGCGGCATCCATCATCATCGGCCACAAACATCCATCAGGCGACATACAGCCAAGTATCCAGGACAGGGCTGTAACACGGTTGCTCGCCAACGCTGGCAAGGTCTTAGGAATCTCGCTTCATGACCATCTCATCATTGGGATGAACGGAAAGCGGTTCAGCTTTGCCGAGTCACTTCCAGACGATCTGCGGGCTTCTTAGCTAGATCGAGGTACTGCGGAGCCCCTTCTCTTGTGCCAACCAACTTCCGAGCGAGTCTACCGTACCCGCTCGTACAATTTGTCATCTTCCAACAAACGAAATCAAAAATCATGTTTATCCCCAAAACAGTAATCCAAGCGTTTCGCAAGTTTGCGAACGCCTTTCTTGACAGACCGATTCGGAAGCTCGCCTCCGACATAGGGATTCACGCCAACTCAAACGGCTGCACCCTCCAAGTTTCCGACGGTGGAAAGTCCGTATGTTGCTTCGTTGCTTGTAAAGATGGCGACGAACCGTTGGTCGAGTCGGTGAGCGTTTCATGCGATTTATTTGAGGAGCTTGCACAGTCCACGAGCGACATCAAATTCGGTCCGTTTGAATCGACCGAGAACGGCAGCCGCTTCATCGTTCGCTGGCAAACTGGCTTGGCAATTCGGCAAGTGAAATTAGACTCGCGAGAGCCCTCAGCACTGGGCGACAGTATTCCGTTGACCGATATCGATGAGCGTTTCCTACCTTGTTTGGCAAACGCCATCGAGGTAGCAGATGAGGTCTCGAAACGATACTCGCTGGGTTGTATCCAGTTCGACGGTCGCGATGGAACAATGGCAGGCACGGATGGCAGGCATTTGGTAGTCTTCGACGGATTTGATTTTCCGTGGAAATCTGAGGCGATTCTTCTCCGAAAGAGTCGGCTGTTTGCACTTAAGGACTTCACAAAGCTCAACACCGTTTCGGTTGGAGTCCAAGATAAGTCAATCGTTATAGCATCCGGACCTTGGCGATTCACGATGCCTGTCGAGGCAGATGCACGGTTCCCGAGTGTTGATCAAGTGTTACCGGACAGGCAGAGATCAAGTAACCGAGTTCTGCTCGATTCTCGCGATTGCGAAGCCTTGAGCAGTTACTTGTCGCAATTGCCTGGCAATAAGGATGATCTGCAGCCAGTGATCCTGGACTTGAACGGCCACGTCGCGGTGGTCGGCAAGTCCCATCAGGGCACATCTTGCGCTGTCTGCCTGGAGCTGGATCGCTCGTTGCATCTCGGCCCTGACCTGAGAACAGGTACACCGCGACACAACCTTGCGTATGCGGCCAAGATCGGTGCCGACAGTTTATTCCTCTACGGCAAGGACAAGCCGATCTTAGCCTGCGGCCCCAGAATGCAATACGTCTGGATGCCGCTTCTCAACCAAGACCTAACGGTCGATTTGGCAAAATCGCAATGCGTCCGCACAAGCAAGGTCGCCGCGACCTCCAGTCGCCGCCGGGCAAGCTGTCGGACCATGAAAATCCAACGATCAGACATTGGTCGATTTCTCCAGCATGCGCGCAAGATGTGGAGATCGAACTACGAAGGTGATTTACAAATAGTTGTCTTCACCTTTACCGAAAGAAGTTGTTCGATCGAGATGGCAAGGGACGGGTTGCTGCTGACCTACTTTTTCAATCTTGATGACGTCGAAACTAACGAGCACGTCATTGCAGTTCCGTTTGAGCTTTTGCACGATTGCTCAAATGGCACTGGCATTCTTGATTTGCAAGTAATCGTCGAAAACGGAGTAAGCTGTATCGCGGTCCAATGGAGCGAAGGGCTTGTCCGTTGCAAGCGGACGTATCCAGCTCAAGAGCCGCCAGAGTATCACTTGCTCCCAGATTTAACTTGGCACACCGTCGATAAGCGGATGGTGCGAAGTTCTGCGACGGAAATGGATCGGGAAAAAACTCGCGTCTAACTCTCGCTAGATTAGCTGCCGAATCGCTCCAATTGCAACGGCGACTCAATAAAGGTTCCCCGAAAAGACTGCTTGTGGCGCAAGCCACTTGGAGTCTTTTTTAGCTATTGGAAGCTCGAGTCCTGGCGGCCAAGAGGCGGGAGAAGCGTTTTCAGCAACGCAGGAGAGGCCTTTTTCCAAACGACATTGTTCAACGAATCGGCCAAAAACGACCCAAAACTGCAAAAGCGAGGCAAACCGACGATCGGGCGCGAACTCGCTCCGGTTTGGGTGACGTTTGGGTGACCGGAGCGACTTCGGATCGACTTAATAGACACTTCGGATCCTCTTTTCGCATCACCAAAAACAGAGGAGGACAACGCGCCGCCGATACTTGCGACATCGGCTACGCGGTGGTAACGACCAAAGTGGCCGTGTCGGACACTAAATGCTCAGCCAATCGATATCCAAAGCATGTGTCGCCTCAAACGTCGCCAAATCGGTGACTTTGTCTTTCACGCCGCCGTCGCCATCGCTATTGAAGAGAAACCAGTCATTCCCCTCGCAACCAGTGAGCATATCTTCTGCGTGATCATCGTGAACAGTGAGATCGGTTAGCACGTATCCCAGATTCAACCCGCCACCGTTCTTGAGGCGATTCACTCGGGTGGCGAAAGTCGAGTCTGTTCGGTTCCACTCTTTCATGATCGAAGAGAGTGCCAGATCGACACCATCGTAATCCGTCGTACCGGCGATCAGGATGTCGTCGCCAGCATTTCCGATGATTCGGTCGGCACCTGCTCCGCCGATAAGCAGATCACGCCCTTCGTCGCCGGAGAGAAAATCATTCCCTGCTCCACCGAGCAAGACGTCATTACCGCTTCCGCCCTTGAGGCGGTCATCGCCGTCACCACCATAAAGCCAAGCAGGAATCGTTGAATCGTCATCCATTTTTACGTCATCATTGCCCGCTTGGGCAAAGACTACGATGCGGCTAACCGGCAACGCAAAGGTACCGCGAATCTTGAGGTGCGATTCATCATGTTCATTGATCCGAACGGTCACATACTGTGCGTCGCAGTCATGGCTGTCATGATCATCGTCTTCGACCGAAATTCGGATGGTATCGTTCCCAGTGCTGCCGCCTACCACAAGCATCTTACTGCCGGGCTTCAGCGGATCATCCACCAATCCCGTGATCGTTGTCGTTACAGTCGTCGTGCTGGTCGCAGTAAGTCCGCCCGCATCGGTTACCTTTAGCTTGACAGGAAAAGCACTGGCAAGGTTGATTCCCTCGGCGGAGAATACCGGATTGATGCCGACTTCATTACCACGAGCAGCTCCGGTTCCTGTTTCACCGAAGATGTCGTCCCCATCGAGGTCCCATGTGTAGACTAGCGTTGTATTCGATTGATCTGGGTCCGAACTGCCCGATGCGTTGAGCGTGACTGACCCGCCGCGTACGACAGTGTAAGGACCTCCCGCACTTGCTGTCGGAGCAGAGTTGAGGGGAGCCTGATACGCAAGCGAGAACTCCGATGTGTTGTTGCCGGAATCGGTTGCTGTCGACGTGATGTATTTGGCTGTCAAAGAACCAGTTGCAAGAGTTGTGTTGAAGCTAGCGTTCCCGTTGGCGTCGGTTGTTACATTCGTGAAGCCTAGGTAGTGTTCGCCTTCTGCATAACCATTGGTCTTCACCGTAGCATTGGAGAAAAATTCTACGCGGAAGGTGGAGTTAGGTTTGCTGTTAAGCGTTCCTTGAATCGTATAGCTTCCGCCTCCGCCAACGGCAGAGGTGATCACTGGATAATTTTGTAAATTGTTATTGCCGACATCTGCATCGAGCGGGTCGTTGGGATTGGGGCCATCGGTCCCTTGCCCGAGGTCTGTCCGGTTGATATCAATGCCCAACCCCGCCCCGAAAAAGGATTGATTTGCGGTATTGGTAACGTCCGTGTTGAAAATGCTATTTCCTAGTATCGCATTGCCTGTAGTGACAGGCGCTAGAAAGTACTGATCGAGTCCAACGCCGACGAAAAGGTTGTTGGCAATCGTATTTCCCGCGCCGGGGGTCGTGCCGCCAATCATATTGTTGGTTGTACCGCCGTTGAGCAAAATACCAAAAAAATTGGAGATCGGCGATGTTCCATCTGCGCCGAGACCGATCGAGTTTCCTTGGACAACAATATTGTTTGAGTTGCTCAAATTTATTCCCGTTCGGCTATTGCCAATCACATTGCCCGCACCAGGTGCTGAGCCCCCAATTTGAACATTGCTACAGCCTTCCACATCGATGCCAAAGCCAGCGTTTAAATCGCCCACGGGAACATTGCCAGTTTTATCTACGCCGATGAAGTTTCCTTGAATCGATACTCCCCCCGTCGATCCGCCGACTAATATCTCACGATATACGCTATAGATGACATTTCCTGCACCAGGCACTGGTCCACCTATCAAGTCATTATGACCGTAAGCATCATAAATACCGAAGTTACCACCATTGCCCATTGCAATCGTTCCACTGATGTCTGTGCCGATGTAATTGCCTTGAATGACATTGTCGCCATTAATTGCCAATATTCCATCTTGAGTATTCCCGGAAATAATGTTCCGCGACGAAGCAGTCGTTCCTCCAAGTTTTGCAGCAGCCATGAAAACTCCCCGACCGTTGCCGATGGCACTAGTACCGCGGTAGTCGGTTCCGATGAGATTTCCCTCCGCGGTTCCGCCGTAGAATCCCAAGCCAACATCCGTGTTTCCCGAGATAAGATTACCAATAATCCCAAACGTGCCGCCGGTTGTTGACCAAGCCGAGACGCCATCCGCATTGGCGACGGCGACTGTACCAGTGACATCGGTTCCAATGTAATTGCCTTGAACCAAATTGGTCATCGAGCCATCAATCTCGACTCCATGCCCGTTGTTGCCGGAGATAATATTTCGGGCGTTGGCGGACGCGCCACCGATGGTATTGTTGTTGCAGTAATAGCTGAAAATTCCCGCCCGAATAGGATTCGAGGCGAGTGCCGCTGCTCCCGTTGCATCTGTGCCGACGAAGTTTCCGACGATTAGATTTCGGTCGGAAGGATAAATGTACAGATTGACACTGCCATTCCCCGAAATAACGTTACGTGAGGCTGGAGTCAGTCCGCCTATGGTATTCCCATTAGACGACCTCACCCCATCAGTTCCGAGCAAGATTCCACTGTCACGATTGGGCTTAGCGACCATCCCGGTAGCATCGGTACCCACGAAATTGCCTGCAATGATATTGTTTCCCTGGGTTGTCAGCACAATTCCGAATTGGTCGAAACTGTTTACTGCCATGCCTTGAATCGTCGAGTTGCCTGCCGTCACCCATAGGCCAAACGCTGCACTTCCGGCCAAACTGCCATCCAGTTCAATCTGTAATACCGCGTTGTCGCCCAGTCCAGGTCCGTTCGTATTTGGGCTCGCACCAGGCTGAGAATAACCATCGATTTTGACGGGATCAGTAACGGTTGGCAACTGTGACAATGGCAAAATCGTGTGCACGCCAGAGCCTAGAATATTGAACTCGATCGTATCTGCCCCACCGACATTAGTTGCTGCATTGGCATCGAGAATTGCTTGTCGTAATGATCCCGGTGCGACGATGGATTGGGTGGAATCCAGTGGGTTTGGTATTAAGTCAGCTGTCGTCGTAACCACAAACGTTGCCAGCACCCGTCGATCTTCAAGTGCTTCCATAAAGAGCCGTCGTCGACGATTTTGAAGTCGATTACGACCTACATTTGCATGACTCTGGATTCGATTGAATGACTTTGTCGAACGAAACATTGTTTTCCCTGTGCCTTTTCTCAGATGCAGTATCAACCTTTGGAGATTTGGGAGACATTCCCATTTCCGGCTAGCTATCAGCTCGTACGAAATTCAATGCGAAGTTCGAATAGCTGGAGCGCACGAAAAATGGCAATCTTTTCTTTAAAAACCAATTTTCGTTTTATCGCAGTTCCCCAAATTAAGCCAACTTCAGCAAACACGGTCTTTCATCTTCCTAAGCGATAGTCCGCCAACTGATTTGCGGCTTGCGTGTCGTAGAAATGCTCGACCATGCAAAGCAGACCGTCGCGAAACCAGAAATGAAGAAATGTCCAAAGGACTGTATCCGGTTGACCAAAAATCGTTACTCGATCAGCGTATCTCGCGATTACTGAGTCGGCATTGACCAAATACGTGGGTTGAAGAGTACCTGGACCTCGGGTAACAACGCCGAAATACAAATCCAAGAATTGTTGGAAGCCATCTTTGCCATGCCAAGTTCCGATAAAGGGTGCAGACTGCGGATCACCTGCCATGTAAAACTTGAAATCAGTCGTAAAGTAAGGTTCTATCGCTGAAATCATTTTTTGTCCCAGTTGTTCGTACCCAGACACAAAGGTTCTTGCGATGGACAAACCATCATGTACGATAGTTTGAAAAGTGATTTTCTCCTCAAATGTGGAGAGTGCTTCGGCCAAGCTATGAATCGTATCAACGTCGAGGGTTCCACCGAACTCTGCCTTGCGGATCAATCGTTCGGAGTAGCCAGCTCTCTTCGCAAGCTCTTTCTGCGACCAACCCCGTTTTTGCCTTAACTCGCGAACGAGGCGTGTATTGATTGCGTGAAATCGACTCATTTCGACTCCATGAGAATCGCAAATGACTTTTTCCAATTCATTGTCATGGTACTCTCGCGAATTGAATCAAGGACATTGGAAAAACCAAGATAGGTCTTCCTTTCTTACAGAACATCTTGATTGTCAAGAGAATATCCGAAGGCAGTCACTGCTATCTTCATCCATCACATCGAGGAGTGCCGAATCGTGAGAGCTAAATTTCTTTTCGACACTTCCTTTCGAGACCAAGAACATCTGTCGGGATGATTGTTCAATGGGAGTGGACGCTTGACCTGAGGATCCAAGAACCACATTGATCGCTTCACTATGATCAGGTCGCTGAACATCGCTAATGTTAGTGACTCGAAGATCGCTGTTCGCGGGGATCACAGGGGCCACCATTACCGTCGAAAACATTTTCTCAAGCTTCAGGCTCATGGTTGCGTTTGAGTCTGCTGGGGATGCTGGGCGAACAGTTCCGACCGGTGGATCGGCTATGCCTTGTGCATTGGCGTTACCCGATGCGAGTGCAAACGTCACGCTGGAGGTTTGGCTACCAGAAACTAGGCTGCGAGCGTTTGGGTACTCATAAACGCTGTCCGAATTGCTGTCGACAATCCAAAGGTTCTGGCTGGCGTTCGAGGGATCGAGGGTAATGCCTGTCGGACTACCGCCGCCGGAGTTCATCGTCCAGCTTCCAAGGAGCGTGCCTCCGATAGTGTACTTGAAGACCTTGTCGGTCGAACTGTCGTTGACGACCCAGATGCTCGTACCGTCAGTTACCAGGTCCTTGGGACTGGTGTTGCTACTGTTGAGGTTGAAGGTGCTGACTGCAGTTTGGCTGCCCGATAGACGGCTTGCCGCTCCCGCGTACTTGAAGACTTGGTCGTTCTTGTTGTCAACGATCCAGACATCGGTACCATTGGTGGTGATTCCTTCAGGCTGAGCCGTCGTGCTCATGCTGCCTGCGGTCCACGATCCAAGCACAGCACCGCTTGTGTTATACACATAGACATTTCGGTTGGCGTCGACGACCCAGACCTTTTCACCAGCGGCCGTGCTGGCGACTCCTCGCGGAGTAGTATTGCCAGTGTTCAGGGCATAGTTCTCGCCAGCAGTCCCAGTGCCGCTGCCATATTCAAACGTTCGATTCGCCGTGGCATCGTCGACGACGTAAAACTTGGTGTCGTTGTCGGCGATGGTACCAGTTCCCGGACTGCCAATGATCGTTGCTCCGACTGCACTGGATAGGACGACTGAAAACGTTTCGGGGAGTTCGATGATCGAGTCGTCGATGGTCTGAACGACGATGGTCTTTGAAGTTTCCCCGGGTGCGAAGGTGACCGAACTCGTTGTCGCCGAATAATCGCTTCCCGCTGACGCGGTGCCATTGACGGTTGTGTAATTGACTGTGATCGGATCGAGGCTTGTGATATTGAGGCTGACGGTAAATGCGACTTGCAAGACGGGGACAAGCCGATCGATGAACGCCCCCAAACCGTTGCTCGAATCGTAAACGATGTTTCCAGGCCCGACGATGAAGGACCAACCCGGGCGTCCCAATGGGCTGGAATCGACAATTACACCTGTGGAGGAGCTAAAGCGATTGATGCTCGTGTTGTTACCAGTAGCTTCGGTCCGCGCTGTCGTATACAAGAGGCCGTCCGTGCCGAATTCCAGCCAGATGGGGCCGACGCCTTGCGTCGAGACGGCGGTTGTAAACACACTCAAAAATGCGCCGGTCGAACCGTTATAGCGTAAGACCTGTCCCGTCCCTTGGCTTGCGACATAGAAGTTTCCATCTGGCCCAAAGACGCCTTGCCGAGGCTGATTGAGGCCACCGCTACCCGCACTAACAAATGGACTTAGAACTCCGTTCTTATATCGGAGAACTTCGTTTTTGTCTTGATTTGCAATGTACAGGCTTCCATCACGTCCAAACGTGATGCCGATTGGATTCGAAAGCCCACCTACGACGACACCGAGGAAAGCCCCGGTTGAACCATCGTATTTTAGGACCTGATTTCCCATGGTACTGCTGACATATATATTGCCGTCGGGACCGAAAGCCACATCCGTGGGACTATTCAATCCGCCGCTACCCGTAGCAACAAAAGTATCCATGAACGCACCCGTAACACCGTTGTAGCGGAGAATTGCGTTATTGAGTCCAGCAGCAACGTAGAGGTTGCCATCTGGTCCGAAAATAGATTGCCTCGTAGCAGAAAGGAGGCCACCGCTTCCTTCGGTGACGAATCGGTCAAGTACAGTCAATGTTTGGGTACCTTCGGTCACGACAGCATTGCCAATCGCTACGGAAACATCGTCGGTTACGATGGTTCCTAAAGTCATGACGGAAGTGCCGCCCGCTGGGGTCAAGATCAATTTGAACGTCTCATTGGATTCGACGGCGCCGTCGCCATTGATAATTACCTCAACCGTTTTCGTTGCTTCTCCGTCTAGGAAAGTGATTTGGCCCGATGCCGCAACATAGTCAGCCCCGGCGGTGGCCGTATCGTCGGCCGTGGTCCAGTTAACTACCAGCGCTTCGGTCAAACTACCTGTTCGCTGAACGGTGAAAGTGATTGGCGTCGTCGCTCCATTCGCCCCTTCGAGGGCGGACGAAGAATTTGTGACTACTGGGCTGAATACCTTGCCTTCGCTACCCGCTTTGTAAATTCCAAGTACTTCGCCCTCAGTCAAACCACGGTTGTACATTGACAGTTCGTCGATTAGCCCGTTGAAAGGAACGTTGTACGTTGAGTTCGCGTTGCCGATTCCTATTCCCGGATGTAGGGTTGGGGTCAGGTCGCGGAACGGGCGGATCGCGGTGACCTGCTGCGCCACAACGGCACCGTTGATGTAGAGTTTCATGGCCCCCGTCGCATCGTCCAAAGTCGCGGCCAAATGCGTGAATTGGCCAAGCGGCATGGGTGCGGTCAAGTCGGCTGCACCGTTTCCCCCATCTACCTCGAATCTCAAAGTACCGTCTTGTAAGACGACCAGTGAATAAGGATCCAATCCTCCGCGATCGTCGCCCCGGAAGACAATCGATCCGAAGTTGGGAGTGTTGGTGCGGGCGAACACCCAACCCTCGATCGACATTGAAGCGTTAAACTTAAGGCTGTCCGGATCGCCTAGGTCCACTCGATCATTGACGCCGTCGAAACTGAAAGCATTGCCGACTTTCCCGCCAGCGACTGAAGTGCCATTAAGCAATGTGGCTTGGTTCAGTCCTGTAGCGTCCGTCCCATTACTATTCGCCGTGTACCAACTTACCAACCCGCTCGGCGCGGCGACCGCTGCCATCATGGCCCGTGATTCAAGGCTCTCGAGCAGGAGGCGTCGTCGGTGTTTTTTGCTTTTGAGATCAAAGCGTTTGGTCAGGAACATGGGTAGACTCCTCAATCGGCACTGTGTAATGGTTCTAAACAAAAGGGCAGCAATAGGTCTTAACACGGCGAGCTAGGCAATGATTCGTACTCAAACAAGTTTTCAGCGTACGCATCGCATTTTGCGTCAGGAAAATCCCTGCTCGAACTACAATGCGAAAAGCAATTTGCTGGGGCGCACGAATTTAAGAGATTTTTCGTCGACTTCTACGATCGAAGCCTTTCCCCAGAAACTTTAAGGCCCGAGCAGCTTAGCTTGAGCGAGGGCAAATGCTCGACTTTTCACTTGTTTGGCGAGTCGGCAGAAGCCATTGTTTCTCGCCACAGAGTGGCCTTTTCTGAATCACCTTGGTTCTCGTAGAAGTGGAGAACATACTCCCCGGCAGCCACAAACTGGGGTTTCCACGGTGCGGGAATCAGTACCTTGGCAGCTGCCATGCCTTTGTATCCATCGACGAGCAGCGGTTCCGCTTCGAGCGGCCGGGACTGCGCACCGATGGCAGCCCCCAGTAAATTGATCACGCGAAACCTGTGCCACTCAGGTTGTTTCACGGTGTCCCAAATAATCATCGACTCACGCAAGGTTTTTTCAGCATCCGCGGACTTCCCTAGAGCAAACAAAATCATTCCAAGCAAAGACAAGTTGTGAGCAATCGTAACAGCTTCTGTGCCTTCGGCCTTTCGTTGAATGGTCAGCAGCTCACTCGCAATGCGCTCTGCGTCTGCGTGGTGACCTTGATAATAATACCCCCATGCAAGACTGTTCAATGAAACTTTCACCTCCGGGTCCAATGGCCCAAATTTAGCCTGCTGCAAAGTAACGATTTGTTCGAGCAACGCAACGCCCTCAGAAATCCGGCCATCATTGTAGAGTGTCTGACCTAGACTGGACCGAGCATTCAACGTCATGCGATCCTCGGGGCCAAGTGTCTTAGAGGCTTGCTCTGCCAACGTCGAATAGAGTTTTTCCGCATCCGTCCATCTTCCCGCTCTGCGCAAGTAGCCGCCAAGTTTTCGCTGAGCAGCGAACAATTCAGTGCTATCGATTCCGACTTTCGCTTGCAATTCATCGACGTATTGCTTCATCACCGTCGCCGCTGCATCAAAATTACCGGCCTGATCATTGGCATTAGCCAGCCAATCCAGCAGTGCCAATCGGTCAGGATGTCCCGGTTCAAGATCCGAAAGGCATTCTTCCAAAATTTTACGACGAATCACTGCAAGTTTTGCGAACAGTCGACAACGCTCGCAGATTTCAACCTGCCATTGGAGAATTTGTTTTGAATTATTGTGGAGTGCTCCGACTTCGGTTTTGGTTTCCTCGAACGCTTCGCCGAGCAATTGCAGTGCATCTTCTGTGCGACGGACATTCTGATATGCAACCGACAGATTGCTTAGAGCGTTTAATGTGTCCCGGTGTCCCATCCCAAGCAATCTTTTCCTTCCATTGTAGGATTGTTCATACAAGGGTATCGCTTCCAGTGGTCGTTTGACGCGCATATAATCCACAGCCAGATTGTTGAGTCCCTGCAGTGTCTCAATATGTTCTGGACCGAGCCGAGCCAATCTTTGCACGACGACCTCCTGATGCATTGAAATAGCATCTTCGTTTCGCCCAACTTCGCCATAATCACTGGCTAGATTGTTCATGCAGATCAGCGTTTTGGGATGATTTGGGCCGAAGACCGTCTCCAGTATCGGTCGCAATTCTTCCTGCAGCTTGATCGCTTCTTCGGTCCGACCGGCGTCGCTAAGAGCGGCTGCCAGACTTCCCCTTGCTGTCAATGTATTTGGCGCTTCAGCGCCATTGATTCGCGTGGACTTTTCAACAACTTGTTCGAACAGGGAGATCGCTTTCAGGGGCTGCTTCACTTTATACAACGCACCGGCGAGATTGGACTCGCAGGTGATTGTCTCGTCAGCGTCAGGCCCCAAGACATCCGCAAAGCGATCTAGTAATTCTTGCATCATTTTCAGCCCCTCAGCCTCCCGCGAGGAATCAAACAACGTTTCGGCAAGGTTTTGGCGAGAGATAAGCGACTTGACTTGATCGACTTCCGGATGGGCTTCCTGCCAGTCGACCACTCTTTGCAGCATAGGAATCGCATCCCTTGATCGGCCTACGGATTTGAGCGTTGTCGCTAAGGCTTGCATGGCCTCCATCGTTTCAGCATGATTGTCACCCAGTTCTCTCTGGCATAAAAAAACGCAACGCTCCAAATGCAATATGGCTTTCAGAGGTTCTCCCACTCCCCGATACGCGATGCCGATCGTCTTGCGTAGTCGGGCTTCGATGCGGGGTTTTTCTTCGAAGCGATCGCCGACGGTCGCTGCGGCACTGTCAAGTGCCTCTCGCATTGTAAGTTGTGGCGATGGCGAGATACCATCAATCGCCTGCATATTGCTGTCGGCAAGCCCAATGATATCCTTCAGGAGGAAGTCGTTAACGGCGGCGACGGTAGCGGCCTCATCTGCCGTTCTGCGTTCCGCCTCGCGAGCGCGGTCTCGCTCTAGAATTGCCTGACGCCCTGCATCCTGGGCCAAGGTTTTTTCGTGCACGGATTGCTCTCGGGCGTACCGTGCTTCCAATGCTTGCCAGAGGCTGATCGCAGTTCCCGAGACCAACACAATTGTTACGACTGCAGTCGGTAACAAAATACTCCATCGGCGACGAATTGTCTTACCGATTCGATACCTGAGAGATGGGGGACAAGCAGCCACGGGTTCATCTCGCAAATGATGCTCTATATCTGCGGCAAAGGCGCTGGCGGATTCATATCGTCGTGTGCGCTCTTTTTCGAGCGACTTCATAATGATCCAATCAAGTTCACCACGAAGTTGCTGACTGAGTTTGTGCGGCTCGGATTGGCGATATGTTGCAATGGTTGATGAGGTAGCTGCATTCAACGAGCTAAAACGGGTGCTCGGCCGAGGCGGATCGACTTCCCGAATAATGCGACGCATCTCGTCGTATGCTGCCCGCTTGAATGTCTCTTTCTCAAACGGAGTGCAACCAGTTAGAAGTTCATAGAGTAAGACTCCCAGTGAGTAAACATCGCTCCTCGTATCGACATCGATGCTGCTTTGACCGGCCTGTTCGGGACTCATGTACATTGGCGTACCGACCATTTGGCCGAGGGCCGTATAGAGTGTTTTTTCGGTTAGCTGCTGGCCGATCGCTTTTGCAACACCGAAGTCGATAACTTTGACCACAGGAATCGTGTCATGCATGGCTACCAATACATTGCTTGGCTTGAGGTCTCGATGAATGATCCCCTTTTGATGCGCATGCTGCAACGCGCGACACACCTGCAGGAAAAGCTCTAATCGTTGGCGATTGCCCAATCGATGCTGGTCACAGTGCTCCGTAATGGGAAGTCCTTTGACCAGCTCCATCACAAAGTATGGGCGCCCACTTGGCGTTAAACCACCGTCCAGCACGCGCGCGATATTGGGATGGTCCATCAACGCGAGCGCCTGACGCTCGGCCTCAAAACGTGAAATAACATCGCGGGAATCCATCCCCAACTTGATGAGCTTCAAGGCCACTTTGCGGCGGACGGGACGTTCCTGCTCAGCCACAAAGACGGTTCCCATGCCCCCTTCGCCTAATAACTCTCGCAGTTTGTAGCGACCGATCTGGCTGCCAATTTTTTCCACTTGAGGAGCATTCATCGTCGCGTTCGCGTCAGGCGCAGGCTGTTTCAAAAAACTACCGGCCTGGTCGTTTGCTCCAATCAATGCTTCAACACGTTGTTTCAGTTTGGAATCACCGGCGCACATCCTCTCTAGAAATGCCGCCCGTTCTGCTTCGTCATCCAACTTCATCGCATCTATGAATAGATCGCATTCGTTCAAGGTATGCCCCTTTCGTGAGTACTCCCAATCTCAATGCGAAATTGAAACCAAGCAAGCGCACTGAATTTCAAAATTTCTTTGTTGGTTTAATAGCCATGTGACGCCCTCTCTACCAAAACCTCCGTTTTCTAGAAATGTCGACACATGGGCTGGGAAAAACTCTAGGCGCTTTCGCGTTGAATGGTCTCAAACAGCCAAGCCCTTGCGAAAGCCCAAAGTTGATCGACAGATCGGGCCGAAATTCCGAGTACGTCTGCAGCTTGCTCCCCGGTCAGCCCTGCAAAGAAACGGAGTTTTACAACTTCTGCTGCTCGCGGATGCGCATCCGAGAGGCGCTCTAGGTATTTGTCGATCTCGAGGACATCATTCCGTGGCTCGTTAACGCTCAGAACCGCTTCATCCAGGGCAATTCGCACATGATTGCCGCCACGTTTTGAGGAATTCCGCCGGCGAGCATTTTCCACCAGAATGCGACGCATGGCTTCTGCTGCGGCGGCAAAGAAATGCCCTCTAGAATCCCAGCGTTGAACTTGTTCTGTGTTGACTAGGCGAACATATGCATCATGCACCAGTGCGGTGGCTTGCAGTGTCAGGCCGGGATTCTCGTGCGACATTCTTGAAGTCGCGAGCTTTCGCAATTCGTCATAGACTAGCGGTAATAACTGTTCTGCGGCGGCGCGATCGCCCGACTCAATTTGCGAGAGGATCTGAGTAACGTCTGACATGCCTTTGTTGTCGCTTTGAAAAAGGAAGTTCGATTTGCGGCGATCACCGACTTGCATCAGGGAGCTAGCGAACTCGGGTATTGACGCTTGCCCCCACTTCTCACTGAAACAGCATAACCAAGATTACAACGCACTGTTACCTGAGGTTCTAAAAGACGGCTGCCCCCGGGTGTACATCCCTGCATGGCCGCCCGTCAAAACACGATTGTCACTGCTTCAGCGGGGAAGGCTTTAACCTAAGGGACGGCGTCTTCAAAGAGACCGTGAAATCTTCCGTTCCGCTTGCGTTCCTCGTCGCATCATTGCGGTTTATCTTCGTGTCTATTACCGTAGAACGGAGTCGGTATCCATCTGAGCGACCTGAGTGGTCCAATTTCGACCAAGTTTGTAGTTGCTTGTCTGGAGCTTTGTTATAATCGAAAAACTTGAGAAAAATTCGTGAAAAAGTTGGGAATGATTGCGCCTTTGGCTTGTTGATTTCGCATTGCTGAACGACGGGGCACACTTTATTTCCCAAAGATCGTTAGGCGCAGATCAAGCATGGTATTACCGAAAAACACGCCAAGTCCTCTACAAAAAGATCCTCGAAATCCCCAAACCAGCTTGGTCCAGCAAGAGCGATATGGTGAAGATTGCAACACTCAATGTTCAAGCGATAGTTTCGTCGAAAAGCCGTCGGCGAATCATCCGTGGATTCAAATTTACTGCTCACGCAACTTTACCGGCTGGCTTTCCCGTCATCGTACTAGTCTCGCGTTCAGCACCTACCAAACAGGCAAGTTGTTTCTGGTAGGAACCGACCCTGATGGCGGGCTGTCCCTGTTTGAACGTACATTCAATCGAGCCATGGGAATGTTCGGAGACTCTCAGCGCCTATGGTTGAGCACCCAATATCAGCTCTGGCGATTCGATAACGCGTTAGCTGCAGGGCAAACTTATCAAGAACGAGATCGTTTGTACGTGCCACGCGTGGCTTATACGACGGGCGACATCGATATGCACGACGTGGCGGTCGAAGATTCCGGTCGAGTCGTCTTTGTGGCGACTTCGTTGAGCTGTCTTGGAACCATCAGCGATCGAGTCAGCATGACTCCGCTTTGGAAGCCTACGTTTATTAGCAAGCTCGTGCCCGAAGATCGTTGTCATTTGAACGGTTTAGCTTTGCGAGACGGTCGGGCTCACTACGTTACAGCGGTTTCACAAAGCGATGTTTCGGATGGTTGGCGTTCTCGCCGCAATGATGGCGGAGTCGTCGTTGATGTCACGACCAACGAGATTGTTTGCAGCGGTTTGTCGATGCCGCATTCGCCGCGTTGGTATCGAGATCAACTCTGGGTGCTGAACTCAGGGTGCGGCGAATTTGGGCGAGTGAATCTCGAGACAAAGACTTTTGAGCCCATCGCATTTTGTCCGGGTTACATGCGAGGCCTTACGTTTGTTGGAGACCATGCCGTGGTTAGCCTCTCACAGCCCCGACATGACAAAACATTCGATGGCCTACCGCTCAACGCGGAACTAGAGAAACGTGACGCATCTGCTCAGTGCGGTTTGCAAGTCATCGATCTGAACAATGGTGAGATCGCTCACTGGCTTAAGGTCGAAAATGAAGTTGCGGAAATCTACGATGTTGTGGCCCTCTCGGGAACTCTGCGTCCAATGGCCCTTGGGCTGAAGTCGGACGAAATACAGCGACTGCTGGTACTCGATGAACCTAGCACGCTTTGAATTCCTCCACTTCCCGCCTATTCCGAAAAATTCCCCGACCTCACAGAGAATGCCACGACGATGTTGATACATACACTATTAAAAGCAATTGTCGTTCTAAAAACTCGCTCGGCTCGCATGAGAGCAATCAACCAGCAATCGCGTCGTCGATCACTCCGTAGAAGCTTAAGACAAATTGAAGGATTGGAAAAGCGAGAATTGCTGGCGGGAGTCTATGACAGTGCGGTATTGGCTGACTCGCCCGTCGCTTATTATCGACTCGGAGACACGCCTCCTGTTCCGCCAATAAGTGACGCGTCGGGACACGGTTTGTCCGGCACGCTTTTAAATACGATCAGCCTGGGCCAAACCGGAGCATTGCCAATTGTGAGCAATACATCTGCTCGTCTGTCGACAAACGGTGATGGTGTTTTGATTGCGGACAATATTCAATTGACGCCGGGTACGACAGTGACCTTCGAAGCTTGGATCAAGCCTGATGCTGCATCGGCAGGGCACTTCCAAAATCTGATTAGCAAAAGAGATTATCTTACTGGTCTAGGTTTTGAATACGAATTTGGGATCAGCAGTTCTGGATTTCTCACATTTAACCGTTCGTTAGATGGCACAAACATCGCTGGGACAGTGACAAGCTCTAGCCCAGTTCCCAGTGGTCAGTGGGAACATGTTGCTATGACATTAAACGGAAGTAGTGTCGCATTTTACATCAACGGATCGGTTGCGGGTGGCGGATCTATTTCTGCAGGGACTTTCCTCAACACATCTGCACCAGTCCAAATTGGAACAGCCAGGAATGCAAATTTTCAGTTTCTTGGTTCAATTCAGGAAGTTGCAACTTTTGCCAATTCGTTGAATCTATTTCAAATTCAATCCCACTATCAATCGGCCGCCGCAGGTACTTACTCTGCCACAGTTCTTTCATCTTTTCCAGTCGCGTATTGGCGTTTGGGTGACAATCCGCCAATATCCGATACCTCCGGAAATGCATTGTCTGGTACGTTGTTAAACGGGATCAGTCTTGGGCAAACCGGCGTTTTAGCAGGCGACACGAACACTGCGGCAAGATTCTCGTCCACAGGCGATGGTGTGTTGATTTCTGACAGTAACCTACAAACACTCGGAACTACAGCTACATTCGAAACATGGATCAAACCGGATGCGGCTGGCAATGGTCAGTTTCAAAACTTACTCAGTAAGTATGACTATACGGTATCCAATTTTGGGACCGAGTACGAATTTCTGATTGCGCCAGATGGAAAACTTTATTTCGGAAGAGGCAATCTCGGATCGGTAGTTAGTTCAGTCGCAGTATCCAGCGGTGTATGGCAGCACGTTGCTGCAACCTTCAACAACGGAAGTGTTAGTTTCTACATCAACGGAATTCTTGTTGGAGCGGGAGCTATTTCAGGGAGTGCGTTTTCGAACACGTCTGCACCAGTCCAAATCGGGACTGCCAGAAACACGCCCTACCAGTTTCGTGGTCTTATGGACGAAGTTGCCATTTACCCGTCAGCATTGTCAGCGACTCGGATCCTTGCTCACTATAAGGCAGGGAGCAACCTAGCGCCGACGAATATTTCCTATGCGTCTGCAAGCGTACCGGCAAATCTACCCTTTGCTACCGTTGTTGGCCGGTTCTCTTCGACAGATCCAAACTCAGGCGATACTTTCACCTACTCTTTGGTTACAGGTTCCGGCGGCACCGACAATCTTCAATTCCAGATTGTCGGGAATCAGTTAGCGACGGCGTCACTGATTCATTTTTCTGACCGTTCCAGTTACTCGGTCAGGGTTCGCTCAACAGATCAAGACGGACTGTCAATCGAGAGGGTATTTACCATCGTCTTGGTTGATAATGTTTTCCCAAGCGTCGTATCAATCAATCGCACGACTCCGGCAGGATTGATCACTAACGCTAACAACGTCGTGTTCACTACGACGTTTAGTAAAGCGGTCACAGGCGTTGACAGCACTGATTTCAGCCTGATCAAAACAGGAACGATCGCTTCCTCGTTGATTCAGGTTGTGGATTCGGGCGATCACCTGAACTACACGGTGACTGTCAGCGGAATCACGGGCGATGGCACGTTGGGACTGAATCTCACCGATAACAACAGCATTCGCGACTTGAGCGGTAATGCACTGGTACCTCCGAATGCCGGAGTCAGTTACGCGAGTCAGGTAACCTACGCTACAGGTTCAAGTACAGCTCCATATTCGGTGATCTCAGCCGACGTAAATGGAGACGGTAAGCCGGATCTCATTACCACCAACAATGGCGCGGGAACTGTTAGCATCCTCCTAGGTGGAGCTGGCGGAACATTTGGTACACCAACGCAATTTTCAACAGGTACATCGCCTCGCTCTGTCGCGGCCGGGGACATCAATGGCGATGGTAAACTGGATCTTGTGGTTGCCAATCTTTCTGGCCCGGTTGTCGTGTTGCTCGGTACTGGTACCGGGTCCTTTGGAGCATCGCAGACGGTCGCGACAGGAAGTCTCACAAACGGCGTTGCGCTCGGAGATTTGGATGGCGATGGCAAACTGGACATCGTCATTGCAAACCGCGGTAATGGAACTGCCGGCGTGCTTCTGAATCGTACTGCATTGAATGCGAGCACTGTCTCTTTTGCGGCTCAGGCGAGCCCTGTTGCAGGCTTGAACCCGCGATCCATTACGCTGGGTTACCTTGACGGAGATGCCACAATGGACATGGTGGTTCCGAACAGCGGCAGCAACAACGTTAGCGTCATGCTGGGCACCGGGACGGGAACCTTTGGTGCTGCGACCAACATTTCGACAGGCTCCGTTGCCAGGCCTTATTCGGCCGTAATCGCCGACGTCAATGGGGATGGCAAGCTCGATCTGGTCACCGGAAATACTGGCATCAGCAGCGTTGGACTCATGCTAGGAAACGGCAATGGCACGTTCCAGTCGCAGGTACTCCTACCCGTTGGGACTGGAGATTCGGACGCTGTTGCGGTCCAAGATGTCAACGGAGATGGCAGGCCGGACGTTATCGCCATTGACTACATCAACAATACGGTCAACGTTTTGTTGCAGAACATCAATGGGACATTTCAAGCTCCGCAGGCACTGGCAACAGGAACACATCCTGGCTTCGTAACGATGACGGATGTCAATTTGGACGGCAGGCCCGAAATCGTCGTCAGTAATTTTGGCGGCGACACCGTGAGCGTGTATCGGAATAGCCTAAATGGAGATTTCACCGGACAAGCCTTTACGATGGACCATACGTCACCCTCTGTACAGTCGATCAGTCGGACGACGCCGGCGAGTTCCACAACCAATGCAAACATCCTGACCTTCACAGCGACATTTAGTGAAGCTGTCACGGGTGTCGATGCGACTGATTTCAGCGTCACTACCACCGGTTCAATCGCATCAACTTCGACACAAGTTGTTGATTCCGGCGATCACAAAACCTTCGCGGTGACTGTCGGTGGAGTAACTGGTGACGGCACGCTAGGACTGAATCTTGTTGACAACAACAGTATCCGAGATCTGGTTGGAAATCTGTTAAGGCAGTCGAACTCCGTGGCGAGTTTTGCAACTCAGGTAAACGTCGCTTCGGGAAACCAGCCGCGAAATGTCATGCCTGGCGATTTCAATGGCGATGGAAAGAGCGATCTGATCGCTACCAATATCAACAACAATACGCTGAGCCTCATGTTAGGGAACGGCGATGGGACGTTCCAGACCCCGCAAACCGTTGCAGCAGCAACAGGACCGATTTGGTTAACGCCGGGTGACGTCAACGGCGATGGAAAACTCGATGTTGTGGTTGCAGAATACAGCAATAACAGGGTGGGCGTACTGCTGGGAAATGGTGATGGAACATTTCAATCGCAGCAAACTTTTCCCGTCGGGACAGCTCCCCGATCCGTCTCGATAGCTGATTTGAATGGTGATGGCAAGCTCGATCTCGTGGTAACCAACGGCGGTACTAATACCGTCAACGGCTTTACTGTAAGCATATTATTGGGAAACGGAAACGGTACATTTCAAACTCAAACGGCCGCGACGACGGGAGCGTTTCCGATCTCTGTAGTAATTTCGGACTTGAATGGCGATGGTATTCCTGATTTGGCGGTTGCCAATCTCAAGGGAAATTCTGTTAGCGTACTGCTGGGAATTGGAAACGGAACTTTTCAAGCTCAGTCAACACTAGCCACCGGCAGTTCGCCAATATTTGTCACAACAGGCGACCTGAATGGCGATGGCAAGCTCGATATTGTCGCAGCAAACAGCAACTCGGCGTCACTCAGCGTAATGCTGGGAAATGGGAATGGCACATTCCAAGCACAACAGGTCCTCACAGTGGGCAGTAATCCGACATCTGCGATTGTTGGTGACGTCAACGGTGACGGGTATCAAGACATCATCGCAACGAATCAAATCGGCAATACTGCCAGCGTAATTTTAGGTAGTGCCGGCGGTACATTTCAGCCGCAGCAGACGTTCGCGACTGGTACGGGGCCCAGTTCTATCGCAATGGCCGATTTGAATGGAGACGGGAGACCCGATATTGCGACCAGCAACTATGGAAGCAACAACCTACGCGTGTTATTAAATACGGTCAACGGGAACTTCACGGGTCAGACCTACACGATTGACCACACCGCCCCCTTTGTGATCTCCACCAGCTTTCTGCAAACCGGAACAGTAAGCGTCGGGACAAGTTCACTGACCGTGACATTCAACGAAGCGGTAACCGGGGCCAATGTGACTTCCAATTATCAGTTGCAAGCCGCAGGTGCCGACGGGTTGCTCGGTACTGCTGATGACTCCACCATTTCGATCACCTCTGCAAACCTAAATGGCAATACGGCAACCCTGAATTTTGTCGTGTTATCCGAGAGCGTTTATCGATTGACAGTGAATAGCGGTATGACCGATGTCGTTGGAAATGCGTCTCTAAGTAGTTTTCGCGACTTCGTCTGCGTAAATCCCAAGGGACGCAACGATTCTCTGCCAAATTCCAATGCGGGAACGCATATCAATGCCACGGCAGCTCAATCCGACGGTCGGATCATCATGGCTGGAACGACGAGTACCACGTCGTTCGGCTCACTAATTACTTCGACGTTAGCGTGGGATTTCATCCTTCAGCGTATGAATAATGACGGTACCATTGATTCCTCGTTCAATGTCACGACGAGTTTCAACTCCGGAGCCGACGTTGCACGCGCCGTTGCCGTGCAGTCCGATGGCAAGATCGTCGCCGCAGGGTATACGTACAACGGCACGAATAAGGACTTTGCCATTGCTCGATACAATTCCAACGGCACACTCGACACCACGTTCAACGGAGTTGGTAAGCTCCAAGTGCAATTTGGATCGAGCGATGACGAAATCGCCGCGGTTGCGATCCAATCCGATGGAAAAATCATTGTTGCGGGCTACACGAACAATGGGTCCAACAAGGACTTTGCGATCGCCCGTTTCACATCGACCGGCAGTCTTGATACGACGTTTAATTCCACTGGTAAGGTCTCGCTCGGCTTCGGTTCCAGTGATGATGAGATTGAAGCGATCGCTCTGCAAAGTGACGGGAAAATCCTTGTCACCGGTTACTCGAATAATGGGACTAACAAAGATTTCGCAGTCGCCAGATACTCGACGAACGGAGCCTTGGACACGACCTTTAACACCACGGGCAAGTTTTCGCTGAGTATTGGCTCAGGTGACGACATTGCAAATTCGCTTGCCATTCAAACGGATGGCAAGATCCTCGTGGCAGGTTCGACCGCAAGCGGCAGCGATTCCGACTTGGCAATTGCCCGGATGAGTTCCTCTGGAACGTTGGATTCGACCTTCGGAACGGCAGGCAAGAGGTCCTTCGGCTTTCAAACATCGAGCGCGGAAGGGGTTCGCCAGATGGCCCTGCAATCGGACGGCAAGATTCTCTTAGTGAGCAACAGCAATACAGTGTCAAACGTCGATTCCCAGGATGGCGTGCGTTTGAATACCGACGGTTCATTCGACGCGACGTTCGGGGTGAGCGGACGTGCCAATTTCGGAATGTTTGACCCAAGTTTAATTCTGACGGCAAATCTGAGTTCCGCCAATTCCACGGCGGGCGCGACCCTTGGCCAAGCCAATACGTTGAACCTCCGCTCGGATGGCAGCATCGTGGTGGCAGGATATCTTCAGACTTATTTTAATGCCGATGGCGTCTCATCAAATGGACGTGAGAAATTTGGGGAAGGCGTTTCGATTGTGCGACTGGATAGTCGCGGTGCCATCGCGCCGCTGACACTCATTTCGCCTTCCGGTTTTGGTTTCGATCTTGGTACTTCCAGCGTTGGAACGGGCCAGATACTGCAAGGGCCAACAAATTCGTTCGATGGCCTGAACCGCATTCAGATCAACGGTACAGACGCAACGTTTGCGGCCACTCCATTTCCACAGCTTTCCAATAGCGGTCAAACGTACGCCACTGGAAACGCATCCGCTGCGGGACTGACAATCAATCGACAAGTGACAGTCCCCAACACGGGCAGCGAGGACTTTGCACGCACTGTCGACACATTCACCAATTCCACCGCGTCAGCAATTACGACGACGGTAAAAATCGTGGGCAATCTTGGCTCGGATGCGGTCACGACGGTATTTGCCACCTCCTCGGGAGGCACCACGCCGACAGTCAACGATACCTGGTTCGGGACCGACAGTGGTGTTGGAACCCAGGCCGTGATTCATCTTCTGCATGGCTCCAGGGGACTCGTACCGACCAACGTTCAGGTGGTCGGGGACAACGTCACTTGGGCTTACAGCCTGACGGTCAATCCTGGTCAAACCAAGGAACTGGGCGAATTCACGATTGTTGCCAACACCCGGGCCGCCGCAATCGCGGCAGTCAACGCACTGGTCAACGCGAACGGATTCACGGGCCAGGCGGCCGCATTCCTGACGTCCACCGATCTGACTTCGTTCGCCAACTTCCAGTTCAATCAGCCTCCAACCGATCTGGCTCTCTCGGCTAATACGGTCGCCGAAAACCAACCTGCGGGAACGACTGTCGGCACTTTGACCACAACCGACCCCGACGCTGGAAACACCTTTACTTATAGTCTGGTGACCGGCATAGGCAGCACGGACAATTCCAGTTTCACGATCGATGCTTCCGGGAACCTAAAGACAACGGCCAGCTTCGACTACGAAACGAAGAACAGCTATTCGATTCGTGTCCGCAGCACTGATCAGGATGGATTGTTCTTCGAAAAAGTGTTGACGATCAACGTTATGGACGTTAATGAAGCACCGACTAACATCGTATTGTCGCAAAGCGCCATTCCCGAAAACAAACCGATTGGGACGACTGTCGGGCAATTTTCATCCACCGATCCAGACAGCGGAAATACTTTCACCTACACATTAGTTGGCGGACCGGGAAGCACAGACAATTCGAGTTTCACAATTGATGGTTCTGGAAACTTAAAGACCGCGGCCAGCTTCGATTACGAGACCAAGAACAGCTATTCGATTCGAGTTCGCAGCACCGATCAGGGTGCATTGTTCGTCGAGAAGTCCTTTACGATCAATATCACAGACGTCGATGAAATCCCGCCTGCGGTTGTTTTGACGAACTTTCTGACGACAGGGACGGTATTGTCAGGGACAACGCAGCTAACGGTGGCGTTCAGCGAACCTGTTCTCAATGCGACTGTCGCTGCCAATTACGAACTTCGCGGTGCTGGTGCGGACAGATTGCTTCTCAACAGTGATTCATCCGTCACACCGACGTCCGTCACGCTGAATGGGAACACTGCGACCCTAACCTTTCCAAACCTCGTCGAGGATGTCTATCGACTGACCGTTTTCCCATCGATCACCGATACTGCTGGCAATACGTTAGACGGCGATGGAAACGGCATCCCCGGGGATGAGTGGCGGCGAGATTTCGTTGCAAATAGCGATGGTAGAATTGTGCTTGACCCAAGCTTTGACAACGACGGGAAACTTACGACTTCGAACGGACCGGGCGATGATGTTGCAACGGGAGTAGCGGTTCAGAGCGATGGAAAGGTTGTCGTGGTCGGGTCTAGCTTCAATGGCACTAACTACGATTTCCTCGTTACGCGATACAATGCAAATGGCTCGCTTGATACATCCTTCGATGGCGACGGAAAGCTCATAGCAGCATTCGGAACGGGTGACGACTTTGCCACTGGAATCGCGATTCAAAGCGATGGGAAAATCGTTGTGGTTGGATACAGCTCTAATGGGAGTGACAACGATTTCGCCGTGGCTCGCTACAATTTGGACGGTTCCCTTGATACGACCTTTGACGGTGACGGGAAGCTCACAACGGCGATTGGAGCATCCTATGACGAGGCCTATACTGTCGCGATTCAAAACGATGGGAAAATTGTGGTCGCCGGGCGAAGTATCAATGGAGGTTGGTTCGATTTTGCCGTGACCAGGTACAATACCAATGGTTCGCTCGATACGACGTTCGATGGCGATGGGAAGCTGACGACAGCGATCGGAACGACCTCAGACGTTGCCCTTAGCGTTGCAATACAAAGCGACGGGAGAATTGTCGCCGCCGGGTTAAGTTCGAATGCGAGCGTAACTGACTTCGATTTTGCGGTAGCGCGATACAATGCGAACGGTTCACTTGATACGACATTCGATAGTGATGGCAAGCTCACGACGGCGATCGGACCGGCGAACGACGCTGCCTATGGTGTCGCCATTCAAAGCGACGGAAAGATTGTTGCCGTTGGATATAGCTTCAACGGGAATAACTACGATTTTGCAGTGACTAGATACAATACGAACGGCTCTCTTGACACGACGTTCGATGGTGATGGCAAGCTTACGACAGCGGTCGGAACGCTCCACGACTATGCAAATGGTGTCGCCATTCAAGGCGACGGAAAGATCGTTGTTGCTGGGTCCAGCCACAATGGGCTCAACGATGATTTTGCCGTGACTCGATACAATGCCGACGGCTCACTTGATACGGCGTTCGATGATGATGGGAAGCTCACGATATCGATTGGAACGACCAACGACGAAGCCAATGCGGTTGCAATTCAAAGCGACGGAAAGATTGTCGTGGTTGGGCAAAGTTACAATGGGACTAACCAGGATTTCGCAGTGGTGCGACTGGGTACAACCTCATCCACTTTGCCTTTGCGATCACCTAATAACTCATTGTTCGATATCGACGCTCAACGAGTCGGAACGGGGCAACTGCTTCAAGGTCCATCCAATGCCTTCGATGGGGTGAATCGGTTGATCGTCTCATCATCGGACTACTCTCCGACAGGCACATCAACCACGTCGAACGCTGGCCAGACGGTAGTTACACCAAATGCCAATTACGCGGGACTGACAGTTCACCGCGAGATCACTGTACCGACGACCGGCATTCAGGATTTTGCCCGCACAGTGGATGTTCTGACAAACTCAACGGGCAGTCCAATTACCACGACGATTAAGGTCGTCGGCAACTTAGGAAGTGACGCCGCAACGAACGTATTTGCTACCTCAACGGGAGGTACGACGCCGACAGTGAACGATACCTGGTTCGGTACAGACGGTGGCGTCGGAACTTCCGCCGTGATTCATCTGCTTCATGGCCCGATGGGACTCGTACCGAGCAATGTTCAGCTGATCGAAGACAACGTCGCATGGACCTACAACGTGACAGTTAAACCCGGGGAAACCAAGGAACTGGGCGAATACATCATTGTCGCTAACACGCGGGCGGCGGCCATCGCTGCGGTCAACGCACTGTTTAACGCGAACGGATTCACGGGCCAAGCTGCGGCGTTCCTAACATCGACCGATCTCGCCTCGCTGGCAAACTTCCAGTTCAATCAAGCTCCGACCAATCTGGCGATTTCGTCAGGGAATGTCGCGGAAAATCAACCGGCAGGAACTACGGCTGGTGTCTTTACAACATCTGACCCCGATGTCGGCAACACGTTCACTTACAGTCTTGCGAGTGGCACAGGCAGCACGGACAACGCAAGCTTCACGATCGATGCTGTTGGCAATTTAAAGACCGTAATCAGTTTCGATTATGAAACGAAGAAAATCTATTCAATTCGCGTTCGAAGCACCGATCAGGACGGTTTGTTCTTTGAAAAAGTTTTCGCGATTGCAATCACAGACATCAATGAACCAGTCGTTCTAACGCTAGCCAATGCAAGCGTATCCGGAAATGTATTGACTCAAATCACCAATTCAGGAACTTGGAACGATCCAGAATCGGCACAGGTCATTCTTTCCGCTTCATTCGGTGTTGTGACCAAGAACGCAAATGGAACTTGGAGTTGGGCTTATACACCGAATGTCGCGCTGTTGAATCAAGTCGTCACGATATCTGCGAATGATGGAACCAATGTCTCGAGCACAACATTCAACGTGACGGCCTTTACGACGATCGCAACGCGTGGCATTCAGTATGCGGGCGCGACTGGGGCGAGCGCATCGACCTCGCTTGCAACGGACAAGGTGCCATTGTTGCCAAGTCAATCGTCGACGTTTGCGAACTACACGAATTACAGTCGCGGTTTGAATTGTCTGGTTATCGATGTGGTTGGATTGCCGGCGACGGTGACGAACGCGCAGTTGGCCGCCAGTTTGCAGTTTGCGAATTGGGATGGAATCGCGGCGGCTGAGTTCGTGGCGTTGCCAGGAGCCGCGGTTCCGACGGTTGCGATCGTAGCGGGTGGTGTTGCGGGTTCGACGCGAGTTCAGACTACGTTCCCGGATAACACGTTACAAAATACTTGGTTGCGAGTTACGGTTGTAGCCAATTCAGATACTGGTTTAGCGGCGAACGATGTATTCTATTTTGGAAATGTATTAGGGGACATCAACGTTGACAATACGACGACTCGTATCCGAGTCAATGAATTGGACACGTCGGCGGTAAGAAACAATCAATCGACCGGTACCAATAGCGTAGGTGTGACCAATATTTACGACGTGAATCGAGACGGCCGGGTCAACGCACTGGATACGAGTTTTGTACGCAACAATCAGCAGTCGTCGGGAATTGTGGCCCCGATCACGGCACCATCGTCATTTGGACGGTCAGGCGGTGGGGGATTGGGTGGCCAAGGCGGAGCTAGCCAAGAAGGAACTATCCAAAGCGAATCTAGTCAAGGAGTCGCTAGTCAAGGAGCCGCTAGCGAAGGAGCCGCAGCTTCCGGCAATAGTCAAATGCCCAGTGTTGTTCCCAGTAGTCAGTCATTTGCAGGAGGGGCAGTAAATCTGATTCCTGCAATTGGTTCGCGTTTGACGGGAGAAAGCTATGATGTGCCGCGTGCGGGCTTGGTCGGCAACGTGTTACCAGAGGCAACTTCTGAGCCGAGCATCGTAGAAAACGCGATATTGCCAGAAGTTACTTTGAAGAAAAAACGTTCTGAGACGGAAACTGCGGTAAGCCAGTTGGATAACTTTTTCGCTTGTTTGGCAGTGGAGTTGGAAGGGTCCATTATTAGTTAGCTAGCATGCGGATCCGCATGAGGATGACGATCAAACACTCTCCCAACCCTACTGGCATCGAAATCGTGGAAATGTACATCGCGAATCCAACCGACAAACACAAACAACTTACTCAATCTCTAGTTCATGACTTGAATGCAGGTGGATGCAATTCATCGATTGTGTATCAAGCACCAGATGCCCGTAAGTGGTTGTGGCGGATTGGGACTGCTGTTGTAACCTTTGCATTTATCGCCTGGAGATTCACACGAAATCGCAACACCGAGAAACGTCGCGAAAATGCCACATAACCATGGGAATCGGGATAGGGGCCCGGATTGCTCCGGGGCAACTCCCACTTCACCTGGCATGTCGAACCGTGCTTCGCGGTTCCGATCTCGGAAGCAAGCTCGGGTCAAGAACGCGTTAAACTGAGATGAGTTCTCTTGTCCACTCGTGCGCGTGCCATTTTGACACCGCCAGCAACTATCGACCAAGGCACCCGCATGACGAATCTAAAATCAAAATGAAGGGGTTTTGACACGCATTTGGCACGCCGGACTTAGGGGATAAATGTAAAACGCCATTGATGATTGTACCCCATCTAGCTGATCGTTGAAAAGCTTTGCCTTTATGTCTACTTGACGCACCGGCGTGTCAAACCGGTGCGAGTTGCGGTCTAGCTATGCCGACCGTGGTTCGCCATCTCGGTTGCGTTTAAGGGACGACCAATCCCACATTAGTCTCCAAGGATTCTCGACCGTAAAGGAGTTTGAGTCCCTTGAGTTGATTGACCTTACAAAACTTAAGGAATTGAAGAACGAACCGCAATACAAGGATTACTCGATCTATAAACGGGTCAAAGATGTTGGTGCAACCAATCACTATTTCGACATTTTCCGTGTTGTGCTCTCCTTCGTATTTGTCGTTATTGCAAAACTAGCAATGGCAATTCCGAAAACAAGTGGTGTTAATCAATCCTTGGCAGGACATGAATGATACGTCGGAGTGGTGTCACCCGTAGCCAGCCATCACTCGCGGCGACCGCGGGAATGCTTAACGTTCGTTGGCATAAATACTAATTGCAAACAGGAGAGATGCGTGGTCACAGACGACAATCCGTATGCCGCCCCCAAATCTGTGTTCGAGATTGTACCTACAGCAGAACCTCGAATCGTCGGCCATGGAACTATCGCGTTGGTAGGTATGGCCATCGGAGCCGGATCGTTCCTGCTTTCAATGGCACTCATTCCCGCCAATGTATCGTAACTTTCTAAGCACGATTTGCGTCTCGCAAATCACCTCGGATTCGTATACCCCTCGTTGCTAGCCCTTTGGGCATCGTGGGTACGCCGCTCTGTTCCGTGGGCGATTTTCGGCATCTTCTCTGGCCTGCTCATTGATGCTGCCTACTACGGTTTGTGCGGTTACAACTTCCTCGCTGTAATGGTTGGGTTTCCTTGCCTTCTTGGTGAAACCAGAACGGACGCTCATCCATTACGACGTTGACGCATTGCAGCCATTACCTCGTCCCATGGCGTCAAATTGACATCGCCACGGTCAATTGCCTGAACACGGCGTTCGATTTCGGCGGCCCATGCTTGGTCCGCTAAAGGGTCAGGGCTTGGGTCAAGGCTTCGAAGCAGCGATCCCGCCAGATTCGCTCGTTCAATCTCTGATAATGTCAATGCTACCGTCAGAAGCTCTTGGGGTTGTTTGCTCATGTGTTAAGTATAGCTTCTGTAGCGGACCAAAGCCAATACTACCGACAAATCGGTTTTGCCGATGCCGTCCCGAACGAAGCTCCTCGAATCCGATCGCCTGCACTTATGCGCATTTGAACGCACCGGTTTGGATACGCCGGTGCAGGATACGGAAACTTCACAACGGTTTGGGGTGACGTTTGGACGACCGGAGCGAGTTCGAATCGGGTGCGAGTTTTGGGGGAAAGAAACACCAGGAAGAGGTTGTGTCATGTGATTCTGCCGCTTGGCTTTAACTGCGGAGCAGTGTCATTTGATAGCCACGGATGAAATCCGTGGAACATGTAGCACCAATTTGGCGAGAGTCGCATAGCGACGGCATTCTCACCTTCTCTCACGAGGCAATTTATGACCATCAAATCACTCGGGTCGACTACGATGCAGAGCTTGTGTCGCTCCTTCAGAGCTCTGTGGCAGGTGGGACATTGGACCTGGGGTTTCGTTCGCCCCGCGAACTTACCCCAGGCTAAAAACTGCCATCGCGTTCGCGATTGAATCGCAGTCCCACTCGCTCCGGTTTGACACGCCGGAGCGTCGGATCGGATTCAAATACTTCCTTCTTGGGACAACGCTGTGGATAACTTCCAGTCTGCTGCGGCGACGGCAAGGCCTCCAGAACCAATTGAAATGATGCTCAAGTCCAAGCTGGAGTAGAACGGTCGATGACCAGCCGTCGACCGGCGTTTGATTGGGTGCATTTTCTTTCAATTCGCAACGAATTCGACTTCCTCGATGGATTCTTGTCACACTTCGTGTTTGAAATAGTGTTATGTTCTTATGGATATCCCACCAGATCCCTGCCAGAGCTTGCCAAATGCTTAGATACCCAGGACAACAAAACTTCCGAATTTCTGAAAGTTTCTCACGTCGCAGTTTGCTAAATATCGGCAGTTTGGCGGCGCTCGGTACTGCAGGCGGCTGGACGTTGCCTTCTTTGCTAAAAGCCGAGAGCGCTGCGGGGATAAAGAATAACCCCAAGTCGGTCATCATGATCTATTTGGTCGGAGGTCCGCCGCATCAAGATATGTTCGATTTGAAACCCCACGCTCCAAGAGAGTTCGCTGGTCCCTGGAAACCGATTGCAACCAGTGTTCCTGGCATGGATATCTGCGAAGCATTCCCGCGACTCGCACGAATGGCGGACAAACTGACGATCATCCGGTCCCTGGTTGGTAACCAAGCGGATCATGATGCCGTGCAAGTTTTCAACGGGCATCACCCAAAGAACCCCAAACCATCTGGTGGGTGGCCGCAGTTCGGTTCCATGGTCTCCAAGGTCCAGGGGGCTCACACGCCTACGACACTACCGTTCGTAAGCATGTGTTATCAATGCACACACGGTCCTTATAACGAACCAGGCCCTGGTTTTCTCGGAGCATCACATGATGGATTTCGACCGTTGGGGCCAACTAAGCAGGATATGGTTCTAAACGGCATGTCATTAGATCGGTTGGGCGATCGGGTATCACTTCTGAGAAGTCTTGACAAACTAAGACGAGACATTGATACAACCATGAGCATGACCGCCATGGACACTTTCACAGAACAGGCGATGGGAATCCTTGGTTCGTCGAGGCTTGCAGAAGCCCTTGATCTTTCAAAAGAGGATCCCAAAGTTGTTGAACGCTATGGCAAGGGTGATCCAACTATATTCATGGATAGCAATGGAGCACCGCGCGTACCGCAAAGTCTATTGGTGGCTCGCCGCTTGATCGAAGCGGGAGTTCGGGTGGTCACTCTGAATTACAGCAAGTGGGACTGGCACGGTGGCCTGAACGCCGAGGGGCGTGCCAACAACTCAATCTTTGTGCGAGAACAAGAGGAGTTCCCTATTTTCGACCAATGCGTGAGCGCGCTTGTGGAGGATCTTCATCAACGCGGTCTGTCCGATGACTGTGCGGTGATTGTCTGGGGAGAATTTGGGCGAACTCCAAAGATCAGCAACATTGTGGGGCGCGACCATTGGCCGCAGGTTAACTGTGCATTGATGGCTGGCGGAAGAATGAGGCACGGTCAGGTAATAGGAGCAACAGATCGCATTGCGGGCGAAGCGATTTCAAGGCCGGTCACCTATGGCGAGATCTATGCAACTCTGTTTCATCATTTGGGAATCAACGTCGATCAGACCACAATCACCGATCACAATGGTCGCCCGCAATACTTGGTCGAAGATGACGGCAAGCTGCTACGGGAACTGATCTGAGTCCCGCTTGAGAATCGTCATCATCGACTGATGTGTTGAAGGTAGCAGTGCAGCGTCTCTTAAAAACTTGACAAGATCCTTGCCGCTAGGGAAGAGGCTAGGTTGCTGCTATTCCGATCCTGCAGGAGGAACCGTACTTTGTCCATTCAAAATTCGACACCGATGGTTGTCATCTACACACGCGACACCTACGCGACACGATTTATATTGGCCAAGATAGCTTCGATCAGAGGACGGTAATCAAGAAAAGCAAACAGTTGCTTTCTCAATTCCATACTGGCCTCGCAGCGTTCTTCATTTCCGCAAATCGATGCACATGATGTTTTCGTCGTCTCGCAAAAATGCGAAGCCATCAGAGAGCGCTGGCGCTTGACGGGTTTTGCCGATCAGTTTTGCGCGCGCCAGTTCCTCGAACTTGTCTGGGTTGGCTCGAACCAGTACCAGCTCCCCCTCGAGAGTTGAAATGAGTAATTTTCCGTCGGCTAAAATGCCGTTGCTTTTGCCGAATCGCATTTGTTTCCATCGTGTGACGCCGTTGGTGGCATCTAAGCAAGTGAGATTCGTAATCGGTCCAGCTCCACCAATATTGTCAAATCCATAAATCACTTTGCCCGCCACTAGCGGCGTCTGCCATTCACTGCGCAATGCGCTGCTGGGTCCAAGTGACTTCCAAATTTCTTTCACTGAATATCCATCGCTTTCCATAGCGATCTGCAACAAAACTGAACCATGATTTTCTCCAGACGATATCAGCACTTGGCCATCCAAGATTGCGGGTGTAGCCGTGTTGCAGTCATAATCGGTTACGAATGGATACTCCCACAATATCTTCCCCAAAGCCGGTTCGATGCCTAGGCACTGGCTACCCACAAAAGCAACGACCTGTTCACGACCCGCAATTTTTATCAACGCAGGTGAAGAGTAACCCGCACGCCCTTTTCCAGCTGTCCATAACGTTTTGCCGGTTGTTAAATCTGTTGCGGCTACAGCAGCACTATCCGATCCAACATGACATATGATGGCATTGTTTGTGACAAGTGGCGAACACGACATGCCGTACTCCGAAGGCATCGCGCCTAATTCTTGAAGCAAATTCTTTTGCCAAATTTGCTTGCCGCTTATCAAATCATGACAAGCCAATATCCCTTCGCCACTGAAGCAAACGACAAGGTTGGCGTGGACGGTTGGAGTCGCTCGCGAGCCATCCCCCATAGGATTTTTGTATGCCGGAGCAAACGAGGTTGCCCACTGTTGACTACCAGTCTTGCGATCCAGCGAAATTAGTGTTTGCTTGTCGTCGCGATGCACGATCGTCAGGCATTGATTGCCGGCCACGACAACTCCCGACATGCCGACGCCGCCGCGCACCTTCCATACAACTTTTGGTCCGGTCGACGGAAATGTGTCGACCAATGGGATGGAATCTCGAGAGACTCCACTACGATCAAGGCCAAGGAATTGCGGCCAATCCTCGCCGGTACTATTTGACGCGAGGTTAATTGCAAAAAGCATTGCACACGGAAGCGCGATCCGAACACAACTCATGAGAAGGATCCTGAGGTGGAAAGAAAGAATCATCGTTTGAAGGATTGTATCAGCTTTTCGAAGTTACATCGCTAATGACAGCATCATCGCAAGGTCCGCGACCGATGGTTCCGAAGTTGAGATTATCGCTGATTTTTTCTCGTCTGAAGAAGTTAGCGTTCGGGTCGAGCGAATAGTTTCTCATGGACAAGCCAGTCCCGAGTATTCTCGGATCTGGTTCGTCAGTTTTACGATCAGTCACTGCCCAAGACTCCAGCCGAACCGGACAAAGATGGATTTGCAAAAATGATGGCCGAGTAGGACCACCTGGCATGCGGGACCGCACCGGGCGGTTGTGGATATGTAAGCAAGATTGGGTCAAGGCCGAATGGCGTTGAATTAGCAGGTAGTGGAATCTCGTAAGAGTTCCTGAAGTGCCTTGAACGGCAGGAAGTTTTACAACTTCCGCTACGGGGATAGACTTAACTCAACGCCATTCGGGTCAGGGCCCTTAAGTAAGTGCTGGCAACGCATTGCCACCACCGTAGGTTCAATCAACGAACTGACGCGAACGCAGTCGATAAAAACCTGTGCATTCATGTTGTGTGGCTTTAGCGGACTTATCCGAAAGTTAGACACTGGAATTGCAACACAAACCCCTCCTTTGGGTGTATGTTTGTTTGTGATGCCCTCAAGGATCATGGATTTGAGTACTAAAATTACCCCCCCTCACTTGCGCGGTCTGGGCAAGGATGGCGGCAATTAGAGTCAAAGCTGTCGAAATCACATTAAAGGTGATTAAAACACCTTTGTAGGTTATTTCATAGTCCTTAAAGCCTTTTTGTTCGGTTTGCCACATTGAAATGCCGGTGCAAATCGACGTGGAAAAGCCATTTCCAGTGCTAATTCGGTTTGTTGCGGTCAACTTTGGCTCAAAGACGAGGGGGTTTTGAATCGCCTTCTTGTTTAATAGTGAAACTTTCGGCGGTTTCGGCGGTCTCTTCTGCGCATTAGTATATCTTATTTATTGGACTGAGCTTTCTTCTCGGGTCGGGAACATTTTCCAAAATGCTACATGGGTCGCTATCTCTTTCTCAGATTCCAAACTGGAATTGATTCAACACCACTGACTATCCCAAGTAAACCGTCGCGGCTTGCGAGAAGCACAATTGCGCTTAAAACTCGAAACGATTGATTTGGCTTGCAGCGGATCCATTTTTGCAATTGCTCCAACTGACATTCAGCACGATACGGTTCCATGGATTCAAATTGACCGGAGCTTAGGTTTCTAGACGTCACAACGCCGGCGATGCGAGCCGATTCTGCAACTCACGATGCGTTGATGCAACCCCATGGCCGCAAGAGTTGGCAAATCAACCAAGATAACAATTTAAAACAGTAGAACTCCGCAAAATCGATGCGAAGAGCTGGGCGATTGTCTGCGCTTAAAACGGAAACCGATCAAATCGTGGAACCTCACCCCCGATGATTCTGGCTCAAACGAAACCGATGGTCAAAGCTACGGTTCGACAGGAGCCTCACCCGCTTCACGCTCCCTAGTCTAGTAACGGCTCTGCCTCCCGAGTCGATCGCTATCAGATAAACCTACTCATCTCCCGGTCTCCTTCTCCTCCCGTGAGGAGGAGACCGGGAGACGCGCCGCCTGAAGGCGGAACACCAACTGGCGGTACACCAACGAGAAGTGGAGTATCTGTTGTTTTGCGAGTCTTACAGTGCGTGTTTTTTAAACAGTCCAGCAAGTCTCTCCATTGTTTCGGGTTCTTCCTTTAGCTCAGCAAGTGGCGATAACTCCTCTACGATTAGCGATCTGTTCAGTCTAGAACCTTGCCGAATAACCACTTTTTCTACGTCGATCCAATCCTGAGGCCTTGAGGCAAAGGATTTCAACACGACTAGGTCCTCTGCTGAACAAGTTCTTATGTCGCCGTGCCCAGGAAGAATATTGTTCAGCCCTGAAACAACCTTGGCTTCTATTTGTTTTGCTCGAGCTTTTTTCGCCATCGAATCATCCATTGCTGAAGTTCGTAAAGCCCCGACTCAGGAAGCGGCGGTGCCGCGTTACAGGTGCCAAGAAATGTCGCTTGCAATGTCGCTTGCTCGTCGCTTAAGTTTCGCAACTCCTCGTTGCGGATTCGCTCAAGCTCGGGGCCAGCCGATCGCCATGCTGCCATCCACTGCTTTTCTTTGTCGGTTGGGGACAAGATTACCTTTGGCCGATATCGGCGTTGGATTGACTAGGGAAATTCATGTTGAATTTGCGAACTTAGCACGACGCGCAAGCTAGTGAATTTACCGTCCAATTCACTAGCTTGCGCGTCGTGCTAGGTCTATTTGGACCGCCACTCGTGTAAAGTATACCCGTCAAGCTCGGCAGGAGCCTCGTTCTCCCTAAAATTCTCAAGGGAATTGGGGTTGTGTTAGCAAGCGTCGGAAGTGCCGCTCCTTCAGAGCTTTGAATCCGTTGGGGCGTCGTACCTGGGGTTGCGTTCGCAATGCGAACTTTACCCCAGGCTATTAAATGTCATCGCATTCGCGATTGAATCGCAAAATTTCGTCCATTGATTCGCAAAATACTCCTGCGCAGTACTTCAACACTAGACTAGTCCTCAATCAAGCGAAGCTTGTTTGAGGTTTCTTGACGATTTCATAAAAAAACCTGAAACCTCCTGGTGTTTTTGCGGTTTAACGTAGTAACAACACAAACGTTTTATCGCTAGCACGGAGGATTTCAGGTGAAG
>JANPHB010000201.1:0-33300 GCA_031424235.1 Pirellula sp.
AACGGCGCCACGGTGTGGTGGCGCCGTTTCACGGCTCTTGTATTCAATTTCTGTATCTGTCTGCGGGGCGAGCCCCGCAGCTACGAACTGTCGCCGTTACACCGTTACACGGCTAAATGTATTTCCTCAACAAAGTGAGACGGCCTCCAAGCCATTTGTGGCGTAATGAAAGTGCACTGCTCATGTGCTCGGGACCATGGTCCCAAGCTACTAACTTCGTCACCTAGCCTATCATCCATCTTGCAGCATGCCTGTTCTTAGTTTCTCAGGCAGGTCGGGTTGTTGCCAAACGCTCATGCCGCCGTCGACATAAATCGTTTGCCCGTGGATGTGCTCCGCATCGTCGCTCAATAGAAAGGCGGCTATTGGACCACACACGGATGCTTCCGGAACTTGATGGTTTGGTGTGTGCAACTGCATCCATCTCAATGCTCCGGGGTCTCGATCAAGCACTTGATTGGTCAGCGGGGTTCGTACGAGTCCGGGGGCGATGGCGTTGACACGAATCCCTTTGGGAGCAAGAGCCACACAGAGAGATCGAACCATACTAGATACAGCCGCCTTGGATGCATCATAAGCCGTGTGATCGGACTCGGCCAATAGCCCGTTAATAGATGCCGTAAACAATACACGTCCTGCGGTTTTGTTTTGAATCCATCGCTTTGCAAAATACTGAGTCAGGAAGTATCCGACCTTGACATTCAAATCAAAGGTGCGATCAAAAGTCGTTTCATCCATTTCAACAAAAGGTTTGTCGATGAATACGCCAGCATTGTTGACCAGCAAGCTGACTTCGGAGTCGATCTCAATGGAGCGATCGCCTATCTCCGTTAGGATCTTGTCGAGGGGTTGCCACAAATCGCAGTAGATTGGCGTGACCTGTACACCAAGCTCCGTGCACTGGCGAATGGTGTCCAACGCCGTTGGGTCTTGTCGAAGTCCATGCAAAATGAGGTTAGCTCCAGCTTTGGCGAGGCTTATCGCGATGGCGGCCCCAACACCTTGAGTGCCACCGGTAACGAGGGCTGAAAGCCCATTGAGTTTCATTGCAATGTTGATCCTTGAGGAAGCGAAGCTTGGGGATGCGATTGTTCCCCTCTCCACGAAGCGGCAACGCTGTGATTCATTTTGTAGCGAAACTCGTCAAGAGTTTCGGTCGTGTAGGCGTTACAGCCGAAAGTCTTGACGACTTTCGCTTCACGCTTTGCCGCTTCAGGGAGAAAAATCTTACAGGACCTTCATTCGTCGCGCAAGCCCAGGCGGGCAAGCCAGCGGCCTCGAGTGCGTGTTTTGCCCGATTGCTTTTCATCGTCGGTTTGAGACGAATTATTTTCCTCGTAGCGTTGGATCTTTTCTTGAATTTCTAGTCGTTCACGAGCAAGCTTGGCCCGTTCTAGCGACATTTCGATTTCCGCTTGTCGTTGTTTTTGCTCCCAATCGTCGCGCAATTCTTTGAGTCGCAGTCGTTCCGAAATAATGAGGGCGTCTGATTCGATCATTTCAGCCACGGCAGCCACACCTATGGACATGCCATCGTGCGCTATAGACTGTTGCTCAATCAGTGTCTTGAGATCGGCGATTTCTTGATCCCGGCGATCGATTTCAGAGGTCGTCTGTTCTAAAATTCTTTCGATATCGAGGACCTTGCGAGGGTCGCATGGAGTCTCAGCATGCGTTTCCGCCTCTAGCTGTTGCAAGAGCGCTTCTTTGCGTTGCTCCCAGCTCAGCGTTTCGGATTTCTGACCTGGCGCTGGACCGAACTTTGCGAGGCGCGACCCAAGATCATTGCTTTGCATTCGCAGCTCAACGGCCTCGTGCCGGGCTTCGAGCAACTGGCTTCGGAGCTGTTCGATTTGGATGCGCAGTTCCGAGTCGTCGGCGCTATCTTGTTTTGGTGCTGATTTCGCTTCTGCAAGTTCGCATTGGAGAAATAACAACTGATCGTGGAGCTGCGAAACTTCTAAGCTCAACTCGGTTTCTCGAGCGTCCGTCTTCTCAAGTACGCGTTGAGCAATCGACGTCAGACTGGCGTCCGACTGACGCGCTTCGATCGCTTCGGATTCGATAAACGCCAGCAGCGATTGGTATTCGGCTCGGGCATGCAATAGGAGATTGGATATCTTAGTGTTCTCGCGTTGCGCTTCGATGAACTGCGATTCCAATTCATACAGACGGGACTTGCCCTCATCTGAGGCAGAGGAAGCGATACGAGATTCGGCGGTTTCGATTGCTCGTTTGAGATGCTCGCGGAGGGATTCGATTTCGATCCGCTCGCGTTCAAACGTTCGAGAACGCTCCATCAATTCGTTCAGTTTCGAATCGACGGCTTGCGACCAACGGTCATTGAGTTCTTGCTGTTTAGCCGAGCTCTGTGTCGGTTGCGATCCTGCAGTACTAGCAGCAACAGCAGCGCTTACGGCCAACTGGGATTCCGATTTGAGCGAGGTGTCCAATTCTAGTGCCGTATCCAAAGCGTTCACCACGTCGATCGCTCGTACCGCGACCGCGTCCTGTGCAAATGCTTGCACCGACTTGGCTGGTTCGGGTCTTGTTGGTACAAGCTTTGGGGAAGCAACGCAGACGGCCCCTTGGGATGAGGTGGGAGGCAAACCGATGGAATGGGATTGCCCTGTCTGAGCGACTCGGCCTTTCTGCCGGTAACTTTTTTTGCTTTGTGAACGCCTCTCGTTGGCCATTGTGAATGTGACTGATAAGATGGGAAGGACTTGCGATGAAAATCATAGCGATCAATTAAACAGATAGGTTGCTGTGAAACGACTGCTTGGTCCCATTCCCAATTTTGAGCTGTTGCCCCAACAAAGGCAGCGGATTTTGACGGTTGTAACGATCGTTTCGCTTTTTGAAGAGCAACTGCTTGATGGCACGTACCAAACCTAGTGATTCCGATGAAAATCAAACATTTGAGTCCGCCATGACTCAGCTGGAGCAAATTGTCCGAAAGCTGGAGGGAAACTCTTTGGGATTGGAGTCGTCCTTGGCAGAGTATGCCAAGGCAGTCGAATACGTCCGATTTTGCCAGTTGCAGCTGACGGGTGCCCGTCGAAAAATCGAAAAATTGCGGGGTTTGACGGGACGGGGCGAGGCAATTACAGAAACCTGGGAAGACGAAGACGGCGAAGGCTAGTGCCACCGCTCAAACGATGTTCTCCTCGAGGTTACTCAATCAATTCCTTACTCGGGAGGCTGAGGCTCCTGCCGAACCGTGACGATGAAAGCTCGGCAGGAGCCCCGCTCTCCCGAAGGTTTAGCAAGCTGAAACGGAGAACTGAGAACAGCCCGTTTCGGCAGACTACATTTTTTCACAATACTCCCTACAATATCCTCCATACCTGAGGGGCTATCGCGGTTGGAATCACTTGCGGGCCATCTACCAAGTGCTTGAGATCCAAACCCCATTGTGCCAATTTCGAACGACAAAACGACCGAAACCTTTGCCTTGCAAAGTCGTTGGAAAGAATTGACGATCGAGGTCAATTCCTACCTCGAACACTGCATCGATAGTTTGACGAAGAGTTGCCCCAATATTTTGCGTGAGGCAATGCGATATTCCCTGCTTTCGCCGGGGAAAAGACTACGACCGATCCTTTGTTTGTTGGGTGCCGAGGCTCTTGGGGCTTCTGTTTCGGATGCGATGGCCAATGCGGCGGCAGTCGAAATGATTCATAGCTATTCGCTCATTCACGACGATTTGCCGGCCATGGATGACGATGATTTGCGTCGTGGTCGCCCCACTTGTCACATTCAGTTCGATGAAGCGACCGCCATTCTCGCCGGCGATGGGCTCCAGGCATTGGCATTTGAAACCATCCTCACCAAAACCTTAGCCCCAGATGTGGCAGTGCAAAGCTGTTTGATGTTGGCCAAGGCTGCGGGGCCAGAAGGAATGGTTGGAGGCCAATGCGACGATCTTTCGGCAGAAAAGCTTGGCGAGGCCGAAAAACAGGATCGCGCAGTTGAAATGCTCCACGCCATTCACGCTCGGAAAACGGGCGCCATGATTCGAGCCTCGGTGGTTTTGGGAGGATTAGCGGCCAGGGGGACGACCGCAGAATTGGAAAAACTGTCGATTTACGGGGATTGCATCGGAATTGCCTTCCAAATTGTGGACGACCTACTGGACGTGGAGAGCACGAGCGAAAACACTGGGAAAAGGACCGGCAAGGACAGTGAGCGTGGCAAACTGACCTTTCCAGGGATCTATGGTGTTCAAGCTAGCCGCGACCGAGCGGAAAAATTTGTTGAACAAGCGATTGCGACGATTGATTCCTTTGGATCAGCCGCGACTCCACTGAAACAACTTGCACGATATATCACGGATAGGAGCCACTAGAAACTCTATGCACGAAATGCTCGCCAAATTAGAGTCCGCAGAACCGCTTCAACACATGTCTACTCAAGAGCTGGAAAAGCTCGGTGTTGAAATCAGAGATGTTCTATGCAACTTGCTTGCGACTCGCACAGCACACTTTGCATCCAACTTAGGTGTCGTTGAACTTTGTTTGGCTTTGCATAGCGTTTTCGATTTCCGGAAGGATCGATTGATCTGGGATACGGGACACCAAATTTACCCGCACAAATTGATCACCGGCCGGTACCACGAATTCAAAACCATCCGCGAACGTGGCGGTTTGATGGGATACCCGAACCCTGCTGAAAGCGAATACGATTTGTTCATGACCGGCCATGCTGGTTGCAGTGTTTCGACCGCCCTAGGTTTGAAGAGTGGCGACGACCTGACGGGACAGGCTAGTCGAAAGAGTGTGGCGGTCATCGGCGACGGTGCGTTTCCATCCGGTATCGTATTCGAAGCCATGAACAATGCAGGCGCACTCAATGCAGACATGATCGTCGTCTTGAATGACAACAAAATGTCCATATGCCCACGCGTTGGAGCCGTCGCCAGCTACTTGGATCGGCTGCGGACGAACCCGTTCTACACAGGCTTCAAAAGCGAAGTCGTTCGCGTACTAAACAAACTGCCTTTATTTGGAGACCCGACTGAGCGACTGCTCGCTCAAATCAAAGAAGGGGTCAAAGCCGGGATGGTTGGCGGTATGCTGTTTGAAGAGTTCGGCTTCCGTTATATTGGCCCAATTGATGGTCACGATATTCATTTGCTTCGCAAGTATTTGGAAATGGTCAAAGACCAAAAGGGACCGACGCTGTTGCACGTGGTGACCGAAAAAGGTCGTGGCTACAAGCCAGCCGAAAAGGACCCCGTCTACTTTCATACGCCTCCAGCCTTCGAGGATGAAGACGGTTGTCCTAAGCCTCTTGGGGCAAGCGACAAACCTGCGTTTACGAACTTCGCACGCGATGCCATCATGAGCCAAATGAAAGTCAACAAGTCGGTCACGGTGATGACGGCTGCGATGTGCCAAGGGAACAAACTGGAGCCAGTTCGCGATGCCTTTGCGGATCGTTTTTTCGATGTGGGGATTTGCGAGTCGCACGCCGTTGCGTTTGCTGGCGGACAAGCCAAAGTAGGGTTGCGGCCTATCGTTGCCATTTATTCGACCTTCCTCCAAAGATCATACGATCAGATCTTCCAAGAAGTGGCCTTACAGAATCTGCCCGTCACCTTCATGATCGATCGAGCTGGATTGACCGGCCCGGATGGCCCAACCCACCACGGTCTCTTCGACATCGGCTACATGCGGGTGTTCCCAAACATGGTGATGATGGCTCCCGCGGATGCGACCGAAGTCGAACCGATGCTCGAGTTTGCGCTTTCGCATTCAGGCCCAACCTCCATCCGCTATCCAAAAACCACGGCACAGACTTTCGAGCGTCCAAAGCAACCGATCGAACTTGGCAAGTCAGAGATCATTCGCACGGGTTCCGATGGAGCGATCATCGCTTGTGGCGCTATGCTGCAACAAGCCATCGCTGCAGCAGAGCTCTTAAAGAAAGAAGACATCGATGTAACGATCATCAATGCGAGATTCATCAAACCGCTTGATATCAAGATGTTAAATCATGTCTTTGAAGAATGCCGTTTCATTGTCACGGTCGAAGAGGGAGCTTTAATGGGCGGATTTGGCTCTGCGGTTCTCGAAGCAGCTTGTGCCAATGGCTGGGATACTCGTATTCTGCGAACCCTTGGTATACCAGACCAATTCATTGAACACGGCGACCGCGGCGAATTGCTTGCCGAACTCGGATTGGACCCGATTGGCATCGCAAAGACATGCAAGACTCTCAATGAAAAGTACTCCAACGCAGAGCACGCAGGGGTGTAGCAGGAAAGTAATTGGCTACACCGTCTGGCGACGGTGGCTACGACTTGGCATCGCAAAGATGTTTGGAGCGGTGGGGTAAGGCTCCGCCAAACCGCGGCGTCGCAAGCTCGGCAGGAGCCTCGCTCTCCCACAGGATTTCGAACGGTCGGTCTACCCAATGGTGTTTAAAAGGACATGCTTCTTGGAAAACGCACACGAAACTGAGTCGAGCTGTCGTCGCACCGACTGCACTTGATGCTACCATTCATATCGCGGATTCGATCCGCCACCACGAAGAGCCCCAAGCCTGTTCCCTCGCTTTTACCAGTAACAAATGGCTCAAAGAGTGTGTCCAGCAACTCGCTCGCAATGCCAGGGCCATTGTCGGACACCACCATTTTTAAGCTCGATCCTTGCCCGCATTCGGATTGAATTTGAACCCAAGCGTCGGTTCTACCAGTTGCGGCTTCGATGCCATTCTTAATCAAATTAAAGAAGACTTCGCTCATCGCCGCCTCGGAACCAACAACCTCCACATTGGGACAGTTGAGCGAATGCCGGAGGTCAACGTGCAATTGCCTTGCAAACGGCGTTAGCAGCACCAGCAACTTGGCAATCACAAGATCAGGCGTCACCGAGTTTCCGCGTTCGTCAGCTGGCCTAGCAGAGTCCAATAGACGTGTAGTCGTTTGCGATAACTTGTCAATTTCAGACACGATAATGGACAAATCTTGACGATTGACGTGCTCCGGCCCAAGCTCTTCCATCGTCAACGATGCGATCGTTCGAATCGATGACAATGGGTTGCGCAGCTCATGAGCCAATGAGCCAGCGATCAAACCCAGCGTCGAAAGCTTCTCGCTTTGGATCATTCGTCGTTCGACTTGAAAACGACGTATCGACTCTTTCTTGTTTCCAAGCGTCGCAGCCAACTGGTCGCAAAGCAACGCAATGGAAATCATTTGCTCGTCGGCCAATCGATCGTTTCTATTCCGGTCGCCGAGTAGAACAGCACCATGAATCGACTGAAAAGCAAGTGGAAAGGCGAGCAATATGCCGTGCCGCTCCATCGCGACCAATGCGCTTGCTAAATCAAATTGCGTGATGCTCGGCTCCGTCGTTCGTTGCAACGCCATACCTCGCTCCAAGCGGCCTTGAGATTGAACTCTTTGGGAAATCATGGTCCAGTCTGTCTCGCTGCTCGTGTCTTGCGGCTCGGACTTGGGAGCTTCGCATTGCTTGCGAGACTCGAATAGGATTGCTTTTGGTAGTGTTCTGGCGTGCGCATCGCCGAAGTCACTCCCGGCAGGTGTGACCCACTTGGTGATTCAACGTGGGTCACACCTGCCGGGCTTGACTCTAATACAATCACCGCTTTACTCAATTCAAGTTGGTCCGCCAGTTCGTTGACAAACCATTGGGCCAATGCGTCGGGCTCTAGCTGCGCTTTTTGTGACAGCGCAACGGAGAGATTCCGAGTGGCATCGCGAACCTTAAAAACGTTGTTGCTAAACAGGTACCGAAGAGACTCGCGAAATCGAATACGAATGGGTGGCACCAATAAAAACACCACGATCAAAACAATCGCTTCGACGATGCTCACGTCAATACCGAGACGCCCCCGAGCCGCCTCAGCGATTTGACCAATGATCAACTGATGGAGCAACAGACCCAAAACCAACGCTGAAGCGTAGACCATGCTCCGATCCATGACCAACGGCAGCACTCGATGCTTCAGAGCATACCAGACCAACAGCCCTTCTGGGATCAGCGGTGAAAGGGAGACTGGCAATCGAAGACAGTGCTCCCAAAGCGGATGTCTCGTTGATAGTGTCGCATACAACACTCCTCCCAACGAAATGGCGATCAAAGCGATGACAAGCCGGTTCAAGAATACGATCGGAATTTGGCTCGATCGTTGGAAGGAGACGAACAAGACGATCGCAGCTACATTGGCCAACAAGAGCCAGACGATATAGGTCGGTGTCACCCATCCCAACGAGCTCAAGAGGTTGCGATCTTCGCTTCGAAAAATCGCCGCACAAGCGATCGGGATTAAGACCAACGGAATGTAGAGCATTCCATATCGCAGATCGCGAACGGGTTTTGCATCGAGCCCCGTGTGAAAGATACGAGTCGCTGCGTGCAGCATCCCCGAGGGGAGCAAGAACAATCCGGACACCAACAAGCACATGAAAAGATGGTCCAGCAAGACCGCTTCGGTTGGCTCGATCTTGGAGATCATGGCTCGACCAAAGTGCCCTAGATGAAACGCCACGGTTCCAAAGACGAGCAATTTGAGCCAAACAGCGACAAACGGCCGGTTGATCCGCTCCAGCACGATCAGCAAGAGTGCCGTATCAAGCACCACCGCCGCTCCCACCGAGAATAGCTCTAACTGATCGTACACAAGTTGGCCTTTATGTTTTCAGTGTAGCGGACGAGGCCAGGGTTTCGCGTGGTGGATTTCGAATGTCGGGTCGCCTCAAGCCGCGAACCGTTGGCTCAGACGAGACAAGCTCGTCTAGAGCCTGTTTCGCCCTCCGGGCTATTTGCCTAAAAAGCCATTCCCTTACGAATCAAGTGAATCCAAGTCAAAATCCGAGATCGGCCTGTCTAGCCCTGTGCCTTCTGATAACGGCGTCTCTTTGGACTTGCTGACACGAATCGTTGCAACAACCAGCCGCCCTACATCCAATCGCACGACTCGAACGGGTTTCCCTGCATCGATCGGTCCGCTCTCGCTGAACGCCTCGTAGCTCTGACCCTCGATTTGCACTAAGCCGCTAGGAATCATCTCGCCCAACGAAATCCCTTCTGCTCCAATCAATGCATGTGAATCTTTGGACTTTGCAGCATCCGACCAAACGAACTCGCCAGCCAGTGGCGGTGGACTCGTCATGCGACGACCAAGCGGCGTTCGGGGCCAAATCTCGAGAAACCCCCACATCATCAACGGGGCCGCACCCATCGTTGCAATCAACATCCACACGCCAGCCGCAGTGCTAACACGAAAAGCGACCAAGATTGCAGCAAATGCAAAACAGGCCGTTACACCAACCAAAACGCCACCGCTGGGAATCATCAAGTCGATGGCAAAGATGACCATCGCGGCGACGAACAACAGTACAGCAACGGCGATGAGTGACAACGACTATTCCCTCGAATTAAACCTTGTCCAAATGCATTTCGTTTAACAGTCAGCCGGAGCGGAGGCGTACCATCAAAGTCAGCCAAGTACGCCTTCGGCTGACTGTTAAACAACGAAATCAAAATGTATATAAGCGATTGAGGACAATCGCTCTACTCACTACTTCAAAATCATATCTTCGACCGTCTTACCACCTGGGATCATCGGCAAAACGTGTTCTTGGAACGGTACCTCAACGTCCAAAACGAATGGCCCTGGGTAGCTAATCATTTCCTGCAACGCAGCTTCCAAATCCTTCTTCTTGCTTACCGTCGCAGCTCCGCAACCGTAACCCTTTGCAATCTGAACAAAGTCCGGATAACGCTTGGCCGCATACGAGTGGGCTACCGTTGAACCTGGTCCGCGAGCCTCTTCGTCATCGATTGGTCCCAAATAGGTGTGAGCTCGGTTCGAACCCTCGAATCGATCCTCCCACTGTACCACCATGCCAAGGTGCTGGTTATTGAGAAGCAAAACCTTGACTGGCAACTTTTCGCAGTGCAATGTCGCCAGCTCTTGGATGTTCATTTGGAAGGAACCATCCCCGTCGATGTCGATCACCAACGCCCCTGGGTGCGCCGCTTGAATGCCCATCGCTGCGGGCAGACCGAAGCCCATGGTGCCAAGTCCGCTGCTGCTCATCCAAGTGCGAGGCTTTCGGAATTGGAAGAACTGGGCAGCCCACATTTGATGCTGACCAACCCCGACGGAAACATACGTTTCTCGGTTCTTGGTCATGTTCGACAAAGTACGAATGGCGTGCTGCTGCAAAATGCCGTCAAACCCTTCATCGTAAGTAAAGGGATGCTTGGCCTTCTGAGCATTGCAAGTTGCAATCCAAGCCGAAATGTCGTCGGGCTTTTCGACGATCTTGTTCAATTCCTTGAGCGCATACTTGATGTCGCTTCGTACCGAGATGTGAGCAACTTTATTCTTATTCAATTCAGACGCATCGATATCGACGTGAATGATCTTGGCGTTCTTCGCAAACGACGCCAAATGCCCCGTGACGCGGTCATCGAATCGAACGCCCAAAGCAATCAGCAGATCGCAATCGCGGACCGAGTAGTTTGCATAAGCGCTGCCGTGCATGCCCAGCATATCGAGCGAAAGCGGACCATCCGCTGGATAGAGCCCCAATCCCATAACGGTCATGGTGATTGGGATGCCTGTCTTTGCAATCAACTCACGAAGTTCCAAATAGGCTTCGCCGGTTACCAATCCACCGCCACAATACAACACAGGGCGTTTGCTGTGTTTGATTGCCGCTGCGATCTGTCGGATCTGCTCGTCTTTGGCGTTAGGATGCTTGGATGGTTGATAGCCGGGCAAGTTCATTGGAACGTCCCAGTCCACTTCGCAGCTGCTCATCTGAACATCTTTGGGCATGTCGACCAAAACAGGACCTGGACGGCCGGTCGTTGCGATATGAAACGCTTCCTTCATAACGCGAGGAACGTCTTCGACCTTGGTGACCAAGTAATGATGCTTGGTGATGCCGCGGCAGACTTCGACAATCGGCGTTTCCTGGAACGCATCGGTGCCGATAACTTTGGTAGGAACTTGGCCTGTAATCGCCAAAAGCGGAATGCTATCAAGCTTGGCATCGGCGATACTGGTCACCAAATTGGTGGCTCCCGGACCGCTGGTCGCCATGACCACGCCGATTTTACCTGTCGACCGAGCGTATCCTTGGGCTGCGAAAGCTCCGCCTTGTTCATGGCGAGGCAGAATCGTGCGAAGCCGATCCTCATAGCGGGTCAGAGCCTGGTGCATGGGCATGCTGCAGCCACCTGGATAAGCGAAAATGACTTCTACGCCATGATCCACCAGGGATTTCACCACAATTTCGGCACCTGTCATCACTGTGGTTGTTTGGCGGTTGGAAACGGAAGCCATTCGCTTTCTCTCCTAAAACTGTCTTCTAACAGCTTGAAAAAAGGTTGTTCTGAAAAACACTTGCAGCCAAAGGCTGAAATGCATTGGTTTTGAGAGGATTCTCAGTGCAATCAATGAGCAACAAGTATAACACGGGGTTCACAGATCGTCGATTGAACTCTACGCCGCCGGGCGTCGCATCAAATGCTCTAATAGAGCGAGCTAGTGGGTCGCATCTGCCGGATGCGACGATGCACGACTTCTTTACATTGGCGTCTAGCCCCTTAAAAGCCTTCGGGAGGGCGAGGCTCCTGCCGAGCTTGCGACGCCACGGTTCGGCAGGAGCCTCACCCTCCCGAGTAACAAATTGCTTGGATGAAGTCGACCGCCGTGCCGCTAACGATTAACTGCCAATTCGCTTTAATACAGCATCTAGCGTCGGCTTGATCGCCGCCGCACTGGACTTCAGGCCCTGCAACTCCTTCGGCCAAAGTTCAATTTCAATTCGTTGGACCGCTCCTGCCCGACCGACGACCGTTGGTACCGAAATTGCCACGTCGCGGATTCCATAACAAGCACCATCCTGAACAGTGCTGACAGGCAAAATGCGTTGCTGATCCAATGCAATTGCATGAATCACGTCGCGAATGGCGATCCCGACGGCGAAGCCTGCACCTCCCTTTTTCGACAAGCATTCCGCACCCGATTGCTTGGTTCGAGCGAATATCTTCTCGGCTAACATGCTGTTCCATCCCGGATACTTGTCCAACGACAACGAGCCGACGGTGGCGCTCGACCAGACGGGAATCATGCTGTCACCATGCTCACCCAAAATCAAACCATGCGTCTGCGTTGGAGCTGTTCCCAATTGCTCCGCAATCAAAGAACAGAATCGAATCGTGTCGAGCTGAGTCCCCAAACCAAGGATCTGAGTGGCCGGTAGCCCCAGCTTTTTAGCGGCTACAAACGTCAAGATATCGACCGGATTGGAAACCACCAAAACGATCGCGGACGACTTGGGACCCGCCTTTTTGACTTCATCAAGAATCCCAACAAACAAGTCGGTGTTTCGATTGATCAAGTCTAAACGAGATTCTTCGGGCTTTCGACGAAGGCCTGCGGTAATGCAAATGATGTCGGAGGTTGGGATGTGCTCGTAACCACCGGACGAGATGCGTTGGTCGGCTACGCTCGGGCCGCCGTGCATGATGTCGAGCGCTTGGCCGGCTGCCAAGTTTGCGTTCAAGTCCAGCAAGGCGATCTCGCGAACAACGCCGCCGCACTGCAGAGCGAAACCTGCACACGAACCAACTAGGCCGCCACCGCCGATGATACTGACTTTCATATTTTTATGATCCTAATTTTGATGATGGAATGTTTTGTGGGATGGGCACACCCGGCAGGTGTGCCCCACGGTTGGGCTTGCCAATAGTCACATCTTTTTGACTTTGCTCCCCTCGCCCCTTTTTGGGGTGTGGGGGTGGGGGGGCGGGGTTTTACGCGGACTTTTGATTGCAATTGTATTTGCGGTCAAAATGCACTGCTAAAAGTTATTAACAAGTGACTGGACCGGAGAACTGTTGGTGGCGATTCCACCCCTCACCCCCGCCCCCTCTCCCCGAAACGGGGCGAGGGGAGAAAATCGGATTACGATTACTGCGCGAGCTGCTTCATAACTTGAGCCGTAATCAGCTTGACGAGTTCCTCTTGATCGATACCAGCCAGTCCACTCGCTGCTCCCTGCGATGCATTTGCTTTGAGCACTGGTGCGATGCCTGCCATGGATTGGCTGACCGCTTGTTCGATCTTGCTCGCATTAGCGGCTGGCATTGGCGGTGGGGCTGGGAATGCTCGGCGCTGCACTCCCGACTCCTTCCACGAGTTGCGGAAGATATCGTTCGCACACACGTCGCAATTTTTGTACTCTTCGGTGTTGCGTGGATCGGACCAACCCCACTGCTGCTTGAGCGTGAGCAACTCTCGCTCTTCCTTTTCACTGAAATAAGAAACGTTGCCCAACTGCCGAGCTAGCATCAAAATACGACAATAAGCATCGAGGATCTCGGTCCACCAATACGCTTGTTCTACATCGACGCCATAGCTGACCGTGCCGTGGTTGGCCAAAATAATCACGTTGGTCTTTTCGACGAACGGCAGAATGGTCTCTGCAAACGCCTTCCCGCCAGGGGTCTCATAACGAGTGATCGGCACATCGCCCAGAAACACTTCCACCTCTGGCAATACGCACTGGGGAATCGGCTCGCGAGCAACAGCAAAAGCGGTCGCATGCGGCGGATGGCAGTGCACCACGCTCTTGATATCGGCGCGCTTTTTGTAAATCTCCAAGTGCAACAAAGCTTCGCTGGATCGCTTCTTGATACCAGCGATCTGCTTGCCAGACATGTCCATGGTGCAAATGTCTTCGGTCTTCAAGAAGCCTTTGCTATGCATTGTCGGTGTGCAGAGGACTTCGTTTTCACCGATTCGGACGGTAATGTTTCCGTCGTTGGCAGCTGCGAAGCCTTTGTTGTAGAGCCTTCGGCCCATCTCGCACATATCTTGCTTGATCTTGTGAGCATTCATGTCAGTCGGTTCTCTCGATGTGGAATGTTAGTTGGTTAGTCAGTTTAATAAGTTAGTTAAATGTTTAGTTCGTCGATGATGGCCGCGTTGTAGGCGTCGACCGGTTTTTGAGTGGGGCGAAATGGCTGGGCCGCTTCGGCACCATCGCTGACCGCAATGATCGATCCCTCCGAAGCGCCGAGATCGTCCCATACGACAACCAAGTCCGGATCGTTGGTCTTGCGGCCCAGGAGCACATCGCCGTACGCTTCCGCGGTCTTCAGCGAAGCACCTTGGAAACTGGGATGTGCACGGCTGAGCGTGACTGTTCCGTTGACTTGATAGAGTTGCATCGTACGATTCCTTATTCGATCAAGATCGGTTTTGCAGGTGTTGAAAAAACCGCCTTGCGGTGTTGCAAGACGACGGCAAGTTCCAAGCCTTGGCGGACAAGATGAGCACGTTGGCAGGAACCTCTCTCAAAACGTCATTCAGCTCTGTCCAATTCGATACAACCGCAGGTCGCAAGGAATCGTCCCGAGCCGCTTGCCAGCATGTTGCATGCGCCGAATGAACCATCAACACAGCAGCTTGATGCCCCGCCCGAATTCCTTCAGCAACTGTTCGTAGAGCAGCCGTGTCATCGATGGACGCAGAGCAAACTTTGGCTTGTTTCGAACACAATTGCTTAGCGACAGCAGGCATCCAAGCGGCCGTTCCTGCCACGATCAATCGCTGAGGACGTGCGCTATCCGTTGAGCCTGAGGCGATAGCCGAGCCAGCTTTGACATCGGCGATCGCCACAGGCACGTTGGACGAATGCTTCGCCCCCCTAACGACCTCAACCTTGCATTCTCGAAGGTAGTCTCGTGCCGCTGGAGTCAACACCGCAGATTGGGCAATCTCCAAAACATGAACACCAATCAGCCGATTCTTGAGCAGCGATACGCTCACAAGCTGATCCGCCAAGCTCAACGTCGAAGGCCTAGCAGTCTCCGATGGTTTAGGCGAAACGCTTGCCACAGACGTACCGCCCTCGATCAAGGTGGCGAGCACCCGACGGACGATACTTTCGATTTCTGAGGAGTTAGCGGTAATGATTTTAGTTCTTAGTTCTTAGTTCTTAGTTCTTAGTTCTTAGTTGTTGGTTGTTGGTTGTTGGTTGTTGGTTGTTAGTTGTCAGCCGTTAGCTGTTGGTTTGAAATTTGAAACTTAAAATTTGCAGCTTGTGGTTGTGTAACCTTTAGTCTTAAGCCTTAAGTCTTAAGCCTCACTTCATCTATCAGTCCTAGGACCGACCAGCGAATCGGGCTGTTTTCTACACCGAAGGTTTCGCGGATCGTACCGCCGTCACTGGTGAGCATGACCGTTTCGCCCCGCCCCGCTCCGAGATGATCGACTGCAATCAATGGCGCACCGTCCGGAGTCTTGCCATCGGATTGGAGTGGCTGACATACCAACAGCTTCAAGTTCTCCAACGAGGGATGCTTGACCGTCGATGTTGCGTTTCCAAGTACAAGTGCTGATTGCATGGTGTGTTGACTGTTGGTTCTTTCTTTTGATCTTTCGTTTAACGGTCAGCCGTAGGCGTACCGGTCAAACAAACCAAGTACGCCTTCGGCTGACTGTTAAACGACTCGCAAGCGAGGAATGCTGTGCCCTTCGCTTACGCTTCGGGTTGTGATCTAGGACGACAGTCGGCTGGCTCCTCCTAACACATGCAGGTCTTCGATCAGCGAGCAGCGTCGCTCTCGGGTAAACGTCATCGGGGTTGTCACCCCTTCGCCGGTTGGACCCGCGATCGAGAACGACAGATAACCTTCTCCACCCAAGCCCAACGAAGCCATGCACGGTCCGTTTTTCACAAACAACGTCGTGTCCATGATTCGGGCCATCTTGGTCATGTTACGGACATTGCGAGAATGAATGATGCTGGTGTGACGATAGCCGTGCTCGGCTTCTTGGGCCAGGCGAACGCATTCATCAAAATCGCGGCATCGAACAAATGGCACGAACGGCATCATCTGCTCGGTCTGAACAAAGGGATGATCGGCCGATGTTTCACCAAAGAGCAATTCGACTTTGGGATCAACGGATCGACCAGCGGCCGCTGCCAGCTTGATCGCATCTTGCCCGAGCAATTCTTTTCGAGCTGCATAGTGCTTGTCGTTTCCTTCGCCGACGACTTGCATTGCAGCTTGGGTCAATCGATCGATCTCAGGAGCGGACAATCGAACGGCACCGGCTCGCTCCATGGCGGACATCATCGCATCGAAAACGCTTCCAACGACGAAGACTTCTTTTTCTGCGATGCAAAGAAGATTATTGTCGTACGCGCCACCTTGGATAATGCATCGAGCTGCAAGATTGAGGTCGGCAGTTTCGTCCACCACCACTGGCGGATTGCCAGGGCCAGCCACGACGGCTCGTTTACCGCTGTTGAGAGCAGCTCGTGCGACTGCAGGTCCACCCGTGACGCAAATCAGAGCGACACTGCGGTGCTTGAACAACTGCTGAGCCGTCTCCAGGGTCGGTTCGCAAATGAGTGAAATGAGGTTGTCTATTCCCAGGTCCGCATGGATCGCTTGGTTGAAGCGTCGAACGCCTTCGGCCGCGACCTTCTTGCCACTTGGGTGAGGATTGACTACGAGCGAGTTGCCGCCTGCGATCATGCTGACGGCGTTGCCAGTGATCGTCGGTAAGGAGTGGGTCACAGGCGTAATAGCACCGATCACTCCGAAAGGAGCATGCTCGATGACCGCTAGTCCGTGGTCGCCGCTGAAGCATTCGGTTTTGAGGAACTCGACTCCCGGTGTTTTTTCGCCGAGCGTTTTCAGCTTTTCGATTTTGTGTTGGAGGCGTCCAACTTTGGTCTCGTTCATTTCCATTGTGCCGAGCTCAACACAATTGTCGATCGAGATGCGACGAATGTGATCGATGATGCGACGTCGATCTGCAATGGATCGTTCGCGGAGCTGTTCGAACGCGGTACGGGCTGCTCGCACTGCATCATCGACGTTGTCGAACAGTCCAAAGCGGCCCATGGCCGAACTGGGGCCGCTTGACGAAGCCGTTGAGGATGAGGTTGGCGCTCCCGTCGAAGGTTGCTTGCTTCGCACTTCGCTGAGAACTTGCTCTACGACGGAGCGAATAAGATTTTCGTTGATTTGCATAGGTGTTTCGCGATGTTATTTATGACGAAGAGTCTTAGACGATCGGCAGACCTAGATCTACCGTAGGATGGGACCATTGTCCCGTCCGTTTATTTGTTCGGGACAATGTTCCCAAACTACATCTGGTAGTTTTCATCCCGCTGCTCGCCTTATTGACGTTTGTAGACGTTGTTTTTTTCGATGTGAACGGTATCGACGATGCCGATGATGACGCAATCGACAGGTAGCTTGCTGGTTTCTGGTGTGAATCGAGCACTGCTACCCTGGGTAATTAGTACCATGTCGCCGACTCCAGCGCCGAGCGTATCGACGGCGATAAAAGTTCGTCCGGTCGTTACCAACTCAGCGCGTTGAGTGGGCTCCAAACGAAAAGGCTCAACGACGAGCAGCTTTTGGCCGACCATCGTTTCCACCTTCTGAGTGGAGACAACTGCTCCAGTGACTTTCGCAACGAACATGGTTCTGTCTCTTGTGTTAACTGAGCTTAGCTTTGGATTGCGGCGACGGTTTGGCGAGCCACAATCAATTCTTCATTGGTAGGCACGATCCATATTTGGACCTTGCCTTGTGAGTCGTCGATGCGACGCTCAATGGGACCACTGGCGTTGCTGGTTGGGCTCAAGCGAATACCGAGGTCTTCGAGACCTTGGCAGACGGACTGTCGAATCCCCACTCCGTTTTCGCCGATGCCGCCCGTAAAGACGATCGCGTCTGCGCCACCAAGTGCCATCAGCATGCCACCCATCTGTCGACGAATGTCGGCTACATAGACATCCAGCGCCAGTTTCGCATCGCTATTGCCAGCCGCGGAAGCGTTTTCCAAATCGCGAACATCCCCTGACAGTCCGTTGGACAACCCGAGCAACCCGGCCTGAGTCGAAAGCAAATGCAGCAATCGTTCCAGCGTTAGTCCGGTATGTTCCATCATCAATGGCAAACTGTATGGATCGAGGTCACCCACTCGGTTGTTTTGAGGCAAGCCGGTTTGTGGACTCATACCCATGGTCGTCGCCATGCTCTTTCCATCGCGGATCGCGCAGAGAGACGAGCTGCCGCCAAGGTGACACGAAATGATGCGAGCATCGGAACGCCCCATCAATTGCGCCGTTCGCCAACCGATGTAACGGTGCGAGGCACCGTGAAATCCCCAGCGTCGGATCGGCAAAGCGTTGGCAATGCTGGCCGGAATGGCGTAGCGTTTCCAAGCTTCAGGAATCGTTTGATGGAAATCGGTTTCAAAGGCAGCTACCAATGGAATGTGCGACGACATACTCGCGAGCTGTTTCATCGCCGCCATGTACGGCGGGTTGTGGGCTGGAGCGACCGAATTCATTTCGTCCATCGCCGCCAAGACTTTGTCATCAATCCGTTGAACACCAGACAAACGCCCACCGTGGACTGCTTTGAAGCCGATGGCACTGATCTCCGAGGCGCTTTGCAAACAACCGTTGGTTGGATGCGTAAGCTGTGAGATGCAAGCATCGACTGCAGTACCATGGTTGGGTACAGGCTGAGTCAACTCACCGCGATATGGGCCGATTTCAACGAAACAGCGACTCTCGGGTGAACCGATTCGTTCGACGCCGCCGCGCGCGAGCTGTTGCTCGGTCGACATATCGAACAAACGGTATTTGAAACTGGTTGAACCTAAGTTGGCAACGAGAACCTTCATGGCTATTTTGTCACTCCATTAAAAATGATTACTTGAAAAACGCGTTCACAAGACCTTCGGCAGGGCGAGGGATGATGTGGCTGCTAACCAACTCACCGACTTGCGATGCAGCTGCAGCACCAGCTTCGACAGCTGCGCGAACACTGCCGACGTCGCCGCTGACCATGGTGGTAACATAAGCGCCGCCGATATCGACTCGCTTGACGATTTCGACGTTAGCCGCCTTGGCCATTGCGTCGGTTGCTTCGATGAGAGCCAAGAGTCCCTTGGTTTCAATCATTCCAATTGCATTTTGCATGTTGCTTATACTCGTGTGGTTTTGAAAATAGTGAAATGGTCTGCCGGTTGGGCAGGATGGATAATGATCATCCAGTGTATGACTGAACGATTCGATGCTGTCGCACGACGCGCAAGCTAGTGAGCCACGCAATTCAACAAACCTACTCAGCCGAAGCCGATTGCGCGTTGATCTTGAGCACTTTGTACAAATCGTCGTGTGGTCGAGCGATCACTTGAACGCTCATGACTTGTCCGATTCGACCAGCGGCTGCAGCGCCAGCATCGGTGGCTGCTTTGACAGCTGCGACATCGCCGCTGACGAAAGCGGAAACCAAACCGCTACCAACTTTATCCCAGCCGAGGAACTTTACGTTCGCGGCCTTCATCATTGCGTCGACTGCTTCGATCAAGGCGATAAAGCCTTTCGTCTCGATCATGCCGAGCGCTTCATTCACTTTTGCCATAAAAATCTTTCTCCAAAATGAAAGGAAACTAAGTAAGTAAAACTCGTGGTTTAGCGCCCTGATGGGGCTGTGGTTTGGTGGGTCGCATCTGCCGGATGCGACCATTGCTTGTGATATTGTCTTTACATCGCTAGCTGGCTAATCGACCTGTCTGGAAGCACCGCTTTTGCGGCGGCTACCGGGCCGAAAACCGGGGCTAGCGCCCACCGGCTAATGCTCCGCACACTTGCAAGGTTTTTGTTTTTTCAGTTCGATCGAAATCGCTCGATCTAGGTCACAAGCGTTGCCTTCGTCGGTATCGATGTGCACCTCGAGCTTGGCATGCACATCTTCGCGAACCAGCAAATCCTCGAAGACCACCGAACACTGATGCGACTTGACGCTCAGAGACATGAAGTCGCCATTCTTGACGCCGTAAAATGCCGTGTCGCTCGGGCCCATATGAACGTGACGAGCCGCGCGAATCACTCCGTGGGTTAGCTCAACAGCACCAGCAGGACCAACCAAAACACAGCCCGGTGTTCCAGCAATGTCACCGCTGTGACGAACAGGAGCATCGATTCCAAGCGAAATCGCATCGGTGTATGCCAATTCAACTTGGCTGGCTTTTCGCGTTGGGCCAAGCACCCGAACATTGGGCAACATGCGTCTTCGCGGTCCGACGATCATGACCGTCTCGGCAGCCGCAAAAAAACCGTCTTGGTAAAGGCCTTTTTCAGGCGTCAGCTTTTTGCCTGGCCCAAAGAGTTTTTCGACATGCTCGTCGGTCAAATGGATATGCCGAGCGGAAATGCTCACGACCAGATTCGGTTTGTTCGGGTTGCTGCTGGCGCCGGAATCGCCTCCCAGGGCTCGCGCGACCGCCGAACGAACTAACGACTCAATGGTGCTAGGGTCAAGGTTTTGGATTGCTGTCACGATCTTGGGTTCGCTAGTTGGTATTGATTGAGGTTGAATTCTCAGGTGCATCGTCTTGCGACGAAGCGGGCGAGCTGGACAGGATAAGTTGAACTTGAAATTCTTCGACTTGTCGGCGCCATGTCTCGCTTAAGCCGTCATCGGCCACGAGGGTGTGGACATCGCACCATTCGCATAATCGCGCCAAGCTGGAATGTCCGAATTTGGAACTATCTGCCACGATAATTGTCTGGTCTGCACATTCCATCATGGCCCGTTCGGTTTCCACCAAAAGCATGTTGCTATTGTAGAAACCTTTAGCGTTTATGCCGGCAACGCTCAAAAACGCCTTCTGGACATTGATAGATTGAAGCATCTGATTGGCAAAATTCCCGAGAGTCACGCCCGTCCGATGGTGGAGGGCTCCACCCAGCAAAACCAGGTCGACGGAATCGCATGAGGAAAAAAGATTCGCTACCGGGAGGGAGTTTGTCACGATTTGCAACGGACGGCCAATCAGCTGTCTCGCGAGCTCATAAGTTGTGCTACCGCCATCGAGCAGCAAAGTGTCGTGGTCTTCAATCAAGCCCGCGGCGCATTCGGCGATACTGCGTTTTTTGTCCCATTGCCCAGGGTTTTGCTTGGTTTCGAACTGCTTAACGGCAGTTGTCGGTCCGGTAGAAAAAACGCCGCCGTGCGTACGTTTGGCTTCACCCAGGTCCTCGAGCGCTTCCAAATCCCGGCGAATGGTGGACTCGCTAACTTCCATCGCATCTCGCAAGTCCGGAATCGAAACGAAGCCATGTTCGCGAATAAGCTCGCGCAATTTGACGCGTCGGACGACCGAACCGTTCAAATGGCTGTTTGGAATCATTTTGGGAGAGGGAGGAAGACAGTTTGGTGGCGGAAAAACTCCACGCGGGACCTAGTATGAGCCGTTTTGTCGTTTTTTCAACGCCAAGATAGGACTTCCTGACAACACTAGCTCATTTTTTGGTCGTTTCTGCCTTCAAGTCGCCGTTATTCCTCCAATTCATGGTGGAATAACCGAAATCACTGACGCAAATCGCTCACTGGAATGGAGCAGACCCCATAAAAGTCATCGGGAGTGCGAGGCTCCTGCCGAGCTTGGGACGCCACGGTTCGGCAGGAGCCTCACCCTCCCTGGTAACGAATTGGTTGCGTAAACTCGTTGAAAACACGTTTACAGCAGTAGCCGTACGGTTTCGTGGCAATTTCTGCCCACTCAACGGACGGCTTGCGCCGTTCCGCGAACAATTTGAGTGCAGGTTTCATCGAACCATCACAGCCTCGAGCCCGTAAAGCTATTTCACTCCGACCGATCGTTGCTAGATGAATAACTCGATTCCGGCTATTCTATCCACTCGCTTTCCGATTCCAAAACTCTTCGTTTCGAACCCACTCAATCACTTATGAGCGAAATCTTTCTAACAGCCGAAGCCGAAGAGGCACGTGAACCAACCAATTTTTCGGCGGTCGCGTTATTCGGTTTTCTAATGGCTGTCGCAGGACTGTTTTCGATCCAGTACATCCACATGATGCCAATCGCGTTGATTGGGGCTGCACTTGGGGCTGTCGCTTTGCTCACCGCCAAACGATTCCAGTTGGGATTTATTTCAAAGTCGCTTGGATTTTTAGCCTTGGTTATTGGGGCGACAACCGTTTCATTCAGCGTTTTCTACATGTATGTCGAAAACAAATATGACCAGCAGCAAGCCCGCAAGACTGCCGAGACTTATCTAGATTACCTTTCCAAAGGAGATTTGGACCACGTCGCATTTTTGGCAGGCTCCTCTATCGAAATCAGCGAGCCTGAGTCTGCCAGCAAAGCCACCATGCTTCGAATTCGCGACGATCTCTATCACAAAGAAATCCGGGAACGCAAAAATCCGAAATGGCTCTTCGTCAACGTCGAATCCGAATATGTCGTAGCCAGTGGCCACACCTTCAAGCTCATCTACAAAGACGCCAGTCAGACCGTTCCGAAATACTATTCTGTTTTCGTCCGCAAAAACGCTCAAAAGAACGATTGGTCAAAACTCACGATAAACTGGTTCGTCGACAAATTAGACACGGCCAAGAAGTCGTAGAAATACGTTCGGATGCCGAGAACTCTCATTAGTCTTGGTGCAAATCTCGGCAGTGTTCGCGAGTCGATGCGGGCTGCAAAGCGATTGTTAGCAGATTCGTTTGGCTCGTCCAACTTGTCTCTTAGTCAACTCTATCGTACGCCGCCCGTCGGCGGTCCTGGCGGCCAAGGTGACTTCCTGAACGCAGTTGCGGCGATCGAAACCGACCTCTCTATTTGGGCCGTGTGGGAGATCATCAAGTCGATCGAATCCACGCTTGGACGGCAACGCCAGTTGCGTTGGGAAGCAAGACGGATCGACATCGATTTGCTCCTCTACGACCAACAACGCATCTGGACACCTCATCTCAAGGTGCCTCATCCACGGATGTGCATGCGAACGTTCGTCATCCTCCCTGCATTCGAGATCGCGCCCGATTGGATCGAACCTGTCACTGGCTGGAGCATCGCCCTTCTCAAAGACCATCTGCAACAGTCGTTGACAAGCGATTCGTTTATTCGAGTCATCTGCCAAGACGAACCACAGCTTGCTCGCCTGCAAACTTCGTTTGCATCCATCCCTAACCAAGATGAAGTGAGATTGACTTGGGGTACAAGCACACCGTATGAGCTTGGGCAAGAGAGTTCACCGAAGCTTACGATCGCAGCAGTAGCGTCCCCAGACCCAACGACCGTACTTTGGGAAGATTGCAGCAAGCCGTGGGTTCACGCATTGAACATGGAGACATCGACAAGTGTTGACCCAAACGAACAGCGTTGCATCCAAGGCCCAAGATACCTGATGCCAGCCGACGACACAAAATGGGCCGTCCACGAAATTCTTTCGGCCGACCAAGCCATGCGGTGTGAGCTCGAGGCCGTTGAAGGATTTTGAGCCTGGAGTTTAAGCCCTAGCCGCAAAAGCACGGAAAACAAACGCCTTTAAAAACAAAATCGCTTACGGGCTACACACCAACGTCGCCATCAACACACCAATTTGTATAAGGCTCGTGCCCATAGTATTTTGGCCGTCTGTCTAGCCGCACATGCAGCCAAGCAACTCCTCCACCGGCTGTGCTTAGCCAAAGTGGTTCTCCGGAAACATGACCTAACATCACTTTGCCTACCGCTTGCCAAAGTGCTGTACTCTGCGATTCGCTGGCCGATCGGAGAAATGATGCTAGGTCGGAATAGATGGCTGCTTCGTTGGTCGGCTTCGGCGAGATCAGTGTCGTGCCCTTGCCCAAGGCGGGAAAGACGACTACTTCGTCCGACTCGCCCTTCGCAAATTGCTCGGCAAACGCATGTTCGTCAGGCCTGCGAGCTAATCGGGGCTCGTCGAGCAAAACGAATTCAAATTGGCGAGTCCTATTGGCTTGGCTTATCGGCGGAGTTTCCCAACGGTAGGCTGTGAAACGAGAATCGACCAATGTTGATGTAAAGAACTTTGAAAACGCAATATCCTGCTGCCATAGATCGATGACTTGGTCAAAGGTTAAGAGACGGCCACCCATCGTCAACAAGTAACGATGGGTTTTGGGACCTAGGATTTCAGGTACGGCTTCGTAGGGTTGTAGCAGTGTCATATCCAGCGCCAGCCTCCTCATCCCCCACCCCCTTCTCCTCCCGAGGAGGAGAGAAATAACCAAGTGATCTAACTCACTGCAGGTTTCTCACGAAACCAGCTACGCTTGAACGCAGGTTTCTCACGAAACCGGCTACCTATGCTTGAGCTTACTTGCCCATCTCTTCGGCTAGTTTTGGTGCGTTGTAAATTGTCTTCAAGCTTTCCAGCACACCTGCAATGTGAACCGCGACGGCTCGCGATACATTGTCCGTGTAATAAAAGTCGGCTGTCAGACTTTCAATGTTTCCATCGAAGATGATTCCAACCATTGCACCATCGCGAGATACGACTGGCGAACCAGAGTTGCCGCCGATAATGTCCGCGGTGCAAACGAAATTAAACGGTGTATCCGCTTTCATCTTTCCTTTGGCCGCTTGCCAGCTCTTTGGCAGAACCCATGGGTCCTTGTTCAAGTGCAAGGTCTCGTGTTCAAAAGCGCCGCCCAACGTCGTTTGGGCTGGCACTTTCTTGCCATCGGTTTCGTACCCCAGGACTTTGCCATAGGCTAGACGCAATGTGAACGTTGCGTCTGGATAAACGGAATCGCCACCGACTGCGAATTTGGCTTCGGTGATTTTCGCGTAGGCTTGTCGCTCTTGTTCTTCGATGCTGTCGGCTGCCTCGTGAGCCTTTCGATACTCCGACTCCATGGCCTTTGCCAATAGAATCAAGGGGTCTTTGGAATCCGAGATGCCTTGCGTTCCTGCAGCAGCAAGCTTCTTGCGTTCCGCCACGTCAATCAGTTTCGTCTGAGCGACTAGTTCGGCGGCGCGTTGGCGTGGACTCTTTCCGGCGAGGGCTGCAAGGACTAGTGGATCGTTGCCGCCTCGATCTTCGGCCAGTCTCGCCAGTTCGTCGGCGAGATGAACCCGTTCCAAATCCTCGTAGGTTGGGGCTTCCGAAAAGAGTTCCTGCTCCAGCGATTCGCGATTGCTGGCTCGGAATTCTCGCAATCGATCGCCGCTGGCTTTGCTATCTTCGCTGGCCATCAGGACAAGCGTTTCCGCGATGCCATAGATCTTGCTGCGAAGCGAAGCTTGTTTGGTTAGCCATTCGCGTCGCTTGGTTTGTGCCTCACGAATTTGATCCCATGCTTTCTTGAGTGGAGCCAATTTTGGGTCTTGTGAGATCCGACTCAACAGCTCTGCTTCTTCACGTTTCTTGGAAGCGGTGAAGAGAGGATCCTGAAGGCCACCGAGCATACCGGTGTAGGCTTTGCGGGAGTTCTGGATTCCAAAAAGGTCGTCGCGAGATCGGCGCTGTTGTTCTGGTCCTGCCAGAGCATACTGCTGCATCATCACTTCTTTCCGCCTCAGATTATTCATGGTGCGAGGCATGGCAACGTCGCGTTGATACTCGACCGCGTCGTGAGTTAGGATTCGACGCGTTCGGCCTGGATTGCCGGACACGAACACTAGGTCTTGTTCTTTGGCGCCGTTGGGCTCCATCTTGAGGAAGTGATCGATTTTGGCCGGCTTGCCGTTTTCATAGACTCGGAAGAGCGTGACGTCGAGGCAATAACGTGGATACTCGAAATTGTCTGCGTCACCGCCAAAGAATGCCGAGCCGGCTTCTGGTGCCCAGACAAGCCGAACGTCGGTGTACTTTTTGTAACGATACAAGTGATAGCGTCCACCTCCGTAAAGCGTCACCACATCGCTGCGAAGTCCCGTTTTGTCGAGCGATTCTTTTTCGATCTCAGCCATCTTTGCCTGTCGGGCTTTGCTGGCTTCTTGACTCGTCATGCTCTCTTTGATCGCACCGTTGATCTTCGCGGTCACATCTTCGATCGAGATGAGCTGATTGAGTTCGAGGTCCGGGGTCTTGATCTCGTCCGCTTGGGTGGCGGCGAGGAAGCCGTTCTCGTTGTAGTTGTGCTCCGCCGTCGATATTTTATAAAGCGTGTCGGATGCGACGTGGTGGTTGGTTAGCACTAGGCCCTGCGAGGAGACGAAGGACGCCGAACCGCCAGAGTTAAAGCGAACGCTCGAGAGCATCACATGATCTAACCACTCTTGAGTCGGCTCAAAATTGTAGCTGCTTTTGAGCTTGGCTTTGGGTACAGAATTGAAGAGCCACATGCCTTCATCAGCACGGATTTGCGTTGTCAAAAAGCTGCTCGATACGAACCCAAAGGCAAGGAGTCTTGCTAACGATTTTTTGAGTGTTGCTTTCATAATCGGTGATCCAATACGAAGAGGGTTAGAAGGGACAAATCATTGGCAATGAGTATAGCAGATGAGATAAGTCGCATGAGCATTCAGCGTTGGAATCGCATTTGGCATATAGCTCGTCTTAGACAATTCGATTTAGCAATCGCTCATTCGATTCGAACCGGCGTAAGTTCTCGAGGAAGTGCGAGACCAGACCGTTCATCTCTTCGTCGAATCCGCCCGCGGTGTGAGGGGTGATGTAGCAATTCGGGGTTGTCCATAACCCATGGTCTGGTGGCAATGGTTCAGGAGTCATGACGTCCAAATAGGCTCCAGCCAGTTTTCCGGAAACTAGCGATTGCTGCAACGCATCTTGATGGACAGTGGCTCCGCGTCCAATGTTGTAAAAGTAGGCGCCCCGTTTCATCTTCTCAAACTTGGTCGCGTCGAAATAACCAGTCGTACTCGCGTTCGCGGGCAAGATGTTAACTACGTGGTCCGCGTTGCTCAACACGTCGGGCAATTGCGATTCGTCAATCATCGGGATCGATTCGGTACCTCGCACCCGCCGCCGTACGCCAAACAAGTTCATGCGAAATGGTGCCAACAACTCACACAAACGTGTTGCGATCTCGCCATAACCAAAAACGATAGCGGTTTGGCCATTCAGCAAAAACGACTCGCGGCGGCGTTCGTCTGCCGGCCAATCCTTGCCTGACGATTGAGTTTTCAGCGATGCTGGCAATTGCCTTGCAAAGGCCATCATCATGGCCAGCACATGTTGAGCGCATGGGTCATCATAGACGCCTGAACTGTTGGTCAAGGCCATGCCTCGCAACAGAAAGTGTTCTCGAAGATCATCGCGATCGTAAGCTGTATAACCAGCCGTTGTCAGATGGACCCAACGCAACTTCGGTGAGCCAAAGACTTGCTTTACGTCGGGTTGCCCGAACGCGATGTCCGCTTCGGCAAGTTGCGAATCCGGTGGGCTCGCGGTCAAATTGAGCGAACTCATCTCGGAGGCATAAAGCAAACGGTGCGGACGGACCGATTGTGCTAGCTTTTCCGCGGCGGCAGTTGGAAGCTTGGCATTGGTCCAAATGGTGAGTTGCTTTTGCACTGTTTGTGGTCCTCGCTTACGCTTCGGGGTTTAGGTCACTTTCGGCAAAAGTGACCTACGGTGGGTCGCATCTGCCGGATGCGACGATCGGATGCGACGATGCACTCGATATTTTTCAAGACTCGGCAATGATAGCAATCAAAAAGCCAGCGATTGGCGTTGGATTTAACGTTTTTGGCAAAATCCATCCTTTCCCAACTTTGGTTGACTTTCGGACCTAATAGGACGACAATGGCTGAGTGGTCACAGTACCGCTCCCACCAATATCCCCCACCTTAAAGCAGTCCGACGAAGTCAAAACAATCGTCAGTTCCTTTCCCACCTGCATTACCGCTAACCGAATATGGTCGGTGGTCCCACACAAACTTGGTGCACCATGAAAACTGGTTACAACCATTGGTTTCATCGCTTGGCGTTCGCGTTACCTATTGTCTTGTGCTTGCATTTGGACATTGGCAATGTTCTCGGACAGTCGAATCTTGCCACCACCATCGATTCGTTGGTGGAACGGGATTTCGAACCGATCATTGGCAAAATGGAATCGGATGGACCTTTGCTTCGCCGGTTGTCGTTGGATCTGCGATTGGTCGTGCCTACCTCTCAAGAACTCGACGAATTCTTGGCGGATAGTGCAGCAGATCGATGGCAGCGATGGGTTCGGCGTTTTCTCGACGATCCACTTTACCGTGAACGCATGGTGGACTGGCTCGATAAGACGCTTTTGCAACGGCGCCCTCACCAGCAAGTTGACCGAGTCAAGTGGCTGGCCTATTTGCGAAAAGTAGTCGACGAGCAGAAGCCAATCGACCAGATCGCAAAAGAGACGATCGCTGGCGTTTGGTGGAATCAGAGCGAACGGGCACAACAGCGATTTTTCCTGGAGCGTGCTGGAGACTCACACGCTATTGCTCGAGACATCGGCCGAGTGTTTTTTGGTCGCGATATGCAGTGCGCACAGTGTCACGACCATCCCCAAGTCGATGATTACTTGCAAGTCGATTACCATGGCCTGTTAGCATTTGTGACTCCCAGCTCCTTTGCAGAAGCGAAATTCAAAGACGACAAGGGGGCCGAACAAAAAGTCCAGCTCTACGTCGAACGCGCTGCTCGGGATGCACCTTTTGAGTCTGTCTTCGATAAAGGGGTACTCTTCCGAACCGGAACCCGTGCTCCTGGCAGCACCGAATCGTTCGACCCATTCGAAGCTCCCGATCAACGCTATCAGCCCGCCCCCATGCCTGAGTCGATGGAGGGAGCCCCCAATCCTCCGCTCTTCAGCCGAAGAAATTCGCTCGTCTCTCAGCTCACGGCCAGCAATCGAGCCTTCGCTGAGAATTGGTCCAACCGACTATGGGCGATGGTCATGGGACGAGGCTTGGTGCATCCTTTGGACATGCATCATCCGGGCAATCCCCCCACCAATCCTAAACTTCTCGATGCTCTCACGGATGAGTTGATTCGGTCGGGCTTCAATACCCGATCCATGATCGAGCAAATCGTCTTGAGCGAAGCTTACAAAGTCGGAGTTCAACTGCCGATCGAAGCTTCGTTACGGCTTGGTTCGGTGGTTAACTTGCCAGGTGATGTGCAAACGCAATTTGCGAGTTCGCTTGCAGCTCGAAAGCAAGCGAATGAGTCGGAATTGGTCCAACTGACGGCTGCCTCTGATGCCGCCAAGAAACAATATGAAGACTCGGAGTCGGGTTGGAGAGCGAGCCAAAAAGAACGCGTAGAGGTATGGGCCGAGATCGATAAAGCCGAAGCGACCTTCAAAGAGTCCATGAAGAAAAACGACGCTTCGAAAGCTGCATTTGCTGCAGCCAAGAAGTTGCTCGACGACGCCTCAACCAAACAAAAGCTGTTGGAGGAAGCTGCCGGGAAACTAGAGCAGGCGAAACTCCTTGGTCCGGACGACGCGGAGTTGCAACAAGCGATCGCGACTGCCAAGTCGAAAGCAGAGGCAAGCAAGGCATCAATACCAAACCTGGAGAAAACGTTGACCGATGCAACAGTGCCTCGCGATGCGAACCAGATCGCGCTCGAAGCGGAGCGTACAAAAGTTCTCGAGCTTGCTGCCAAACTCAAAGCAGTCGAAGAACGACTCCATGCGGCTGATATGCAATTCACAGCGATGCGAGCGCTTTGGCAAAAGGCGCATAGGGACGCCACCGTGATGTCCAATCGAATTGCCGAATTGACGCATATACAGACATGGCTAGCAACCTCGCAATCGGTCGGTGGCTTCGAAAACGAACAAGCGTTAGCCGTTCAGTCGCTTGAACAGTCCAAAGGTAAACTGACTCAGCAGATTGCACAGATGGCCGTGACGCAGAAGCAGATTGCCGACAGTACGATTGCAAAGACCGCTGTTGCAGCCAAACAAAGCAAAGCGTTGGAGGATCGAAAGAATACGATGGCTCAACTGGAGCAGCTTCGCAGTACCTTTGATTCGATCGACAAATCGTTGCCGATTGTCCAGTCCGCCCAGTCGTTACCTGCAGAGTCGTTGATTGCTGCAAAACAAACCATCCAGACCTCGATCGACGCAACAAAAGCTACTGTGGATGGGATGAATACCAGCATGGTTGCGATTGAGACCGAGCTCGCAGAGAAAAGCAAGCTGGTAGAAACGCAAGCCGCTCAACTGGCAATTGAGGAGCAGGCTCGATTGACTCTCGCTCAAAGCGTAGAGCAAAATGAGAAGCTGATTGCGGAGAAAGCGGACGCGAAGCAAAAGGCGATCGACGCTTGTTCGGTTGCGAAGCAAAACGTATTCGAAGTTCGCCAGAAGTCGAGTCACTTGGCTCAAAACCGGCCTCTTTCCCCTGAACAGTTAGGTCTAAGCATTCTGCAGTCGACAGACGTTTTGAAAAATCATGTGGCAGCGGAAATGGCTGAACTAGAAAAGCAGGCACCGCTCGCAGCAGATGCGTCCCCCGAACTGCGGTCGGCGAGGGCGCTGCAAGCCACGCGTCAAGCGCTCGACAAGCTTCGTCCGCACGTCGATACCTTTGCCAATCTCTATTCTTCTGGAGTCGGTCAAACCAGCGATGAGTTTTTTGCCTCGCCAGACCAAGCGTTGTACATGGCGAATGGCGGTTCGGTGTTCCAATGGTCGGCACCGAGCAGTAACAATGTAGCCAACCAAATCGTCCAGCAGCCAGATGGCATCGTTGCCGCGAAGCTCTTGTTCCGATCGCTTTTCTCGCGTGAAGCAACGCCTGAAGAGCAAACTTGGATCGTCGATATGCTTAGCAAAGCCGGTGACAAGAAACCGGCTGTCGCTCAAGAGTTGGTGTGGAGTTTGTTGACGAGCTCCGAATATCGAGTTTACCCTTAACCCTTTTTGCATAACCCTCTGAGGCGCATATTTCATGACGATAGCACACTACGCTTGTGGGTCACAAGATCACGGACTGAACCGACGTCGCTTCTTGCGTCAGTCGTTGTCGGGGGTTGCTGCTGGCGGGGCCATCGCTGGTGGTTTGGGAACGCTAACGCACGGGGCTGCCGCAGATCAGCTCAAGTCGCAAGACATGCGCGTGGTTGTATTCAATATGCATGGCGGACTCAGCCAGCTCGAAAGCTGGGACCCAAAGCCTGGGACCAAAACCGGAGGGCCTTGCCGAGCGATTCCAACTTCGGTACCCGGAATTCACATTAGCGATCTGTTGCCGTACACGGCCAAGCAGATGCATCATCTCTGTTTGATGCGAGGGGTCAACACCGCCGAAGATGATCACGGCAAAGGTGCTTATCTCATGTTGACTGGCCGTCGCCAGTCCGCGGCCGCCGAGTATCCTCAGATCGGTGCGGTCGCTGCGAGAATGCTCAACGATGAAAGTCGTGGTCTGCCCGGCCACATCGTCGTCACTCCTGGTGGAGGTGGCGGTAAAGGGAACGAAGCTGCCTATCTCGGACCAAAGTACTCGAGCATTTCGTTGGGCGGCAGCAAGCCACCCCCCAATACCACCAAGCCGGATGCGATCAATGACGAGGCCGAAGCTCGTAGGCATGAAATGCGACGTCACGTCAACCAAGAGTTCTTGTCGCGTCGCCGAACGGCCATCACCGATGCCTACACGCATAGCTACGAGCAAGCCCTGCGATTGATGGAACGCAAGGACGTCTTTGATATCTCCAAAGAATCGACCAAGGACCAAGAACGCTACGGCAATCACGACTTCGGTCGACAATGCTTGATGGCCCGTCGATTGCTCGAAAACGGAGTGTCTTTTGTTCAAGTTACACACTCCAACTATGATACGCACAATGAGAATTTCATCTTTCACATTGAGCAACTCGGTGAATTTGACCAGTCTTTCGCAACGTTCGTCGCCGATTTAGCGGATCGAGGGTTGCTCGAAAAAACCTTGGTCGTGGTTCTCAGTGAGTTCGGACGAACTCCAAACATCAACTTGTATTATGGCCGTGATCACTGGTCAAAAGCTTGGTCGGTACTCATGGCTGGCGGCAAGATGGCGCGAGGAGCTGCGTTTGGTAAGACCAACGACGAAGGGACCGAAGTGGTCGATGGCCAAGTTGACCACGGAGCTTTGTTTCATACTTATCTCAGGGCCGTTGGAGTTGACTCATCGCAATCGATAGCGGTCGACGGCCGCCAATTACCGATCGCGGACCCCTCCGCTGCGCCTGTTTGGAAAGTGTTGACCTAACGTGAATTCGACGATCGACATAACCAAGACGCACGTTGCTTATGAATGGAAGCACGATCGGCCTCTCATCGCTTGTCGCATGTCGCCGGACGGTTTGCAGGCCGCAAGTAGTTCCGAAGATTCGTCGCTGCAACTTTGGACCGTCCCGACTGGTCAGAAGAAAGTGCTCGTAGGTCACGAGAGCTGGGTGCATGCACTTTGCTATAGTAACGACAGCCAGCAGTTGATCTCTGGTGGTTGCGATGGCAGGATCATTTGGTGGTCGGCGAAAGAAGAAACGCCATCGATCGTTCGCAAAATCGATGCTCACTCGGGTTGGATTCGCGGTATGGCTATTTCGCCTGACAATACAACTTTGGCGTCGGTTGGCAACGACAAAATCTTGCGTCTTTGGAGCATGGCGACGGGTGAGAAGATTTGCGAATTGCCGGGCCATGAACGACACATCTATAGTGTGTTGTTTCATCCAAGTGGTACACAACTTGTTACTGGTGATTTACTGGGAAAGATCCACGTTTGGAATCTTGCGGATCGCAAGCTTGAACGCACGATCGAGGCGACGCCGCTTTACGCAGAGAACAAGGGTCAGAATGCGGAGTTTGGCGGTGTCCGCGCGATGGCATTGAACATGGAGCGAGGTGAACTCATTGCTGGTGGTACGCACAAGGCGACGAACCCATTTGGCGCCGTTCATGAGCCGCTGGTCCTGCGGATCAATTGGGCTGATGGCGTCTTAAAAAAATCGCATTCGTGCGAGGGGATTCCAGGTGGGCTTGTTTGGCGCGTTCAATGGCTAAAGGACGGAACGGCAGTCGGAGTTTCTGGTGGTTCAACGGGCGGCATTTTGTTGTTCTTTAACGATGCCCAAGAAAAAGAAATGCATCGGTTCAAGTTACCGACCTTAGCCAGAGACATGGACATTCATCTTGAGAGCAATCTGGTGGCAACCGCTCACTACGATAACCACTTGCGAATCTCAGGGATGTTTGCAAAAGCGTAAGGCCAATCGCAGGCAGAGAAAACACTTTTATGCATATGGCCATGTGTGTCCGGCTCGGGCTCGTCCCGACCAGACACCGCATTGGTGTTCTAATGTGCCTCGTAAAGAAAATGAAAACTCCGGATTCGTCGCACCGCCCTTGGCGGTGCGACGAATCCGGAGTTTTCATTTTCTTTACGAGGCACATTAGAACACCAATGCGGTGTCTGGTCGGGACGAGCCCGAGCCGGACACACATGGCCATATGCATAAAAGTGTGTTCTCTGCCTGCGATTGGC
>JANPHB010000202.1:0-5919 GCA_031424235.1 Pirellula sp.
CTTCACCTGAAATCCTCCGTGCTAGCGATAAAACGTTTGTGTTGTTACTACGTTAAACCGCAAAAACACCAGGAGGTTTCAGGTTTTTTTATGAAATCGTCAAGAAACCTCAAACAAGCTTCGCTTGATTGAGGACTAGTCCAAATGCGCTTCGTTTAACAGTCAGCCGTAGGCGTACTGTCAAAGAAGTAAGGGTACGCCTTCGGCTGACTCTTAAACGACGAACTTAGCAATCGCTGACGCGTCGGGTTACCATCCATATGCGATGAGAGTAGGATGCCCATTCTCGCTCTTCCATTCTCCAGAATTTCAGTGACAATAGGCCGCTCCACTCTCAAAAAGGTACGTTGATGTTAGTTTTAGAGCCCTATTCCATCGGTGTTGGCGATCGCTTTGCCCACCAAGCCAAATCGCAGCTCCGCGCGTTCATGAAGCTGTCTGAGCAAATGAAGCCGAAAAAAGGCTTCGACGTTGTTCCGGTTTGGAACAAATCGAATCGAGAACATACTTTTATCGGCTCCGAGCCTCAAAGCGTATACGATGCCGCGGCCACCGCAGTTACTGAACTTGGCTGGACGCATCCTTGGTTTGTCGATGCCGATCATATCCAGCTAAAGACGGTCGATCGCTTTTTGGCTTGTTCCAATTTTTTCACGATCGACGTGGCTGATTCCATCGGCAAATCCGCAAGCGACGCCGAAGTAATCCAGTTTGTTCAACGTCATCCGGAATTGCTGAGCCCAATCAAGGTCCCTGGGATTGATGGCCCGTTGGTGATTGGTCGCAATGAAGTCGAACGGGTTGCTCGCAAGTACCTGTTAGCAACTCGCCAAGCCGGTGACATCTTCCGCTACATCGAAACAAAAAAGGGGAGCGGCAACTTCGTCCCTGAAGTGTCGATGGACGAAACGGACTCACCGCAAACACCGCCCGAGTTGCTCATCATTCTGGCTGCGCTGGCCGACGAAAAGTGCCCTATCCAAACGATCGCTCCGAAGTTTACGGGCCGCTTCAACAAGGGTGTCGACTATGTTGGCGATCTAAAGCAATTCGAGCGAGAGTTTTTCGATGACCTAGCAGTCATTCGCTTCGCTGTCGGACAGTATGGTTTGCCTAGCAATCTAAAGCTCAGCGTTCATAGCGGCAGCGATAAATTTGGCCTTTACCCGATCATTCGAAAGGCGATGGACCAGACCGGTGCCGGGATCCACCTCAAGACAGCCGGTACAACATGGCTCGAAGAGTTGATCGGCCTCTGTGAGGCAGGTGGAGACGGCCTACAGCTTGCAAAGGAGATTTACGCCTATGCGTTGGAGCACATCGATGAATTCTGTGCTCCCTATGCAAGCGTCATCGATATCGATCGTGCTCGATTGCCGTCCGCCTCGGAGGTAGATACTTGGGACGGTGGCCATTTTGCAAGTACGATTCGGCATATTCCAGGCGAGGCTCAATTCAACGCGAGCGTTCGGCAATTATTGCATGTGTCGTTCAAGGTCGCGGCAAAGTCGGGAACCCGATTCACGGATTTGCTCAAGTCGAACGCAAAAATCGTAGGCGAGCAAGTGACAACGAACATCTTTGATCGGCACTTGAAGCCGTTGTTTCTGAGTTAAGGCGAGCGGCAGAGTTAAAACTACCAATCATAACCCGAAACGTGAGTGAGGGACCTGCGGAAATGCCCCTCGCTCACGCGGCGGGTTGGGATAACGCAGGCTGCCGCTCGCCTAAGCTCGCGGTTTGAAAGAAAGCCATAAGTAAAATGCACTGCTGGCTAAGTCGAAGGAGTCAAATAAAAATCGTTCTAGCTGTTTCGATAAAACAGCTAGAACGTCGTCGATTTCCTAGGATGCGATTTTCTACAATGCGCTGGGGATGTGTCACCATCAGAGGGCGGAGCGGCATGAATAACAAGCCGGCAAGGAGCTCTTGGATTGGCGAAGTCAGGGTTGCGAGAACCGCGTCTATGAATTCAACGGTTTACTTGGCTGCAATGGTGCCTGTAACGGTGGTGAGGTAATCACCCGCTGCAAAGACTCCGTATTCTTCGGTAATGAAGCTGACGGTCAAATTCATGTTCGCCCGGCCTACACCGTTCGAGGATGCAGTGACTTGCGCAACGCCATCGTTGTTGACGTAATTCGTCGTGTCTGTAGCGATGCCGACAGTCCATGCTGCTGGGCCAGTTACTGTACCGACTGCAAGGTCCAGTTTCGCGTTTCGCTTAAAGGTATTGTCGGTAGCATGAACAAACGGGGTGGTCGTCGCGAAACTCACGTTAACGCCGTTGAGAGAATTCCCTTTGACAGCCCAGGCTTGAGCGGGGAACGCCTGAGGAGCATCCGTTTCATTGTGGGTGATGGACACAGCGGCGGGAGCAACGATCGAAACCGACGTAGGAACGGTCACCTTAAAAACTTGATTGCTTTGAGCCATAACTGACTCGGATACGAATCCAAGCAAAGCAGCACAAGCGACAAACGAAAGTACAAATTTCTTAAACATGGGGCAAACTCCAAAATGTAACAAAGGGGGCAAAGGGGGCAATGTTTTGAAAGCGGTTAGCAATGTCGCTCTCAAGACAGAAAAAAGTTAGCTTCTGATTTGTGTCAGCAACCCATTTTTCAAGAAGTTTTTTGTTTACAATTTGAATGCAGTGTGGTACCCCGCAATTATGTGGTTGGGTTGCCAAAACGGCTTCGCTTCGGTAGCCTCAGTTGCGTTGTGAAAGCGCTCTAGAAATGGTCATGGAAGATAAACAATGCATAACCGAAACTTAGGTCCGATGGCCGTCCTCGGACTACTACTTTTTGACGTTTGTTTTTCAACGGCACCTGTGTCCGCTGGATTGATACTAACCCCGACAGGAACCGTAGTAATAGAGGCGAGCCCAATTCCAGACGAAGCCCGAGTCAAGCTTACCTCAGGTTTAGTTAGTGGCGTTGAGAATTTCTCAGGAAGATACTTTGGCGAAACCAAAGGCGATGTCTATGTTTCGGAAAATGGCCATTTGGTTTTCGCAGCGACAGCGGCTGGAGAAGCTGATTTTTCTCCAGTACCACTGGGCAGTTCGCGAGCAAGTATTGCTCCGCTTTGGGATGATTATCTGCTGATCCAATCCACGGTAGATCAACCCGTGAACAATACGGTTTTAGCAGATTATTCGTCTGGCCATTACTTAGCTGTCACTTGGCAAAATGTGCGATTGGAATTGGAGACGGTTGGTGGCCAGCAGTTTCCGGATACAAATCGATCCGCGCAAGTTGTATGGTTTGAGGGTGATACAATGATTCGAGGGTTCGAATTTAAGAAGGATGATATCGCTTTTGGCTATGTCCCTCACACAAGCGGCGCGGACTTTGGTGATATTGCTGCGGTGGCAGGTCTCGATAAGGGAGATGGTACCTTTTCGGCAATCCAAGGTACTACCGATGGCTCTGTCTCTGCTTCGCAAGGTAATCTTTTGGCGCCAGGCGAAAACAGCTTTTTGCTTTTCCGACCGGGAGTTGCAGGGGCTGTTCCAAGTATTTTCACTGCAGACAGTTTTCAAGGCGGGTATTATCGAGGGGCCTTTTCATTAACAGCTGTTCCTGAACCCTCGTCGATCGGGTTGTGCTTGGTATCTGTCGCAACCGCAGTTGGATTCTCGATTCGGCGCAAGATCAGTCGATTTTCTTGCTCTTGATTGCATCGTTTCCTGAAGCATCTGCCGAAACCGACTTGATCGGTTTCGCATTATCAAGGTCGGTCACTTCGAAAACCTGTTCCACCACGATGGGTCGGTCTCCGTGTTGCAATTCGCATTTGAGCTGATACTTACCTGGACTGAGTGCGTGTTCCGAGCGGAACTCAAGCTTCGAACTTTGTCCGGGCATTAGCCATTTGCCGAAGCCTGCAGGAATCAGGATGCGGTTCCCCTTTTCATCAAAGATGCTAAGTCTTGCTTCCAAAGGGTGATGAGTGTCGCCCACGTTTGAAACGGTGCTACGGAAGCATGGATACTTTCCAGTGGTATCCCAATGGACAGGCGTCAACTTAAGCTCTGGTGTTGGAGATTTCTTTAAAGCGATCGCCAACGGAATGTTTCGTGATTCACTGAAGTCTTTTCGATCCGAACGGCATTGCACGTGGAGCGAGCCATACAATGTGGAATAGGTTGCGTCGTTCTGACTCTTCAAGGTAACAGTGATTTTCCGACTCCCATTTGGTGGGAGTGTGAAATTTGGCGGCTGGATCATCGCCGCTTCCATCGTTAATCCAGTTGAATCAAGAGCAGTAATCTCGATCGTCTTCGAGTCTTTTCCGTTGTTTTTCATTAGCATAGTCAGCCGCCGATTTCCACCACGAAGTTGCGAAAGCTCCATTTGGGCTGGCGATACTTGAACATCTTCACCAAGCTGAGCGATTAGCACTTCTTGAGCGGGGAAATCCTCTGCGTTCACCTCAACCGTATGCGTTTTCTTGGCGAGAACTTTTTCGCCGGACAGGATTTCAAGATCCGTTTCATACGTCCCACTCGCAATCGCCTCTGGAAGTAGTTCGACCATGCGAATGCGACTCTTTGGAAGGATTCGACCTACAAATCGACTTTCATTCTCAACGGACTCGCGCACTGGCATAACCAAACGAATCGCACGAGCGGTTCGATCGCTCGGTGATGACCTCAATTTAGCGCGGACTTCGAATTCAAAGGTGGAGTCCGATGGATTAATTATCTGTGCCATCAACTTTGGGCGACCGTCGAATGGGACGATTTCGAGCTTTTCAATTGCGAGTACATTGGCGTTTTCACCTCGCGCTCCGTCTACTTCAAGGTCGAGTCGCAATACATACTGGGTAATGAACCTAATGGCCGCTTGAGTCTTGGGCTTGGTTGGGTCGGTATTCGTGGGCAACTTGGCCGCTGCCCCGACATCCTTGACCAGGATCCCTACGGAATGAAATTTTGCTTCACCCCGTGGAAATTGGATGAGCCCCTGTATTTTGGCAGGCGTATTCGACGTTAGCGTCATCTTTGTGGGGGACGTAAGCTTAAGCATGTCTGCTTGAGTCGCCTGAGAATCATGCAGAATCATGCCCGAGATTTCTTGACGCAAGCCAATTGGCAATACCTCGATTTCAGCGTTGCGATTGGTCGACTCGATTGCGAATTCGAAAGGAACAATTGCTCCGTTCCGACCCTTCAAGTTTTGCGAAAGAGGTTCGATGCGAAAGGTGGGTTCAAAAGACTCGGTTACCGACAACTCTTTCCCTGAATTGCTCTTCTTCGCATTTTCTCTCGATGTTTGGCCAAGAACTGGGCTGGTCTGCACCAGCGTAGCGAACCCTATTGCACTAAATAAAGCGAATAGAAAAAGCGATTTCATGGTCATATCGAATTAGGGGGCTTGCGATTTCGGCTCGGAAAGGGTGCCATTGAACGAATGCGTTTCCTTGCAAGCGTGGCCGTCTAAAACCAACTTGGGAGAAATGAAGATGGCAACTTCTGCATCCTGTTCCTGCTTTTCAATAGTTTGAAAAAGCCTTCCGGCAAGTGGAATCCGACTCAAAACGGGGATTCGATTGACTCGCTCAACGGTCTGACGCTGGACTAGGCCGCCTATAACGATTGTATGCCCTTCTGGGACATTGACGTTTGTCGCTACTGTACGACGGTTGATAATGGGATATGGGTTGGAGGTGAGAACAGCGTCGCTCGATCGAATATCTTCACTCACTTCTGCCTTATTGATGTTGACGGAAATCATGTCGCCGTGCAGTCTCGGCGTAATATCTAAGCGGTTCTTCGCCAATTTTAGTGGGTAGGTTTGAAAACACAGTGGATTCGGTATCCTTTTGGGATGAACGAATTAACCACTGAACATTATCGTGCATTACTGGGCCTTGATTCCAATTGGAAGGTAACCAAAGTCGAGTTTT
>JANPHB010000203.1:0-44025 GCA_031424235.1 Pirellula sp.
TGGTTTAATCCCGCCAAACCACAATTCAACCCATCTTTGATAATTGGGGGCGGGGGGCGCTTCCCGCTAAAACTTTTTTAAACCGTTAACCCTTACGGGGGCCCGCCCCCGCGGCTCAGTAATTTGGCTGAACTATAACAAACTCAAGAGGTGCTGGTATGCGGAATCGCAATGCAATTTTAATGATCGTACCGGTGTTGATCGCAAGTGCCAATTTTGGTTTGTCGCGATCGAATGCGATAAGTGAGGATGAATCGAATGATGCGATCAATGTGACCTTTGCCGAACCGATTGCATCGATCATTTACAACCACTGCTCTACGTGTCACCGACCTGGCCAAGCAGGACCTTTTCCGTTGCTTAGCTATTCCGACGTGTCACAACGCGCTGAGACCATTCAAGCGGTTATCCGGGACAGCTACATGCCTCCGTGGAAGCCGATTCATACGGGTTTGAACTTTGCGAACGATCGAAGGCTTAGCGACCAAGAAAAGAAGCAGATCGATGCATGGATTGCAGCGGGCTGTCCTGAGGGCGATTCGGCAAAAACTCCTAAGGCACCTGATTTTCCCGATGGATGGAGTTTGGGCACTCCTGACTTGATCGTTCGGATGGATCGTCCTTTCAACATTCCGGCGGACGGACCAGACCTTTATCGTTCGTTTGTTTTTCCTGTTGGATTGCCCGAAGACAAATGGATCAAGGCAATCGAAGTTCGGCCCACCGCTCGCGGCGCTGTCCATCACGCTCTGTTTTTTCTTGATACCGAGGGTGGTGCGAAAGAGCAAAAGAGCCCGGATGGTCAGCCTGGATTTGCGGGTATGAATTTCATGAAAACCCGAGGCAATGCTCTCGAACGCATGCCGGAAAGTCTCGCGCGAGGATTGGGAGGTTATGTCCCAGGTGCGACTCCAAACCGATTGCCTAGTGACTTGGCTCGCTTCTTGCCAAAGGGGAGCGACATTGTGATGCAGACGCATTTTCACCCGACGGGCAAGGCGGAGGCAGAGCAGGCTCAGTTAGGACTTTACTTTGCAGATCGAGCTCCCAAGCAGTTGCTGGTTCCCGTGCAAATGCCACCGCTTTTTGGTATGGGGGCAGGCATTGATATCAACGCTGGCGATTCAAACTATGTGCTTCACGATGAGTATGTGTTGCCAATTGATATCGTTGGTTTTGAAATCGGTGGGCATGCTCATTACATTTGCCGCAAGATGAGGATGATCGCTACACCACCGGGTGGCAAACCGATTGAACTGCTACGAATTGACGACTGGGACTTGGATTGGCAAGATCAGTATTTGTACGAAAGCCCCGTCCCTTTGACGAAGGGAACGAAGTTGGTCGTCGACATTACCTACGACAATTCAGCCGAGAATCCTGAGAACCCATTTTCCCCACCGCGTCCAATCAGTTGGGGGCGTGAATCGACTGACGAAATGGGCTCGATTACGATGCTGGCCATCGCCAAAGACGAAAGCCAGCGAGGCGTGCTGGAGCAAGATCTCAAGACGCGAACGCGTGAAAGCCTCCGCAAACGCATTGGTTCGCAGATGTCGTTAATGAATGGGGTATTGGGTCGAAGCAGTCCATTGAATGGAGGCTTGCTCCGATTGTTTGACCGAAATCGAGATGGCAAATTGCAAAAGAGCGAGATCCCCGAAAAGCAGCGAGATCGATTGCTCGACATCATGGATAGCAACAACGACGAACAACTGGACCAAAACGAAATCGACGAAGCTCGAAAATCGATCGAACGCTTTCTTGAAACGAAACCGAAAGGTAAATAGTACCATGCAGTGTAAAACCATTCTCCTCAATCGTTTCAGCGATGCCAAACCACAATCGAACCAAATCCCAAACCGCAATTCGCTTCAAGGCCGCTTGGCTCAGATGTGCTAAAGTGCACGCCGAGCGATTGAGACAATCGCTTTACTCTGGGTTCCAAATGCAATCAATGATTTTTAGCGCGTTCGCCAGTCGAAAGAAACGAAAACTGCTCTTCGCTGGGGCTATTCCAGCGATAGTGATCATCGTCATGTCTTTCGTTTCCAAATCGGCGTTCGCCTCGGACGACACCGATTCGATACGCGTCCTGGATCGATTTGAATTCACTGATATTGATGGCGAGACACAATCATTTGATAGACGCGTTGATCAGCGTGCCTTGGTGTTCGTCTTTGTGACCACCGATTGTCCGATAGCCAATAGTTATCAACCGTTGCTTTCTAAGCTTCAGCAGGAATACCAAAACAAAGGATTTCAGTTTGTTCTGGTTCATGAGGGGCTTGGCCAAACTCCTGAAAAACTGAGAACGCATGGCAAGGAGTACGGAGTGACTTGCCCAATTGTCATGGATGCTGATCATGCGATCGCAAGAAGACTCGTTGCGACGAAAACCCCTGAGGTTGTGGTTGTTGGACGCGACCGCAGAGTTGTGTACCAGGGACGCATCGACGATCTTCATCAAGGATTTGGCAAGAAGCGGGCGGCAGTGACACGCGAAGACTTGCGAATCGCTTTGAATGAACTGGTAACCGGCAAGAGCATTAGCGTTCCGAAAACCGAAGCCGTTGGATGTTCTATAGCGTATGCCGTTGGCAGTACTAAGCAGTGATCCGGATTGGCCTTTGGTGATTCGGGAGCTAAAGCAATTGGCCGTACGGCGATAGCCTTATCATACCCACACCTTTTTGACTTGATTCGTACTCGTACTCAATGAAATGGTACTCGTACTCGGTTGTCCTGCCCGTCGAGTACGAGAACGAGTACTGCCCTTCGGGCGGAGTACGAGTACGAAAACCCTGGTGAGTTGGAATGAGACGATTAAAGATGTGGGTAATTACGAGCGGCGTTAGCTGCGGTTGGCGACATAGTACGAGCAAGCGAACGCTTATCTACTTACGTTTCCCGAGCCATGCTTCGCATTTGGCCAGAAGTACCGATTTGTTGATCGGTTTGGTGGTGTAATCATCGCAACCTGCGTCGATGCATTTCCACTCGTCGTCAGACATGGCATTTGCGGTCAACGCAAGTATGGGAAGTTTTGAGCCGCTTTTCCGTAAACTGCGAGCAAGCGAATAGCCATCCATTTCAGGCATTTGCATGTCACTAACAAGTAGATCGAAAGGCATTCCGGCAGCTTCTTGGCATTCGATCATTTCCAGTGCGATGCGGCCGTTGTCTGCAGTGTCAACCGTCGCGCCGGCAGAACGTAAATGGAAGGCGATGAGTCGCTGATTATCAATACCGTCTTCGGCTAATAAAATGCGTCCAGCGAGTTTCATCTTGGACGATGTTGGAGGTTCTTCTGGCGCATTGCCTTTCATGCTGATTTTAAATTGTTCCAGGCTCACGAACCATTTTGCATCGGCTACGGTCTCGAGAGGTACTTGCATGCGAAAGCAAGAGCCTCGTCCAATTTCCGTATGCAGCAGTTGAACATCGCCTCCCATCATCCTGGCAAAGCGTCGACTAAGACTGAGGCCAAGGCCTGTGCCGCCATGAATTCGAGTCATGGAGTTGTCTGCTTGTCCGAAGGGCGAAAAAACCCGTTCTGTTTGCTCGCCCGACATGCCCATTCCGGTATCCTCAATATCGACAACCAAGAAGGTACGGTTGTTTTCGCAAATCGACGATGCTTTGATTTGAATGCGTCCTGCCTCGGTGAATTTTATGCTGTTGCCAACGAGATTTAACAGAACTTGCCTAAGTCGCGTTGGGTCGCACTGGATTCGATCGGGCAAAGGGTTGCTTAGACTAACATCGAGAATAATTCCCTTTCCTGTAGCGCTCGGCAACATCAGCGTTTCAACCTCGCAAAGCAAACGCAGTGGTGAGGTCTCGACCTTTTCGACGGTCATTTTGTTTGCCTCGATCTTGGATAGGTCGAGAATGTCGTTGATGATCGTCAGTAGATGGTTGCCCGATTTTTGGATGGTTTCGGTGATGTTCTTTCGGTGTTCCATTTTATGCGAGGCGGTGTCTTCCTCTCCCAAGATCTCAGCAAAGCCGAGCATCGCGGTGAGCGGAGTGCGAATTTCATGGCTCATGTTAGCGAGGAAAGCGCTTTTGGCTCTATTGGCTTCTTCGGCAGCGGCATGCGCCTCAATCAAGTTCTGTTCTGCTTGTTTGCGATCGGTAATGTCCGCGACGTAACCATGCCATAACGTCGAACCATCTGGCTCGCTTGTCGGCGCAGCATTTCCTTCTATCCAGCGTTCCATACCGTCCCTAAATAGGAGACGGAATTCATGACTCCAGAGTGACAGCTCCTGTGCAGATTTCTGAGTTGATAGGTGGAGGGACGCGATGTCTTCTGGATGCACAAGCGAAAAAACTTTGGCGCCGTCTACGCTAACTTCTTCTGGACCAACTTGGAAAATGGTGCGCATGCCCTCGCTGGCGTACGGAAAGCACATCGTACCGTCGGGTCGCAATCGAAACTCATAAACCATTCCAGGCACCCGACTCGCAATTTTCTCCAGGCGATTCAATGCCTCGATCATTCCTGTTTCCGCGGTCTTCCGGTCCGTTGTATCCTGACAAGTGCCCTCCATACCAACGAATTGGCCACCTTCGTTAATGATGGCTCTTCCACGTGCGTGAATCCAGCAGTACCTTCCGTCTGGCCTGAACGCTTGATACTCATGCTCGAAATCTCCAAGTGTCGCCATTGCAGTTTGAAGAGTCTGAAGCACATTTGGGCGATCATTGGGATGCACGCATGCAATATAGTTTTCAAAACTCGGCTGAAAACTTGCTGGGTCTCTGCCATAGATCCGAAAGAGTTGGTCCGACCAAATCACTTGATTGGTGACTGCATTCCAGTGAAAACTGCCAAGCCTCGCGATGGATTGGGACTCCCGAAGTCTTCGCTCATTCTCTTCAATCGATTCCCAAGCCTTGATTGCAGAACCCGTTCCTCGTATCTGTACGGCAGGGGAGTAACCTGAACTCTGCGAAGCTGTCTGATTATGAATTGTCTTCTTAAGTTCTTCGACTTGTGTTTCGAGTTTGAGCTGCTCCGTCTGTAGCTCATGAATCAATTTGCACATTTCTGAATGCGAAAGACGTGCGGGGTCAATCCTACGAACGCTACCGCCGGTTGCTAAGGTAGATTCGGATGCAGGGGAGTGTTTGGCCGAGTGATCTCCAAGCTCGTCGAGACTCATGAATGTCCAGTGATGGGGGAAAAGGGAAGGACTTGCTTGGTGGGCCATGACAGCCAAAAAAAGTGCTGCAATCGGATTGGCAAAAAGCCTCCCAGTTACTTCGCTGTTTTGGACTCTGCAAGTATACGGCCAATGACTTCAACTGAAAACACGCCAGGAAAATCGAGCCACCGCTCCAATCATCTTTGAAATGCCAATTCCCTTAGGAACCTTCGGGAGAGCGAGGCTCCTGCCGAGCTTGTTACGCCAAGGTTCGGCAGGAGCCTCACCCTCCCGAGTGACAAATTGCTTGGGTGTAGTCGATGAAAACATGTTTACAAGGGTGGCATCGAACTTCCGAGCCTAATGTACCTCCAACGCCAACCGACTGCCACATAGGCCTTGATTTCGGTAGAATAATCATCCGATAGACGAACCCGCTTACACCAAAATGTCCTTCATGAACGCACCCACAACTTACAAAACCGTAATCGGGCTCGAGGTGCATGTGCAACTCAAGACGGAAACGAAACTATTTTGCCGCTGCAGCACGCAATTCGGAGCTCCACCCAATACCCAAGTTTGCCCTGTCTGTTTGGGACTCCCAGGTGCTTTGCCCGTTCTCAACGCCAAAGCAATTGAATTAGCGGTTCGTGCTGGAGCCGCTCTCAACTCGACCATTGCTCCCTTCACCAAATGGGATCGAAAAAACTACTTCTACCCCGATCTTCCAAAGGGATACCAGACGAGCCAGTTCGACTTGCCTATCTGCGGCGGTGGTTTTTTGGAAATCGATGCCAAGGACCAATTGAGTAGTGAAACCATTCGCAAAAAAATAACTCTGGTTCGGGCTCATCTCGAAGAGGATGCTGGCAAGAGCATGCACGACGAAGTCGCTGGTCGCGCAGACACCCGCATCGACCTCAACCGCGCGGGCACCCCGCTGCTAGAAATCGTTTCCGAACCAGAACTGTCCAGCGCCGAAGAAGCCAAAAACTACTTAACCGAAATGCGGCTGCTGATGATGTTTCTAGGCATCACGGATGGCAACATGCAGGAAGGCTCACTTCGGGCCGACGCCAACGTCAATCTGCATTTTCAACGGGACGGAAAGACGGTTGCCACCCCCATCGTTGAAATCAAGAACCTTAACAGCTTTCGAGCGGTCGAACGAGCGATTCTGTACGAATCGAAACGCCAATTCCAAGTATTTCAAGAGACAGGCCGGACGATTCATGACGCCCCAAAGCAAACTTGGGGCTGGAACGATGCAACGGGCGAAACCGAGATGCAGCGTGAAAAAGAAGATTCGGCCGACTATCGTTATTTCCCTTGCCCCGATTTGGTGCCCGTCGTTCTAACGGAAAAAGAAATTTTTATCGGCAAAACAGCAGCAGCCAAAACACCCGCCACCGTTCGCAAATCGTTGGTGGAACTGCATGCCCTGAAACCCAGCGAAGCCGATACGTTGGTACAACAAGGGCGCGGCGTTGTCGAGTTTTTTGACGCTCTTGTAGAACAAGGGGCTGCGCCGAAGCGAGCCGCATCTTGGATGCTGCAGGATGTGCTGCGTTATCTTAATGATAAGAATATCGAAATCGATGCGTACCCGGTAAACTCGGAATCACTCGCCAAATTGCTTGTCGCCATCGAGACAGGGAAATTGGACACAACGCGAGGAAAAGAGGCATTGGCAAAGATGATCGACGCCCCAGGCTTGTCTGCGGAAAAAGCCATCGAATCGCTTGGTATCGCCCAAGTTGACTCAAGCGAACTTGAAACGTTGTGCAAACAACTTCTGGCGGAAAATCCAGACGTTATCGAAAAGTTCCGCGCAGGCAATAACAAGGCTCTCATCTCTCTGGTTGGTCCCGCGAAAAAGAAGAACAAAAACGTTGATCCTAGGCAAGTACAGGAGACTTGCCAACGAATGATCGAATCCGGCACCGTGTAGCACGACGCGCAAGTTTTGAAGTTGCACACTTGTGTTTTTGTAGCAGAATTCGTGAGAATTCTGGCCGCGTCGTGATTGCAAAGCGTCTGAATTCTCACGAATTCAGCTACATTTCTCAATACAGTGCAACTTCAAAACGCGCAAGCGAGTGAATTAGATAGCACGACGCGCAAGCGAGTGAATTAGATAGCAGGTTCACTAGCTTGCGCGTCGTGCTAGGTATAACACGCTCGTTCCAGGGCTCTGCCTTGGAACGCACTGCTTTCGAGGCTCCGCCTCACGTTTTCGTGACTCAGGAGGCGGGAGCCTCCGATGCATTGCGTTCCCAGGCGGAGCCAGGGAACGAGTTCAAACCGGAGGGCTCGTGCCCTGCGCTACAAAAACATGACGCCCAATGGCCAATTCGCAACAACCAATCCACTAGGAAAAAATGCTCATGCGTCTCAATCGAATCGCGATCTCTTTCGGTCTTTGCATTTCCGCTTTACTTAGCAACGCGATTTGCTTTGGCCAAGATGCCAAGCTCGCGAGCCCATCATCCAAATCAACGGAATGGATCCAAAGTTGGATCGATCGCAATATTGCTGCCGTGGTGGAGGACTACTGGTGGCTTCACGAACATCCAGAGCTTTCTTACGAAGAAGCGGAGACTGCAAAATATGTGGCCTCTGCTTGGACCAAGGCAGGTTTCGAAGTGACAACGGGGGTTGGAGGGCATGGCGTCGTAGCTGTACTTAAAAACGGTACGGGGCCGAATTTAATGCTGCGAACGGATCTCGACGCACTCCCAGTGACCGAAGCTACGGGCTTGCCACGTGCATCCACCAAGAAGACTACGTTGCCATCTGGTGCGACCGCCGGCATCATGCACGCCTGTGGCCACGATGTTCACATGACCAACCTTATCGCAATTGCCAGGCTAATGGCTGTGCACAAAGACAAATGGCGGGGAACGTTGATGTTGATCGGCCAACCAGCCGAGGAACGTGGAGGTGGCGCACAAAAAATGTTGGACGATGGGTTGTTCTCGAAATTCCCAAAGCCTGATTTTGCAATCGCACTTCACTGTGAGGCAACCAAGGCTACAACGGTCGCACTGCGTGAAGGCTACATGATGGCAAATGTGGATAGCGTCGACATCGTCGTCAAGGGAAAAGGTGGGCACGGCGCTGCGCCCAATACGACCATCGACCCAATCGTTCAAGCGGCGGAGTTGGTGATGAGTTTGCAGACCATTGTCAGCCGTGAAGTCAAACCCACCGAGCCCGCAGTCATTACCGTTGGAGCCATCCATGCGGGTACCAAGCACAATATCATCGGCGATCGATGCGATTTGCAATTGACCGTGCGAAGCTACACACCAGAAGTACGCAAGCTGCTGATCGATTCGATTCGCCGCAAGGCAAAAGCGATTGCAGCTGCATACGGAGCCGATGAGCCTGTGATCACCCTTTCCGATGGCACACCGGCACTTTTCAACAACTTAGAGCTGACGAAGCGTCTTCGGAAAACGATGGAAGAAACGATCGGCAAAGATCGGGTCGGTGAAGCCGATCAAGTGATGGGTGGTGAAGACTTCAGTCAGTACGGAATCGCAGGTGTGCCAAGTGTCATGTATCGAATCGGAACTATCGAAGGGAGCCGATATCAGGCGATGCAAAAGCGAGGCCAGACGATTAGCCTCCATGCGCCTGAATACTATCCAGATATCGATGTTACTTTGCCAACGTCTATTCTGACGATGGCCGCTGCGTCGGTTGAGATTCTTCGCTGAACGCGAACGCAGGCTCGTTTAACGGTTAGCCAAGTGTCGAACAATTGTCCTCAATTGTTCTGGTCCTGTGATTGAGCAATCGAGACGCATAACATTTGCCCGTTTGCATCTTTGCCAGCCGTAAGCATACTGCCAACAGTGACGAGTTCGCCTACGGCTGACTGTTAAACATAGCTCCCGTCATCGCTTTTGCATTCTCGAAATCGAAAACAAGCTTGGTACGACGATTGGAATCGCGGGCACTCCGATTTTCGTAAACATCGAATGTTCGGTGCGACGTTTGTTGACGAAGGCTTGGACTTTGTTCGCATCGATCGGTTTTGAAAAGAAGTACCCCTGCCCCAGTTGGCAATGCAGTTGCTGTAATTTATGGAGTTGGTCCAGCGTTTCGATCCCTTCTGCAACTACTTGAATTTGGGTTTCGGATAGAAGCTTCAAAACGAGATCGACCAATTTGGAATAATGACCTCCTAAGCCCATATTCGAGATGAGTGAACGATCGAGTTTCAGGACATCAATAGGCAGTTGGTGCAAGCAGGCCAGCGATGAATATCCAGTCCCGAAATCGTCTAGGTCTATTTTCGCTCCCATCGAACGAAGCGACTGGATCTCTTGAACGCAGGTCTTTAGGTCATGCATCATCTCACTTTCGGTGATTTCGAAATGAACGCAGGAAGGCGAGATGCCACTTTGTTGGATTGCAGAGCTGAATAACTCGCTAAATTTTGGCTGTAGTAATTGCTGGCGAGACAAGTTGATGCTGATGTAGTTTGGCGTTCCATCAGGATCTAGGTTTTGCCATTCCGCAAACTGGGTACACGCGGTTCGCATCACCCATTCACCGATCGCCACGATCAAGCCCGTTTCTTCGGCCATTGGGATAAAATCGTTGGGAGGGATCGTTCCGCGTTCGGGGTGATTCCATCGTACAAGAGCTTCGACACTTTCAACCAAGCCGGTTTTCAGACTGACAATGGGCTGATACTGAAGGCACAATTGATTGTGTTCGATCGCTTGCCGCAGGTCCGTATCGACTTGCCAACGTTTCATCGCGCGATTTCGCATTCCGGGCTCAAAGAAGCGGGAGCGACCTCTGCCAGCATCCTTGGCTTCGTACATGGCTATGTCCGCGTCGCGAATGATGTCGTCTGGCGATTGATATTGTCCGTTACTAGTAACGATTCCGATGCTGGCGCTGAGATAGAGCATGCGTCCTGCGATTTGAAATGGCTCGTGCATGACTTTGAGAATCCTCGCCGCCACCAACTCAGCTTCTCTGGCAGTCGGAATTGACTCCAATAGAACTACAAATTCATCTCCTCCGAATCGAGATACCGTCCCAAACGTCTGGCGTTTTTCGACAAGATCGCTGCTGCGAACACTTGCTCGCAGTCGCTTAGCGGCCTCCTTTAAAGCATGGTCGCCGCAGTCATGTCCCAGGCTATCGTTGATCCATTTGAATCTATCCAAGTCGATAAACATGATGGCAAAGAAACTTCCACCAAGGCGACTTCTAGTGATCGAACTTCGCAGTCTCTCGATCAAGTTGGCTTTGCTTGGCAAACCAGTTAGTGCATCGAACTTCAGTTTCTCCCGAAGATCGTCAACTAGGGCGCGAGTCTTCAGAGCCGAACGAACGCGAGCACGCAACTCAACAGGAAGGAATGGCTTATTGATGTAGTCACAAACGCCAAGTTCAAAGGCGGATTCGATCAATGACTGGTCGTTGTTTCCGGTGATCATGACGACTGGAATATCTTGCAGCTGCTCGTCCTCGCTGAGCCGACTTAAGACTTGAAAGCCATCGCAATCAGGCATTTCATAGTCGAGCAAAATTAAAGTTGGCCGAAGTTCGGATGCCAACCGCAAACCTTCCTCGCCTCCGTCCGCAAACGTTATGCGTGCGCCAGTGGGCAATAGGATTCCATTGATAAACTGTTGCAGACTAATGCAGTCGTCAATGACCAATATATGGGGAACACCAATTGGCTCGCTATTCGATGAATCCTTACGTAGCATGCCAAAAACCCTAGTAGTTTAAATACTCCAGTAAATGAAAACCATTCGACTCACAGCGCCCACTTAGTGTAGAAGCCAAAAGTTAAAAAAAGGATAACCCTCCATTCATGACAAGGTTGGGTACCAAAGGATGACTGGCACGTTTTGCATCACTTTTGGCCTGCGGTTTACACTTAGCACTGAACCATCTGGGCGTGATTTGCTTGAGGCAGCGGCGCAGAGCTATCGACCTTTTTACCGTATCTTTCCGCCAATTCGATCAACGATTGGCGATGGATTGGCTTGGTGGTGTAGTCATCGCATCCCGCATCCAGGCACTTCTGTCGATCGGTATCCATCGCGTGGGCTGTCAGGGCTAAGATCGGTAGTTTGTACCCGCCACTGCGAAGGCGTTTTGTTGCATCGTAGCCATCCAATTCAGGCATCTGCATGTCCATGAATACCAAATCGAAGAGATCGCTGCTGGATTCGATGATTTCCGCTGCAAGCAATCCATTTTCCGCAATGGTCACGTGGGCTCCAGCCTTTTTGAGATGGAAGGAGATAAGCCGCTGATTGTCGGGGCCGTCTTCCGCAAGCAATATCCGTAAACCAGCCAATGGCAAGGAATTTGGCTGGGATAGTACGCTGGTGACCGCTGGCAGAGTGTCAGGGACCCTCGAAATCGAGCAAACCTCGGGCCGGATAAATTCGATCCCCTCGGTGTTTCCCGCGTCGATGGTAACGGTAAATACGCTTCCTTTTCCCAATTCGGATTCTACTTGAATACTGCCGCCAAGCATCTTGGCCAACGAACTAGAAATCCGAAGACCAAGTCCGGTGCCCCCAAATCGACGCGTCGTCGAATTGTCTGCCTGTGAGAAAGCTCCAAACTTTGCAATGGATTTGCGTTGTGCCTCCGACATACCCAAGCCGGAATCTACGACCCTAAATTGCATCGAATTGCTCGCCGGCAGATACATCGTATGCAAAGTTACCTTTCCGACTTCGGTAAACTTGATCGCATTGCCTACAAGGTTCAAAAGGATTTGACGCAGTCTCGTCGGATCGGACTTGATTTTCATCGGAATCTCGCTGTCGTACTGAATCTCGACGTAGATGCCTTTACCTACGGCTTGAGGTTGCATTAGCGAGGCGACTTCTTCGACAATCATTGTCGGTGAAATTTCGATGCGTTCAATCGTCATCTTTCCGGCATCGATTTTGGACATATCCAAGATGTCGTTGATGATAGTTAGTAGATGGTTCGCATTCGAACGAATCGTTTGTATTGCACCTCTTGCAAAGGACGGATTGATGCAAAAATCTCCATCCGTATCCAGCACATCTGCGAATCCCAAGATGGCGGTCATCGGTGTGCGGATTTCGTGACTCATATTGGCCAAGAATTCGCTTTTGCTCTGATTGGCATCCTCTGCGGTGCGTCTTGCCAAATCCAACTCCGCTTGAGCGGCCTTATACGATCGAATGTCGCGAACAATTTTGGAAAAGCCTACGACCTCCCCCGCGTCATTGCGTAGGACCGAAGCCGTAATCGAAACAGCTAGTTCGGTTCCATCTTTGGCCAGTCGAACGGTTTCAAATTGGCGAATGCGTTGCCCTTCCATGAGTTTCTTAACGAGTTGCTCTTTCACGGATCTGCATTTTTCAGGAACGAGTAGCTGCACCGGTTGCTTGAGCATCTCAGTCGCCGAGTAACCAAAAAGCCGTTCGGCACCTGGGTTCCAGTAACCAACTGTGCCATCCACCATTTCCACAATGATCGCGTCTTCCGATTCTTCGATGATGGTCGCCATGCGGCGTCCTGAGTTTTCAGCGTATTTCAACTGATTGCGCTGAATGATGAGTCGTGCTCCATTCCACGAAATCCCAGCAGACAAGAAAAACAAAACGCTTATGCAAATTGGAAAGCCAATATCCATTGCGAATGCCAATCTCGCTTCTCGTTCCAACCAATCTCGATTGGCCATTACCAATACTTGAATACCGCCACCTTCGAGTGTCTTGAAACTATTCAATCGGAACATACCAAGGGCACTCTTATTTCTCGCGACGTGCGAGTAGACGCTATGCCCTAATACAATCGGCGCGACGATCGCCTTTAAGTCTTCCACAGCGATGGGCGGAGGTTTGCTTCCAGAATTGATTGCCTCGTTGAAATAGCCGCCTTGGTCCGTTACGAAATATACAGAGCCGCATTTGTTTTTCGAACCATTCTCGGCTAACGAAGAAATTCGTTCGAAACGCAATCGAGTGCTGACAACTCCAATTTTGAGCTTTGTCTCCGGATCGAAAATGGGCACAGAATGAGCGACTGCTAATCCCGTCGAATCGAAAAACGAGGGGGTAATATCACAATGCGTTTGAAACTCAAGGACTTCCTCCGTCGATTCATTGGATACGCATCGTGAGATGATTGGGCGTTCGTCAAAGTCCATCGCCAGAATTCTATCGACTCGATCTTTTGGAATGGGTTTGCCATCTGCAAAAACTTGATTGATGGCCAAGATCGAAGCGTTGGCTCCAAACAAAGCGACGGCGTCGATTTCCGTGGAGTCGCATACGGCTTCGTTGCAAAGGTCTGTTAAGCGATTTCGATCGTTGGACTTTAGTGCTCGGATGATCTCGTGGTTGGCGGCAAGTTTTTTGGAGCGTTGAATCGCTGGGGACACTGCCCTTTGGATTTCATGGACCAAATTCATCCCGAGATTGTGCATGGAAGCTGTTGCTGCTGTTTCCACTTTTTCATGGGAAAACCAGTGTTTGCAACCGTGAAGAATCCCGAAGATCAGCGATGCTAAGCCCGCTATTACAAATAAACCCGCAAAGAAATTCAGAGGATGAATCCTTGATGGCTTCGGATAGTTTCTGTTCATAAACCAAAGATGCTTTGCAATCGAGTGGTCATTGCGATTATTGGGCTTGTCACGCTAGCTCAAGTCGTTGTTCCATTTGTTCCGCTTCTTGAAGCTTGCTCGCAATTGCGGATCGGGCGGACCTTATGTGCAGGAATTGCATTAATTGCACGTTGTTACATCGCGGTAGACGACGAATCAGAGCAAAGTCACTCCTCGGCAAGAGTGGCCCACCGTTAAAACCGTGGGGCACACCTGCCGGGTGTGCCCATGAGGTGAATGCGAGGTAACTCGAGTCGAAGTATCTTCAACCCGCTAATCTATTCACCCAAGAAGTCGCAGCGCGCGAACGGCACGTTTTTTACCTGTCCGAGCGAAGTGCCTTAAGCAACGGCCATTGCATTGCGACCCAGGCAGCAAGGATACTGCACAGCAAGCCCGAAAGGAGAACCATTGTCATCATCAAACCCGGCCACGCCAAGCCGCTGAAGGGTTGGCCGCCGAGTATCGATGGCAACGTTGCTAAGGCAGCCGCTCCCACGCCAATCCCGATGCCTCTCATTAGCTGCCAGCCATTTTCCAACGTCAACAGCCATACCAATCGCGACTTGGTAAAGCCAATGGCTCGCATCGCGGCTAATTCACCGCGACGCTCCATCGCGCTTCGCAATTGCGAGACTCCTAGCCCAATGGTTCCTAGCAAAAGCCCCAAAGCACCTAAGACTTGAAACGCCCCCAAGTACGTGTTCTGAACTGCTAACAATTGCTTCAAAACGGAATCGCTCGACGCCAAACTCAAACCTGATTCCGACCAACCCTCTTCGAGCACCATCCGAGCCTTTTCCAAATGGGCCAATCGGTCTGAACCTACCGAATCGTCTGTGGATTTGATGAAAAACAATCGATGGCCCGTTATGCTTGGAAACAACTTTTCGAAATTCGATTCGCCAATAATAAGACTCCCTTGGAGAATCGTGTTCTGCGAGACACCGACAGTTTTGAAGTGAACTTTTCGATCGTCAAAGGTGTACGAGAACTTCTCGCCAACATATCCCCCCAAATGCAAAGCCCAGAGCGCCGTGTTCTGATCCAACACGACTGGGACAGGAGAATCGACGGTACCATCCGCCGCACTCTGCAATCTGTGCCAAGGAGTCGCGTCTTTCGAATTCTTTGTCGCAAACCAAGCGAACGCCGACCGACCATCGGGCTTTTGGTCGATGGTCGCCATTCGGTCGGATATTCCCAAGACCTGTGGTTGGCTAGCTTGGTACAAATTGTTGCAACTTGCATCGTCGCCCCCTCGCACACGAAGCGGTACAAACTCGAGCCCATTCAAGGCTGACATCTTTGGCCCCAATGCCGCCTTCTGCTTGGCTGGGTTGGCCAAGTCAACATGGATCGCCTGCGAACTTTTCCCAATGAAAGCGAAGCGTCCCGTTCCCGCTTCATCCGGTGACGCTTGGAACAAACTCATGGATAAAATCAAAAAGGAGGCGATCGAAACCAGGCCGATCGCCAAAATGCTTCGCATGGGCGCTCGCTTGGCATTGCTACTGGCGAGCGACGATGCGCTCATCATCGACGCGACATTTTTGGTCGTCGAAATGTCGTTGGTGGAAACATTCTTCAGCCTGCTCAGCGTCCAAGACAGACCACCAATCAAGAACAACATACCACCTCCAACGAAAGCTCCCGCTTGAGCCTGTCCCTGCAAAAACTGTCCGAGCATGAGAGTGCCAATGGCTGCAACCACACATCCGATTGAGAGATAGGGCTTGGTGCTACCACTGCGTTTCCCCGTCACTCCCGCTTCCATTTGGTTCCTCAGGAGTTTAGCGATGGGAATCGATTTCAACTGCCGCGTTGACATTAATATGGTTACCAAAGCCGCAAGCCAACTGATGCCCCAACCGAGCACGATACTAAGCGGGCTGGCATGATATTCCAGGAAGGAAACCGTAATGGCGCCAACCCACCAAGTATGAAGGCCAGCGATCATTGCATACGCATAACCTAGGCCTAGTCCGATTCCCAAGGTTGCTCCAATGGTGCAAACCACGGCCCCCTCCAAGAGTAGCAACCTCCGGACTCCCGATCTGGTCCAACCGGAAGCCATAAGAAGTCCCCAATGATCCGCACGTTGTTCGATCGCAAGTCGAAAAAGCAATGCGACCAGCAGCAATGCCGCTACGATCACAAAAAAACTAAGCGACAAGAACAGTGCATCAAATGGAGTCGTGCCACTTGAGGCTTGCAACTGTTGCTGCCGAAGCGGAATTTCTCGCCACCCGAGATCGGACATCTTTGTCCTAGCGATCTTGGTGATCTGCTTTTCTATTTCTCCCGCATCATCGGATTTCAAATCCTCGAACCGAATACTGCTGGCTTTTCCAAAACGGGAACCGAAGTGTTTGATTCCGAGTTCGCTGGAGATAAAGAGTTTGGGAGTCAACCGGTGATCGGTCCAATATTGATCGTCGGCTTTACTAACCTTTCGCGTCAAAGGAAAGGGAGTGTCCCATTTGCTGATCGACTCTTGGTCGGTGATGCCAGGCACATTGGGTGTCCAAGCAGAGTCATTGAATTGACTCGGAGGCCGATCGTACTGCGCTGTACGCTTTGGATTGTTGTTCTCTAAGGGTTGTGTGAGCGGGGCAATGGCGGCAACGACAGCATCAAAACTCTTTTCAACCTCTTCGCCATCTACTGTTTCAGGCAAAAAGTATTCGATTTTGATCGTATCGCCCACTGCGACTGAGAGTTCTTCGGCCAACCAGCTTGTCACGATGACCCAATTATCTTGTGTCGGTTTTGGTGGATTGGTTCGATCCGATTCCGGCATGGAACTGTCCAGCATCTTGGCCACGACGGACCAATCGACAGCGCTGACGGTTGAATAAGGAACGATTCGGCCGACGAGCTGGCCACTTTGAACGTGCTGGATGCCGTTTGCCAAATAAGTCAAAACGCTCTTCGGAGCTTGAACCTTCGTTTCGGCAAGAATTGCGTCGGACAGGCCAGATGTCATCAGCATTTGGTCTGTCGTGAGTTGGTGATAATCCAGCGGACGCACACCTTTGTCCGAGGAACTTGGAGATGGCTCATCGGAAGAAGTTCGCTGCACATGCTGCCAACTTAGTCCTAGATCAGCTAAGTTTGGTGCGAGCTTCTCGAGCAAACCATCATGCCCACCTTTTCTTGTTCCGACGGCTCTACTGTGCGAGACGATTACCGCATTCACTTTCGAATCGATCTCCAAGCCCTTTTGCAACCATCGTTTACCCACGAATGCGTTCATAATGGGCCGTTGGTCCGATCGAAGCGAAAAACGCGAAAGGCTTCGGTCGGGGAGAACTTCGATCACTTTCCAACGGGGCAATACAATGCTGTCCTGCTCTCGCTTGCCGAGCGGACTGTCTGCAGGAACGACCGATTGGCTTGCAACTCGCAACGTAATCAAGTCTCCAACTTGTGCATGCAATTTATCCGCCAAGGTCTGATTCAGAATCACCTCTTCGTCTTCAGGAGCACGGCTTGGCTGAATCTCCCCTAGAGTCCAGAACTCTGGGTCGACTCCGAACAAAGACATTTCGCTAGCTCGATGTACCCCGTTTTCTGCGATCGATTGTTGCACCAAAATCAAACCATGAACGGCTTCAAGAGACGGATCGTTTCGCGTTAGATTCTTAGATAGCCTTTCATCAAACCATCGAGGAGCCACCACCACCGACTCGATCTCGCCGATCCTATCCATAGCGATAAACCGCAATGAGCCTCGCATGCTATCGCCGACGACAAGGGCTCCGAGAATGACTGCGGTTGCCACCGCGACTCCCAAAGCGACCGGAAACAGCAGTCCACGAAAATGAATCAAAGTCCGAAAGACCAGTGACAACATGGGGAAACCTATCGATTGGAAACTTTGGTAAGCACGTCATTCAGCGGGCGCGAAGTAATGGCTCAACTCGCCTGGGTGGCTAACGTCGAGCCAATTCATGGACTTCCAGAATACGATATTGGAGTTGGAATGGCTTGCGGAATGAAAGGAACTTCTTGGACGAGTACTGACAACCAAGAGATTTTCAATCCGTCGAAATTCGAGCTCGAGCAAGCTTAAGGCGGAACCTATCTTATCCTCCTCGCCGCTGTGCGCTACCGCGAGTCGATCGAGCAGTCCCGAACATTGCGAACGCGATTGAATGCGACTGGCCACCGTTGGTTCAGCGTCAGCAATTGCAACGGTGACCACCCCAAAATTCGTGGAGGCAATGTGGTTGACCAAGGTGGCCACAAATTCGACGGCCAAGTCTACTCTTTTTCGGTGCGTTTCAAGAAGCGCTGGATCGGTGTTGTGCTCAGTATGGAGATCGAGGAGTATCACAAGCTCCCGACTGTCTGCCTGCTGAAATTGTTTTACCACGAGTTCGTCACGACGAGCCGACGATCGCCAGTGGATCCAACGCGGACTATCACCTGGACGATAGGCGCGCAGACCGAAAAAGTCACCTTCATCGGAAAGCGACCGAGCTTGTCGCTGCTTAACGCCTGAGGTTCGAAGACCGAACAAACCAGTCCACGCGGGCAGAAGCCGACCTATCGCCGGTTGGACAATAAAATTATCGCCTCCTTGGTAAGTCAATATCCCTCGAAGCAAACCGAACGGAAATCGTGTTGTCAGTTCTGTACCAAGAAATTGATACTGACCGCATCTTTCCATCACACATCGGTATCGTTGAATACGCGTGGTGTTCGGAGCGATCGAGGAATAAAGCAGACCAATCGCTTGCGAAATAGGTTGGGTCGAAGTGTCATGAGAGACATACTTCAATCGATCATGCGCCAAAATGAGCCACGCTCCAAGCCATCGTTTTGGATTGGTGATAACGAGATCGATTTCGAAGGCCTTGCGAGCGTGCATCGACCTGGGAAGCCGGCGATAGGTTGTTAAGCCAATGAGTGTCTTTGCGCAAATGCGCCATTGGATCAAAAGTGTTGCCAATAGCGTTCCTGCCAAAACGATCAGCAAGTTGACATCTCGAATGATCGCTCCCAACAAAACGAAAATAGCCATGAACAGCACTTGCATCCCCTCGCGTGTGAAACGAGTCGAAACAGGCGGAGCTGCTTTTCTGGCTTTTCTAAAAAGCCCCATCGGTAGCCGTAGCGTTTTTCGCAACGGCTCCCATCGGGATTTAACGGCAGTGGTTTCGAGGGCGTTGGATGCCATACTGGAACTCAATTACGATGGCACTCGAACCGACTCAAGACACTTTTGGATGATGGCTTCGGCGGCCGTGCGCTCGCTGCCGGCCGCAAATCCTCGAGGCATCACTCGGTGAGCCAAAACAGGAATCGCCATCTTCTTGACATCGTCGGGGACCACAAAGGCTCTCCCTGCAAGCAAAGCGGCTGCTTGCGAGGCGCGATAAAACGCCAAGGCGCCACGCGTACTGGTTCCAACTTGCAATTCGTGACTCGTTCGCGTCTGGTCCACGATATCCTGCAGGTAGTCAAGAACCGAGTCCTCGACTTGTACTGTGCGAGTAGCTGCTTGGGCTTCTCGAATCTCTGCTAACGACACAACTGGTTTCATTTGATCGACAGGTTCCCCAGAGCGGTGCGAACGCAACACATTGCGCTCCGCCTCGCGTCCTGGATAGCCGACATCGATTCGCATAATGAAACGATCCAATTGGCTTTCAGGCAGAACATAGGTTCCTTCGAACTCGAATGGATTCTGCGTTGCAATGACGAGAAAGGGATCGGGCATCGGGTGTGACTTGCCATCGACACTGGCTTGACGTTCACTCATCGCCTCTAGCATGGCGCTTTGAGTTCGGGGTGGCGCTCGATTGATTTCATCCCCAAGTACGACATTGGCAAAGATCGGTCCTTGGCTGAACTTGAATACGCCGTCGTGATAGATGCTGCTGCCGATAATATCGGTGGGCAACAAGTCGGGCGTAAATTGAACGCGAGTAAAGATACCGTCGATGCTCTTGGCAAGCGATTTTGCCACCAACGTCTTACCAACGCCAGGCACATCTTCGAGGAGGATATGTTCGCCAGCTAGAAGGGCAATGATCGTTTTTCGAACCACTTCTATTTTCCCAAGTACGACTGCTTCCATATTGGTTTCAAGTCGTTTTAGGACGGTATGTATCGACGAGTTCATTCCGTTACTTTTCAAAAGGTTGCAATTGAGACCCAGGCATGCGGTTCGCCGGAAGTTTCCGGCCTGTAGAGTTATCGCGTAAAACTCCCTTGCCAACAATGACCTGAACCAACGAAACCCCATTCTGGATTTCAAAAAGCCTCGACTAATCGCTGTTGTTCATTCTGGACAATACGCCCGTTCGAGATCGGGCGTTCAAGTATTAGCGATTCCAATGCCGACTGAATGGAGTTCGGGATTTAAGGGAAACAGACGGTCACGGGTATATCGTCCGGAAAGGGGCGTGCGGCAACACTAAAGAGCTGCGATGAGGAATAACACCCCGCAATAATTTTGTTGGATCGCGGCCAATTCGTTTCATCGCGTTTGACACAAAACCGTCCATAAAGCACAGTAAAAGTGTACTTAATAGATTCTTATCGGAGTTGTGATGGATAAAGGAATGGAAACTCGCGAGAGAGTTTGCCAAGCAGCGTGTTGCGATTGCACATGCGCTTGCTTGCGAGCCAAAGCTCATTCTGGCCGATAAACCCACTGCGGCACTAGACGAAAATCCGGTCGCGAAGTCGTCAACTTGCTGCTAACTCTTGTTCGAGAGAAAAGGGTCCCATTCTTATGGTTACGCACGATAGCAGAGTGTTGGATATCGCCGATCAAACAATTCACATTCTTGTATCTCCTTTCCTTTTAGCGACGACAAGGGGAGATGGTTTTTTGATTTGTGGTTCTTGCTCCCCTTCTCCTCCTCGGGAGGAGAAGGGGCTGGGTGATGAGGAGGTTTGAGTATGGCGTTGGAATGGCAAGACGCTCGGGGCGCCTGGCTATCGCCATTCAGTCGGCTTTCTTTCAAGCCATGTCATCGCGTCCCAGTTAGCTCCGCAGGTTAGTATTGAACCTGGCATACGAAGTTTGCGCAAGCACAGCCGAAAGTTCTGATAAGGTATATTCAGGGACCAACTTTCTAAAAGCGAAGTGCCGCTGGCGGGACTCGAACCCGCACGGGGTTTCCCCCAGCAGATTTTAAATCTGCTGCGTCTGCCATTTCGCCACAGCGACATCGCGAACCAAGAATGTATCCCAACCATCCCGAAAAGGGTAGTGGGATTGGTAAACACCACATCTCGTGAGTGGCATCAATTCCGGTTTTTTCTCTTTAATTCCGACTTAGGGGGCTTGTTTTTGCACTCGCAACCTTGTTTGATTGAGTTAGCGGAAAACATTGCGCTGGCAATGTGCTTTTACGCGTCCTGGTTTCTATCGTCAGAAGGAGGTTTTTCCTAATGGCTACGATCCCGATGTGCACTCAATCCCCTTTGGATTGTTTGCCGACGGTTCGTGAGGCCAACAAAGTGCGAGATGCTGTCCCATTGCATCGCATTGCCGAGGTGCGGGCTCAACAAGGCGTGTCCTTGCGAGCTATTTCACGAAGATCCGGAGTCGATATTCACGAATTAAAGCGACAGGAGTCGCCTGATTCGAATCTGACTTTGATCGACTTGATTCGTTGGGCCAAGGCCCTGGAGGTCCCGGTCGAAAATCTCATTGTAGATAACGATTGTGAACTTTCGGATCCCGTCCAATCCAGAGCGGCTTTGGTGAAAGTGATGAAGACGGTCGTCGCGTTAACGGAGGTTGCGGCCTCACCTAGAGTAGCTCGTCTAACCACGATGCTACGTGAGCAAATGATCGAGCTGATGCCTGAGCTAGCCGAAATCGGCGGTTGGCCCAACTTTGGCAGTCGTCGCCCACCTGACCAACAAGGTCGGATTGGCGAAAACCCGATCGATGTGCAAAGTCTTCGACTTGAATGACGAATGCTTGACACACCGAAATGCAAGTGACAGTCGTTTCGAAAAGCCCTTCTAAGATTTTTTTATTAGCCAAGAATCGAATCTGTCGAAAAAGACGGCCAGCCATCGCTGGCCGTTTTTTTTTGCCTCAGCCCAAAGCGAAGCGATGGGGAGTAAGCTTGTTGATTTAGTCGTTTAACAGTCAGCCGTAGGCGTTCTTTCACATAATCAATGTACGCATACGGCTGACTGTTAAACGAAGTGCATTTGGGCAAGTATCCCCGTGTAGAACGGCTTCCAAATGGGATATACTGGATTTTAGATGTTGCGGCTTGACTCCCTATCCGCTAGCACCAGGCACAACCATACGAACTTGGCTTAATGCAGAATCCGCGCCCCGCTGTCAGTTCACCTCTCCTCTTTAGGATCAGCGATCTGAATCCCAAGTCGGATGACTATGGCATTAAAGTCACAGATCGTTTGTTGTTGATTGCCGCAGAGCAAGGTGCGAGTGATCTCCATTTGGATTCTCTCGCAGATGGGTGCGTGGTTCGAATCAGAACCAAGGGCAAGTTATCTTTGCTCGCTGAAATTCCTGCTGCCCAAAATTCACAAATCATCGCACGAATCAAATCGCTCGCTGGTCTGCTGACCTATCGCTGCGATGTTCCCCAGGAAGGGCGTATTGCGCTGACCAGTGGCGGCGATGCTAGGGTCTGTACATTACCAACGCTGTTTGGCGAAAGACTTGTTATCCGATTCTCCGTATCACAAACCGAACAATGGCTGCTCGAAGATCTCGGTTTGCCGGCAACTGTTTTGGAGCGATTGACGCAAGCTCTCAATGTGGCGACCGGAGTTGTGCTGATCACCGGCCCCGCCGGTTCGGGCAAGACGACGACTGCGTATGCGGCTCTTCAGAAACTCGCCCAAGCTGCCGCAGCGGATCGCCGTTGTCTCATTTCGTTGGAAGACCCAATTGAGCAAGTCATCAACGGTGTGGCTCAATCGCAAATCCAACCCAGTTTGGGCTTCGACTGGTCTTCCGGTCTTAAAGCCATTCTGAGGCAAGATCCAGAAGTGATGTTAATCGGCGAGATTCGTGATGCGGCGACAGCAAAGATTGTGTTTCAAGCTGCGACGACCGGGCAGCTTGTCGTTTCGACAATGCATGCCCGAAGCGCTGCTGATGCTGTCGGACGTTTACTGGATATGGAAATTCCGAAACATCAAATCCTGGCTTCCCTTTTGCTGCTGCTGACCCAGCGGCTTGTCAGCACCAACGCCAGCTCTAAGCGAGATCGCATTCTGTTAGTGGAAGAACTACCGAAATTCGAATCCGAACTGAGAGAAGCCATTCTCTCGGACGAGGGCCCAGAACAAATCGAAAAGGCCGCACTCTTGCAAGGCATGAAACCCATGCAGACCATGGCTCGTGAATGCCTTGAACGAGGTGAAATCGATGATAGGTCGTTTCGTCGGCAGTTTCAATCGAGCTGAAAAAACCTATGGAAAAGAACGAATGGACCGCAGCGCAACGCATTGAATTGTGTGGTCACATTGCGCCGTTAATACTATCGGGATTGCCCATTGACCGAGGGCTCAAGGCGATTGTTTCGGATTTGCCGAAACGATTGCAGAAAATGACCCTTGCGTTGCAAACGCGGCTGGAAAATGGAGCTTCTTTGCAAGACGCTCTCGCCAGCGGCACGCGCCCTGAATCTCGTAGCCTTTTCGCTACGATCGAGGCGGGTGAGATATCCGGCGAACTAGGCACTCTTCTCGAAAGCTGGGCATCCATGCACACCGCCCTTGCAATTGCGAAAAGGCGGTTTCGAGTCAAACTGGTCTATCCCATTTTTTCGATTTTGGTCGCCGTCCTTGCGATTGGATTCACGATCCATACGTTGGTCCCGCAGTATCGGGCAAATCTCTTGAGCTTGCGAACCGCCGTTCCAGACTGGTTTGGATACATCGAGTTCCTTCATCGCAACATCGTTGTGTGGGGAGTTGCTGCCGCATGCCTCAGCGTCAGCCCAATTCTTTGGTTTGCATGGCGGCGATGCTCATTCGATCCAATCGAATGGCCTAGGGATCCAGCCTATCGGTCAAGACTCAGAGCGCATTCCGCCTCGCTGGCAGCCAAGCTCATCCAATCCAATGTTCCGATAGACATCACAAAAGAACTCACATCAAGATCGTTGGGGGTGGCACCAAGCCAAGCCCATTGTCTCTCCCCTGCGAGCCTAACGGTTTTTACGCTCCTGGAAAACGGAGGGCTCGACTCCGCCAAAGCAACCGCAATGCAACAGGAAATTTCTCGCTTTTCGTTGCACCAAGCTGAGGTACAAACGGAGGCTCAGGCTCGATGGATTGGCTATTCGGTATCGATTGCGGTCGCTGTTTTTGTCGGCCTGACCTACGTGTTTGCTGTCTATCTGCCGTGGTTGTATCTGTTGGATCAGCTCAAGCAGGTTCAGCCGATTCGCTAGTAGTAAGCACTTCGGCACCCACTTTGTTATTCCCTCGTTCCAGGGCTCTGCCTTGGAACGCACTGCCTTCGAGGCTCCGCCTCGCGTAAGCCATGCTTTCATAACTCAGGAGGCAGGAGCCTCCGTGCGTTGCGTCCCCAGGCGGAGCCTGGGGACGAGTGCCAATGCACAGATTAGCCGCAGTTCTCGAATGTCGAATACTCTAGAAAACCGGGACCACATCTTTTGACTTTGCTTCCCTCGCCCCTTTTAGGGGAGAGGGGCTGGGGGGGAGGGGTTTTGCACTATGTTTTGATTGGGATTTTGGCTTTGGTCGCATTGCGATGTCTTGCTTATATGGTCTAAACAAGTCATTGCTCCGGAGACTTGTTACTAACAATTCTACCCCTCACCCCCCGGCCCCCTCTCCCCGAAACGGGGCGAGGGGGAGAAAATCGCGTTGTTTTCGTTTAATTTCAACGGAATTAGATTTCTTCTTGCGGTAGCGAGCGGCCAAGCCAGCAGCTAAGTGCGACTAAGACGGTGGAGGTTAGGATAGAGTCCCACAAGAGTCGTTGAAAATTGCTGGCGGAGGAGAGCGTCAATGTAGAAGCTATGAGTCCGACCAACAAGCCAACCAAAGGGCCTGATAGATTCCACCATCGCTTAGAAAAGTTGAGCCCGACAGCAGTGCCAATAATGCAGCAGAAGATGCAAATGCTGATAAAGGTGGCAACAATCACCGGAATGGGAATCGATTTATAGGTCCAAGCCAGCGTAATGAACAACATGATGGCAGCAGCTTCGGCCTGCAAAAAAAACAAAGACCTCAACGAAAGCTGCGAAGGTTCGCGTTGCTTCGAGTCAACTTTGGGGTGTAGTTCTGGCATGCTTACCTGAGACTTGGCGGTAGCTCGCCATCCTTTCGGTGGGCGATTTTCATCAGGATTTTGGAATCGGTCGACTCGCTCATGAATCGAACCGCTCCGTCCGCAAAAGCGAAATGGACTCCTCCACTATGCATAGCACCAACGCCGCCTACAAAGGATGCGGGCGAAACGCCGTTCGGAACCGCCAACTGACTCAAATCGATCCACAACTCGGGTGGAATCTCCGACAAAACGAAATCCGGTCCGTTGGAGGTTGCAACCATGTCCTCGTCCATGTCCATAGCCGGTAATTCGCCGTTTTGGTTGTAGGATGTTACTATTCCCGGTGGTTTATCGCTAGGCGGGAGCCAACCTCTCTTCCAGTGGACAAATCCGCTTAAATTTCGGAGACTCGATCTAGTGCCACTGCTCCAGCCTAAATCCGATTGGTCATTCAGCATTTCTGAAATCATCGCCGTGTGCGAAAGTCCATCCTCAACGTCTTTAGCTGGGACAAAGCTATTGAGGAAAAACATCCCGTTGTTATCCGTGGCGATCGGCGATTCACGATCGTGATGGATACCAGCAAAGTTTGTGTATGCTCCTGCTGTGAAGTTGGATGGGCACTTCAAAATGGAGATCTCGTGCATTCGGACGGGGATATTAGCCGCGGCGTAAATCGACTGTTGTCGGTCCAGAATTTTGTAAGCATTGTTTTGCTCGATGTTGGGCAAGATCGCGCAAATCCAACTGTGATGGTATCCGATCGGTGTATTCGCAATCGGCCCTTTGGAATCGATGACACCCGCCGGGAAGACACGGAAGGACTGCTCGTATTGATGAACTCCAATCGCAAGTTGGGATAGGTTGTTTGCGCACATAGCTCGGCGAGCCGCTTCACGGGCAGCTTGAACCGCTGGCAATAGCATTCCTACAAGTATGCCGATAATTGCGATCACCACCAGCAGTTCGACTAAAGTAAAACCACGGAATCGCTGCTTCATTTTTCGAGCTTTCATTTTGCTTCTACTCCGAAATCAACCATTTTCGATCCCATCACTGACGCACTTTCATTTAGCCCGACGGAGACGTCAATTCGCCATCGTCGGACTGTCTCCGAATCAGAATCCCCGATTTTGGTCAACTTGATCACTCCGATTTGAGTAAGCTGCGCGTTTGCCGCTTGAACGGAAAAAGGCAAATGGATTTGAATTGTTTCGTGGATAGCCCCCGGATTTGACACACGGCGTTCCTTGAGTACCCGTTCGCCTAATGCGATCAGTTCATTGCATTGCATTTGGTCTCGCGATCTATTTCGGGCCGATTTCAATTGGACACAAGTTTGCCCAGCCAGGACCAATAGCGCAATCGACATGCCACACAAAACCAACACCATCATAATAACAATCACACCGGAACGGCGTGGTCTATTTCGTGATCCGATTTGGTTGACGATCATTTCTGCAACTCCATCGGCTCAGTTGCGTTTGGACGCGAGATACCAACGCGAGCACGCAGAGACAAACCCTGTGCAATGTCGACGTCGATTATCGAACAAGTGTCGGAATCCTTCTTTACAAATCTTGACGCGGGCCATTGGATTCGCTCCATGGCCAATGTTCGATCGTGAACGGTCCTTTGCCGCGTTGTCCCACTCTCATCGTGGCCGTACTGAATGGTCTCGCGGTCCGCAACTTTCAAGACAAGGACTGAGCCGTCGGCATCGACATTTGCTTCGGTGGCTTCGTTGATTTCAACGCGCAGTCGCTCCATCCAGACATCCGTCAATCGCATTTCGAACGCACGGTCGACCGTTTGCGAATACCCAACGACCGATCGTCGCAACAACGCGCCTACGATGCCGGTCAAGGTCGAAAGCAGAACGAGAACGGCTGCCATTTCAATAAGCGTGTGTCCCATCCGCACTTTCATGGCTTAGCAATCCAAAAGGTAATAGGGCCAAATTCCGTGGTGTTGCCTTGGCCATTGTTCGACCAATGCAGCGACAGGCTGATCCGTTTGGACGCAAAGGGGGCGTCGACCTCCTCGACCACGGCTTGTAGCGATCGTGAAGTCGGGCCAAACTCTGGGCTCTCTAAGATTGGAATCGATTGAATGCTTTCGGAGGAAACACGCGAGTACTCCCACGAACCAATTTCTTCTCTGGCATTCATGAGATCACGAAGCCCGTGGGAGGCAAGTACCGACTCCCGGCTTGCCTGCTCCGTCTGCAGTGCAACCTTCGTTACCAAAATGGCGACAGGCACCAACATCGCAAAAGCCACCAGACACTCTGCGATCGTATGCCCCGAGTTTTTTCTCAAATGCGGATAGCGACTATCTCTCATTGTGTTCCCCATATGATGAGGTAGGCAAACAACTGAAACTGAATGTACGCAAAAAAACCGACGATCACGGCGGTAACCAAAACCATCAGCAAGGCAAAGAAATCCATGCACATCGAGTACCATTCAATCCATCGGAAAAAGTTCCGATCCGCGATTTGGCGAAGCGTCCAAGCCAACTGGCTTGGTTTTTTGGCCAGCGCAATCAATCCACGCTGTGAGCGAGAAATCATCCCACTCCGGTAAAATGCGTCTTGCACCGCCATTCCCGATTCGATACTGCCAACGAGCTTCGCGATCCTTTTTCGGAGCCCATTTAACGGATGGATTTTACTGGATTCACGTAGGACGAATACCAGTCTTTCGTCGGACTGCAAGACTTCACTGATGCCTCGCAAAGTCCAGGCTCGATAAATCGGGCCCATCCAGAAGTCGACCAGCCAGCGTTTCAAGAAAGTAAGTTGATTGGCGATCAGAAGCAGAACAACAGGCATAAACAAAATGACTGCGAACAGAATGGAGGATGGATCGCTCAATTCTTGTCGTACCAATGCCTGAAGTTCGTTGTTCACTCTTGAGTTGTTCGTGCTTGAGTCTATCGGGAAAACGTTCTTTGTAAACTCGTCGGATATCCCGAACTCCTTTAGCACGCTGCCAGTAACATGCCACATAAAAAAGAACTCGAAGATAGCGAAAAACCAAAGGCAAATCGAAAGCACAATACTCGTCCATTTGATCGCATTCAATCGCTCTCGAAGCCCAATGCTCAACTGAGACCAGGGCGAACTTTGGGACAAAATGGATTGCGATTCGCTCATGTTCCCAAATCCCGTCACCAACGCGACCAGCCAACGTTCATGATGGTCGGTTACGAGTCGGCTGCGCGAGATGGCCGACCCAAAGGAGGCACCTTTTTTCAAGAGGTTGGAGAACCGTTTGACTCGGCGACGAACTTGGCCTGTGTTGTCCGCGACTAGATCGTCGGCAATGCGTTCGGGCATCAGGTGTCTGTTTGCTCCAAACATGAGTGACGAAGTCGCGGCGTACCGATTCATCGCTTTATGGTTGGCTCGTAAGGCCACGATAGCCATTGTGAGCGGTACCAAGTAAAGCAGATCGGCGATTGTCAACCGGACAGTCATCCCAGCCAAAGCGACAATCAGAAAAGTCGCGCTCAGCAGCTTTATGAAGGACTTTATGCCTTTTGTCTCATTTCGGTTGCTAGGAAACATCGAGTTCAAGAATACAAAATTGACGACGGCCAAAGGAAAGAGCAACATCCAGTTTTCGCTGAATCCATAGAATTCAAACTCTTTGGTGGTCCAGTCGATCGCTTGCATTTCCAAAGCTACGTCCACACCAATTCGTACGAACATGCACACGACCAGAAGGAATGCGACGCGACGGCCGACTAGATTAAGGGTTGATCGTCGTTGTTCGAATAAATGGTTGGCAAGCGAGGCAAGGCTTTGCAAGCCGAGGCTCGTCTGATCCTCAGCAAGCATAAGACTTCTTGTGGCCGGCCTAAGAGTAGAATCGCAAAGGATTGAATCGCGAATCGCTTGATCCATGGTCAGCCCCGATCGAACGCGGCGCCCCAGTCCACGTGCCGGAATCCCCAGCAATGTACCTCGATAACATTCCTCCAACGCGGTTAAAGCTTTCTCGGTACTAACACCGCTTGCTAAGAACGCAGCAAACGATTGAAGCAAGTCTCGAAACATAGAAAAACGTAGCAGCTTTCCGACAACTGGAAGCTTGATACTGATGTTAAGCTTCGTCAGGGGGGCACCCAACAAGAGTACGATTGCGGCAACTAAAGTGAACCATCCAACCAAGGACACCGTCCCTATCGATCGAAGCCACTGAGACAAAAAAAGTCGACTGATCAAGTCTTCCTTTCTGCCGTTTCGCCAATCCATCCATTCCAGTCCATTTGTCGACCAAACGCCGACCCAGGACATACCGCTCGTAATGACAAAGGTCGCAATGACCAACATCGCAGGATACGCGAGAGGCTTCACTGCTTGTGAAATTGTCGCACCACTTCGTTTCGCCTTCAAGAGTTCGCAAAGCGTTTCGATAGGATCTGGACAAAACCTTACTGCCCTCAGCATCCCTTGCAGCTGCCTGGACGATGTTGCGTTGTGTACCGCATCGTCCCATGACTTACCCGACAGAATCAATTTGGAGAATCGTCGCAATGGGCGCTGCCAACTCTTGGGTGCAAGCTCTACTGCCAAATCCAATTTGAGAGACTCGATTTCTCGCGTCGCCGAAATAGCTGGTAGTAGTTGGTCGATGGGCATGTTGAGTGGACATTATTGCGTTATCGCTCAAAGCCCAATTTAGATGTTACAAAACCCCTTTTGGGCCATAAAGTTGCCAGGCATTTTCCCTTACGAGGAATCGCATGTCATCTCCGGTTAAGGAGACGATTGTAACATGATTTGAAGCTATTATGCGACTGGTGAACCATTACTCGCTTGCGTCCTTGCGCCTCAGGCCTGAATCGCTATCCGTTTTCTTGCGGTTAACTCGGCCAGCAGGTCTTCCCGCTTTTCAGAACAGAAATCTTGGTCTTGATTGAGCCCGAGATTTGCCGTTACTTGACCAACTCAGGCAAATACTTCACGGGCAAGGTGCCCTTGAGCAGGACTTCTTCGTGGTACGGCCCAAGCTCAAATGCGTTGCCTCGAGCTCGTTGAACATTTTGACGCAATCGGTAGAAAGCAGTTCGGCCAACGAAATAAGTCGACAACTGACAGGAGCTTTGTTTGGCTCGCTGGATTTTGCCTACCGCTTCACCGGTGGTCTGAAAGCCGCGATCGACGAGCAGTGACAACGCTTCGTCGTCCGTCATGGCGGAGCAGTGCATGCGATAGTCCAAAATAGCATTTAACACTGCCCGCATGTAGAACTTCAGCTGATGAAGACGCAGTGCCAGGTCCCCGTCGCCGTAGCCTTCGTCGAGCATCATTTGCTCCGTATAGACGGCCCATCCCTCGGCAAAGACTCCCGACGAGAGAACTTTGCGAACCAGCGAATCCATTCGGTTGCTGTAGTCGAGTTGGACGTAGTGTCCTGGATACGCTTCGTGAATCGTAAGCACCTGCAACATCGCGCGATTGTACTCTTGGAAGAACGCATCTTGACGCTCTGTCGGCCAATCCGAAGGCGGAGGCGAGATTGCGTAAAGGCTCTTTGCTTTCGCGTCTAACGGAGGAGCTTGGTTTAGGTACGCGGCTGAAAACCCGCGTTGAAACTCGGGCATTTCGATAATGGAACATTGGTCAGGATTTGGGAGCGTCAGAATCTTCTTGCGCTCGATGAATTTCTTGATTTTGTCGACCGTGTTTTTCGTGTCGGTCAGTAGCGTTATGGCCGATCCGTGGTCTTTACCGAGCTCTGCCAAAACGGCTCGAATGGTCTCGCGTCGACCAGTCGCATCGTCAGGAAGCACCGTTTTGTTCTCGAAAACGGAGCTCCAAAGTTGCTTAGCAACGTAGTACATTTCGCGTTCGACCCGATCCGCTTCTGCTTCTGCGGTATCGATCACTTCTTTTGCCGTGAGTCCAGCGTCCAATTCCATCGCCAGTTTCTCGCTAAACTTTTTCTCTCCAATTCGCCATTCGCCGTTGGAGCGTGGCAAGATTTCATCCTCAAGGAATTTTTTGTACTCTCGAAGTGCGTCAGCCGCTTTGCGACTTGGGCTAGCGAGCGAGCTGATTTGAGGGGACTCTTCGGCAAGTGCAAAGATGTCCTTGTCGTAAAAAGCGATCGCACCATCTGTTCGTTTGATAGCCACCTCGGTCAGAATCTTGGGTGGGTTTTTGAGCGAAGCTTTCGCGGCGGCAATGACCTCCGGAATGCGTGCAATTCGGCTCGCGGCGTTTTCGACATTTCGGTGACGTGGTAACGTGGACTGGGTGAACAAACCGAAGACGCTATCGGAGCAGTAAACAAGATACGTCCTAGGGTCGTTGGCAAAGTCATCGCTGTTCTTGTATTGCCAGCCGCGATATTTCAAAAAGCTTTCCCATATTTCGAGATCGATTTGTGCGTTTCTGGAGAGCTTGGTTCGGTCAAACTTCTTGGACAACGCGAGCAATACTGCTTCGTCATTTTTTGCGTCCTCGGCGCGTGCTTTGGGTGATAAATCGTCCATTTGGCCATCGAACTCTCGCATTCCTTGTTGCGTCGCGAAGACCGGATGCCGTTTGCATTCCGCGTCGAGCCACACCTGGAATGCGCTCGCAACCTCTCCGTCGTTCGGACCGGCGGAGGGCTTGCCGGATTGCCCAATTGCTTCGTTTGCGGGCTGCAGGCACAGCAAAAGGCCTATGGAAATTGCCAACAATGATTTGAAATGGAAACGATTCATGTTTGAAGTGCTTGAAAGTTGGGAAGTGGGTGTCATCGCGACTCGACGAATGCTTGGGATATCTTAGCACCCCCAAGCCAAGTTGGTTTCATGCGAAACAAAGTTGTGGGGCACGAAGAGCTGGCGTGCTTGTGAAGCGACAACAGTACCTGCAGGTAGCGAACATCCTTTGGGCTCGCAACCCAACGGCAAGGTGGTCATTTCGATCCAAGTCTACTATAACATTGCTTGGTTATTGTCATGTTTATTATGGAGCCATGCTAGCATTCGCATCAAAATAGCATGGAATGAATTCCGCGAATTTCACTTCCAATCAGGAAACCAAGAATGATCCCTCGTGTTCTTTTGCGTAGGCTCACAGCCTTAATCGTCATCGTGTCTGCATTTGCCTGCGTGACACCAACCTGCTGGGCTCAGAAAACTCTCGCGTGGAAATTCAAAAGAGACAGCGTCACCAGCTTGCTGATCGAGCAAGACACAAGCATCCAAATGGAAACGGCGAGCGGAGGCGCAGTCGCACCAATCCAGACTCAGCAGCTCCAGGTATCCAATATCACGTGGACCGTCAAAGAGATCGCGTCGGATGGTCATGCCTCCATCGAGCAGCTTGTCAAACGGGTTCAACTCGACATGAAGTCGCCAGCCGGGAATTTCCAAATCGACACCAACAACAATCAGCCGCTAACAGGTATTGGTGAGTTGATGGCAAAAGGGATTCGGCCATTGGCCGGCGCGAGATTCATAGTCAAAACGAAACCCAGCGGCGAGGTTTCAGAAGTCGTTATCCCAGACGACGTGCTCAAGAATCTCAATGAGCTCAGTGTCGCTGGCCTCAGGGAAATTGCCGCAAATGGAACCCTCAAGTTTCCATCCAAAGCGATCGGCGTCGGCGAAAGCTGGCCTGCTCAATATGAACTAGAAATGCCCCCGTTTGGGAAACTGATAGTGAGCACAACGTATCAGTATCTCGGCGAAGAAACCGTCGGAGGAAGAATATTGGACCGCATTAAGGAAACGAAGGCAATCAAGGTCGCGGATGCGATCGGCAATTCTGGACTGAAAATGACGAGTCAAGAATCGGGTGGCATCATCTGGTTTGATAATACCCGTGGCAGCATCGACCACTCCGAATTCAAACAAGAAATGTCCATTAAATTCGACAGGCCGAGCACCGACCCGGCAAAACCAAGCACCGAGACAAAGCAGACGGTCAAACAAACGATGAAGCTGAAGTACTCGCCTCAGTTGTAATCTGAGACGAGGCTTGGTGGGACAATGAGGCCACCACATCAAAACATCTTTACAATGCCAGTTCCGTTAAGAGCTTATGGGAGAGCGAGGCTCCTGCAGAGCTGGAATGCAATGGCTTGGTACGCCTCGCCCCCCGCTCCAAACATCTTTGCGATGCCAAGTAGCCACCGTCGCCAGACGGTGGAGCCTCTAACTTTCCTTCAATTGTCAAGTTCAGTTAATATATTCGGGAGAGCGAGGGTGCTAGAAGTAGTTTGGGACCATTGTCCCGAACTAGTTTAATGGACGGGACAATGGTCCCATCCTACATCGGCAGGAGCCTCACCCTCCCGCGGAATGAATTGGTTGAGCAAACTCAAGTCTCAAGTTCTATCCCCATTCTTTGCCAGCATTTGCGTTGATCTAGGCAACGGGGCCAACATCCAAATTTTTTGTCGGGTGGCGTTCATTTTTAGCCAGGGCCTGTAATTTCTGAAAAGCAATCTACATGTTCACTATGGAGGCCAAGACAGAAGCTCTGAATCAAATCGGTTTGGATATCGCCTCTTCTGATTCTTCGAAGGAGTCGACGGATCGGACGGTTTAAAAATAGTAAACATGAATGCAAGGATGCAGGCAATGTCCAATTTCTCTCGTTTCCGACGATTCGCTCTCGCTCGAAATTTCCTTCGTTCTCGTAGGCGTTCTTGGCTTCTGTCTGCGTTGATTGCCGGTTTTGGCTTCGTGTCCAATTTTGCCTCTCTATCCTTTCTTTACGCTCAGGATATCAATAATTCGCAAACGAGAAATTTGCAAACCAACGCTGTCGAAAGCGCCGTTGGTGCGTACAACAATTTGAGCGCCGGCGTCCTCAATTTTAATGGGCCGAGCGGTGCCGCCGAGTGGAGCTCTGGCAGTTTGGCTATCAGCAATGCTGGCCAGGTAAACTTGGTCAGGGCCAATCTCGGCATCATCGGCGAAGTTACCAATACGGGACAATTCTACATTGCCCCCCTGGCAGGCATTGTTCAAGTCGATGGGCACTTTACAACATCTGGTGCGAATGGCGCTGTGATCATTGCTGGCGGTGGCATGGGACTGGCTCAGGACCGCGTGCGAACGGAAATACCTTCTTGAAAAAGGACCAAACCGTTCTAAATGACTTTGCCAGAGACACGTTAGGCGGATAAATTTCATCGATTGGTAGTGGATCTCCAACTAGGATAGTACACGGCGTCGACAAGCTGGACGTCCGCATGTTGCGAATGAGCTTTGCAATCAACCGATTGTAATGATACCAAAGTTCAGCCAGTGATTCCCAGTCGCCTTCTTGATAATTGGCAGCGGCAACCCATTCATTTTGTTCGTATTTCGGGAATGCGAAGTCAGTGCAGTGTTGAGCACGGACAAATCTCTGATGATTGTTGCATGTAGAATCCACGAGATGGCCGACAACTTCTGAGATCGACCAACGATCCGGAGCGGGCTTTGCGTGTGCCAATGCCGCATCGATCTCGAGAAGCTTCCTCCGCCAAGATTCGATCAGCGATTCAATCTCCAAAGCGGTGTCCACATACGTAGGCATTCGTTAAGCATTCCAACATTTTGCGACAAAACTAATTCTCCGGCGCGGCGCGGGTAAGCATATTCGTAGTGTACGCCATCTGTCTGGTTGGATGGGCAGACGAGTTGCTTGGAAGAGAATGTTTGGCTGGGAGCAGAGTAAACACCGACGCTCCGGCGTGTCAAACCGGAGCAAGTTGGGTGAGATTGCTAGACTTCGCTAAACCGGCCAAGTGGCCAAGCCTGTACGTTGGGAAGAGGGCCCGGAAACGAGCATTCTTAACCGATTTACCCGCCGCACATGATCAGAGTGTGACCGGGTTCCGTATCATGTCCGCCAAGTGCCAAGAGCAGTATGAAGAATTTGATATGTTTTCGGGTGTAGGGCAAAGTCGTAGGTCCCACCACCACGGGTGAATTCTCTAGTCGGTATCTCGTCCGAGGTCATGATCGACAGGAGCAATACATTTTCTACATCTTGGAGTCGATCGAGAATCATCGTTTTGGTTTCTTGCGGCCAGTTTGATCTGTCGAAAAACGATTTCGCGTCAAAAAAGACGATGGCGGAACAGATATGGATGCAACAAGGCTTCAGCGTAGTTGGGATGTCTTGAGACCGAAGCGAAAGCCAAGCGTCGAACCGGCATTGGCACGCCATCAGCGTCGTCAACGCTTGAACGCTCAATGAGGCGCTCGATGTCGTGTAGCGGCTTACTCATTGGATTTGGGTATCCGAGCGTAGATTTCGAGATCGGAACCCGTTGCAAATACGAACGATCGTCCCGTCTCAGAGAACCCGGCTGCACGAAATTCAGCGACACCGTCTTGGGTGATTTTATACGAATGACCGTCATCCTGGAACAAAGATTTGTAAGGCAAGGTTAGGAACATCGAATGTTGGGGCCAATCGAGAGCAATTATGTCAAGGTTCCAACCGTCTTCTGTAGTAGTTGGTAAGCCGCCTCCGTGCAAACCGGCGAGCCGAATTCTTAAATCGGACAACGGCCCAATCCCTCGCGATACCAAGCGAGTTTCATCTAGATCCTCCCAGATTTCCTCTCGATCACGAGCCACCCGTTCCCCTGTTCTACAGTCGTACACGCCGCGACCGTTACTGGAAATCACTAACAAAAGATCAGAGTCAGGAGCGTATCCAATTTCGGTTAGGCCTCCCGCGGCGTGAGTCGCAACATGTTTCCACGGTAGTGGTGGAGCAACCAACTGCATTCTCTGAAGTCTTTCGCGGAGTCTTTTCTGGTATTCGTTAAACATGTAGTTCAGATTTCGTCGGTATATCTTCCAAAGCTCCAGAGTCGGCCCCTACTGGCTGACGTCTTCGGTATTTGAAACGCCACCAATCGGCATAGCATTGTAAACAAAAGCAGAAACAAACTGCTATGTCGCGAATCTTGTTCGACGGATTGGTAAGAGACGCTTTCGGAGAGCCCAAAAATGAATAGAATGGCGAAAAACGCAACTTGCTATATCAAATCGACTGCAACAACCAAGCCAAAGGTATCAAACATCTCATGGAGGCATCTTCGCGATACTTTGTCTTGTCCTATGCCTCGTGGTTAGCAATCGGTTCCATAGTGAGTCTTGTGCAGGCAGAGGAGCACATGGCGTCGATTGACTCCATTCACATTCTAAAAGATTTTGAAGTGGAGAAAGTCTACGGGGTACCGCGCGAGCAAGGTTCATGGGTGGCCATGTGCTTTGATGACCGAGGCCGAATTTATTTGTCGGATCAGGGACCTCGCTTGTATCGTATGACTGTGCCATCGCCGGGTAAGTCGCATCCGAGCTCGGTGGAGTTAGTCTCGGACAAATGGGGATTCACTCAAGGGATGGCTTTCATCCATGGCTCGCTGTATGTGGTTCAGCACGGAGATCATTCCAAAGAGAAATTCCGCCCCGAAGTCCTTTTACGAATTAAAGACACAGATGGCGACGACCAACTCGATCTTGCAGAACGTCTTTTCGAATTTCCAAAAGTCATCGGGGACGCAGCCAATTGGTACGAACATAGCCTGCATGCCATTGTGCCTGGACCGGACGGCAAGTCCATCTATATCATCAGTGGTGATCGCAACGGTCTGCCTTGCGAAAAAGGGCGAACTCCCAAACATTGGAACCGCGATAGTTGGGAACATCCATCCACGAAGGAGCCTTACTCGGGTGGTTGGGTCATGCGGGCGGATCTCGATGGCCAGAATCGCGAAACCTTGTGCATGGGGTTGCGCAATAGCTATGACATGGCTTTCAATCACCAAGGCGATCTCTTCACGTACGATAGCGACCTGGAGAATGACATAGGATTACCAAACTACCGTCCAACAGCCATTCGACAAGTCTTGAGTGGTGCCGATAACGGATGGGGCGGGCGAGCCGGTGAAATGCTTTGGAGCTGGACACCGAAATGGGAGGATATTCAACCACCTTTACGAAACATTGGCCCTGGTTCGCCGACGGGAGTCTGCTTTGGATACGGGACCAAATTTCCATCGCGTTATCAAAACGCTCTGTACGCGTGCGATTGGAGCTACGGGCGGATGTTCGCGGTACATTTGACTCCCCAAGGTGCTTCTTACTCCGCGGAGCCTGAATTGTTTTTAAGCGCTCAAGGACTACCGATCGCTGACGTTGCCGTATCGCCGCTAGACGGATCCCTTTACTTTCTTACTGGTGGTCGTGGAACCCAATCCGCCCTGTATCGAGTCACGTATAACGGGCAGGAAAGCACGGTCCCAGCCCCGACCGAAAAGCTCAACGATGCCACCGCGAATGCTCAGCGGATTCGTCGTGAATTAGAACTGCTCCATGGCAACGTCGATTCAGCAGCGATCAGCCTGGCCTGGCCCCTACTCGGCCATCCGGATCGATCGATTCGATCCGCAGCGAGGACAGCTATCGAGTGGCAACCGCTCAGCGAATGGCGTGAGCGTGCTCTCAACGAAATGGACTCGAGAACGGCGTTGCAGGCCTTGCTATCGCTAGCTCGATCGACCGATGGAGACCCAACAATTCAAAACGATTTACTAACTGCCTTAGCCCGATTTGACTTTAGGAAGCTCTCCGCCGATGAGCAATGTTGGTATCTTAGGATCCTCACAATCTCAGCCAGTCGTCACGGCATGTACTCTGCTACCGAAACTGAAAAGCTTTTAGCGAAGTTGGAGCCATCACTGCCATCGAACGATCGTCGAGTCAACGAAGATATCGTGGCCATGTGCGCGGCTTTGCACAGCAACACATTCCTCAATGCCGCGTTGGGTTTACTCGACGCAAGTCGAACACAGGAGGAACAAATAGTCTACGCTCAGGCACTCATCGCTTCATCGCAAAGTCCGGCGTTTGCACCCGAAATCAGAGAACGTTTCTTTCAGATTGCCATCGCGAAAATCTCGCAGTGGAAGGGAGGATTTACCGCTCGCGCGGTCAGAGACCGGACGATTCACTCCGTTAGTCAAATGCTTAACGAATCGCAACGCAATGCATTTTCAGAAGTCATCTCTGCCGCAACAAAACCGCAATCGATTATCCCAACAACCGCTCGCAACTTTGTTAAACGATGGGAGTTGCAAGATCTTTCAGGTTCCCTCGCGAAAGGCTTGAAGCAAAAACGAGACTTGGAGAGAGGACGCAAGCTATTTACCGAGACCGCTTGCATCGTTTGCCATAGCTTTCAAGGAGAAGGAGGATATGGAGGACCCGATCTTTCTAGCGTTGCAGGTCGATATAGCCCGGCTGATTTGCTCGACAACATCCTAAACCCAAGTAGAGTCATCAACGAACAATATGGGCTCATGAAATACAGCCTACAGGACGGTAGCACCGTGGTTGGACGAACCGTCAACATGGCGGGCGAAACCGTAATGGTCGCGACCAATCCTAATGACCCTGGCGGTAGCGAAGTCCGGTTCAGTATCCATGATCTCGAACGCTCCGTACCTTCCGCGGTTTCATTTATGCCAGATGGACTTTTGAATACCCTCACAGAAGAGGAAGTGCTCGATCTCATGGCCTATCTTCTTAACCGCTAGAGCCGACGACAGAACAATATGCTGCGTCTAAGAGGTCTTCCCACTTGCGAATAAGACAAATCAATGGCTTTTTTTGAGCCCAAGGCGCTATCCAAATGGCACTCACTTTAGCAGAAGTGAGCATGATCGGTGCGTGCATATGCTAGTGCTGTGAGAGTGCCTTCCGCTTTACAGATCGACAATCAAGTGAAATTGATGATCACGGATTTTATCTGAGTGAAGAGGTCGAGGCCGTAGGGGCCTTTCTCGCGTCCCCATCCGCTTTGTTTGAATCCACCCCAGGGCGAAGCGTTGTCGAAGGCGTTGTAGCAGTTCACCCATACTGTGCCAACATCGAGCGCGGCGGCTGCTTGGTGGGCTTTGCGAACGTCACGAGTCCACACACCCGCAGCCAGCCCGAAAGGTGAGTCGTTGCCTTTGGCGATCGCGTCGGGCAGGTTGATGAACGGAATCGCGCAGACCACGGGTCCGAAGATTTCCTCGCGGGCGATACGCATCTGGTTATTCACATCACTAAATACGGTCGGCTCGACGAAGAAACCATTAGCGAGTGTGCCGCCTGGCGCCTTGCCGCCGCTAAGCGGGCTGGCCTTCTCTGCTGATCCGATGTCGATGTATTCGAGCACGCGTTGCTGCTGCGCCTTCGATACAAGCGGTCCCATCTTGGTCTGTGCGTCGAGTCCATGCCCCAGTTTCACGCTGCGTGCCATGTCAGCGAGTCGGGCGACGAATTCTTCGTAAATACCTTGTTCAACGAACAGTCGCGAACCAGCCGAACAAATTTCACCCTGGCAAAAGAAGATCCCCATGAATACACCTTTGAGAGCCGCTTCTAGATCCGCGTCGGCAAAGACAATGTTGGGCGATTTGCCACCGAGTTCGAGCGACACCTTTTTTAAATTGCCCGCGCTGGCTCGGACAAGCTCGCGCCCCACTTCGGTGCTGCCGGTAAACGTGATCTTGTCCACACAATCGTGATTTGCAAAAGCAGCGCCCACCGTCTCCCCAAGGCCTGGGACGATATTAAACACACCGTCAGGAAAGCCCGCTTCTACGAATATCTCTGCGAGTCGCAGCGCCACCAGCGAGGTGTCTTCCGACGGCTTGATGATGATCGTATTGCCAGTGGCGAGGGCTGGCGCAGCCTTGTAGAGCGGCATCGTGAGCGGGTAGTTTGGCGGCGTAATGCCGACGACGACTCCCAACGGTTCTCGCGTTGTGTAGTTTAAAAACTGGCCAGGAAGCGACAGAGGAATGGTATCTCCGAGCAGTTTCGTGGTCCAGCCTGCGTAGTATTCCGTCCAACTTACTGCCGTACCAACCTCCTTTTTTGCTTCCCACAATGGCTTGCCATTTTCTAGCGTGATGAGTTCGGCAAGTTCATCGCCATGTTGCTCTATGAGCGAAGCTGTCTTTTGGAGCAAACGGCCTCGATCGTACGGCGTGGCTTTTTTCCATGTTGGAAACGCATGCCGCGCAGCTCGAACCGCTTCATCGGCATCGAGAGCAGTACCTAATGGAAAATGCGAGAGGACTTTACCAGTCGCTGGATCGAGGGAGGGCAGGGTTTCACCACTCGAAGCCTCGCGAAACTGGCCGCCAATGAGCATCCTGGCGGGTTTTGCAAGAAAGGCGCGTGTCGCAGCTAGAATTTCAGGGGTGATCATCTTGGATTCAGAGTTGAGGTTGATCGAAGTCCGGATAGCCACCGGTGCCGGACGATGGACCGAGGAAACCGATCCGCTGCCACACGCCCGGGTCGGTGAGGTAAAGGGTACACACGTCTGCACGCAACTGGCGGAAGAATGCGGGGGATCTCGCACTTAAGGCCGTGAGCAGTTGGGAAACTTGTGCCGCATTCAATTCATCGACTTCGATAGCGAACGTTTCCCGGGCGAGTTCGTGTGCGGCATTCAGTCCATCGACATATAAATAAGCATATGGACTTCGCCGCATACGCTCAGCAATTGCCGGGCCCGCGTGAACAGCGGCCGCGCCAGCGTCACGATCATCGGCGGGGATGATGCCGTTGGCCAGCACTGCGAGCGTTGCAATGTCTTTGAGAGTAATATTGGTCTCGTTCATATCTCCCCGTTCATTCCCGACGTGATAATATGCTGTGCTGCTCGATCGGCGATAGCCATTGCTGTAAGCGTTGGGTTCACACCCGAGCCGGTGACGAAGACGCTGGTGTCGCAGATGAAAAGATTTTTTAAGTCGTGGGACTGACAGAACTGGTTCACAACGGAACTAGTCGCATCATCACCCATCCGGCAGCTCCCCATTGCATGGGCGCCGTAGTTTAAGCCCACACGTACTTTTTTCGCGCCCGAGGCGGCCATCATCTCAGCAGCCTTATCACGAGCTGCGGCAGCAAGCTTCACGTCATTCTCTCCCCACTGATAGGATACTTGTGCGACGGGCAGGCCACGACCATCGCAAAGTTTGGGATCCAGTGTGATAGTGTTGCGCACATCAGGCAATCCCTCGGCGTGTGCCCACCAAGCGGCGGTATGCGTATATTCGTGGAGGAAGTCTTTCAGTTTCTGGCCGAAGTCGAGTCCGCTGAGGTTGCCAAAGGTTGCGGGAGTCATCATGTAGCTTAGTAGAATGAAGCCGCGTGCATAGTCGTTGGCTGGATTCGGTTTGTAGTAGTCCTGAACCATGACATGCCCCATCTGCATGCCTTTGAAAGCGTTGATCGGCTCGTCAAAGGTACCAAAAACTTGCCAAGTCGGATGGCTCATGAAGTTCTTGCCCACAAGGCCGCTGGAATTCGCTAAACCATCCGACATCAGCAACAAACGTGGCGTCTCGATCGCATGAGCTGCGAGCACAATAACCCTGGCGCTCACTCGGTGCTCGCGACGCTGCGAATCGAGATACAGGACACCGGTGACGCGACCTGCCCCATGTAGTACGCGATGCACGAAGGCCTCCGAGATAATGCGAGCGCCCAGTCGTTCCGCTTTTGCCAGGTAAGTATTCGCGGAAGTAGCTTTCGCTTCCGAGGGACAACCGGACGCACACCAACCGCAGTAGATGCACGCGGGGCGGCCGTCGTGTTCTTGAGAGTTGATTGCAATCGGGGGGGCAAAAGGATGTGCGCCAAGCTTGCGCGCACCGCGTGCGAGCACTTGCGCATGCCAGTTCATCCGATGCGGTGGCATGGGCAAAGTGTACTTCTCCGGAGCAAACGGACCGCACTCACCCGCCGTGCCGAATTCTCGCTCCACTCGCTTGTAGTGAGGTCGCAAATCATCGTAGCTGATCGGCCAGTCATCTCCGACACTCTCTGTCGAACGCGTACGAAAGTCATCGCGATGAAAACGCGGCATCACCCCAAGCCATGGCAACGTGCCACCGCCGACACCCATCCCGGCCTTTGGAACCACAAAGTCTGAGCCCACGTGATTACGAGGCTCCGACCACATGATCTTGCCAGCGTTTGCTTCCGAGTTGAGCAATACATTGTGCCCGCCAAAGCGTTGGCCGGCCTCCAACACCAATACCGACAAGCCCTTGGACGCCATTCGGAGCGCTACGAGCGAACCCGTGGGCCCCGCACCGACGATGATCACGTCGAAGTGATTGGGAAATAATGATGAAGAGGTATGGATGTACATCCTGAAATCATGGCACAACGCCCTAACAACGGCTAGACGACCTGCGGCAACTTTTGGAAGATTTGCCGCGTCAACACCGTAAAAGGCGGATACTTGCGTTCGAGAGCAGAGTACAACGAGTTGTCATTTAGGTACGCTGCGAATCTTGAAACTTTTCACTGTGTGGACGCGTCGAACTCCTGCAGGACCGGCATGCCAGGTAGCGTGGCAGGGGGCCGGCGAAATCCGGTCCCTATGCCGATTATTGTTAGGCCGTAGGTTGGTGCTCATTCTTCGCGCTCGTCAAATGGTTGTAGAACGTGAGTGCATTGCGATCCAGGTCGTAGAGTGCGAATTCACGCGTCCCCCAAGGGGTATCGCGGATGCCGGTGGCACTGCACTCGACACCGCTTTGCTCGTATTCGTTGAAGAGTGCGTCCGGGTCTTCCACAAGAAAGCGGAGGCGAATCGTGACCATCTCGTGCTCGAACTGAAACTGCATGTGTAGCTCGACTGCGTCGCGCCGAAACCCGACGTAATTCGGTAGATCGGTCTTATCCACAAACGCGAGCTGAAAGCCAAGTCGCTGGGTATAGAACTCGATAGCGAGGTTGATGTCGCGCGTGCCTAAAATTGGGTGCGTCATTTTGAACATGAAAAGATCCAAACAAGCGAACTCATGCCAGTGTAGCGGCCTAACTAGTATTCTCCGGCGAGGCAAGGGTAAACACCTTCTCAATGTACCCCATCTGGCTGGTAGAATGGGAAGTGGAGCTATTTGGAAGTGCATATTTTGGTGGGAGCCCAGCAAAAGCAGACGCTCCGGCGTGTCAAACGTGAGTCAAACCGTAGCGAGTTGCGGTTAAGCGTACAGAGACCTGGCGAGATTTTTCCAACTAGATGTCTGACAGAGGGGTAAGTTCCATGCGACGTAGTTTGTGACGCTCAAACGATTCGCAACGAGATCCCATACTATGGCCCGTCCCGCTAACTCCATTCACGCAGCCTCTTGAAAGCAGGATCGGCTTAGTTTTCCCAGAGCCAGCAAAACGTTCGCGAGTTCTCCTGGGCCGACGGTTGCTCTGTCGCAACCTCTTACTATATGAATCGCAAATTCGCTGCAGTACCCAGGCGAAATCGCTCTCGCTGTCCTTTTCCATTTCGTGATGAGCTATCGAAGGGGGGGACGATCGCATCGAGTAAGTTCCCTGCGGCCTTCGCATGTGATATCTTTGAACGTACACCAATCCGAGATTTTCAAAATCCATCGTTGCAGTAGAGCGGAGTTACGCGATGAGTGTTCTAGGATGGATGAAAAGCATTTCCTACAGACGTGAACGGTTCCTTTCCAGTTATCGATCCGGCATGTCGAAAGCCAAGAAAGGGGATTTCGCTGGCGCTATCGCGGACTACACCGAGGCACTCAATGCACCAGGAACTCCTGCAGATGTGTTGGGAATGGCGATGTACAATCGCGCGCTCGCTTATTCGGCCATCCACGATGACGCCAAGGCCGCCGAGGTTTTAAAAAAGGTGCTCCTCATTCCCGGGCTCCCTGAGAACATCAAGATCGCAGCCAACGAGCGGCAAGAGAGCATTCGGCGACGCGAACTTGAACAGATTCGGGAGAGCACAGTTTGCAGGAAAGAATTCATCGTGATTGCAAGACGATTCTCGTTATGCCTGCTGCTACCAACGCTATTTGCAACAGCTTGCGTCAGAGACGATGCCATCAAGTACCAAACCGATTGGATATTTCCGTTGATTGAGATCGATGGCGAGAAGACAGGTC
>JANPHB010000204.1:0-7240 GCA_031424235.1 Pirellula sp.
GGTTGCGACCTGGCACAGGGATACCTTATTGCTAAACCTGGCTCCGCTGAAGACATCGTTGATTTTGCCAGGAGTCGCGAGTCCAAAGTACCGACATCCACTGGCGCAAATGTTTTCAAGGGTCGCTGGGAGAATTCCATCTCGCTGTTGACATGACAGATTAGTCATCCGTCTAGATATGAAAGCAGCGTCTAGGCAGGGAATTGGAAGCTTGCACAATGGATAGATGATCCGTAAGCATCCCGCAGTCGACGACCTGTCCACAGTTGACGAGGTAGCCGGAATCCAGCCTCAGTCCAACCTGTGGAATTGCTCCTAGTGGTTGCTGCAAATGCAAGCCGATTAAGCGCTCCGGTTTGGGTGACGTTTGGAACAGACCAGCGTTTTGTGTCCGAGGCTGTTAGCTAGGTCGTTGATCCATCCACAGGGTCCGCAGGCTTCCATGACGACGAGATCGCATTTGGTTTTCTTGAGGAGTGGTGAGGTAGTTTCGCTCGGTTGCGGCGTTGATGAATTCGTGTTGGGAGTCGTGGTGTTGAAAACGCAGCACATAGTATTGAACTTGCCGAGGTCGAGAGCGAGAATAATCATGCTTGTCTTGTCCTTTGGGTTTGGGGTCGGAAATTGAGACTGACTTTCGCGAGTCAGCATCTCGGGCCTGAGTCGCCAGATTTTAATCGAATGGCTTCCACCCCAAGCCCAGTGGGCTGCAGTATCCAGTGAAATATGGTTCATCGGCGTGAGGGAACGATGTGCGTCGAGCATCAGTTTCAGGGTCCCCATCGGGATAAAACCTTAAGTCGCCGCAAAACGGCTCGCGATCGGATGGAAGATCTCGGACCGACCTCAGCAGTTTTTTCCTGTCCTAACCTGGTCAAATCCACTGCTTTCGCTGGGCGCTTCAATACGGGCAAAAGATGAGCACTTCAAAAGAGCCATGACGATGGCCTTTAGCTTGGATGCATTTTTCGAATCGTGTTTAATAAGCGTTTCACGGCATTGGGTTCGCAATCGGTTTTGCTATCGCCATCCTGATGGACGATGGCTCAAACCCAATCGTGTCGACGGCTGCTTTGCAAACGAGCTTCGTATGTGCCAATTTTGAGGATTACACACGGTTTTGATGATCGTTCTAATCCTGCAAGGCCGAAGCAACAGAAAATGACTTGCGACCGATCCACGAAAGTACTCAGATCATTGGCAGGATTCGTACAAAGCGAAAGGGTTGAAGCGATCAGCCGATCAAAACTAAAATGTTTGGATGGAAATGCATAATAAAAAATCAGTGGTGCGTTGTTTTATTGATAGCATTTGCATCGATTAGCAGTTGCGAGTTGGCTTGGTCCCAACAAGCAATCAGGGTTCAGAATGTGTCATCGACGGGACAGACCGAAAATCAAGTCGCAATTGCTAGGTTCGCAAAAGTTCCGATCTTTTCACTGCCGCAAAAGGTTGAGGGCAAGTCGGCGGATGGCAATCTGCTCGGTAGTGGAGAGCCTACATCGAAGCGTATAGATAAAGCTCCCTTCCAAGAAAAACTGCAGAAGGTGCCCTCGGTTTTGGGCAATACCACTCCGGTAGCTGTTAGTTTGGACTTCCTGATTGTGTCCTCATTGTCTACCAGAAAAGCACTGGTATCCTTTCGAGGTGGAGTGGTCGTTGAGCCAGTGACTCGATTGGACTTCGATATCTCCAGCCAAGCCAGGCAAATCGCACTTTCTCAATTCGATCCCAATATCGCACTTTTTCTGGTTGGCAACGACATCAATCGTCCCAGCAATTCATTTTTTGGGCCGGGAATTGTGCAACAAAGCCAAATCGACGAAGCTGATTTTAATGCGAAGGTCAGTAAGATTTGGCAAAATGGCCTCATATCTAGTATTGGGTACGAACCCTCGCTTGCCTATCTCTTTTTTCCGCAAGGAAACGTCGGCGGATTCAATCCCACACACTCCTCCGACTTGGTTACACGTCTCGAACAGCCCTTGCTCCGCGGCGCAGGAAGCAATGTCAACTTAGTCAACTTGAGGGTTGTTGAGTACCAAGCACAGCAGTCGCTTTGTGAGATTGAAACAGCAGTTCAGTCCCAGTTAAGAAGCATCGAACAGGAATATTGGCGATTGCATGCGGAGTACGTTCGATTGCGAGCAATTGATACTGTGATTGCACTATCACAACAAGCTTTGCATGTTGTCAGCGCTAGATTTGAAGCTGAGAGAGTTATCTATTCGGACGTAGCGCGAGCTAAGGTGAAACTCGAGGACCTCTACCAACAACGCCTTGCAGCCGAACAAGCAATTCGCGAAGTCAGTTTTGCGCTTGCTCAGCTTTCAGGATTGGAACTCGATAGCACACTGCTTTTGGTCCCGTCAAATACTCCCGAATTCAATCCGCCGCAATTTGAGGATCAGATGATCGTTCAGTCGGCAATTGCCACGAATCCGGGCTTGCGACGTCAACGTCAAGCGGTCGAGATTGGGCGTCAAACTGTTTTTGGCGCTGAAAACGGGGTCTTGCCCAAACTCAATCTACAAATGGCTCACCGAACCAGCGGGCTCGAAGACGATCTCGGCTCTTCTCTCAAACAGATGGCATCGTATCAGTTCAATGATTTTACGATGGGGCTGCAATATTCTCAACAACTAGGAACACGTCAAGCTAGGTCGCAAGTGGTTAGAGCTCGACTTCAATTTGAGCGTGAGCAGGCACTGCTGGATGCACTAGAACGGCGTGTCGGCTTTGATGTGATGCAGGAGCTCAGCAAGCTCAAACAAACTTACCAGAGGTACGAGAGCGCGCTTCGCCAAGTTGAACAGAGCAAAAAGTGGGTGGATATCGCACGAACCAGATATGATGATCCGCCAGTATCCGTAGTACAAAAAGAATCGTTTTTAGTGACATTGGTGGACTACCAGACTGCTCTCCAATCCCAAATCGATTCGATCGTTTTGGTTGCCAATACACTGGCCGAATACAATACTGCGTTAGCCGTTATCGACGAAAGACGTGGTACATTAATGTCCAAATGGAGAATCGGTACCAGTTTCAGCGAGTCTCAAGAGCCAGGAAATGCCAGCCAACTTCAATCGGGGCAGCAACTGGATTCTGAGCACTTTCAGAACAATCCACAGCCTATCGGTCAAACACAATTGCTACCGTTGAAAAACGAGCGCATGCCTCTGAAAGCGCAGGAAGACATCGAAGCCAAAGGCTCACGAGATATCTTTCCCGCCGTTGCAATTCCTTCACCCCAGTCGCCGCCGGAACGCAAAATAAAACCTGTTAGAGACAACTTCCCTCCACTTTACCGATCCACACGGTGATACGTTACCACCAGAATTCAGTTCGGATGTATTTGTAGAGGCGAGTTATCACAATCTCGCCCAAAGAGCTTTGGCCGCATGAAACACGGCCGACTCCGGTCATACCTGACTTCAATCGACTTTCCGTCCCCTCTATTGAGCAATAGACCGCAAGCAATTGTCGAGTTGACGCTCCTTGTTGCGATGGGATCGTGGTGTCGTTTGGCACGGACGCTGCCGGAGCAATCCGATCCACCGTCGCCGCAATCGTCGCGAACGGTAGGGACTTCGCCTTCAATCGAACTTTTTGGCCCTTCTCGATTCTGGCCGTATCTACTTCAGGAATCATTAGCTCGAGAAATGGTTTTCCTGGAATCTCGATTCGGCAAATCGGCATTCCTTTTGGCATAAACTGTCCCACCTTTTCCCGTAACCTCGGGGCAGAAACAACTCCACTAACTGGCGCGCGAATAGTCAATTTGCTCCGCTGCTCTATAAGAAACCTTAATTCCTCTTCGAGCATCGAGACTCGCGCTTTAGCAGCCTCTACTTCCTCCTTTCGGGCTCCAAGTCGCAACAAAAGTAAATCTGACTCCGCATCGTTGAGCTGCCTTTTTCTCTGTGCAAGTTCGCTAGTCGCCTTTTTCACGCCCTCCGTTTCAACACCTGATTGTTTACTTTTAAGCTCCAAGAGCTGCGACTTGAGAACTTCCAGCTGCGATTTTTCAACTATTATCTGAGCGCCAGCCACCGCGCCCTTCGACTTGAGCTCTTCCGTTTTGCTGAGAATGGTCTCAGCGAGTTCGATCTGCAGTCTAAGTTGGTTTGATTTTTCGTTCAAAGAGCTAATTTCAAAATCGAGCGTTTTTTTGGACGATTCTAAGTCTGTGGTTCCGAGCGTGCACCAGTCATTAAGAAGTGACACACGGCGTTCTAATGCTCGAATCTCTTCGGGCCGCGGACCGGCTTCCAGTTTTGCCAGCGTTGCTTTTGCATTTAACTCCTCGGCCGCTTTCGTAGCAATCATCGAAACCAAATCTGGAGCGTGAAGTTCGACGATAGTTTGATCTCGGTCGACAGCCTGTCCGTCTTGGACGCAAACTGTCGCGATGAAACTGTGAACCGGACTACAAACATCAACGTCGCTCGCGGGCCGAACTTCGAAATTTCCAGAAGAAGCGTACTCCAGAGGAATCAAAAAACTGGCTACGACACCTCCTACCAACAGTCCCACAATCCCGATGAACCGACCTGTTCGTTTTGTAATCATTTTCAAGAATTCCTCTCCAATCAAGCCACGAAAAACACGTCGAACACCATATGCTAGTAAACAGCCAATCGAGATAACTCCAAAAAGCCCATACTCCAGCCGAGCAAGGCCTAGCGCTCGCCAGCCGACCACACTGAGCAGGCTCAATCCAAAGAACCACATAATCATTCCGTATCCAATCGTGAAAACCGGCATGCGAGGAGTCGTTGGTTTCTTTGCGCCCCACAGAAGCCAGTTCAGTGATCCGATCCAATATTGTCTGGCTTGCTTGTACAAGTTCGGGTACTCAAGAATGTCGCTCAAGAGATAGTAGCCATCGAGACGTATCAGTGGATTAAAATTCATCAAGGACCGGGAACCACACGTCGTGAGTAAAACCATTGCGATGTAGTTAACCGTCGAGGTCAGTTCTGTAACTCGCCAAACCAAAACACTAAGTGCCCAAATGCACAAATCGCAATATCCACCTGCGAGCGTGATCGCCAGTCGTTTCCAGCGTTCGCGAATGATCCAAGCGTCTGAAACATTAACGTACAAACATGGTAGAAAAAACATAATCAAGAATCCAGCTTCGGTCACTTCTCCACCAAAACGTTTGCATGTGGCTCCATGTCCGAGTTCGTGGATGATCGTTGCCGAAAAAATCGCGAGGACGGTGATCACTAACGACTCCCAACGGATCGCATTGCGGAATCCATTAGCGAGTTCCGTACCGTTTGTAAGCACGACGAAAAGCGCAAACAATATCATGCATACGGTCGCAAAAATGAACGACTTTGTCCAAAAAACAGGAAATGAATCTACAAACCAGTTAAGAAACCGATTTGGGTTGATAAGCGGCAATCGGTAGTAAAGGAAATTGCCGCCTCGACCGCTTAAGTTGACGATCTCACCTTCATCATCGTCGTCGTTGGATATCGGACGAATTCCATCCGCGGAAGCCGTGTACTGTTTAGCATCTTTCAAAAGTTGTCGACCAGCAAGTAGCTTCAAGAAATCGTCAAAGTCAGAAAACTGGAGTGCATCTCCAAACTTCGCAAAGAATCTATCCTTGAGCTGTTCAAAAGAAACACCCAGTCGCAGTTCATCCAGCAGGAAGGCCTCCTGCACACCGACTCGAAAATAAGCTTTCGTACGAAGATCACGGACTGCGAACTGGGATTCACCAACTTCATGAATCGAAACGGTTTCCGTCAAACACCAAAGGGTTTCCATGCTACTGGCGTCGATTGCTTTGTCGCTAACATTTTCCAAAATCATGAAGGTTACCGAAAAAGTGAGGGGTGCGAGATCAAAGTCTGTCCGCCCTAGTCGATAACAGGCGAACGCATCGTGACTTGCCGACTTTCGTCCTCGGTTAAGATATGCACAAAAAAAGCCCTTCCGGCTTCATGCAATTTTGCAGCTCTATGATGCCCATCAATGAGTACATGGCCATGCATTACTTCACCTTCAGCTTTATGCCAATAATGTGCAATGATTCCAGGAAATCGGGTATCTACATGGTCAAGGTGCGGTCGATGGATATGAGCCCATTCCAAACTATGCCTTACGTCCACGGGTTCTAGTTCTATGGAAGGCCGACCATCAGCGACAATCTTCCGTGCTAAATCAACGTCGAATTTATAGGTGTCGTATAGCATTCGGTAATATTCCGGACCCTCTTGACATTGTGGACATTCCATTTCGGTGTGGCCTTCTTTCCTGACAGCTTTCCCCATCAATTATCCCCTTTTGCTAACCGAAACAAAAAAGAGAACGGCAAAAATGACTTGCCGTTCCCTCACGACTTATTGCTCACGAATCTTTATGCACAAAAATGAGCAAACAGTATCGAACTAGCACTTGCCCTTACCTCTACCGGACTTGCCCTTGCCAGAATGACCTTTACTGGACTTGCCCTTGCCAGAATGACCTTTACCGGACTTGCCGGAACCGCCCTTGCCGGAACCGCTACCACAGGGACCACAGTACATGGAACCTGGGACAATTCGCTCTTCCAATTTTTCCATTTGGAACTTACTCATGATTTACCTCTCGTGAAGACTAGAAAATTAACGTACCAAAGTACCCGAATAAACATGATAGATTACCTAAAGTGCATTGGAAGATTCCGAAGGGAAAAACCCCCACCTCAACCACCCAATAGGAGGGAGGGGTGGTCGATTGTAAGGGATGAAGGGTTAAGCAAGTCCAAAATAGGGCTTTTGACATGACTGCAATTCCGCAGCAGCCGTGTGTGTTGGAAAACTTGCCCGAGCCGCTTCAATACCTCATCGAGCCTGTGCTTCGGTATGCATGTCGGACAGAATGGGACGCTTTCGCGCACTTGGACAAGGCGTCCCCACTAATCGAGGGCGGTGGCGATTTCGATACGCCCGTTTAGACTGCCAACGCCGTAGCCGCAGTAGCGACTAGCCAAACACCTGTGGAAAAGACGGAGATAGGCCGCCAGAGACGATGTCCACAGCGTTGCCCTCAACTCGCTTATTGTGACCCGCACCCGAAATTAGTTGGCCGAAGTGGGAGCCCATTTAGAGCTCTGAATGTAGGCCAAAATAAAACTGGTGCGGCGTTTTTTGCCCCGAGTTTGAATAACCTACTTTTAGCCGAAATTGTTTTCGGTTTCAACCTCGAGCCAACTGCAGACGAATTTAACTCGCTGACT
>JANPHB010000205.1:0-34304 GCA_031424235.1 Pirellula sp.
TCCGGGCGGGGGGGGGATCCCCCCCCGTCCCCCCTTTTTTTATTTAAAAAACCCCGCCCCCCTTGCTCATTCCCCTGTTTTCTCCCCCCCCCCTCTCTCTTGGCCCGGTCTGCGCCCCCCCCCCCCGGGCGGCCCCACGAATCCGGAGGTGTCATTGTCATCACGTGGCCCACAAGCCCGAATGGCGTTGAAATAACATGTAGAGGAATCTCGTAAGAGTTCCTGAAGTGCCTCGAACTCGAGGAAGTTTTACAACTTCCGCTACGAGCACAGGCTTAACTCAACGCCATTCGGGACAAGCCCGAGCCGGACAAAACGACATTTCTCCAGCTATACTAGATCAACCGTCAATTCCTAATCGCTCACCAATCACTTCCATGCAAAAGTCATCCTGGTTTACCACCCTCATCCTTTTCGCTTTTCTATGTCCCAATGTTTTGCTTGGGCAAACTCAAGTCTTTAGGGAATCGGTGCCATCTGACTACCAGTTCAAGAGAGTCCCACCGCCGGCCAAGGATGACGCCGCGACTAGAGCGGAATACAAAATCTTTCGTGGCAATATCGATACTAACTCCGCTGGCTTGCAGGCTCTTCACAACGATAAGTTGCCTGCCAACGAGGACCAACCTGGCGAGAACTTTTTCTTCGCGGCTGGAACCGATGGCGGTTGCCTTGAGATTGATCTTGGGCGAGCGATCTCGGTTAAGCAGTTTGCCAGCTACTCTTGGCATGCAACCACACGCGCGGCCCAAGTTTATCGACTCTATGGCGCGGTCGGCGATGAAGAGGCTTTGTCGCACACCATCACAGCTGGAACGGATTTCGCTAAAAGCGGTTGGAGTCTGATTGCGAGCGTCGATACTCGACCGCAATCAAGCGAGGGTGGGCAACATGGTGTTAGCATCACCTGTACCGACAAGCCGCTTGGGCGATTTCGTTTTTTGTTGCTCGATGTGTCTCCGACGGAAACCGTTGACAGTTTCGGCAATACGTTTTTCAGTGAGATCGATATCTATGACGCTGACGGTCAAACTGCAGCACCCATTGTGTTACCGAAATCGAGCAAGTTAGCATTTACCACTTCGGATGGGAAGTATCGATTTGCGATCGACACCACGGACGCAGCGGATCTGCGTGATTGGTGCGACCGTGAACTTCGGCCTGTTGTTCAGGCTTGGTATCCCAAAATCGTGGCGATGCTGCCAAGCGATGGATTTGTGGCCCCGAGTCGCGTCGAATTGCGGTTTCAGGATGAGAGTCGAATGCGTGGCAATCCGGCCTATGCAAGCGGCAGTGTCATCACGCTCAACACGCAATGGTTTCGTCGCGAATTAAAACGGGAAGCTCGCGGAGCGGTCGTTCACGAGATGGTGCATGTGGTCCAAAGCTACACTCAGAATCGCCGCAACGCTCGCACGACCACGCCGGGTTGGATCGTCGAGGGGATTCCAGACTACATTCGTTGGTTTCTCTATGAACCAGAAAGCAAAGGAGCGGAGATGTCAGAGCGAGCGCTAGCTACTGCGACTCATGATGCCAGCTATCGCATCACAGGTAACTTCTTCGATTTTCTGACACGAACCTATGATCGAGACTTCATCGCCAAACTAAACACCACTGCACGCAATGGGCGTTACGATTCCAATTTTTGGATGGAAACGTTTGGCAAGAGTGCTCCTGAGTTGGAAAAGGAATGGAAGGCCGACTGCCGACTAAAAATCGATCAAGCGAAGAAATAGGAGCCTCACTTGAAGTTCTATGAAACTGGTACAATCTCCGTCGCATGACGTCGGGGGCTTGTGTTCGAGTTACCGCGTTGGAAGTATTGAAGGCAAGAATGGCTATTTCGGAGAAGATTATGAAGGTCGATGTTGTTGCTCATTTGCAATCCAAACCAGGTTGCGAAGAGGCTTTGCGGTCTGTGCTAACCAGTTTCGTTGCGCCAACTCGTCAGGAAGAGGGATGCTTGCGATATGATCTTCATGTGGATTTGGATGATCCAACCAAGTTCACGTTCATCGAGGAGTGGGAGAGCCGCGAGGCGCTAAATAAGCACGGACAATCCGAGCACATTGCGGCAGGTCGCGCTCAGTTTCCGGAACTTCTCGCACAACCCGCTTGGGTGCAGGTCCTCAATTGGATCGCATGAGATCTAACATGGGTTGCATTTCGTTTAACAGTCAGCCGTAGGCGTACCGTCAAAGAAACTGAGTACGGTAAAGAAACTGAGTACGGTCAAACGCAGTTGAACGTTGTTCAACGCCTGCCATCTCTCGCTTACGCTTTGGGTAACCATTGGATTTGCATTTTGACTATGACTATGACTATGACTTCGAATCACTGCTGAGAATCTTTACCATGCGACGCTCTGTTACTACCTTTTTACTTGCAATCACCTGTCTCCTTTTAGAAATCTCGATCATGTCAACCGCTGCGTATGGGCAAACAACCTACCAACTACCGCCGCAGGAAGTTGTCGACATTGTCGACGCCAAGCCCGAGCCCTCTGTGTCCGTTAGCCCCGATGCCAAATGGATGGTATACGTTGATCGCAATGCGATGCCGGATATTGCCGATTTGGCGAGACGTGTTGTTGGACTCGCGGGCATTCGTATCGACCCAATCGCAAACGGTGGTTTTCAAACCGATTTTTTTCGAGGTCTGTCGATTCGAAAGCGAGATTCGGCGGCCTTAACTCGTGTGCCAGTTCCTGAACCAGCACGCATCGCCTCGATAAGCTGGTCGCATAACTCTCAAGCGCTTGTCTTCACGAATGTTACGGAGGCAGGAACTCAGCTTTGGTTCGTCTCAGTCGACAAACCAGACAAACCAGTGCTAATGACCGATCGCCTTTCCACGGTATTGGGTGCTGTGGAGTGGATGCCGGATGGGAAACGAATCTTGTGCAATTTGGTTCCTGCGAATCGAGGGCCTGAACCAGCAGCCCCCAAGGCTCCAGCCGGCCCGAACGTTCAGGAGTCCTTCGGCAACGTTTCTCCGATCCGAACGTACCAAGACCTCCTATCGAACGCATACGACGAACAGCTTTTCGAGTACTTCGGCACCTCGCAGTTAGCTATCCTAGAAGCAAACGTCCCTGCAAAGGAAATTGGCAAGCCTGGGTTGATCGATATTGCAAGCGTGGCTCCTGATGGCCAGCACCTTTTGGTTGCGACTCTGCACCGACCGTTCTCATATCTACTGACCGCCGGTTCCTTTCCGCATACTATTCAAGTTTGGAACCTCGATGGGAAAATGCTCTACCAAGTTGCCGATGTACCTTTGGAAGAGAATATTCCTATCGAAGGGGTCCGTCTCGGGCGTCGTTCGGTGAATTGGCGAGTAGGCTATCCCGCGACCTTGGTTTGGACCGAAGCCTTGGATGAAGGCGACCCACGCAAAAAAGTACCTTTCCGCGAGCAGATCAAAACGCTGGCCGCTCCGTTCAGCGACGAACCTCGCGATCTGGTTCGGTTGGAACATCGTTATGCTGGCATCTCTTCTTTCGCAAAAGCATCGTGGCTGATGACGACCGAGGTCGATCGAGATCGGCGCTGGGTCCGTTCGTTGCTCCACGATACAGACCAACCGAATCAAGAGCCAAAGGTCATCGTCGACAGGAGCATGCGCGATCGATACGGCGATCCAGGACGGATGCTTTTCAAAGCCGACAAAGCGGGCTTTCCAGTGGCGCAACAAACGGGGCCTTGGGTTTGGTTGGTCGGACAAGGAGCCAGCCCAGAAGGGAACTTGCCGTTCCTCGATCGCAAGAACTTGGAAACGCTTGAAAACCAGCGTCTCTGGCGTTGCGAATCGGGAACGTTGGAGAGCGTTGCCATGGTGTTATCCACCGAAGCGACCGAGAAGCCAGCGTTCATCACACGTCGTGAATCGCCAACCACTCCAGCCAACTTTTATCTGCGCGATCTTGCCTCGGTTTCCGACGTCGCGTTGACCGATTTCAAGGATCCAACACCACAGATTCGCGGGATCAAGAAGCAGATTGTTAAGTACACACGCAGTGACGGCGTTCCATTGTCGGCGACGCTGTATCTACCTGCGAACTACGTGGAGGGAACGCGTCTGCCGCTGCTCGTGTGGGCTTATCCATTGGAGTTCAACGATGCCAGCACCGCAGGACAAGTTTCGGCGAATCCCTCTGAGTTCACTCGCATTGCAGGGCTGAGCCATTTGACTTTATTAACGCAAGGCTACGCCATCATGGATGACGCTACGATGCCAGTCATCGGTGATCCGGAAACCATGAACGATACGTTTATCGAACAAGTTGTTGGAGCTGCGAAAGCAGCCATCGACAAGGCCGTGGAAATGGGGGTAGCGGACGAGAATCGAGTCGGAGTTGGCGGACACAGCTATGGCGCGTTCATGACGGCCAATCTCTTGGCGCACAGCAAGTTGTTCCGAGGAGGGATTGCTCGAAGCGGCGCATACAATCGGACGCTAACACCGTTCGGCTTCCAATCGGAACGCAGGCCGCTCTGGGATGCCAAGGATGTTTATGCCAACGTTTCTCCGTTTATGCACGCTGACAAAATCAAGACACCGATTTTGTTTGTTCACGGAGAAAACGATAACAACCCAGGCACGTTTCCAATCCAATCGCAGCGTATGTATCAAGCGGTCAAAGGAAACGGCGGAACGACTCGGCTAGTGATGTTGCCACATGAGAGCCACGGTTATCGAGCTCGCCAATCGGTATTGCATACGCAGTACGAAATGATTCAGTGGATGAACCAATTTGTCCGAGACGCTAAATAAATTGTTAAAATAACCGTGATCGCTTTCTTTTCTCCCCTTCTCCTCCTCTGTTGGAGAAGGGGCCGGGGGATGAGGAGGTTCGAGTATGCTTATGTGGTAGACAGGCTAGTTCTCTCACTTCGGTTGGGGGTCGCTCACTACCAATCGTTCGCGTCAAGAACCAGACCAAGCCTGCCTGCAATGCAACTTGCCAGGTCTGCTGAAAGACCATTTGCAAAAGGGTGATGAAATTCATTCCTTGTTCCCCTCCTTCTCCAATCGATCGAGCAATTCTCTCAATTCAGAGAGCCCTTTGTCATCGATCCCACGTTCCTCGATCAAATGCCTCATCAGAGGCATGGTATCGCCAGCAAACAGGCGATTAACGAGATCGTTGACCGTTTCTCGAATGACGGTGCGTGCTTTGGTCCGGGCTGAGTAGATTCGAATTCGACCTTCGAGGGTCGATTTCGCATACCCTTTGGTTTCCAGCCGGCGCAGATAAGTCTGAACGGTGGCAAAATCCATTTGCCGATCCGCGGGCAAGGCCTCGTGAATCTGCCGTACAGAGGCTGGCGCCATCTCCCAAAGAAGCCTCGCCACCTCCATCTCGCCTTTCGATAGCATTGCACGCTCAACCATGAATTCCCTCGAAATCTTCGCTGACCTACCAAGTACATTTGTAAGCGTGCGATTGTAGCAGTACAAGCGTACGTGCTTCAATGTCAGTTTGGCAATGTGCATTCAAGAGAAGGCGAGTCCCACCATTCGTGCCTAGCACCGACCGTGAAGGCTTCTAAATCGGAATTGTAACGCATCGATTGTTTCTTACAGCATTTTCTGGTTTTCCACAGACTGTAAACCTGCGCGTAAACAAGGTGATAGGTGAGGGGGCTCGCTTACGTAGCGTGGTACCAGCGAAAAGCTACAGGATTGCTCCTCGCTTACGCGTCGGGTTATCAAGAAATCGTTGCTTACGCTTCGGGTTACCAAGAAATCCTCGCTTACGCTTCGGGTTACCATATACAATTACGTTAAGGTGGTTAGAGATTCGCGCCCCCTTTGTTCGGAGCCTGATATGCATATTGAGTTTGTTGATATTGGTAGCCCGACGCGTAAGCGAGGAAAGTTCAGAACCCGACGCGTTTATTTTGCTGCGGCTATCAAAGGAACTGCCAAATGGACGATCCGATTGCTTTCTTTATTACTGTCGCGACGTACGGAACCTGGCTTCCCGGTGACCATCGAGGTTGGGTGGAGTATAACAAAGGTTGGCAATTGCCTGATCCAGCGCGCGAACTTGAAGCTACTGCCAAAATGAAAGAGAACGCAAAGATTTTGAACGTGCGCCAACGGCTACTAGTTGAGAATCAGGTACGAGAAACTTGCGAGCGTCGAAAGTGGATTTGTCACGCGGTTCATTGCCGAACAAATCACATGCATGTAGTTGTCGGTTCATTTGAAACCTCCCCAAAAAAAGTCCGTGCCGATTTGAAGGCTTGGTGCACTCGACGACTTAAAGACGATGCATTGCCAGCGAAGTCTGCCGACTGGTGGGCAGAGCGTGGTAGTATTCGCTGGGTGTTTGATGATAAAGGTCTCGACAAGGTTGTTTCTTACACGCTTGAAGGACAAGACTGGAAACCCGACGCGTAAGCGAGGAAATACGGGATAGCTCCTCGCTTACGCTTCGGGTTACCAGGAATTCCTCGCTTACGCTTCGGGTTACGAGGAATTCCTCGCTTACGCTTCGGGGTATCATGAATTCCTCGCTTACGCTTCGGGTTACGAGGTACGTCGATTCAATCATCCCATTTGAGTGGTCCGCCGAGGAAGCCGGATTTGAGGCCGGTCATGGTGAGGGCCATTTGGCCGCGAATGATTGGGGTTCGATGCAAAAGCGGAAGCGTGCAATCGCGGAAGATTCCACGCCAGTGTCCGTCTGATTGAAAGAAAGGAGTTAGCAAGGCGGTTACGAATCCGTAGTAGCGAGAGTGGACGCGTTGTTCTATCACAAATCGCTGACCCGCCTTCTGCCAGTCACCGAGGTCCTGCAAGGCCTTGGCAAATCGGTAAGCATCCAACATCGCAAAGTTGAGTCCTTGCCCTAGGTGCGGGCTATTGGCATGCGCCGCATCCCCCAAGAAAACATGATGACTGTCATAGACGGGAGTCACACAAGCCCGTCTATAGGTCCCATAGGTTGCGCACGACCAGTCTTGAATCGAATCAATGGTCTCGCTGGCTGCAGGGTAAAACTGGCGCAACTCTTCTTTCCATTGCGCAATGGGCTGCTGCATGCATCGTTCACGATCACGGCAGGCAAGTCCCCAGAACAAGCTCGCTCGACCGTTCCCCATTGGTAAAATCCCCATCAACCGAGTCGAACCCTCCACGACTTGCAACAATTGGTTCCGCACTTGCGTGGACTGCAAATTGCACCAAATGGCAGCATAATCATAGTCTTTTTCCCGTTTCCGAAACCCATTCTTCGATCGCAATCCGCATTTGGAGCCATTTGCGAAGATGACGCGATCGAAGCCATCTATTCGACGACCATCTGAGCATTCAATTGCTACTTGATTATTGCTGATTGTCGTTTGAGTTACTGTCGAGTTGAGTTCGATTGGGATTTGGCATTCTCGAACGGCCTTCAGTAGAACTTCGAAGATATCTCCTCGCTGAACTCCGTAGGCGTGCATGCCCACGCCAGCTGCCGCGAACGGCATTTTGATCATTGTTTTCCCGGAACGTTGGATCGCATGGAGTTCGTGGATAGGTTCGGCGTTGGCAATAACTTGGTCCAGCAATCCCATGCGTTCGAGCACACACTGGCCGAGCGGTTGTAGCATTACGCCCGCCCCGATGGGACGAAGAGCAGGGGCCTGTTCCAGCAGGTGCACTTCGTGACCTTGGCGGTTGAGCAAAATGGAAACGCAGGAACCCGCGATTCCGCAGCCGACGACAGCGATTTTCATAGACGGAATGTTTGAGTGAATTCTTTCGAGGCGAGCAGTCGAACACATGCGCAAACATTATACCGCACCGGAAATTGTCGCGAATCCGATCGCAAAGTACTTGGGAGAGCGGCTGGCTGAAGACTACCTGCCAGGGGTTTCAATGGGAGAGCGAGGCTCCTGCCGAGCTTTGCACCGGATCGGCAGGAGCCTCTCCCTCCCGGATTGAACAGAGCTGCCGCTCGACTTTCGATTGCTACGAGACCAGCCCCTGTTTCAGAGCTTGTTGCATTGACTAAAAGTCGCAGACGCCCATGTCGTTTTCGAACTCAGAACTGCTACCTTCTCGAGCTGGAAAGGTCGCGCCCAAGACCATCGCGCCGATGCTCGCCATGTGAATGAGCCAACAACCTTCGTTCGCGACCACCGTACGCAGGGCAACCCAAGCAACGAGCAGCATTGCAGCGAAAAAGATACGCTCTGCAGTTCGCTGCAGTTGCAAGTTCTCGGAACTTTTCGCAATCCACAAACCTGAGATCGCGATAAAAGGAACGATCCATGGGAGGCATGGACCAAAAGACTCAAACCAATATGGCATGTATGGCATTGCTGGGGTGCTTCCTTGCTCCCGAGTTGATTGTGTTACCCGAGAATCGTTCTCCAAGTAACTTGAACCAATCATGAAGAATTGTCCAAAAAGATTCAAGGTCGGTTGGACAAGATTGTGGGCTGGAGTCTGCACCTTTACCCTCGTTCCAAGGCTCTGCCTTGGAACGCACTGCCTTCGAGGCTCCGCCTCGCGTTAGCCATGCTTTTACGACTCAGGAGGCAGGAGCCTCCGGTGCAGTGCGTCCCCAGGCGGAGCCGGGGGACGAGTGCATCGAGTGCCAAAAACCGAAAGGAACTTCCGGTCTTTAGCATTAGCGCGGCATGACTGGCATATTCGAATTAGAGACAGAGCCAAGCCGAAGATTGTCGACCTGTGCGACCTTGAGTTCCTCGGTGAAATCAGGACCTGGCTGTAAAAAGAGTGGACCATCGGCTGTGTCCTGGACTGCATACAGTCCATGGTGCCGCGTCATCTCAAGCGTTGCCAAAAACATAGCAACCAACGTGCTCTTGTGCATGCCGATTTCAAACAAATCTTGCAGTTCGACCCGGTTCATTTTCTGGACTCGTTCGTGAATCCGTTGCATGTACACGTGAATCGGTGTGTCGTCGTATTGGATACTTTGTTGAGGGGCTTTCTGACGTGCCTTCAAAATCCGTCCAAACGCGCTTACTAAATCCCAAACTTCGACCTTAGCGATGGGAAGCTCGTCCGGATCGATTCTTCGTGGCGGCAAATCGGATGAAAGACGCGCGTATCGTAGCTGCCATCGACGGCTCTGTTCGTCAAGTAAGCAGGCCGCGTCCCGAAAACGTTTGTACTGAACCAAGCGTTCCACCAACTGAGGCATTGATGTATCTTGGCCAATCGATCCGATATCATCAGACGAATCCGCGTCCGATGTAGGTAGAACTGTCTTGGCCTTGAGTTCGATCAATTGACTTGTGATGTCGATAAACTCACCAACATCGTCCAAGTCCAAGACCTCCAGCACTTCCAAGTACTCCATGTACTGATGTGTGATCTTAGCCAACGAGAGTTCCTCAAGCGGTAGCTCCTCGCGGCGAACCAAATAGAACAGCAGTTCTAGCGGTCCATAGTAGCTAGGTAGATCGACTCCAAAAACCATTGTTTCGATCCAACGTTATCGCGTTAGCCCCATCGTGAACGAGAATACCTGACGTGTGTCGGTGTCTGCGTAGGAAACCGGGAATGCAAAGTCAAACGCCAGCGGAGCAGGTCCAAGAGCCGGGACTGCAATCCGTGCTCCAAAACCCGGCGCGACGCGGAAATTCTTGGAATTGAGTTCAATATCTTTTTCAACCGTTCCATAGTCCACGAAGGCGACCATTCGCAGCATGTCGTCCGCCGTAATTGGCATCATGTATTCAAAGGTTCCTAGCATTTGAAAGCGACCGCCAACCTGGACATCGCTGTCCACCGGACTTGCTCCCCGGAATGCAAATCCTCGCATCGTAGAGAATCCACCAGCGAAGAAATTTTCAAACAATGGAGTGTCCACGCCGCTAAAGCCCAAACGCATCGAACTGGTAAAGGTATGGCGACCACCACCATCTGCTCGTTGGCGAACGAGAAAGTAGCGGCTAAAGTTGACTTGGCCACGCGGGTAATCGAATTCACCAAACGTCTGATCATAAATCAATTCTAGCAAATGCCCTTCGGTCGGCAGGAACGGACTGTCCCGTGTATTGTGAGCTAGACGGACGCGCCCTGCATAGAGGTCATTGCTTCCCGCAACACGATCTAATGCTGGAAGTCCGGTGATCCGAAGACTCGAAATGTTTACGTCTTCGCCTCGCAACTCAGTCGACAAAGACAAGTCCGGTGTGACTTCGTAGCCGATGGCAACGCGGGCACCGAGTCGTTGTTCGGTCCAATCGCGATAGATACGGGTGAAGTAGAATCCGCCAACGGATAGACTGAATGGAGAGTATCCAAACAAGTTTGGCTCGGTCCAATTCAAGGTGTAACGTTGTACTCTATTGCCCGGCACCAACTCTGCTCGGAAATTCTGTCCGGCACCGCGGAAAGCTCCATTCAATAAATCGCTAGGCCGGCTCGGCCAATTGCGAATATCGAAGTTGCGTTCCTCAAGAACAAAATTACCGGCAACGCCTAAATCGCTATTAACCGACCCACCCACTGAAAACCGTCCTGTTTGCCCCTCTTGGACATACACATCGACCGGAATGTCTTTGATCTTCGGGTTGTAGCCGAATGGCGAACTGTCCAAGAACTCGGACGACGCTCCCAGTTTCCATGGCTCATCCAGTGAGGGGGCTGTTTGGAAAGGGGCAGGAGGTGACAAAGGCTGATTGTTAAAGGTTGGCGGTGGAATGGTAGGCTGATTGCTGTATGGCTGCTGTGGGTACTGCTGCTGCGGGTACTGCTGCTGCGGAGCTAGGGGCTGACCGACACCGGGTGCTGGCAAGCTATATCCGTTTGGTGCGCTTGATCCTTGATTTGGAAATGCAGGTCCACCGACTATTTGCTGGCCATTGACAATTTGGCCATTGACAGGTGGGCCATTGAAAACAGGTCCGTTACCTGAACTTGGGACATTTGGGTTGGGGTAGGATGGGGCAGCATAAGCAGAGGGACCAGAACCATAAGGTGATGGAACGTAGTAACCGGATGCCGGGCCAGATGGCGCTTGCCCTAAGCTGGGCGTGCAGGCGGCGACCCAAAGTCCGATCGATGCAAACGAAGCCGCAACTATGCTTCTTTTTCGGCGTTCGCGTTGCTTCATGGCTGAATGGCTTTTTGTGGTTAGGCTTAGCATGTTTGGATTCACTATCAACGGATGGCTTCGTTCAAGTGGTTAGGGAGAACGAACCTCACTAGCAGGTCCTTGGGCATTGAATTAACGCTTGGAACTGAGCTCACGGTCCACACCCGCTGGCGGCTCAATTCGAATGTTCGGGACTGTCCCTTGGCTCGGATCATTGTTGAAAATATTTAGGTACTTTAGCCGTCGCTCGGCGTTGTCGATTTCTGGTCCATTGGCAATGCTACCGGGACGGATCTTGCCGAGGGGTTGCATGACCACGCGCTCCTTGGTGTGATCACCATCGATGTGTACTCGCACTTCGCTGATCCGATAGACATCTCCCTCGCCGATGTTGTAGACGACGTCCACTTCATTGTTCGGTTGATAAATCAACTCGCCGATGACTTCAGCGAAGATGTGTCCCTGTGCGCCATACACATCTCGCAAGAACTTTTCGTCGTTCAATTTGTTGGGCTGCATGAATGGCTCACCGGCCTTCAGTTTCATGTACGGCAGTAGCTCGCTTGGCTGATAACGTTTTGTGCCGACGATTGAAACCGACTTGACTTTGTACCTCTGGCCTTCGGAAACGATGAACGTCAAGTCGATGAAATCACCGTTTGGGGTATAGTCCTTTCGGAATTCGACGCGAGCATCGAAGTAGCCTAGCGACCGATAGTACCCCATCAACGCATCGCGGTCCGCTTCCATCTTGTAATCGGAAGCCTTGTTGCCGAACCATGTCGTCAGTCCATGACGCGTGTCACGGCTGCTGATTTTCGTTTTGAGGATCTCGGAGGAGAATGCTTGATTGCCGACGAAGTGGATTTTGTTAAGCCGCTCGACGGGACCTTCGTTGACAATGAACTCGACCTCGCGTTGACCAGGCTTAAGACCTTGAGCGATCTGGATGTCGACTTGGTTCATCCCTTTGTCTTGGTAGAGCTCAATCAATCGCGATTTAGCGGAATTCAGCGAGATAGGGTCTAGCGGATCCCCTTTTTGGAGCCCTGCGTGCTTGCTGAGTTGGCGATCTTCAAGTCGCTGATTGCCGCGGAACACAACTTCTTTGATGATTGGCCTTTCGTCCACGATCAAGCGGATGTGAACGCCATTTGCGGCTTCGGTAAAGTATGGCGTAATCTTTTTGAATAGATTGGTTCGGTAGAGAGTGCTGATGTCTCGGTTGAATGTTTCCTTGTCGAAGGTCCGGTCTTCGCGGGACTGCATGGTGGAAAGAATAAAGTTTTGGGATATGCTGCTGTTTCCCTCGATGGTCACCGACAGGATGATGGCTCCATCCTTGGTCTCCCGCCCCTGTGGCCCGCCGTTTTCGTACAATTTATCGCTAAACTTTGGATCGAAGAACGCAGGCGCGTTTCCACCAGGTGACCCACCACCACCGCCGCCCATTTGCCCAAATGCCAAGGATCCGTTGATTGCCAGAGTTACTGGAACAACCAATCGAATGACGAGCGATTTTGGATGGATCATGGGTTACCTCGCAAGGGCAGGGATGGGACGTATCTCCCACACTGAATACACAAAAGAACTTTGACAGAGCAACCTCAGCCCCCTCGGACTTTAGTTATTTCAGGAATTTTTGAGTAGAATAAGAATGACGATTCACGCTGTTCACCCGCGTTCCACTCCCTCAAAACCCTTATCCCTCCCAATTTACAGAATCGGCCCCGCCATGACCTCTCGCGTAGGTAGCAGGTTTCGTGAGAAACCTACACGTAATGATCAATTGCTTTTCTCTTGTTTCATTGCCCTCGCAATTTCGGTGAGAGCTTTGGCCGCAGATCCGTTCCTCGCCGATCGATTTACGCCAGCTGAGCCGATCACCGCTCAAGAGCTGTTCGGCCAAACCATTCGAGCATCAAGCCATCGGTCTCCTGCCGAAGAGCTAGCAGGATTCCACGTGCCCGAGGGTTTTCAAGTCGATTTGATCGCGGCCGAGCCTGCTATCTCCAAGCCGATGAACATGGCCTTTGATGCAAAGGGAAGGCTGTGGATTACCCAGTCTACCCAATACCCCTTTCCCGCTAAAGCTGACGAAATCGGAACCGATGCTGTTGTTGTACTCGAAGACAAAGACAACAACGGCAGCTTCGAAACGACACGAGTGTTCGCAGATGGACTTAATATTCCCATAGGGCTCCTGCCATACGGTGATGGTGTCCTCTGCTTTTCGATTCCCAACATCCTGTACTTGCGCGATACGGACAACGATGGTCGTTGCGATACCCGTGAAGTTGTACTGGGACCATTCGATACGACTCGCGATACGCACGGCATGGTCAATTCATTGCGAATGGGCGAAGACAATTGGGTCTACGCTTGCCACGGTTTCAACAATCAATCAAAAATACAAGGGAAAGATGGGCACGCGATTTCGATGACTTCGGGCAACGTGTTTCGATTCAAACCAGACGGTTCCCGAGTCGAGCTTTTTACTCAAGGGCAAGTGAATCCGTTCGGCATGGCGCGCGATCGCTGGGGATTTTGGTACGCAGCCGATTGTCATAGCAAGCCGATCTCTCAGTTGATACGAGGAGGCTGCTATCCCAGCTTTGGACGTCCCGACGATGGGCTCGGGTTTGTCCCCCCGATGATGGATCATTTGCATGGCAGCACCGCGATTTCGGGTTTGGCACATAGCAAGGATTCCAAGTTTCCAGCTTTGTTTGAGGACAACTTCTTTAGTGGAAACGTCATGACTTGCCGTATCAACCGCAACCATTTGACCTACCAAGGGACCACTGCCAAAGCGAATGCAATGCCGGACCTGCTGACCAGCGATGACCCTTGGTTCCGACCTGTCGATTTGCAGTTTGGCCCCGACGGATGCTTGTACGTCGCCGATTTTTACAACAAAGTCATCGGGCACTACGAAGTACCACTCGACCATCCAGATCGCGATCGCAAGAGCGGCCGCATTTGGCGAATCCGTTGGACGGGTGGCGGTGAAACGATCGAAAAGCAAGTTGCTCCGAAAACAATCAACGATCCAAAAGCTCTATTCGATGGCTACTCCATCAACGGAATCGACTCTGCAACCGATGGTTCTGCCATGGCCCGAACGGTGGGCTTTTCGGACCTGAAGCAAACTCTCTCGGCAATGCAGGCGTACTACCTCTACACTAAACTCGGAGCAACCGAGGAGTATGAGCCAAGTTGGCCGCAACCAAGTTGGCTGCTTCGGCAGATCGCTCGAGAAGACAGCCTCAATGACCCCGTTCTGAAGCAGTCCATCCTGATCGCGACGCGGGATATCTTGACTCGGCTCAAGCAACGGGATAACGCGGCCTACGATCAAGCGGTTGCCAAGTTGTGCAGCGATGAGGTACTGGAGTTGGCCCACAAGCCAGCATCCTTTTCCATGGAGACGACGTATGTCAGGGCACTGGTGCGAGTCTTGTTGTCGCTCAAAGACGCTAGGGCGGCAGCTGGTGTTCTTTCGCTATGCGAGAAGCAAGCCTCCATGTCCACTGCAACGCCCGACCAGCAACGTGCCTTGGAAGAAACCATTCAGTCGATAGCAGACGTGGTAGACGAATCCAACATGGACCGGTTCATGGCTCTTTTGGATTCAACGACCAAAGACCCAGATGCGCGTGCCGATCAATTGCTACGTATCGCTGGGCGCCAAATGCAACAGCGGGGGAAAGTGCTCGGTAGTTTGCTCTCGCGTTGCCAGGCAATGGTGGGCAACCTAGGTGGCGAATGGCTCAAACAAGCAGAAGCAGCCTCCAAAGGAACGGATGGCTTTCAACTGATCCACTGGTCTGCTAGCTCGACCAAAAAAGACGAACGCAGAAACTGGCCCACCGAAAAACGAGAATTGAATCGACCGTCCAATTTGGAAGCCAAACGAGGATCGTTCTTCAGCAGCTTCCCACTGGGAGAGAGTTATGTTGGGACTTGGGCCTCGAGTCCATTTGTTGCCAACGGCAAACTTGATTTCTATGTCGTCGGGCACAATGGTCTTCCCAGCAAAGAATCGACGGCCAAGAACTATGTTACTCTGGTCAAGCTTGACGTAGCAGGCAATGTTGCGGAAGAACTCTGTCGAGCGCAACCGCCCCGGAGCGATATCGGACGACGGGTCGAATGGGATCTTGCAAAACACTCAGGTGCGACCGTTCAATTGCGCGTCGTGGATGGTGATGCCGATGCTAGCTACGCTTGGATCGGAATCGGTGAGAGCTCGCAATCTGGGTTTAACCCTGGCACTATTCGAGATCAATGGGAACGCATTGTTTCCGTTGTCGAACTTTGTGGAGTACCGAGCACAGTAGATGGGTTGGAAAAGGTCTCGCTTTTGCTCGGCTCGAAAAAGATGGATTGGCAGAGTCGATACCGTTTGCAGCGGCTGCGAAACAAAGGGGGACAGTCAGAGATCGTGGAGTTAGTGGACTTCGCAGTCGATCACAATTGGATAGACCTCCTCGATCTCTTGGCGATCGACGTCAAAAAAACTCCGGATTGGGATTGGGGTGCGTTTGGGAACGAGGGGCTCCGCAAATTCGGAGATGCTCTGTGCAGACGTTGTTCTTACCAAGAGCAAGAGCGATTGGTTGTGAAGTTGTCAAAGCATCGTTCGGCGATAGCAGTCATCGCCTCACTGTGCGAGCGAGGATCGATGTCGCGTGATGCCTTGCGTGTGCTGCCCAAGAGTTGGTGGGAAAGCCTATCGGCAGAGAGTTTGACGCGACTTGAGGCCCTGAGGCCGGAAGCAAATGCCTCCACAGACAGGTTGGCAGTTGTCGAACGAAAGGTTGCCGCCATCGAACGCATGCAGGTCGACATGCAAGTTGGAATGAAGCAATTTGCTGAGCGTTGTGCGATATGCCATAAGCTCGGTGATCAAGGCAAAGTGGTCGGACCTCAACTCGAGGGTGTTGGAGCTCGCGGTGCTGCACGCCTTTCGGAAGACATTCTATGGCCAGATCGCAACGTCGACGAAGCCTTTCGAATGACGATACTGCTGCTTGAGAGCGGTGAATCTGTGAGTGGACTGGTAAGTGATCGGACTGCGGAGTCGCTATTGCTGACCGATCAAACAGGAAAGCAACGTCGAATTTTGCTCAGTGAAATCGACCAAGAGAAGCCGAGCAAACTATCGTTGATGCCCGGGAACTTTGATGAGTTGATGACGGATGTCGAATTCGCGTCGCTGATCGGATTCCTTCGAAGTTCGGTCAGTGCAGCGAAATAACTAAGACAGAATTGCCCCAGCGAATCCCCTCCAAATGGACTTATCTAGACACCCTCCCTCGGGGAGGGTCGGCCAAAGGCCGGGGAGGGTGAAGTGACTTGTACAAATGACGCTGGCACTTCACCCTCCCCTCGCTTCGCTCGACCCTCCCAGGGGGAGGGTGACTTATCTAGGTCTCGAATATTTTTCACCTGTGTTCGAGATGCCGAAGAATTCTGTTTCGGGGGAAACTCGTTGGTACTCCTTGGCAGCACTTTGCGAAACATTGGAGCCGGCAGATCGCTCAATAATGCTAACAGGATCGCGAAGGCACAGATATGCCGAAAGATATATCGCGAAAAACGCACATGAGGCCAACAGCGTTCTGATTTTGAACTGCAAACGCATGTCGGTTCCTTTGAGTTAACGTCCCGCTTTTACTAGGCGACTACTTCACTCCTCGCAAACGCTCGCGAATACGAATCAAGATAGCTCGAAGTTGTTCGGCTGATCGCGATGGGGTTCGCCAGTACTCGGTCACGATTGTCCACATTGGCATTGACGATCGAAATGGTTTTGAATCCGATTTTGGCTCAGATTCCGAATAGCGAAAGTATTGCATTAAGCGGAGTTTGAAGTCGACAGGCTGTTTCAAAGCATCGTCGAATTGGTTCATTAACGAGGGTACGCTTGCCGCATCGCGTATGGTTCGGCGTTTCCATACCAATAGAATCCAATAGGCGAATGCAACACCAAGAAATCCGCCGATCATCACAAAAGGAATGCCTAATTCGGGAATGCCAGTAGCAAACGCAAGTACTCCGCCGCCGAGTAGGCCGCCGATCAAGAGAAAAACGATAAGCATTAGTTCAAACATTTGGCGTCCCTAAATTGTCGGAGGAATCGTGAATCATCCGAGCCGCATGCGATCAAATAATGAATTCAACGCCTCTTTTTCAAGTTGACTGAAGCGTTTCAACATCCAATCGACAAACACATCGATCAATTTTGCTTTCTGACGCTCATCGGACGTGCTCGGCTTAAATTGAGTATAGTGCACGGTAGCATCTCGCTCTAGCAACTCGCGGTTTGCAAAAATCTTTTTGAACAAAAATTGGTTTTTCTGCGCCTGGATTTGTCTAAACTGAGCACTAAGCTCTCGATTGTATTTCCATTCCAATCTTTTCTTGAGAATTAGCATGAATTCTTCTGTCGAAGAGGTGAAGCCAGTTGGAGCGACTTTGACGGTCGAAAAGGTAAAGTGGCATCTACACGAAGGCATGCGTGCCTTGGTACGGGTACTTGAGGAAATATCTGAACATCGGAAGAAACGGCAATACTGCGACATTGATTTTGTTTTCGTTTGGATTCTTCAAATCCGGACTCTCGCCAACGACACCTGGATTACTCATCGCGTATTCTTCCAGCGACCATGGACTCGCCATACCTTTGCCCAAACTAAATCGCAGTATTTATCATGAGTGCATTTATTGCCAACCCAACAGTCCGAAGCATTATCAAAGGTGTTTTGGTATGGGCTCCACTTTGGATTTCCACAACAATCCTTTTCGGTGGACTTGGTGTGGCTTATGTTCTTTTTGTTAAGCAGGACACGTACTTGGCTTCCCAGGCTCTCCTTGTTCGCGATGAAGCGACCGGGGCGGTTATGCGACTCGGCCGATTTCAAAGCCAAGCAGAGATGAAGGCCGCCCAAGAAACCATCTTGGAAATGGCAAAAAGCCAAGCTGTTGTTCGGGATGCGTTGGTCGAAGTAGGGCCAAGCAAGGGGCTAACGAGTTGGCTCGAATGGGGTGACTACCCTTCGAAAGAATTAGTTGAGGAAACGGCCAAGTCCGGGATCCTAGTCCACGCGCCCAAGGGAACTGAGTTCGGAGTAACCGAAGTCATTTACATGGACGTGAAAGCGAATTCGCAAGAAGAAGCTCTTGCATTGAACAAAGCACTTGCCGATGCCCTTGAATCACGTTTGCAACAAGTCCGAAGGGCAAGAGCTGACGGAGTGCTTGCTGAGTTGACACACGCACGAGATTCCGCACAACAAGAATTGGCAGACTCGACACACCGACTTCACGAAATGGAAAACGCGGCAGGCTCGGACCTCTCCGATCTACGCGGGATGACAGAAATGGTACCGGGGGCAGCAACGTCTCGCGTCGAATTAGATCAGACCAAGAGCGAACTTCGTCAGGCTGCCATCAGTCGTGAAGCTCTAATCGCCGACCGCGAAATGCTCATCCTTGCGACCAAAGACCCTACCTCGTTCATCGTAGCGCCAGGGGCTGTACTCAACTCCCAGCCAGGCTTAAAACGACTTCGAGAAGGACTGGTGGATGCTCAGTTGAGCGGGTCGCAACTCGCTGGTAAGTTCACAGATGATCACCCTTCCGTTGTGGCTTCGCATTCTGCCCAAAGTTCGATTGTGAAACGCTTCTTGCAAGAACTAACGGCATCTATTGCGGGCGTGCAGTCTGACATCGCGCTCGTTGACGCTCGCATTGAACGACTTGAAAATCAGAAAAAATCAGCAGAGGAACGGCTGGCTAAACTAGCCGACAGCCGCTCCGCATATGCTAATTTGTTGTCCGAAGTTAAATCCAAAGTCGGGAACTTCGAAGCCGCAGAGCGTGCGCTGGCGGAGGTAAGGGCAGCGCGAGACTCTTCTGTCTCCACAAGCCTTTTGACGCGGCTAGATGCGCCCATCGTAAGCGATCGCCCTGTTGGACCAGGCAAAACCATGATTTGCGCGATGTGTACTGTCGCCGGTCTTGTCTTTGGTCTTGGGATTGTCTTTGTGGTGACTCCTATTGACTCCAGTCCGGTTTTCGGACGACGAAGTCAAGATCGCGCGTTGGGACGCCGCGACGCCGATGTAGTCAATCGAACTGAGCAATCAGGAAGCTCTCCCATGCCGACGTCCAAAACAGATGAATCAATCGATCAACTTCTTGAGTTCGCGCCAGAACCACCCTCCCGAGCGCCGAGTAGACCACAAAAGACTTCGAAACCGATCGAAATAACGCAGCCTGAGCGAAGTCCCACGAGAATGAATTCGCCGTCCAATACCATGAATCCACTTCCCAAACCCATTGTCGGTGAACCGTCTGTCGCCGATCTGGATTCACTGGAGGGTTATCAGCCACTCATTAAGCCACGACCAACGGAATCGGTAAAGAAACAGAAGGAAACAGAAGCCAATGCCTTGGGGCAAAATGAGAACCGCGACGTCGACTACGCATTTCAGGAATTGTCTCGTTTACAAGCCCGACGTCCCGAAAATCGATCTGAGGAACTGAGCGTTCAACGCAAGATCCACGAGCTAAAAGGGGTTCTTTCGAAATTGGAAACTCAACGTCGGTAGGTATCTAACTTACGCCTCGGCTAACGCCCAATGGCACTCACTTTGTTCGAATTGAGCCACGGGCGCTAGCCTCATCATTACCCACATCTTTTTGACTTTGCTCCCCTCGCCCCTTCTAGGGGAGAGGGGCTGGGGGTGAGGGGTTTTGCACTGTGTTTTGATTGGAATTCTCGTTTTGCTCGCAATGCCATGCCTTGTCCAAAAGGTTTAAACAAGTCATTGAACCGGAGACTTGTTACTGACAATTCTACCCCTCACCCCCCGGCCCCCTCTCCCCGAAACGGGGCGAGGGGAGAAAATCGCATCATTTGCGTTCAATTACAAGGGGATTAGATTTCTAGATTAAATCGAGATGTGGGTAAAGATGAGGATGAAATCCGTGGTCAGCGTCGTTTGGACTGCCAGAGTCGCAACGCGACGGCACTAACAAGGAATCTATTGGTCTGACATTCGTCATTGCATACATTTGATGAATGCTCCGCGGTCAATACCGCTCCTTCAGAGCTCTAAATCAATTGGGGCCTTAAACCTGGGGTTTCGTTCGCGATGCGAACTTCACCCCAGGCTAAAAAATGTCATCGCATTCGCGATTGAGTCGCAGATCGCCCCAAACTCGACCAAGTTTTTCCTTCTTAGGCGAGTGGCGGGTTCCGATATACCTAGCACGACGCGCAAGCTAGTGAATTTGCTATCCAATTCACTAGCTTGCGCGTCGTGCTAAGTTCACTAGCTTGCGCGTCGTGCTAAGATAGTTTTCATGCTGCCGCTCGTCTTACGATCCCAGCAGCCAGCATTCCAACTAGTCCAGCTAGCATCAACCATTGCCACGACCGAAGCTTGTACTTCGAGTTGAACTGAAGCTGTAACTCTAGCGGCGTATTCTCAGCAACTTGAACACTACGGCGGAAGCTGTAAATGTTGCCTTCTTCAGGCAATGTGATGAGGATCGCCTGCGGAGCCGGTTCGGTGGTGCGCTGATGCTGGACGAGACGACCTGCGATTCGTTGCAAGATAGCGTTATCCTCTTTGCTGTTTCCGGCCAACAATTGGCTCAACTCCTGCGGACGATAGTTGAGATGCTCCTGCTGCAAAATTGGATTGGTTGATGCGGCCTGTCTGAGTTGCTCATTGTTGGCAACAGCATCGCCGCCACGATTGGTGTCCAGGAACAAGCGTTGACGGCGAGTATTCAATCCAACAATGGCTTGCTGCGTCTGCAAGTTTTCCAATTGGACTCGCGCGTCTTCGTTCGAAGCTGCGTCGAGAGCATAACGATTGGCCACGTTGTTGAAAGCCCATTGTGCTTTCGATTGCTCGCCCAATTGCAACAATTGATTGGCTTGTTCGAGCAACTTCGATGCCTGCTGAGCTTGATCTTGACGTTTCCCTTTAAGACTCGACAAATACGATGTGCGATCGTACTCGGCCAGACTATTGAGTCCCACAAACTCGAGGTTTCCTTTGCTATCGATCAGCTCAAAACCGCTTGGTGCAACCACTTTCCATTGAATGTTTTCTAAAGGCACGTTGAGCTGCGGACTAACCAGACTTAGCTTTTGTAAACTGCCTCCGCTTAGCGAGTAGACGAAGCGAACTTGTGCCGTACGATCGTCCATCCCTGGAAGAATATAAAATTGCCAAGTGTTATTGCTGGCCTTCTGTCGAATCGAGTGAATGCTCTCACCATTGACGAAGATACTGAACAGCTCGCCTCCTGCAGGCAGTTGGACAGTCAAGCTACTACGCTGAATCACTTCCATTTCGACATCGACCGCCGTAAGCTGGTCGCCGGTGGGCGAAAGCACCGTAGTCAATGTCCCAGAAGCCACACGCAGCTTTAGCGCATCCGCCAACGAATGTCGGATCACTCGCAAGCTCATCGGTGTCGTAGGGGTCATGGCTCGCAAAGTCAACGCAGGCGCATTGCGATTGCCTGCCTCGCGAAGTTGCTGTGGAACCGTGCTCCAATCACTTCGTTGCCAACCCTGCGTCATCGTCCCTGGCTCGATCTCCAATCGGCCACCGGTCCGCACGGCATAGTAGTATCCAAGTTGCTTCGCGTCGGGGAAATCAATTTGCCTCAGCAGCTCTGTGCCTCCATCGCGTTCCCCTCGTCGTTCGTATTCAATTTGGAATTGAACCGGACCGATGACTCGGCGTTTGAATCGCAACTCCCAAACGTTTTCCTCTTGCGTCGAGCGGATAAAGTCGCTGACCGTTTCACCACTCGCTCGAACGGATTTGAGCTCGTCAGCTCCCATCTCAGGCAACTTCACGGATAGCGTTCGAATGGCTGCGTTCTGCACTGTGAACTCGGCGAACATGGTTGAACGTGTTTGCCCCTCTCGCAATGTCACGTCATGTAGAACTTGACCAGTGACCCACGGAGCCAACTTCTCAATTCCCAATTGCAAACTCCAATCGCGTTGCAGCAAACGAAAGGCGAGCGCCCCTTGCCCTGTCGCACCCAACGATCGCGGATCCGCTTCGGAAACGTTTTGTCGCGTGACGGTTCGCAAGCGAATACCAGTTATGGGCTGGACCACCACGTCGCCGGACTGCCGTTCCGCTTCGTTCAATTCAAAGCGAGGAATCGCCCACTGCGTCGCATCGGTCGGCACCGCCCCAGCCAACGTCAAGGAAAACTTCTGCGTGCCCAACGTCTTGCCTTTCAAGTGCAACACAATCTGCCTTTTGCCATTTTCTGTTAGCTCGGACCAGTGATGCAATGATTCACCTGTCAGTGACTCCACTTCCAAACCCGCGGGCAACGCGAAGCTCAACTGGAATAATCCCGTTCGATTGATCTCGGTCACGAAGTTGATGCCGAGAACGACACGTTCGTCTCCAAACGATAGAACTTGCTTGCTAACTAAGCGAACTTCAGGAGCGACGGGCGAGACCTGCACCGATAGACTGCCACCCTCAGCACCGTATCGATAAACACGATGTAGTGTCGTTTGCTTGTTGGTCATCAAACTGGCGTCGAAGTCCCCTAAATTAACGAGCGAAAGAGATTCCGCTTGGACATTTTCAGGTTGAGCTTCGGAGCCAAACGCCAACGCAATCAGCCCGACCTCACCAACCGTTCCTTCCACTCGCAGCGGCGATAGCTGCACGACGGTTGGAAGAGCATCCAGGCTTCGCTGTGTTTCAACCGTTACGACAAACTCAGCCGGAGTGGCAGGCGTAACTTGCAATTGCAATCGATTCTTGTCCGCGTCAAATTGCCAGGAACTAATGGGTCCATCGACTGAACTTACCGTCAGCCCCGTTGGAATGACAAGGCTAAGTTGGTGCACGCGACCTTGCGAAGTGCGAATCTTAAAACGGTGCTTGCCATCGATGACGCCTGGACCTGGAGTATAAAGCCCTGCACCTTCGACAAAGAACTGCGTCGCTTCGGTCGTTAGATCGCGAGCCTGCGGCCTCAAGGTGATACTGGCTGGTCCCGGTCCGAGTAGAATCTTTACACGAGCTGCAGTCGCCCCGTTGAGATCAGTGCTCATCGGTTCGATCCTGGCTGCGGAATCGCACGCGACTTCCCAATTCGCTTCGTCGTAGCTAAGCTCGATTTGCTGGAATGCCGTACTCCCCGTCAATACCGGAATACCAGAGGTGCATTGAATTGCCTCCAACTGAAACTCAAACGAAGCTCGAAACTGTTTTGCAACCTCTGTTGTGGATTTGTCCTTTTCCGCTTCGTTGATTGCCTCTTGGGCATCCGTGTTATTTTTGGAATCATCGCTTTCACTTGAAGCGACAGTCACAATGTACGTTACAACTTGGTTGGGCAGTTCAAGCTTGCTTAACCGCAAACCTGCACCACTGAATTTGGTCAACACAGCAGGCGATCTGAGCAGCACAAAGCGATCTCCAAGACGACCGGAAACGATGACTTCTGCACGGGCTGTCAACCGCTTTTCGCGACTAGAGACATCCCACTTTTGAGTGAGCGAGCTGGCCGATAGAATTGGCTCTATCTCTGCAGTACTTATTGGCTTATCCACTGGCTCGAAGGCGACCAAGGGACTTGATACGCACGCAACCATTGAGCCGACCAGGAATGCCAAAATCGAGGCGGTCACGATGGAACCTTGGTTTCCTCCTGCAGACTCCAGACGGCCTTCCTCTTTCGATGGATCGACTTCCGCATCCAAATTCGAACGAGCAACCTTGCTCAATTGTATGGCCGCCGGAATGAAATGATAAACCAAGATAGCAAGCGTCAACAAAGCAAAGAACCACGGTGCGCCATTCGTCTGCAATAAGACTCCCGTTGCAATCATTCCAATCGCAATCGAACGCACTAGCCAGCCTCCGTTCGGCACTCGTATACGATATGTGTACAATGCCATTAAGCAGCCAAAAACAAGGATCGCAATACCAGGCCATGAAACCATGGCTCGCCAGCTAGGGAGGTTGCCTACTTCTAGACTCAAGCTCTCACCTGAGGCTAGGACTGGCAAACTGAGCTGAAGCGGTGGCGAGGGCACAAGATGCGTTAATGCGTCCCAAGTTGCCGCCGCTGCAACCACAACGGCCAACGCCGAAGCAAACAGTCTAAGTGGCAATGAGCGAACAAAGGCAATCACGATAGTCAATAATGCGAGCGAGGCTAACGCAACCAGACCATGCTGAGCAAGCCAATCGAAACCGTTGGGCCACATGACCGGCACCTTGGGCCCAACCGAACCGCCTGTTGGAATCAGCGTATGATTCACGTCCGCATTTACGGTCCACTGCGTTTTCAAAACCGGCGAAAAGACAGTCGGCAATTCGAGCGACGCGGATCGCTTATCCTGGGCCGGTTTGCCGAGTCGCAAGCTGACTTCGACAGGTGTGTTGGGATCCGTCCCACCTGGTAATGGGATCAATGTTTCGTCTCCTGCTCGACGGGCCGTAACGGGTTGACCATTGACTGATACAGCCCACAATCGCACCGGATCACCGGGCAATTGCAGCTTCAACGTCCGTTGGCCTCGCGACTTGACGTAATACAACACGTCCGTCACCAACTCGCCGTCCTTCGAAACGCGACTGTTGGCTTCAGAGAATTCGACGACCTGTGCTGCGGTCGTTCCAGGATCGAACCAATTGACTTTGAGTTTCAAGTCGAAGGGACGCTGCGTGTACTGCCATGTCCCGAGTGCCGGGGCCGTGCTGAGCAAACGGAACTCTGCTGGCAACTCCAACGGATCAAGCACCAGGAGTTGACTTGAAACCATCAAAGGCTCCATTTCAACTTGAACAGGACTGACGACCTCGATGTAGCCGCGATCTCCCTGCACTCCTATTGGCGTAACCAAGCCTGCTTGAAAGGCTCCGTCCGCAATATTGGGCTTCTCTTCGAAGGTTACCAGCAGTGTGTACGCCCCAAGAATCGGTTGTTGAAGCGATACGATTAATGTGTCCCCTTCGCGTCTCCAATTGCGAATCTCTTGACCGTCAACAGTTACGTTGCTGAGTCGAGCCGGAACCGTCAACTGCAACTCCGCAACGGGAGCACCGGTGACCAAGTAATTGATCAACGCGCTTCCATATACGGTCCCTTGGCTTAGCGAGACCAAGTGAAACGCATCTGATTGAACGCTTCGCTCCAACTGTTCAATTTGAAGAGTCGCTTTCCAACCCGGTTCACGAATGCGAAACGCTTGTTGCAGATTAGGTACTGGCCGAGGGAAGTACGACAACGGCTTCTCAACCAACAAGTCGATCGTTCCGACCGTCGCGCGGAAACCGGGTGCCGCTACGATACCGATATCACCTCGAACTGCCTTCGCGTTGGGAAACAGGATATGCGGCAAGACCCATTGGCCTGTTGCGGCAACTTCGTTCTTTTCCAAACGCAGTCCGACGAGTTGCCTTCCCTGGACATCTTGGCTAAACAGAATCTTGACGTTTCGACCTGCGTCCGTGGCCTCCGACGAAGCCATGTAGTCAGCGACGCTCGCTCCTGTCAAAGAGACAATCGAGTAATCAGATGGTATACTCAAATTCCATTCGCGAATTGCTGCCTCGCGAATATCAAGCTCGATATCTGCGGTGATCACGCGGTCCGATTCGGACAGTTGATACAACACAAGCTGCGTGATGCTGACTTCGGGTTGTACTCGGTCCGCGACGATGGTGAATGCGTAGTCGGCGGCTGGGAAACGATAGACAAATAGCTGTCTCGATTGAAGTGCATCGCCGGGAAATTGTTCCGGGGCCAACTGAGTTAAGCCGCGGAGAGCCGTGGGCTCGACACTGACCGATCCCGAATTGGAAATTCGCAAATGACCTGAATTGCGAATGGCCCCTTGTGGCTGAAGACTCAATCCCTCAACGCGAACAGGAAACTCACCCAACGGTGTTTGACTGCGAACTAAAACTTGGCTGTTGCTGGTGAGAGGTTGGTTGAGCGTTATGTCGAGCTGTCGCTCGTTCCCTTCACCCACGACTTTCCATGCGACGATTTTGTCACCTTCAACACTCAATATCTCGCCGGGTCCGACCATCTTCATCGACAGCGACTTGAGTTGCCCCTGCAGTAGTTGAAACGTAACGCGGTGATCTTGTCGCAAAAGTCCAGGACCGACCGAGACGTCAATGGTGGAACTCGTGGTGAAAAAGGACTTGGACTCGGCGGTGTTGCGAGCGCTCTGCCAACGCAGCAAAACTTGCCCCGTCGCCGGGAGAAAACCCCGCCAATCATTTTCAACAAGCAGCGGCACGATCGCTTGCTGGCCGCCAGAGAATTCAATCCCGGGATTTAGCCCGCGAAGGCTGATCGGCACCACCGCGCTTGCGGCCACGGTGAAGTCCAACCCTTGAAAGTTGGATTGATCGGTTTTAACAGGAGCTACGAAATCTAAGGCAATCGGAAAGGTTCCGGCTTTGGGGAAAACTAGTTCATACACAGGCCCTGATTCTAAATTCAGTAGTTCCAGGCGATAGTTAGCGGTATCCGGCAATTGACTGATCGCAACTTTGCCCGACAAGGCACGTAGCCGCGTGCCTGCCACGGTTACCTTGGCGTTGCCGCGAAGCTGAAAGCTGACCGACTTGCCTGTCTGATGCAATTCACCAGACAAATTAGTGTCGAGCAGTTCGATTGCAGGTGCCAAGGCGCTGTCACGACTGAGTTGCAGTTCGAGTCGACCACCCGTGGATGTTTGCAACCGATCGATCCGGTTGCTTGATTGCAATGGAGCAAAGCCTTCTGCGGTAATGATCTTTCCTGACACTCCCTTTTCGTATTGAAGTTCAATTTGGGAATCAAATCCTAGTGCTTTGCCCGGCAACAAATGAGCGAGTTTAACTTTCGTCGGAAGTTCGGAGTGTTGGCTGCGAATGCGGATGATTGCCGTACTATCGCTAGCTGGTTTGCCATTGTCACTTGGTTCTCCCTTGTCTCCGTCTGCTTTATTCTTGGCAATTGGCTTGAACTGAAGATCGAGAAAACGTTGCGAACCGGTGGTACGGACCGACCATGAAGCGATCGAATCTGCTTGGACGTCGATTACCTCACCCGTTCCACCTAGTCCTAAGCTGACCGTTTCTCCTCGGATTGCCTCCCCTTGGACAATGCGAAGTTGCAGCTTGATAGACTGGTCAATATCCTTCACGCCCACTCGAATTTCAGCCCTCGCGGTAGCGGCGTACAAAAACGCAGGCGGCTTCGACTGCCCCGTCTTCAGAATGATAGTTTGGGACTCTTGAGCGGATTGTGGGTCTTGCGTCTGCGATGTGTTTGAGTCTGTGGATTGACCGAGGCAAGTTAGACACAACATGAGCCAAACGACTAAAGATATTTTGTGGTGGATGAGCATGGCTTGATTCTTTTGTGAATATGCTTTGCTAGCTAAAGTGTGTGTTTGGAAAGAGAAGTAGCGGGCGCAAGCCGCTGAATTAGCTCCCCTCGCCCCGTTTAGGGGAGAGGGGCTGGGGGTGAGGGGTCTTGCATTGTTTAATGAACGGAGTGTCAATTGGGATCGCGATGCCATAACTTGCCACAGAAGCCGAAACAAATCACTGACCTAGCGATTGCAACTGACGATTCCACCTCCTCATCCCCCGGCCCCTTCTCCTCCTGAGGAGGAGAAGGGGAGGAAACGCAAAAGCGTGTCGCTAGCGACGTTGATTTAGTGGATCGCAATTGCCTGTTCGATCATCGTTCGCAACTGTTTCACTCGTGGTTGACTCGCAAATTGCTCCGGCAACTTCGCAAATATTTTCTGCAACTGAGCCATATCCACGCTGTCGGCCAATGGACCACCGCCGAGCTTCGCCGCGAACAACGCGGCAGCTGCGGCGAGCTGCATGGACGGTTGGGATTGTTCAAGTCTCGGCGTATTCGACTCATACAAAATGGGCCAGCGGCGTTCGACCATTTGGCCAGTCGATAGATCGCGGAATCGAACTGAAACGCTACCGACATCGCCACTGCCTTTTGGCTTGATTTCAAACTGATAGACTGCAACGCCTGCCTCCGCCGCAGCCATCTCGGCGGCATCCACTTGGTCGTTGCGGAAGTCTTCTTTGTTGAGCCGATGCTTTTCGTACCCGAGCAGCTTATAACGACCAACTCGCTGCGGATTGAACTCCACTTGCACTTTGACGTTTTGAGCGGACGGACGGAGTGAACCCGCGATCTGAGCGGCGAAGCTTTCGCTGGCCGCTTCGGCCGAGTCAAGTAGGTAGTAGCGTCCGTCACCTTGTCGAGTTAACGCTTCAAGCACCTCATCGTTCAGATCCTGTGCACTGATCCCAGCCGCGTCAAAAGCGATCCCAGCATCACGCATTTGCGTCACTTGCCGAGCAAGGTTCTCTGGATTGGCGTCCCCTAAGTTGACGGCGCCATCGGTCAACAGAACAATTCGATTCTGAGCCCCAGCGACCTGTTGCTCTGCGGCCTTTTCGCGAGCCAATTTCAAGGCGGATTCGATGTCCGTTCCACCTTCGCTCGGTAAAGTTTCGATCAATTTCAGCAGCGTTTCGCCTTGGTTGCCAGGCACCTTGTCGGCCAGCAATCGCGGAGAACTGGCGAAGCTGATCAAGGTGATTTGGTCGGTGGCTTTCAACTGTTGCGACAGAGTCTGAAACGCTCGCAAGACAGCTTGACGGCGATCCGGGCGCTCCATCGAGCCCGAATTATCGAGCAGTAGTGTTAACCTTAGCGGTGTGTTTTGCGAGCGACCAGCAGCTGCAGTTCGCATTGAAACTCGCAGCAAATTGCGTTGCATCAAGAAGGGATGAACGGCTTGTTCAACGCGACAAGCAATTTTTTGATCGCCGCTTGGCAGTGGATCGTGGTAGTCCAGCGCGTTGACAAACTCTTCAATTCGAATCTTAGCGGCTTCTGGCCATTGGCTTTGGCTAAGAGCGGCTTGAGCAAGTTTGAACGAAACATCGCTCACATGTAGCGAGAAGGTCGAGAAGGCTTCGGACGCGGCCGATTGCTCGTCGAGCGTTACCGGCTGCTTAGGTGTAGACGGTTTGCCTCCCGCGTTCGTTCCATCGCGACCATTCTTGGCAAGCTCTGGGCTAGGTGCAGTTTCGAGCTTTCTGTTGCGACGGGTTTCATCATTCTTGATCTCACCTGGAGTATCCGGAACATAAATAGTAATTGGTACACCGGGTTGTACTTCTTTGATTGCGAGCTCTTTCGTACCGTTTGGATTTAGGCGATTTGCTAGCGGGTGGCCAGGCTGGGTAGCATCTGTGTTTCGAGCTCGTAAAGAACTCACTTTCTGATCCGGCGTTGGTTCCATTTGCTGAATCTGGAGTTTGATCAGCTCGTTCACTCGTTCTACGTCGGATTCCCGGCCCTTCATGACTACTTGCCCTTTGGGCTTCGTCTGATCAACTTGAACTTCGCCAAGAATAGCGGGCACATCATAACCTTCTGTTGCTTGAAGTTCTGAGAACTTATTTTCACCAACATTCGGAGTCGATGTCTTATTTCGCAAACCAGGAATAGACGCTCCCTGGATAGTAATCGATCTATTCATTGACTCAGATTCGGCGACGCTGAAACTAGCCTCGCTGTCCGTTGCCTCCACAGGTTTTCGCTTTGCCTCGGCTGTACCCAATTCCCATGTCGCAACATCCGATTTGGGTGATTCGAATTCTAAAGTGTACCTGTCAGTTTTTTGGGTGTCGTTCCAATAAGAGTTCTGATCTTTTGGATCAGCGGCGCGATCCCATAGCTTTTTCGAATCCGATTTTTCGATTGCCCAGTGCTCAGCAGAGCCGGGTTTTTTCGCCCATTCACCTGACATTGGCATGTTCTCAACGCTGCTGTCGAATCCAAGTCCAAAACTACGAGTTCTGCCGTCGACGCCATCATCTGCGACACCTGCTGCTGTTGCACCACGTCCGCCCATGTTCTTCTCGCCGTTCTCGGCAAGGCCACCGAAATTGCGTTCGGTAAGTCGTTGTTCGCCATCGGCTTGCCGACCTTCGCTTTCGGTCAAGTCATCCATGGGGATGGCTTTTGACGGTTCCAGAGCAAACTTATTCTCCGTGGTCTCAGTTTTGGTCTGAAAATCCTTATACCATACTGACGGCGGAGTACTCGCCATCGGGCGAACAACAGCTCCCATATCCGGAGCACCGAAGGCTGGTGTTACACCGAAGTTGTTCCGAATTTGGAAGTCCAGGTCGGTGGTTAACGCTGGAGCAGCTGCACCTGCAACACCGCTGGAAAGCCCAACCACGACGCTTGGCGGAGTGGCACTGTCGTTGACTTGGTCCAGGGAAACTATGTCAGAAAAGTTTGGCGACGGTACAGAGGGTTGAATGTAACGTTTGTCGGTCGCGATAGAGTTGCTTGGACTCGGCGCACCTGCAGGTTTACTACCTGGAACGCTGGGGGAAACCACTTCACTAGGCTTACCTGCCGTTGCACTTCGACGCGCCATGGCTTTCTCGCCGTCCGCGGCAAGGCCGAATTTGCTTTCGCCAAGTTGCGTTTCGCCATAGGCTTCTCGACCCTTCTTTACGGCCATACCGTCAACCGTCCCAGATACTGGCGGTGCAGAAGCCATCTTATTCTCAGGGCTTGCAGGGGAGTATTGAATGTCGTCTGACAAGTAATCGTAGGAGGGTAAAGTTTGACCGCGAACGCTGCTCCCATTTGTGATTGACATACTATCAGTGTTGTCTTTCAAAACGGCCAATTCGCTCGTAACTTCATTCCTCGCAAAGCTACCGGGATGCGAAAACAAATCCGTCGTAACGGCACTTGGTGCAGCTGTATCAGATGCAGATAAGATAGTATTTAGAGACCTACCGACGGGTGGTCGATTGGCAGGAGCAGTCAACGGTACCATATCGCTTGTGCGATAAGTCAAGTCGGTTCCACCGTAAAAATAAATACTCTTCGCCGCTTCTCGAGCAGACTGTGTCGCTGGTAACATCAGACCGAGGATCACACATGCAATGGAAGCAACAACAATAGCCTCCATGGTCGTAATACGCCAACTTCTGAAGCTGCTTTGATTGGCCAGAGTAACCTTTGGTGGCGGATTAGCACTCCGGTTCTCCAATACCGCTAACACGCGTTCACGCCGGTCGGCAGGCAACCGCCATCCAGCATCATCCGTCGTCGAATCGACATCGATCGTTGGCTCGCCTGCGCCGACTTCGTTGAGCAAGCCATGTAGATGCTCAAGGTGCTTGCAATAGGCAGCCAACTCAGGTCGCTGTTCCATTAACAACTGCAGCTGATCACGCTCGAAGTCTGAGGCCTCGCCCATGACTAGATTCATCAAGCGAACCTGAAGCTCGGTGTCGATCAAATTATGGTCGCTCGAACTATTGCCGTTTGGACTTTCATTGTATGCGTCGCTCATGATTCCTCTTCAACTCCTTTAGGCAATAGACTTTCAGCAAGCTTTCTTAAAACTTGATGTAGTCTGTAGCCCACATTGCTGATCGTTAGTCCCGTTCGTTGACTGATGTCCCGGTACTTGAGATCCTCGAAATACTTCAATTGCACGAGCCGACGGTCTTTCTCCGGCAATTTGCTAACCAACTGCCGAAGCTCGGCCACTGTCTCCATTCGTGCGACTAACTCGTCGGGCGTTTCGCTCAAACTGTTTTGCATCTGAGTCGAGTCGTCGTCGGTTGCCAATGTCTCGCGGCGGCTTTTCCTCAGATGGTGGAAGGCTCGGTTGCGAACGCTGCGGAACAGCCAAGCTCGCGGCTCATTGACCTCGGCCCATTTGGAGTGCAGTTTCAAAAAGACTTCTTGCACGATCTCTTCCGCAACCGCCCTGCGACCCGTCAACGAAAAAGCAAATCGCAGCAAGTTTGACTCCTCGCTATCGAACAAAGTCCGTAACGTCGGCTCGCCCGATTCGGGCTGGTCCGTGCGATTGACTTCCTCGGTCGATTTCAACATGGCCTCTTCACGCTACAGCACTCCACATTCTGCCGATTCAATGGTCCGTATAGACAAGACCCGCAATGAGCTACTTTATTAGGAAAATTTGTCGTGTTTTTGAAAAAATTGAGTGGAGCACATAGAAAACGCGGTAATTCCATGCAAATCCGCATTTGTTTTCCGTATTGATTAGCCGTTGGGCGCTAGCCCCGGTTTTCTATTTGCTCGACATTCGTCGTAGCTTGCGCGTTTTGAAGTTGCATGTTTTTTGTGCTTCCGGGCCAACGGCCCAGCAATTTACATAGCCCAGCCCAACGGGCTGGGTATTCGACGCAAATGATCTTAAGGGCCAAAGGTCCGACCGTTTGTTGGCTAACGTCTCTAACTGAAACAAACTGCCGGGCCGTTGGCCCTATCAATTTCCTTTGCTTGATTTGACCCAGCCCTTCAGGCTGGGCTATACAAACGTCCGGGGCTTTGCCACTAAATCACAATAGTGCAACTTCAAAACTTGCGCGTCGTGCTAGGCCAATTCACTAGCTTGCGCGTCGTGCTAGGCCAATTCACTAGCTTGCGCGTCGTGGTACAATGAGGCACAAACTGATAGAATTCGGATTTCCTCTAGATGACGCCAGTAATCCATGCACTATTTGGTAATGCCGCTTGGAAGTGCCGGGGATGTTCACCCATTTGTTGGCCTGGCGCTCGAATTGAAGAGACGCGGCCACGACGTAACGCTGGCCACGAACGGGTATTTTGCAGGACTTGCGGCCAAATTCGGACTCGATTTCATTGAAATCGGAGACAGCTCTGCCTTCCACAAGGGCATCAACAACCCAGATCTCTGGCATCCCTTTCGGTCTTTTCCCTACCTGTACCGCAAAATGATCGAACCGACGGTTCGGCCACAATTCGACATCGTGGCGGCCGAAACTGCCAAACGGTCAACGACCGTTTTGTGCAACTGCTTTGGATTCGGAGCACTTAATGCACAAGACAAACTAGGAGCCAAGGTCATATCGATTCACTTGCAGCCAGTAATGCTTTGGAGCCGAATCCAACCTCCGAGGATGCCTGGGCTGTTTGGCCCAAAATGGCTTCAACACCACATGTACAAGATGGCTCAGCGACTGGTGATCGATCCCGTCGTCCTGCCGTCGCTCAACTCGTTTCGTCGCGAACTTGCCTTGCCGCCGATCAAGCATGTTATGGACTGGTGGCATTCCAAGAAACTACTCCTATGTCTTTTTCCGCAGTGGTTTTGCCCGACTCAACCGGATTGGCCAGGGCCGAATGCTCAAGTCGACTTCCCACTTTGGGATGAACGCGAACATGGCGAACGTGATTTTGCAGAAGGGCTTGGCGAGGTTCTAGAACCGTTCCTTAATCAAGGGGCCGCACCGATCGCGTTCACACCTGGCTCCGCCAATGTTTTCGGAAATGACTTTTTCAAGATCGCAGTCCAAGCGTGTAAAAGATTGGACAGACGTGCCATATTCTTGACTCGATTCCCAAAGCAACTTCCACCGGATTTGCCTAGTTCGATTTTGCATATCCCATTTGCACCGCTAAGTCTTCTCCTGCCGCGATGCTCGGCATTCGTTCACCATGGCGGGATCGGTTCGGCCGCACAAGCCATGGCGGCAGGGGTTCCGCAGTTGATTCGCCCCCAAGCTCATGATCAATTTGACAATGCAATGAGAATCGTGGAACAAGGCATTGGGGATTTCCTGAAACCGAAAAAGTTCACCACAAACGCGTTAGCTAGCAAACTAAAGAAGCTGCTTGAGTCCGAGAAAATTTTGGAAGGCTGCAGGCGCGTCGCGGAGAGAATCGTACCGTCGCGCGGGGTGAACCAGGCGGTTAGCCTGATCGAAGAGATGCATTAGCCCTCTCCCCTAAAAGGCTAAGCTGTGAAGCATTTCAGGACGGCTGGGGCTTGCCCCACCGTCCGCAGCTTTGGAGTTCTAGATTCACGTCGCCCGATCGCATGCCTCCGTATTCGTCGCACCGCCAAGGGTGGTGCGACGAATACGGAGGTGTCATTTTCATCACGCGGACCATTAGAACACCAAAGCGGTGTCCGGTCGGGTCAACACGCCACAATCAATGGCGCAGCTTTTGGAGTTTTGCTTTACGTTGTTTGCACCCGAGTTGATGTAAACACGAGAAAGAAACGATCCAAGTAAGGATGTTGGACTCGGGGAATTTCCTTTGTTTTAAGGGGTTTCCA
>JANPHB010000206.1:0-24542 GCA_031424235.1 Pirellula sp.
GTAAACACGAGAAAGAAACGATCCAAGTAAGGATGTTGGACTCGGGGAATTTCCTTTGTTTTAAGGGGTTTCCATGTCATGGCAGACGACAAATCGAGAGGTGACCGATTGGTTGCCTTTCTCTTTGAAAAAAATCGCGACAGCGACGAATTGATAGCTAAGGCTTTTGCCTGCATTCTCGCATCCAAGACCAATTCTTGCGATTCGGGTCAACTCTTTGTCCCGGAACCCCCTGCTTTTAAAACCATAGAATTACAGGAGTGTGGAAGATGAATGGAATTATTCGACCAGCTTTTTACGCAAGGGTCAGTTCTCAAAAACAAGCCGACGAAAAGACCATCCAGTCGCAATGTGATCGGCTTCGAAAACGGGTCCAAGAGGATCGCTTAACCGTTTCAAAAGAGCATGAATTTCTCGATGACGGGTACTCAGGAAGTGAGTTGCTTCGACCTGCTCTAGAGATGCTTCGAGACAAGGTTGCAGCTGGGCTTGTTAACAGGCTATACATCTACTCAGTGGATCGCCTTGCGAGAAAGATGACCCATCAACTTCTATTGATGGAGGAGCTCAAGAAGTACGAATGTGAAGTGATTTTTCTGGATCAGCCCGAGCGAGGCGATAGTCCGGAATGCACCTTGTTTCTGAACATGCAGGGCGTGATTGCCGAATACGAACGTGAGAAAATCTTGGAGCGGACTCGTCGTGGTCGTAAGTACTCGGCTTCAAAAGGAAATGTAAGCGTGTTTAGCGGTGCGCCTTATGGTTATCGCTATATGAAGAAAGCAGATGGAGGAGGCCAAGCAAGCTGGCTGATCGATGGTATAACGAGCGAGCATGTTAAACTGATCTTTGATCTAGTTGGCAACCAAGGTTATTCGCTAAGTGAGGTTTGCCGTGAACTCGGAAGACGCAACATACCGACTTCAACGGCGAAGACGGAGTGGAATACTTCGACCATTCATGGCATCGTAACGAATAGTGCGTACTGTGGCGAAGCACGATTTGGGAAAACGCGTTTGGTCAATAGAATGCCAGGCCGTAGAGCGAGTCGTGGAAGGCCAGAAGTGCCTCGGTATTTCAAAGTACCTGTGCCAACCGAGTCCTCTGAGCAAACTATAATCAACGTCCCGGTGATTATTGATCGCGAACTCTTTGAACGAGTGAATCAGCAGATGAGCGACAACAAGAAACGAAAACGAGAACATTGTTTGGGTGCAAAGTACCTGCTCTCTGGCAAGGTGCTTTGTGGAATATGCGGATCAGCCTATTGCGCGAGTCGAGACGGAAAAACTCGCTACTATTATCGCTGCATTGGAAACGATAAACGACGCGCAAAAAACTTAGTTGTCTGCAAGAACAAGGTAGTAACTGGTCTAGAGCTTGAGTCGCTAGTATGGGAACAACTATGTAAGCTTCTTAATGAACCGAATCGAATAAAAGAGGAATACAAACGACGTGAAAACGATCCTCAATACGAACAGAAGAAACAACTAAAACAGAACGAGCTGAAGTCAACTCAGTTGAGACTAGACCGTCTGATTGACGTCTACGAGGAAGGGGCATTGGAGCGTTCAGAATTCACAACACGAACTGCATCGCTTCGAGCAAAAAAAGACCAACTAACAAGCGAGCTCAAAGACCTGCAGAGGTTACAACATGCGGACCAAGATTACGAGGCCGCAGGCAACACTTTAGACAGTCTCGTAGAGCAAGTTGGCTCGAATCTGGCTGCAGCAGACTGGGAGCTGAAACGGACACTTGTGAAGCTCCTGGTAAAGCAAATTGAAGTTCACGTGGATGAAATCCGAATTGTATATAAGGTAGCCCCAAACCCTTTTCTCCTTCCCCCCGCTAACCGGGGGGGGCTGCGCCATTGTTCGTCGCGTCAAGCCCGAGCCGGACAAAGCGACAATTTTAGCATCCATTAAATTGGACTGACTTCCCCGATGAAAACAACCTACCAACCGGCAAAAACTACTTATCGCTCGGTCCAAAAATTTCGCGATTTGGGAGCGCAAGCTTAAGCCTAGCGATCCCCTCATCGCTGAGCGCTGTATCACCCAACACTCCTGCATTGGTGATTTTTGTTTCTGCCAAATTCAAATATCTCAGATTCTTTAGCCCAGCCAACTCAAGAAGTCCCTCAAGGAGCCTACGCCAGTGCCGCTCCTTCAGAGCTTTCCGTTTCGGTGGTTGATTTACCTGGGGTTTCGTTCGCTGGGCGAACTTCACCCCAGGCTAAAAACTACCATCGCTACGCGATTCAGTCGCAAGCGGCACACCCGTTGCAAAGAAGTTGCCTTACACGTCGATTTCTTGCGCGTCTTCTGCTCGGTCCATGATGAAGCGAAAGCGGGCGGAGGCGTCGCGGCCCATCAAGTCGTTCATGATTCGATCCGTTTCCAGCTGATCGTCGATCTCAACTCGCAATACTCGACGCGTCGCTGGATTGAGCGTTGTGTCCCACAAGTCCTTTTGCATCATCTCACCCAGCCCCTTGAAGCGTGTGATCTCAGGCTTGCCGCGTTTGCCATGGGTGGAAATGATGCGTTCGCGATCTTGCTCATCAGCCGCCCAATATCGCTCTTTGCCGATATCAATTCGGAACAATGGCGGAACGGAAATGTAAACGCGACCATCGTTGATCAGCGGCAACATGTGCCGATAAAAAAAGGTCAACAACAGCGTCGTGATGTGATGGCCGTCCGAGTCCGCATCTGCCAAAAGAATGATTCGCTCATAACGCATTCTCGCAATATCAATCGTCTTGCCGATCCCGCAACCAATCGCAGTCACGAGGTCCTGAATTTCCTTGTTCTCGAGCACCTTCGACAGAGCCAGCGATTCGGTGTTAAGCACCTTACCTCGCAATGGCAACACCGCTTGGAAATTTCGGTCGCGGCCCTGTTTAGCCGTTCCACCTGCCGAGTCACCTTCGACGATGAACAGCTCGGATTTGCCGCGGCCAGATGAGAGGCAATCGCTTAGCTTCCCGGGCAACATGGCCCGCGACGTACTCGTCTTGCGTGAAACCGATTCGGAGGCGGCTCGCGATGCCGCTCTGGCTCGAGCGGATGCAATAATTCTGGCTACGATCGATTCGGCTACGCTTCGATTGCTGTTGAGCCATTGCTCTAGCGACGCTCGAATCGCATTGTCGACCGACGACTGCATGTCCGGGTTGTTGAGCCGTTCCTTGGTCTGACCCTGAAACTGCGGATCGGCAATGAAAACCGAGAGAATTGCAACGAGTCCTTCGCGGATGTCTTCATGTCCGATCTTGACGCCGCGCGGGATCAAATTGTGCGTTTCAAAGAAATTCCGAACGGCTTTGCCTAAGCCAGCTCGGAAACCATTCTCGTGCGTACCGCCGTTGGCTGTTGGAATCCCATTACAGTACGATCGCACATGCTCGTCGGTCGACTCGGTCCATTGCAAAGCGATTTCAATCCGTTCGTCACCTTCTTTTCGAACAGTAAAAGGGGTGTCGTGAATCGACCGGGCACTGCGCTGGACGAGCACCTTCGCGAGGTAGTCTACGATCCCTTGCTCGTGAAAGTAGTTGTCTTTCTTGCCGGTTGTCTCGTCAGCAAATTGGATCCGAACGCCACGATGCAAGAAGCTTGTGATTTCCAAGCGTTGGCGAATGGTCTCGGCGTCGAAGTCCGTCTTGGGGAAGATCGTGGGATCGGGAGTGAAAGTGATCGTCGTCCCGGTTCCTCGTACGGCAACAGTCCCCTTCTGCAATTTCGTCGTCGGCTTGCCCTGGCAGAATTCCATCTTGTATTGAACGCCATCGCGACGCACGATGGCAATCAGTTCTTTGGAAAGGGCGTTCACGACGGACGCACCGACCCCGTGAAGACCGCCCGAAGTCTTGTAGTTCTTGCCCTCGAACTTGCCACCCGCGTGCAGTACCGTCAATACAACTTCGAGGGCGCTCTTGCCTGTCTTGGCATGCTTATCGACAGGAATACCGCGGCCGTTGTCCGTAACCGTTACGGTGTTACCATTCTTATGCAATGTCACGACAATTTCGGAAGCGTGGCCGTTCATGGCTTCGTCAACCGAGTTGTCGAGGATTTCCCACACCAAGTGATGCAGGCCGGTGGTGCTGACGCTGCCGATGTACATACCGGGTCTCTTGCGAACAGGCTCAAGCCCCTCGAGAGATACGATGTCGGACGCGTTATAAGTCGATGCAGTGCTCATGGTTCGGTGCTTTAGGCTGGTTCAAGCGGATCAGGGGACTTGATCGGCTCGCTGATGATCGCCGATATCTTTCCGTTCTTCTGGACTTCGATTCCGCGGCCACCACGTGAGGTGACACGATACTTGGCTGTGGAAATGGTCTTCTGTGCTCCGCGGTTTGTCTCGACGACGAGCAAGTCGCGATCGGCTGCGGAAGCCTTGAAGCCGAGCACTTTGTCGGTCTTGGCAATCTTGATCAACGTCACTCCCTTGCCAGCGCCAGAGAGGTAGTTGATTTCGCCGGCTGGGCACACCATCGCGCGGCAGTCGGCCGTAATGGCTAGGATGGTTTCCGTGCCATGGACCGCTTGTACCCCGATCACTTCGTGCTCCGGTGCGACGCGCGCGAATCTTCGACCGCTGCGAGTCGACGGCTCGACGAATTGGTCCAGTCCGAATCGCATGGCAAAGCCGTTGCTCGTAGCCGCGAAGCCATGAACCTCCGGGCTGTCGTTTGGCTTTTTCGGGTTCTCTTTGATATTGCCGATGACACGTGGATCGAGCGACATCACCGAAACGATGCGTTCACCGTCCTTCATTTTGAACAGCTTCTGAACCGGTTCACCATAACCGGTCGAGGCCGGAACATCGATCAAGCGGGACGTATAGCAGACTCCGAACGACGAGAAGAATGCAATGGTGGCACGGGTCGAACCCGCTACAACCGCGAGCACCGTATCTCCCTCACGCATTCGACTCTTGCCTGGATCGGCGATTTGCTTTTGGCGTTTGACCCAACCCTCGGAGCTTACCATGACGTGGCAGTCCTCGTCGATGATGAAGTCCTTTTCGTCGAACTCAGGCTCCTCCTCGATCGTAATGATGTCGGTTCGGCGAGCACCATCTTTGGTCTTGGCGTATTTGCCGATGATGGCTTCGATTTCTTCTCGCACGATTCGCCAACGGCCGGAGTTGTTTGTGTCGTCGGTGCTTTCTTTGAGCAGCTTTTGGATCTCGCGAGCTCGCTTCTGTTTGGCTTTGAGTTCCTCTTGGATCAAATTGATCTCCAAGCGAGCCAAGCGGTACAATTTCAATTCGAGAATTGCATCCGTTTGCTCCGCATCGAGTCCACCTTTGTCGGCTGGAAATCGAGCCATGATCTTTTCGGCCGCGTCCGATTTGCCTTCGGATTTGCGGATGATTCGAATTATCTCATCGAGGGCATCGTAGATCAGTACGAAGCCTTCGAGGAGGTGGATGCGTTTTAGCAAGGCCGCGAGTTCATGCTCAAGCCGACGCGTCACAATCTCCAATCGGAACTTCAAGAAGAACCAAAGGATCTCTTTCAAGCCCAAGCGAGACGGAGCACCGACCTCGGGATTCTCGGTCGGCACCAAGCAGGTCATGTTGACCGCAAAGTTGGTTTGCAACGGCGTATGCTTATACAAGTAAGCCAACACTTTGGCTTCATCGGCATCTTTGCGAAGCTGCAGGTCGATACGTATGTCTTCGGTGGACAGATCGCGAACATCTTCGAGCAATGGCATCTTGCCGCCAATCACAATATCGGCGATACGTTCGACGAGAACCGACTTGTTGACTCCATAAGGGATGGAGGTAATGTGCAATAGTTTTCCGGTTTTGGAATCGCCGCCGGAGACGGTCGTTCCTCGGATCTTAAGCGTTCCTTGTCCGGTGCGATACAGTTCGCGGAGTTCATCTCTGGAGTTGATCAGCTGGCCGCCGGTTGGGAAGTCAGGGCCAGTGACCGCATCGTTCGCGACTAATTGGTAGTCTTTGATATCGGGATCGGCTAGCAGCTTTAGCAGTGCGCGACAAACTTCACCGAGATTATGCGGCGGGATATTGGTGGCCATACCGACAGCGATGCCGGTTGCGCCGTTGACGAGCAAGTTCGGCACGCGGCTTGGTAGGACGACTGGTTCGTTGCGCGTTCCGTCGTAGTTGGCTTTAAAATGAACGGTGCCGCTGCTTAGGTCGGTCAAGACCTCGGTTGCGACTGCAGACAAACGGCACTCGGTATAACGCATGGCAGCCGCGTTGTCACCGTCGATGGAACCAAAATTACCACTGCCGTCCACGAGAGGCATGCGGAGCGAAAACGACTGCGCCATTCGGACGAGAGCATCGTAGATCGACGAGTCGCCGTGCGGGTGATAGTTACCCATCACATCCCCGACGACCTTCGCGCACTTGCGATGCTTGCTCGTGAAGTCCAGGCCTTGCTGGTCCATCGTGTACATGATGCGGCGTTGAACGGGTTTCAGACCGTCGCGAACGTCGGGCAAGGCTCGGCTGGTGATAACGGAGAGTGAGTAGTTGAGGTATCGAACTTGCGCGGCATCGCGCAGGGACACCCCGGTTATTCCGTTTTGGTCATCTTCAAAAGACAGTTCCTGCTGGGCGGTCCGCTTGCGTTTCGGTTTTTGACCGTCTGGCAATTCGTCGTTTGGTGCGTCCTCGTTGCTGTCCGGTGTACGGCGCTTGGCCATCCTTGCGGTTCCTCCTAATTCTCGATGTAAAAAGCTCGGTGACCGGAAAAGTTAAACTATAACGGCTATTGGGTCTACGCGAATTTTGAAGCTTGGGTGTTCAAATCATTGGCCGCTTGGCGATAGCAGCGATTTTCTATGAATGAAAGCTGATTAGTCACCCTCCCCTTGGGAGGGTCGAGCGAAGCGAGGGGAGGGTGAAGTGACAGCGTCAATTGCACAAGTCAGTTCACCCTCCCCGGCCTTTGGCCGACCCTCCCGGAGGGAGAGTGTCTGGATTTTGGGTTTTCCGCGTTTTTCGTACTCGTACTCCGCCCGAAGGGCAGTACTCGTACTCGTACTCGTACTCGATAGACTGGATCGATCGAGTAGGAGTACCATTTTATTGAGTACGAGTACGAACTCGTCTCACAAAATGTTGGTGATCTTGAAGGTAACGCACAAGCTGTCACATTTCCGGAAGACCGGCAATATTGTTCTAAGCGAGGGGAACGTCGGCACGATTGGGCGTCACGCGGCACTTTCCGCATTTGGGACGGCATGCGTGGCATTTTCGTTACGTTTGTTTCCGCCGTTTTTACAGGAGGTTCGAATTTGCAAACCGAGGATTGCTAGCTCGATTGCATGTTTTTTGTTGGGGCGAGTTGCCGACCTAGGACGCAGGGGAAGTTTCGCCATTTCGTCGCGTCCAAAAAACCGGCATGAAGTGGCCCTTGAAAATTCTCTAATTGGGATCGTCATCCGCGGTTGATCGCGAATGAGTCAGGATAGGAAAATTCGCTAAGGAGTGCGAAATGCGACAACTAAGGAAAATCAAAACAGCGTTCTTGATGACCGTCGGCTTTGGCGTTGCAGCGATGAGCGGTAGCTCGCTCATGGCGCAATGTGCCAATTGCGGAGGCGGGTCCCCAATGCCAGGCTCGTACGTGCCGATGGGTATGAGATCCGGCGGAATGGATAGTTATGCCAATCTGCTCGGAAAAGGAACGCAACCCCTCTTCGACAACTACTTCACCCGAGGCAACGCCAACTCTGCGGAAGCAGGGCTGTACATGTCGCCAGTTGAAGTCCCAGGCTGGGTTGGCCACACTTACAACACCTACCAACCTCTTTATCCTCATCAGTTTTTGTACCAACACCATGACCGCTATCACTCGTACTATGATGGTGGACGTGGTCTAAATCGAACTCATGCTAGCTACTACGCACCTCCGGTTCGTACGGCTGCCAAGAGAGCGTACAAGATTCTCGAGATTCCTCGATAGTCTTGTGGCGGCTGAAGGCTGGATTCCAGCGCGAAGCCAACTTGTTCGGAATGATTAGGCTGAGTCGGAGACCAGTCGAACCAAAAGAAAGGCATTGTTGGGGATGGATCGTCCTAAAATGTCTCAAGGCTCACTGGCTAGTAAGGACTCAAGTTTATGATTCGAAACATGTTTACCGCAGCAATCGCGTTTGTCGTTGCTGTGTCGCTAAGCTCGATCGCCGAAGCGCAGCATGGCTGGCGCGGTCGATCTGCTGCAGGTGGTTTTGGTGGCTACTCGAACACCGAAGGCATCGGCAATCGACTTGGTTGGGCATCCATGGCCTCCGTTGGAGACTATTGGGCTCGCAATCAAGCGATGCAAACTCCATGGCATGGAGAGTACTATTATCTAAAGACAGGACAACCAACCGCTTTGATCGTCCCGCCTAATGTCACGATGCAATCCAATCATTCGTGGGGCGTTTCGCAAAACACGATGACTCCAGTTTACCATCAATTCGGTGGTAACGCTCCCACTGGCGGTGGCGGTGGAGTTTTCAAAGCGACACCTTATGCGCCGAGCCATAGTACTCAGTTTGGGGTTTACCCCGTTCGCGGGCCTTGGAACTAGGTATAAGGCTTAAGGCTAAAGACCTAAGGCTGAAGGTAAAAACGGTCAAGCAGCCGGTCCAAAATTGGACCGGCTGTTTTCGTTTTGTGTCTACGCCGTTTTGTGAATTCCGACGTGGGTCGCATCTGCCGGATGCGACCATCTGCTCCTAGAAGTCAGGCTTTCTTCGATTTGCCAACCAGATCATCACTCGGGAGGGTGAGGCTCCTGCCGAACCAATGCGTCGCCAGCTCGGCAGGAGCCTCGCTCTCCCATGAATCTCCGTGCCGTTGCATGAATCTCCATGCCGTTGAAGGTACATTACAATGTCCTCACATTCAATTGCTTTAAACCGAAACAAAAGGGCATTGCGTTATGATTTTCGAGACCAGTCGTCGAGCTTGGATGATCCGTCTGACTGCTTTGGGAGTTGGATCGGTGGCTTTCCAAAAGGCGCTCGCGCACAAAGCGAGTGAGACCGGCACCATCACCGTGCAAATGATCAACGATGCTCAGTGGATCGCTGACATCGAACTTACGTCCAAAGAAAAAGAAGTCATCGCGAAACAAATCCAAGATCAGTCAGAGAACGAACGCAAGTTACGGGCATTGAATATCGATGCTGACACGGGACCCGCCATGGCGTTTGCCCCATACTTTTTTGCGGAAAATCTTCCCGAGGATTTGAAATCAAGAGAAGCTCTTAAGGCCGCACCATCTACTCCAGCGGACACGTCTTGGTCCAAACTCGCCAAAGCAAAACAAACTGGCCTTGTAGATTGGCAGGAAGAAGCGTCGATCGCGGCTTCCGGAATTGTCGAACAAGCGGCTGCAATTCGAGCCGGCAAGATAACTAGCCAGCGTTTGACGGAGCTCTATCTGGGTAGGCTGAAGAAGTACGATCCAATATTGCGCTGCGTGGTGACACTTACGGAAGAGCTTGCGATGCAGCAAGCCAAGCGAGCGGATATTGAGCTCAAGGAAGGTAACGATCGTGGGCTTCTGCACGGTATTCCGTGGGGAGCCAAAGACATTATTGCGGTACCACCTTTCCCAACGACTTGGGGTGCCAAGCCGTATCGAGATACCGTGCGACCGAACCTTGCGACCGTTGCACGCCGCTTGAATGAAGCCGGAGCGGTGATGCTCGGAAAGCTCTCCGTTGGTACGCTGGCGATGGGAGACATTTGGCATGAGGCAACCACCAAGAATCCATGGAATGTCGAACAAGGTAGTTCGGGATCGTCGGCTGGAAGTTGTTCCGCTGTCGCGGCTGGCCTTTGCACGTTTACTTTGGGGACGGAAACGTTGGGCAGTATCGTATCGCCGGCTCGACGTTGCCGCGTGATGGGGCTGAGGCCTTCTTTTGGCAGAGTCAGTCGATACGGCTGTATGACGTTGGCATGGAGCATGGACAAAGTTGGGCCGATTGCTCGTTACGCTATCGACTGTGGAATTGTATTGAATGCCATTCAAGGGGTTGATGGTCTGGACCCGACTGTCGTGGACCGCCTACTCACTTGGCCATCGCAATTCGACATCCAGAAGTTACGCGTCGGATATGTGCCATCGCAGTTGGCCGAAAGTGAGCGAATCGTCTTCGAAAAACTAGAGAGCGACGGAGCGACCATGGTCCCTATCGAGTTTCCGCAAAGCATTCCGCAGCAGGCTCTGATGGTTGGCTTGGACGTTGAGTCGGCGGCCATGCACGATCCGCTCTTCCGCTCGGCTGAGTCGGATAGCGACATGGGACTTTGGGGACCTTCGTTCCGCAAATCTCAATTTGTAAGGGGGATCCACTACATTCAAAGCATGCGAGCGAGAACGATGCTCATCCAGGAAACCGAACGGGTATTGCGCAACGTGGACGTTTTGTTGGGCAGCGACGATTTGGTTCGCACTAACTTGACGGGGCATCCGAGTATGGTTGTGCGATTTGGAACACAGGAGCTTACCAACCCGAGACGCGAGCAGACCCCGCAGGAAAGCGACAAAACGAAGCCTGTCACGACTGCTCCACGGGTTCTTAAGCTGACGTCAAAATACTTTGGGGATGCCATGCTCGTTGCTGTGGCAGACTATATCGAGCATCAAATGCCCGCGAATCCGGTTTTGCCGTTAGGTCTGTGAATCCAAGCCGCCTGAGGGCGGTACACCAACGTAATCCTATTATCTAGCGTTTTGCTGTCGAATCGAATATACTTCAATCTCTTGAAATCGTTTTAATTCTGATTCGAGGAGGTTTGGCGATGCCAATTCAGAAACTCACTTGGCGCGAAACGTGCAAAGAAAGCTCAATTCCTCTCTTCTTGAGCACGATCATTCATACCTCTCTCATTCTCGTCTTGGCTTTGACGCTTGCTGTTGAGCATAAAACAACACGATCTACGTTGTCGGCGACGTTTACTAGCCAGTCGACGGATGTAGAGGAACTTTGCAGTACAGACTTTGCTAATTCGAAGCTGGTTGTGTCCGATGAGCCGGAGCCGTACGGGGTCCAGGAGGACATGATTGCCTTGGAGCAAGTTGCATTTTCCGAGATAGACTTGAGTTCGCAACTCAAATCCGTCGTTAGCCCCGTGGAAGCCCCAAAAACAGCGAGCATCGCCCCCGGTTCAAATCCGCAGCCCACTCGACGATCGAAAGTAACACAAGTTTCCACGTCGACGACTATCGCCTCGGCCTATCAGAAGTCGTTAAGCTTCGGAAAGAAAAACGCCGTGGGAACACGACAGATTGTTCCGGGGCCGGGGGCAACGTTAGAAGTGATCGTTCCAGGGCTTGACCCTTTGGGAACGAGCGTGCTTACCCAAGCCAGCAATTTATCGCTAACGGGCGGGGCCATGATGGTCAGTACGGCTTGGCCGGCACCAGCTTTGGCAGGTACTCCGCTTCGCTTTAGCTACGACGCATCGCAAGCAGACGGGCGACGCCTTGTGGTTGTTGCTGGTTCGCAGACGGCAACCTTGCCGATCTACGATTGGGAGCTGCTTCCGCTTGCCAAGTTTGTGGACTCAGGCCACAACGGAGCAGTCAGCATTCATATGCTTGGTAATCATGAGAAAGTCTCGTTGGATGCCGCTTTTGAACAGACTTTGCTGGGACTGAGGTTTATTCAAGCCGACATGATGCCACGCGGCATCATCATGTCACAAGAGTTCCTGCCTCAGGACGAAAATGGAGTCATTGTTGGGCAGGGCGAACAAGAACGACTTTCAACCGACGAGCAAGTGGAGTCAGCTGTTCGTGAGCTAAAGCCTCTTATGGCAAAGACTCGCAACGGGGCTTCGTTCTCAGTGTTAACCGATGCGAGCATTCGCTTTGTTTTCGCGATCGAAGGCGCAGAGATGGTTATTACCGGGACACCTTATTTCTTTTTTTGGGAGCCAGCTAACAAAGGGGATCAAGTTATTCCCAGGAAAGCATTGAATGATGCCCTCAAGAAGGCTTGGCCGCAGATCAAGCAAGCCAATCCTTTGGTGATCGAATCCATGGAACGCAGTTTTCGGACGGTTGCACTTTTTCGTTACCAAAAGCAAAAATCGTTGGATAACTGGAAGTCTTTTGTTCAGCAAGTCGGCAAAGTGAATCTCGTTCCTGTCGCAACACCAGCGGTTTTGACGAACTAACTTTCGAATTGCTGGATTTTTGCTCCAAGACGGTCGAACGAAAAACGAAAGAGCTTAGCGCAAGCTAGTGAATTGCTCTCATTCCAAGGCTCCGCCTTGGAACGCGCTGCTGACGAGGCTCCGCCTCACGTTATTGTGACTCAGGGGGCGGGAGCCTCCGATGCATTGCGTTCCCAGGTGGAGCCAGGCAACGAGTTCATGGCTAGCACGACGTGCAAGCTAGTGAATTGGATGCTAAATTCACTAACTTGCGCGTCGTGCTAGGTATGTCGTGTTAGTAATTTTTGCCCCGACGCTCGCCTTACCAAATCGCAACGATGCGAATTGAAACTACCCTATAGATAATCTGTGAGTCATTCATGAGCAGTGCAAATCAATTCCCCGTTGTTGAACGCAAACGTTTTCCGTGGGGATGCTTGATCGGTGGTTGCCTAACCGTCGTTTTGGTCATGATGATTTGCGTCGGCGCGGTTGGTTACATGGGGTACAGTTACTACATCGGTCAAGTCAACAAGTACACTTCCTCGGAACCGGCTGATATTCCAAAGATCGAAAAGACCAAAGAAGAGGCCGACGCGGTAAAGAAAAGGATAGAGGATTTCAAGTCCGCGTTGGAACGCAACGAAGTGCAAGAGCCGTTTGTTTTGACGGCTGATGATATCAATACAATGATCAGCACTGAAAACGAGTTCAAGGGTAAGATGTTCGTAACCATCGCCGATGGCGAGATTTCCGCACAGGCCAGCATACCAACCGACATGATTCCTGGCGGTAAGGGGCGATATTTCAACGGCAAAGTGTCTTTGAAGGCTTCGTTGGAGAATGGTGTGCTGATTGTGACTCTCGATGAGGCAGAGGTGAACGGCGAATCAATACCATCCCAAATTCTTGAGGCGATTCGCAAAGAGAACTTGGCCAAAGACGCCTACAAAGATCCAAAGTCCGCTGAGTTTCTTAGGAAGTTCGAGAGTTTGACCATCGAGAACGACAAGATTATTCTAACACCGGCACCCGTGAAGCCCAAGAAGTCCGATGGATCAGGCGACCCGAAGCCTGAGGCTCCTACGGCACCAAACGTCGAGTCTGAAAAGAACTAGTTCCAAGTTGGTGTACCGCCTTCCGGCGGCTGTCTTTAGCCTTCTGTTTGGCACTCGTCCCCTGGCTCCGCCTGGGGACGTAATGCACCGGAGGCTCCTGCCTCCTGAGTTGTAAAAGCATGGCTAACGCGAGGCGGAGCCACGGAGCCTCGAAGGCAGTGCGTTCCAAGGCAGAGCCTTGGAACGAGGGTAATGGCCTTAAGCTAGCAAGTAGCGGAATCTCGTAAGAGTTCCTGACGTGACTCGAACTCCAGGAAGTTTCACAACTTCCGCTACGAGTACAGGCTTAATTCAGTCCAACGGGGTTACAGCGGACGGCACATGGAATGTGCCTGCTACTTTATGCTGCTGCTTGTGTCGAAGTCGATACGTTCAACGTACCGTCCTTCATGTAGTAAACTTGATCCGCGAGAGCGATAAGCGCTTCGCGGTGTGTGATGATGACAAGGGTCATCTTGCCTTTCATCGACTGCAGCGTTTCGCGGATTTGGATTTCGCTAGTCATGTCGATCTGGCTTGTCGATTCGTCCAGGATCAAGATTTCTGGGTTTCGCAAAATGGCGCGGGCTAGGGCGATTCGCTGACGTTGGCCACCGCTCAGCTTTTGTCCTGCTTGACCAACGATGGTATCGTAGCCTTCGCTGAGCGAGTCCAGGATGAATTGATGGGCATGGGCCATCTTGGCCGCTTCGATGGCTTGTTCACGTGTGCTGTCTGGACTTCCGTACTGGATATTTTCCATCACAGATCGATTGAAAAGCTCGGTGCTCTGGCTGACTAATGCAACTCGTTTGCGGAGGTCTTGCATCGCCATTTGGCGAACATCCACACCATCCATTTCGATGGTTCCGTCGACTGGGTCGTAGTATCGGCATAGCAGCTGAATGAGAGTGGATTTGCCGCTACCGTTTGAACCGAGGATGGCAACTGTTTTGCCAAACGGAAGTTCAAACTCGACGTTCTTTAGAATTGGATGTTCTGGGTTGTAATGAAAACAAACATTCTTGAGCGATAGCGAGGCGTGTCGTCCATTCAAGGCGATGGGATTTGCGGCTTGCGGTAAAGCCGGTTTCGAGTGAAGAATTGCGTAGAGGAAATTCGCGGCGATGGCGCCGTTGTAGATCGATACCGACACACCCGAAAGCTTGCGAAGCGGATCGCTGGCACCAACGAGGAGCCCAAAGAAAATGAGCAAATCGGTAATGCTCATCGGCTTTTCGCAAATCTGCAAGAAGAAGATGTGCGTCTGTTTGTTGACAACGAGATAGGCTCCGGCGCAAACTGTGATGGCAACCATTCCGATCCCGATAAGTTCGGTAAAAGGCTTACTTAGTCCGGTGTAAAAAATCATCTTGAGATTGACTCGTCGCATATCGTCCGTGCATCGACTGAATCGTTCCTTTTCATGCTTCTCCATCGTAAAGGCTTGGACGGTGAAGACATTGCTTAACGCTTCCAAGAGAACTTCATGAAAACCAGCATTTCGCCCCATGACGGATGCCGCGATGGATCGGATTTTCTTATTAAAATAGAGGACGACGAAAATGAGAAGAGGGGCTAGCACCACCGATAGTAGCAGCAGTCGCCAACTGATAAAGCAGGCCATGATCAAGCAGGAAGCAACGCGAAGCGGTTCGCGGATCGCGGCACCAAATAGGCTCATGATCCCTGCCGCCAGTCCGTCAGCCGCGGCCGTGATGGCAGCCAGCAGTCCACTGGTGCCGAAGGTTTGATAGGTCTTACGGTCCATGCCAAGTGCCACATCGAAGACGTTCATGCGAAGGCCTCGAACGATACTTGTCGAGACATGTCCGATTAGCAAATCGTTTGCCATCATCAGCAGGTGCTTGATCAGAGTGCTGAAGATCAACACGCCCATGATCATGCAAATAGTTTTGAATGGGTCGCGAGGCAGCAAAGCGTTTGCCCAGCCGAGTCCCCAAGTTTTCCAATCTAAGGCGTATGCCTCGGAACGGATCTGGGCCTCAATGGTAGGCTGCGTCTTGGATTCGTAGAAGAAACTCTGGCCGGTGAATCTCTGCTTAAGTTGCTCGGCTTTGGCGGAAGCAAGAAATTGCGAATCGAGTTGCTCCAACCTCGCAATGCTAGCATCACTGCTCTTTTCGAGCCAACTCTGCATCGAGTCTCCTTTCAAGGTCATGTCGATGACCGGATAGAGTGCACCGATGTTCGAACTCCAGAGAATCGCGATGCAAACGGAGCAGATAGTGGCCAGGACAATTGTTGGCAAATGTTGAATGGAATCGCGAATCGCCGTCCAAAAGTTTTTCATCGAGTATTCGACGCCCCTGCCTAGTGTTACAAAGAATGGTCCAATCGCGCTCAGCAACCGATCTCGATATCCCAGAAACGACAGCATGCAGTCAATAGCGTTAGGCGAAGATAGGGAGCCGTTTTTGCCCGTTAGAGTGTGGTTTTTGCGGTCTGGTTGCTCTTGACTCAACCCATCGAACTATGACAAGCTTCATCGGAATCATATTCGGAGGCAAGAAAAGCATTGTGGCATAGGTATTTCAAGACAATCATGTTTGGCTACGCTGGAGAAGAATACGCTAGGTCGCTCCCACAAATTGGCGATGCAATTCCGCTCACCAAATCGGGTGGCTGGATTCTTACACGTGGGTTGAACGGTGAACGGGCTCGAGATGCAACGGGTTGTTATCCGTTGTTTAGTTGCAAGGAGTGGAGCCGTTTAGACGACGACTTACAGAATCTACCGCGTGATCTCGTTGCCGTCTCGTTAGTGGCGGACCCTGCAGCCGATGTGACAATTGCCTCGCTTGAAAAGGCTTTCCCAGATGTTTGCTATCACTATAAAGATCATTTTTTCGCGGATTTAACGCGGCCTCTAACTTCTTTTGTGTCGGACCATCATCAACGCAACGCCAAACGCTCTTCGAAAACGCTACGAATAGAGATGCTTGCCAATCCCGTAGAGCATTTGGCAATTTGGATTGAGCTCTATGATCAGTTGGTTGCACGACATCAAATTGTTGGGCAGGCTGCGTTTTCACGTTTCTCTTTCGAAAAGCAGTTGCAGGTTCCAGGTATCCGAGCCTACGCTGCATGGAAAGGCGAGGAAATGGTCGGCATGATCCTTTGGATGGTGACCACCGAGACTGCTTACTATCATTTGGCGGCTTACTCCGATCTTGGGTACGAAACCAAGGCGTCGTTCGCCCTTTTCTGGCACTGCTTGGAAGACTTTGCAGCCGAGGGAATATCTCGGGCTGCTTTTGGAAGTGGTGCAGGAACGGTCAAATCCAGTGAGGGACTGAACCGCTTCAAAGCTGGCTGGTCCAGTGAAGTCCGTCCAGCTTTCCTATGTGGTCGAATCTTGAATCGACTGCGCTACTTGGAAATCGTGACGCGATACGGCCAGAACGCAAGTTCCTACTTTCCTGCGTACCGAACACCTCCTGCTCTCATCGCGGCTTGAACGTCCGAGTAGTCATGAACGATACCACCGAACACCTTGAAATTGTACAGCACTATGAAGCATGTCTCGAGAAATTCGGAGACACGTTTCGGGGAGTGGATTGGCCAAATGCGTTGGACGCGGCGACTCGCTACAAGGTCATGCTGGAATTGATCAAGCCGATGAAAGAGAATCGGGAGGACATGCCCGTAACACTCCTCGACTTTGGATGTGGTGCGGGGCATTTGCTCGAGTATTTGCAAACGGAGGAACGAAGCGACATCCATTACAGTGGCCTTGATGCGAGCCCGAAATTTGTCGAACTCTGTCGAAAAAAATTTCCCGAGACTCAGTTTCATTGCGTTGATATCCTTCCAACCGACTTGCAACTTCATCAGTTCGATTTCGTTGTCATGAATGGTGTTTTCACTGAAAAACGCTCGCTCTCTTTCGACGAAATGTTCGCGTACTTTTGTCGGGTCATTCGCCTCGTTTTTCCGTTGGCACGTCATGGAATGGCCTTCAATGTGATGTCGAAACATGTCGACTGGGAAAGAGATGACTTGTTTCATTTGCCTTTCGATACTCTGGCCCGATTTTTGAAAGCAGAGATTAGCCGCAACTTTCAGTTCCGCGCTGACTACGGCTTGTACGAATACACCGCGTACGTTTACCGATAGGAAGATCGATATGGCCAAGGTTGTGATTTTCGGAGTCCGCGATTTTGCGTCGCTTGCGCACTATTATCTTCGGACCGATTCCGAACACGACGTTGTGGCGTTCACGACTCACCGCGAATTTTTGCCTGAAGAGCCTACATTTGAAGGGTTGCCAGTAGTACCGCTGGACGAACTGAGCATTCGCTATCCGACAGATCAGTTTTGTGCTTTCGCACCGATGTCCCATTCCAAAATGAACAGAGTGCGTGAAGCAGTTTACCACGAGCTCAAAACCATCGGGTACACGCTCATTAGCTACGTGAGCAGTCGAGCGACGTGTCTTAACGAGGGCAAGATCGGCGACAATTGTTTTATTCTAGAAAACAATACCATCCAACCCTTTGTCTCCATCGGCAACAATGTGGTTCTTTGGAGCGGTAACCATATCGGGCATCATAGCTGCGTCAAGGATCACTGTTTCTTCACATCCCACGTTGTGCTTTCGGGACACTGCCTCGTCGAACCATACTGTTTTCTTGGCGTGAACGCGACGATCCGAGATCAACTGACGCTCGCCGAAGGCTCATTGATCGGCATGAGCGTTAACATTACGAAGGCGACCGACGCTTGGTCGGTTTATAAAGCGGATAGTTCGCGTGCGTCAAAGGTTTCCAGCAAGGACTTGGATTTCTAACCATGCTGCAAGAGTGGAAGAAAAATAAGCTTCTCTTTCGACCAAGTGGCGAACTCGCTTGGATGCGAACCCACGCGCAGGTCCCGACTCCGTTTTGGACAAGCGATCGAAAACTTAGAATCTATTTCGGTACTCGCGATGCCGAAAATCGGACATCGACGGTATTTTTGGAAGTGGATTCAAGATCGCCATCGGAAGTACTGCGTGTTCATAACGACCCCGTGCTTCCGCTCGGAGCGCTGGGCTGCTTTGACGACGTTGGAGTTATGCCAGGTAGCTTGGTTGCGACCGAAAGCAAGACTTATTTTTTCTATACGGGCTGGAATACGAGCACGACTGTCCCGTATCGGTTGTCGATCGGTCTTGCGATAAGCCATGATGGTGGCCTGACCTTTGATCGACCGTTCGATGGACCAATTCTGGACCGCACACCGCGTGAGCCGTACTTTTGCAGTTCGCCATGCGTGCTGAGAGACGGAGGGATGTGGAGGATGTGGTATCACTCAGCGACCGAGTGGCTGCAGGTTCGTGGTCGCCCCGAGGCACGATATCTCGTTCGTTATGCTGAATCCAATGACGGTTTCGAGTGGCGACGATCGGGAGAGATTGCTGTCGGCTATGCGAGTTCAGACGAAGCGATCGCCCGGCCATGGGTCGTCAAGGACGAAACTGGATATCGCATGTGGTTTAGCACTCGATCGATTCGAGATTATCGCAGTGTGCAGCAACAGAGCTATCGGATGGGATATGCCGAGTCCACCGATGGGATTTCCTGGCAACGAAGGGATGAATGTGCGCAGCTCTCTGTCAGTACAACAGGCTGGGATAGTGAGATGATTGCTTACCCCACCGTGTTTGACGTCGAGAATCGCCGCTACGTCCTTTACAACGGTAATGGCTTTGGAGCATCAGGATTTGGAATCGCCGAACTAAGGAATGTGGCATGAAAAAAACAAACTACAGTGTGCACAATAGCTTACCGGCTTTTGCCGAACCCTTGCACGTCGGCCGCCCAAACATCGGTGACGTCGCTGAAATACATCGACGAATCGATGAGATCTTCCAACGTCGATGGCTTTCCAACGATGGAGTGGTGGTGCAGGAATTCGAACGAGAAGTTGCGTCGATTGTCGGCGTAAAACACTGTTTGGCAGTCTGCAATGCAACGGTCGGGTTGGAAATTGCCTACAAGGCCGCAGGGCTTTCCGGTGAAGTTATCGTCCCTGCCAATACCTTTGTCGCGACAGTGCACGCGCTGCAATGGCAAGGCATCACGCCCATCTTTTGCGATATTGATCCGCACACACACAATCTCGATCCAGCCCATGTGGAAGAATTGATAACGGACAAAACGACGGGAATTGTCGGGGTCCATCTTTGGGGACGACCTTGTCAAGTTGCGGCATTGGAAGATATCGCCGAGAGATACGATCTGCAGCTCATCTTTGATGCGGCGCACGCCTTTGGCTGTTCTCTAGATGGGCGAATGATCGGCGGATTTGGTACAGCCGAAGTCTTTAGCTTCCACGCCACCAAGTTTGTGAGTTGTGGAGAAGGTGGGGCGATCGTCACAAACGACGATGACTTTGCGACACGAGTGCGACAGATGCGGAGTTTTGGCTTCAAAGGTAGCGATAATATTGTCAGCGTAGGCACCAACGGCAAAATGAGCGAATTCCCTGCCGCCGTTGGTTTGTCATCACTGAAGGCAATGAGCGATTTCGTCAATACAAACGAGTGCAACTACCATGCGTATAAGAGGGCTCTATCGCACATCCCAGGAGTCAACATTCTGTCCTACGACTTGCTCGAACGGAACAACTTTCAGTATGTCGTGCTAGACATTGAGGAGAACGAATCGAAGCTAACCCGCGACCAATGGTTACAAGTCCTGCACGCGGAAAATGTCCTAGCCCGTCGCTATTTCTTTCCGGGAGTTCATCAGATGGAGCCCTATCGAACGCGAGACCCCTTCGCCATCCGTCGATTGCCGGTAACGGAAGCAATTTTGAAGCGAGTTCTCGTGCTGCCGTCTGGAACTGCAGTCGGACCTGCCGAGATCGAAACCATTGGAGAGATCTTTTCACAAGCGAGTGAATCCGCGGCGAAATTGCGAACGCAATTACCAGCCATGCTTCCATTGCCTACGCAACCGCTTGCCCCAATTAAACGGAAGGCTGCCTAAATGGACTCGACTCAAGATGTGAGCGTGCCAAAGGTCAGCGTGTTGATGTTGACCTATAACCATGAACGCTTCATCGCCCAAGCGGTCGAAAGCGTCCTTGCGCAGGAGACATCGTTTCCGATCGAGATCGTCGTTGGCGAAGATTGCTCGACGGACCGAACGCGAGAGATACTGCTGAACTTGCAACAATCGCATCCAAAAAAGATCCGCCTTCTCTTTCGAGAGAAAAACCTAGGCCCGCAAAGAAATTACGCAAGCACTTTTGCCGCTTGTACCGGCCAGTACATAGCGATGCTCGAAGGGGATGATTACTGGACAAGCCCGAAGAAGCTTCAAAAGCAAGTCGATGCACTCGATGCACATCCGGAATGGTCTGTTTGCTTTCATATTACGCGACGCGTGTACGATGACGGTTCGAAAGAACCAGAGCTTTACCCAGCAAATTGGACCAGGGAGGTGGCCACCGTCCACGATCTGTTCCAGGGGAATCTCTTTAATACTTGTTCCCAAGTTTTTCGCAACCGTCTTTTTGGTGCATTGCCTTCTTGGCTTCTAGAGGTTGAACCAGGTGATTGGGTAACGAACATTCTCAATGCCGATCGAGGCCCTGTGGGTTGTGTACTCGAAGTCATGGCGGATTACCGAATTCATTCGCAAGGGCTCTGGTCCTCCAAGGGAAGAGCCTATCAGTTGCGAGAGATCCTTCGGACACTATCGCGACTCGATCATCACTTTCAAGGGAAATACCGCGAACCTATCGATGCATATCGCATCAACCTCGTGAATAGTCTTGTCGCAGAAGTCGAGTCATTAACCAATCAATTGTCGACTGGAGTTGCAATGGGGAACAACGATCCACCAATACCAGAAGCAGCACCTACGGCATCGCCGATCGTCAATGCCCTACCTGCAATCCCAATCGAGACGCCTGACGCAGTGTTGACTGCTTCCAAAACTCGATCGACGCTCGCAGAAATCGGTCGCAAAATGATGCGTCCAATGGAGAATACGGTGCGGCGTGCCCGCAGATTCATCAGCAACTCTGCCCAGCAGTCACAACCCGAAGCGTGAGCGGGGGATTGGTTTTGGTACCCCGAAGCGTGAGCGAGGAAATACCATCAAACGTTGCAGGTTTCGTAAGAAACCAGCTTTCACGCGACGGCTTGTTGCCTTAATACGTGTCCAAATGCACGTCGTTTAACAGTCAGCCGTAGGCGTACTGTCGAAGAAGCAGAGTACGCCTACGGCTGACTGTTAAACGACTAAATCAACATGCACATGAGCGAGGAATTTTATGCCCCTCGCTCACGCTTCGGGTTGGGATATGCCGTTCGCCTACGCGAAAAGAGTTAGCTCATTCAACACGTGCGAAAAGAACGGTTTCTTCCGCGTGGATTGTAAAATGCCGCAGGTAGAAACGGTATCCAAGCCCAAGTGATTCAATGTACTGTGGTATGGTCCAATAGTCTTCGAAGTTGTGATAAACCGTAATTGCCAATTTTGGCTTGAATTTTTTCAGTACCGCCTCTGCCCCTCGAAGCGCCTCAAGTTCCGCACCCTCTATATCCATTTTGATAAAGTCAACGCGTTCGAAGTCCTGATTCACCACGTCATCAATACACATCGTCTCGACCGACGAACCTTTTGGACTGTTTGCGGGCAATTCGATAGTTTTTCCGGGGGCGACTGACGTTCCCGGACCGCGCTCCGTGAACTCCAATTTCTCTCCGCTTCGCGACCAGACCGCATTTCGAAACAAACGTATCCGGGGTGACAGTTCCGGATTGAGAGCAACGTTCTTCTCGAATATTGCTAGATTCGAAGGCAAGAACTCGAACGACGCTACTCGGCCCTCGGCTCCTGCTAAATGAGCAAAGTACAACGCCGTATCACCCCAGCATCCTCCAGCATCAATTACATAGTCTCCTGCGGTACACTCAATCGATCCATTGGATGTCACGCAACGATACTGTTGTTCCATGTAGTCGATGACGACTCCCAATGGAGTGAAAAACATCTTGATTGGGTAACCGATCGAAGAGAAGTCCGCCTTCGTCAGCTTCCAACCCATGAAGCCAGATTCGATTTGTTCACCACCAACGAATAGTTTTTCCGCGGTCTCAAGCCGTTGCCAATGTTCTGGGCAATTGATTGGGAACTTGATTCTCCGATGCCCCAACGCACGAAAGGCCGTCAACTGCACAAGAAGATAACGCGATTCGGAGTCCGACAACTTTGAGTGAATCCACTCCAATTCTTTCATGTAGGGCTCCGCAAACATCAACGCGGATTGAACTACCTGCCGAGCCTCGCCCTTTGAGAAAAACCCAACCTTTGCAAGAATTCGATCGAGTGTTTTTCGGCCCAAATTTGTGGGTTTGGCACCAAACCTAGCGATATCGAAATTGTCGTCGAAGTCAGCTTCAATGGCGTTAATAACGACGCTTACGTAGTCTGAAAAAAAACTCATGCGACCATTTCTTTTTGGAGTTCCATCGATCCGTTCCGTAGATCGGCTCAATTTGCCGTTCAGCCATGATTGCAGAATAGGGTGAAATGGATTTGATATCAATACGTAGCGATACCATTCCATTTCGGACGGTTTCCGTCCCCTTTCTGAGCGATTGAGCACAGGGCCCATTCGAAGGAAGATGTGTATTTGAGGTTGACCCCACGCACACCTTACCGTTAACTTTCTCGTGTTTAAACTGATGGTAAGGTGAGCAGCAGAATGAAAAACGCCGTAGCTGGATTCGCAAGAATTCAGAACTCACTAATAGTCATGGAACTCACTGAATTCTTGCGAATCCAGCTACGAGTCGTGGTAACATTGATTCTGCCACTCGCCTAATGTTGAGCAAGTGCAACAATTGCTCCAGGTAAAATATGGAGAGTTCCCCCTTGGAAGCACTCGGAAAGACTTCGGTTTCTTTTCCTCAACGCGCCATTCTAACCGTAGTCACCCTGAGCTACTTGAAATACGCTTTGACTCTCGCTCGAAGCTGTATCGTCCAGGAACCTCACTGCCGTTTCTACATTGCCGTGGTTGACTGCTTGTCCACGTCCGAGCTAGAAAAACATTTGCTGAACTCGAAGGATAGTCCGGCTGGAATTTTCTGGTTCACTCTTGAAGAATTGCATTTGCCCGATTGGCGACGCATGGCATTCCAGTACACGTCCTTTGAGTTCGTATGTGCATGCAAGCCGTTTGCAATGCGAGCTGCGAGGAACTTGGGCCATCAAGATGTAGTTTATATCGATGCCGATATGTGGCTTTATCAGCCGATGGAAGTCGTTTGGGAAGAGCTCAAAACCACGTCGGTACTTCTTTCGCCGCATCTAGCTCAGCCTCTTCCAGACGATGGCGGATTCCCAAATGAATCGGAGTACTTACGGTGTGGAACCTTCAATGGAGGTTTCGTCGCGATTCACGGAAACGAAGCCGGGGATGCGATGTTGGATTGGTGGTGCAACCGTATGGCCAAGGATTGCATCGTTGACGTCATGGGCGGCGTGTTTGTCGACCAAAAATGGCTTAACTTAGTCCCAGGCTTGTTTCCAGCGGTCAAGTCGCTTCGGCATCCGGGATACAACGCGGGCCACTGGTCCCTCTCGCAACTGACCATCGAGAAAGCGGCTGACGGCCGTTTTCTCATCGGCGACTTTCCTCTGGTGTTATTCCACTTTAGTAAATGTCTTCCGGAGGATCCATATTCCTTTGAGCGGCAGCAAAGCCGAGTCAAGCTAAAGGAAATGCCGGCGTTAAAACCGCTCTTGGAAAGCTATTGGCGCGAATTGGACCAAACGATGGCCCCAAAAGGCAAATCGGAGAGTCGTTTCGATAGACTGAGTGGCGGAACGCTTATTGAGCCAAGTTGGCGCGAAGCGGTTCGAAGAGGGCACGCGTCGCTTCGTGATATTGCGGACCCGTTTGATTCAAGTGCGACACCAGGCCTTGTGGAACGCTATCGCCTATTGGAAAGTGAGGCGACTGACTGGCGAGTGGATTGGAAGTACGCAAAAAAGAGGTCGCAATGGTCCAAAGCCTGGAAGAAGCTTCGTCGCCGAATCATCGATTGGTGGAGCCATCGTTAGGCCTTATGCGAGTGCTAGAAGTAGTTTGGGACCATTGTCCCGAACTCAGGGCAATCGCACGTTAGCAGCATGAATAACCTGCGAGTAGCTTCTCAATCGCAGAGTTATCCCAGCCACATCGCTTACGCTTGCCTCGAATTGCATCTTTAATCGTAGTGTCCTTTTGCAGAATGTTTAACGCCAA
>JANPHB010000207.1:0-7523 GCA_031424235.1 Pirellula sp.
GAAACGCCGAGTCGAACAAAGCAATCAAATACATGAAGTTCTGGACCAAGCGGGGATTTCGATTGACGCATTCACTGCAAATCAAATGCAACAGATCAGGTATGTTGCAGTCTTAGCGGGGCAATCACTTTGCAAAGCACAAGTCGCGTCACTGACATTGCAGTATTTGCATCGGTTGTACCGCGATGTGGTTGTTGAAAGCGATTCGAATTCGGAGTCCATACAATCGTAAAGGCAAATCTGGAAGTTGAATCAAGAATGTTTGCGATCGGTGATGTTCATGGGAATTCAAAGTCATTAGAGCGACTGCTCGCTCAAATTCGGCTAAAGCCGAGCGACACGCTCGTTATGCTAGGCGATGTTATCAATCGAGGGAATGATACACGGGGCGTCATCGAACAATTGATGGCCGTCGACGAACACTGCAATCTAATTTGCGTTCTCGGCAATCACGAGGAAGTCTTGCTCGAAGTTTTGCGACGTCCTGAAGCCATCGAGCAATTTCTGAGCATGGGAGGCGACTCTACGTTGGTATCGTACGGTGATCTTTCGTTGCCTCAACAGATCCCCTGTAAACACATTGAATTCATACGCGGGTTTGTTCCATATTTCGAGACTCCTGACTTCATCATCGTGCACGCAGACTACTGCTGGTACATGCCAATGGAACAACAGCCAGCATCGCTACTCCGCTGGACCAGTATCGATGTCGAACCACCCAAGGCCCATATATCGGGTAAGCTAGTACTTTGCGGGCATTCGCCTGGCCCCGTTCGCGATCTGGGTCACTGCATCTGCATTGATACATGTTGTGGCTTCGGCGGGAACTTGACTGGCCTGGACCTGTACAGCCGCAAATTGTTTTTGTCTTAGATTGACAGCGGATATCGGAAATTTAGTCGTGTGGAGGCGGGGGGATCGAACCCGTTGCGAAACCAACCGTAGGTGACGGTTGTATTGGCACTTGCGGTTCTTGTCAATACTCCTGCGCTGCACAGACGCTGCATTCTGGGGTCAATGGGTGTCAACTCTTGGAAACGTTTGACAGTGACCTGCGGCAATTGATCGAGGCTTGGGAGGGTCTTCCGTCGCATGCAAAACAGTCGATTGTTGCTCTTTCGCAACTCAAGTAAGCGTCAGAATCGAATCCCTCGCGGATTCAAACGTAAGGGGACGTCATGGAGCGACTTGCCGCTCTAGGATCACAAACTTGCTGCACTGAAGCTACGAACCAGTGACACTAACTGTCCATGCATTATCGATTGACAGCGAATTATTGAAGCAGGTCAAATCCTGGCGTCAGGTGCCTAAACAGGCTTGGACGTAATCTCGGCCAAAAACAAAAAGGGGTTAGGTGGAATAGGAGTGTGGCTTGAATTTGGGCGTTGCAGCGATCCGCAAACGTCGGGAACGCAAATCAAGCCAGGACAAAACCATCACTATCTCTGCCAAAGCGTTCGAACTAGTTCGCAAGCTGTCAAAACGTGACTATGTCACCTATTCAGACGCCATTGAAAAATACCTTGGCAGAGCGTGGAGGCCTAGCTAAGCGCAAGCAACGGGTGGCAACTTGATTTTTGCTAATGATCTCATTTCTCAGGCTGACCATTCGTTAGAAGCCATCACGTGGCCGCCAATTCAGTACAACGGCAATCGCGAATTCGCAACACGATGTCTCCGAGAGACCTATTCAAGATGACTCGTCTAATCCGGAGTGGGAAGTGTTCCCTTAGAGAAACTATCCCACAAATCCACAACCGACAACTTTCCGACCTCAAACACAGGATCAGAGAAGGCTTTGTCTCGCAACAATCGAGTATTCCAATCAATAGAAAAATCCCAAGACTCTGTGCTTCTTACTTTTCCTTTCGCATCAAGCCCCTCTCGGTAATTCCGCACTCGAACAGGTACCCAACCATCAAAGTGTTTCGTCCACTCTGTTTCAACTTGATTTGTCAACAACTTACTCTTTTTGCTAAACTCCTCCTCCTTATCCAAAGGAATAATGTACCTACAAAACGTTGGCATATTCCCCTTCCGCTGGTCAAAGTAAACTTGTACCCTTGCCTGTGGTCCGACATCAAATTCCGCTCGTGTTAAAATCCCGTTTTCTTGGACTGCAATAATTTTATCTTCTCTAAAAATGCGCATCCAAAGTAGCGGATCCTCCATATTAAGATCCAATCCAGCACAACTAATGATTGGCCAAGACCAAGGGTCCTTTGGCAACCAGTCTCTTGCAGCAAACTGCTTTGAATATTCTTCGTCCATCTCGACCTTGCCAGTAACAATTCTCACTTTTCCCTTTTTCACGAAAAATTCCATCCAACCCGGTTCCTTGCCTCCGTCCAAACTATCAATACGATGTGCCTTTCGGGAGACGCGTTCCGATGCCGCCTCAAATATAACAAACTTCACCGATGTTGACCGTATTTTGTCATTTGCATTCACTAACTCGGTCAACACGTCTCCTCGACAAGCGAATTTACCAAATCGCTCGCGATTCTCTGCGAAATTACTTACCATCTCCATTGCGACTGACTTTTCCACCGTTTCAAATGCAGGTTGCGAATAAACAAAATTGCCATTCAAAATAACAAACAAGCACAAACTTAGACGTCTCAATCCGCTCATTATCGCTCTCCAATGTGAAACACCAAGCCTGATCCCATGTCGCTGGACGAAACAAATCGTCCAACGATAAACATTGTCCCTAGACTGTCCAACAGAAATGCGCCATTCAACGTCAAGGAGTCAGTCCACTGTCGAAAATTTTCGCGTGCAAATCCGACTTCTGTAGGCTCCAGGCAGTCCGTACGAGTTGTCAAAAATCGGGTTCCCCAGTGCATACACCAACCACAGTTTCTAATCGCATAATATCAGTATCTTCTCTGTTCATCGTTTTACAATGCCTACCTCCACCGATCGGCTCAATGACACAGTCGTAATCACAGACATCCTGGTACTTACAGGTAGTAGAAACCTCACTATCCTTCCTCAATTCGCCCACCTCTCCTGAAAGCGGTGGAACGTGCGTCTCAACCGTCACACTCCAATCCGCTTGGCTTTTAACCCAATAAAGAACAGCAACTTCCCCTGAGACGCAAGTATAATTGTCCACACAATCCTTAAACTTGCAGTCAGACGGTGGCCCATTACCTGGACCGGGCCATGCGCCGTACACATCCGCGCAAGACTTCTGTACGGTCTTGACACATACTACCTTATCCCGTCCAGCTGTCATTCTTGGCCACGCTAGTAACATCATCAAAACACAAAGCGACGTTAGTGCTCGCATTTTCGTACTCCTCTCAAAAGTTAAAACCGTGCTTAACAAACGCTAAAACTAATCTGTTACTTTGATGGTCCCAAGAGGATGAACTATACCGGCTCGATCAAATCCGATATCGACCGCATCAAGGTGTGCTAAATTCTCGCTACTACTAATCTGAAAAATAGAAATTCGCTCACCATTCCTAATTAGTTCTGTCTCTATCTTCACCCCACCCGCGTGTACCTTCAATTTCTCTCTATCCGCTGGCTCTCCTCCAGCTACTATCACACGCTGAATCCCCTGTCTCATACGATTCCTGCTAACGGATTCAGCAAGCAAACGTAACGTATCTTTAAATTGAAGCACGACGGGAATCTCAAAGGCGAATTCCCGAGTTGAAAACTTAATCGTGTCTGAAAACCCACCCTGCATAGTGGCTCTGGGCATTTTACCCCTTATCTTTAGAGTACCCCTGTCATCGGTCGCACCTATCAATCCGATTTCTGCTATGGACTCGCTACTAGACTCGATTTTTAGATCTGTGAGTTTCCCCGTGATTTTGCGATACTTGCTGTCAACCCTAACCTCGAAACTGTGCTCTTGTTCCTCTGTACCATTCAATTCGAACTGCAATTTGTCCGCAATTATTGGCGCTATTACCTTTGAAGCAAGAACCAATTGCCATTCTCTTTTCTCCGAATCAACTAAGGTAATGGAATTTTCAAATCTGCCACTTCTTAACTTGCTCCGCAAATCTATTGGCACCGTGACCTCTTCATCCATCCCAAAATGTTTTTCGAGTTCGCCTACTACTATGCAGCCACAAGAAACACGTATCTCTTCTATACTCAGGTTTTGACCAGTTTTATTTTTCAGTCGCACTTCGACTCTATTCTTCGCACCTGGAACTAGGTCTTGGGTTACGATTGTCACTGGAGATACACCAATCCGCAATTCACCACATGGTTCTTGGGATTCTTCCTGGCAGAAGCACTCTGCTGACAACACTACACTCGTGGCAGCAACTAGTATTAACTCTCTTATCGACATGGCGTGTCTCCAAAGAACTATGCTCGAGCAACAGCTTAATCCACCGCGATTGTATCACGTTTCTACTGAAAGCAAGCGAATTCCGAAAAATATTCCTGTGTTTTTGGTTCTTGCGGTAGGTGTCGATCATAACTCTGTCGGTCAATTTGATTCGCTCGCGAATGTTTCGGAAAGTTCTAAATTTGGCTTGCCTTTGGTCATGAAGACTGTCCTGCTCAAGGCTCCAAAAGAGCGGTTACTGAATCATTCCGAGTTTCTGGTAAAGAATGTCGCATCACTTCAAATAAGATGCACCGAGAAAAGCTGGAAAAACTGGGAAATGGAGAGATCTGTCAGTCATCGGACTGCGAGATTCGGGAGCGTCTTCAACTAGTATGAGCCAACCGACGAACCGACGGTTTTTTTGCATCGGATGTGCGTTATGGTCAATGCGTTTGTTACCCAAACTTACACACACTTTCAATTTGTCGAAGACCCACGGGTCAATCGCGGTGTGAACTATCCCTTGATGGAACTGATCTTCGTGACGCTTTGTGCAGTAATTTGCGATGCCGATAGCTGGGTCGATGTCGAACGCTATGGCAAAGCAAAGCAGGACTGGTTGCGTAAGTTCTTTCCGTTTGCCTCGGGGATTCCGTCTCACGACACGCTTGGGCGAGTCTTTGCAAAGCTCGATTCGGTTGCATTCTTTTCGGCATTGCAAAGTCTCGCTGCGAACCTTGGTAAAGCGATCAAAAACCAAACCGTCGCCATCGATGGTAAAACCGTAAGGGGATCCTTTGATACCTCTATCAATCAAGCGCCTTTGCACATGGTTACTGCATGGGCCTGTGGGCTTCGTCTTTGTATTGGGGCTAAGGCTGTAGATGATAAGTCCAATGAGATCCCTGCTTTTCAAGCACTGATCGAACAATTGAATTTGCAAGGAGCCGTTGTCACCGCCGACGCGATGCATTGTCAAAAAGAAACAGCCCAAGCGATCATCAACAAGGAAGCAGATTTCATTCTCCAAGTTAAAGGCAACCAACCAAGTCTCGAGAACGCATTGAACGAAGCAATTCTCGACGCATTGGAAAAGAACACGAAATCAAAACGAGTCCACCGCAAGACCGAAGAGAACCGTGGACGGACCGAGTACCGCGAGACTGTCGTGATACCATGCCCGGACCATCCGATTTTTCAGCAATGGCCAGAAGTCAAAACGATCGGAATGACGTACTGCACTCGTACGATCGACGGCAAGATCCAAGAAGCGTCGTCCACCTTTATCACTAGCCTGCCGTGTAAAGTCCGTACCATCGCAACGCGGGTCCGTGAGCATTGGCAAATCGAGAACAGTCAGCACTACGTGCTCGATGTAGTTTTTTCAGAGGACTCGAGTCGGATCCGAAAAGGAACAGCTCCCGAAATCGCATCCGGATTCCGACGCTTGGCGTTAAATATTTTGCAAAAGGACACTACGATTAAAGATGCAAATCGAGGCAAGCGTAAGCGATGTGGCTGGGATAACTCTGCGATTGAGAAGCTACTCGCAGGTTATTCATGCTGCTAACGTGCGATTGCCCTGGGGGGTGGTCTGCTTTCCAGGCATCTGGCACTAAACGTGAATATTCAGTCCCTCCCGCCAGCATCCGGTTAAAAACGATCTTCAAGTACATTTAAACCTCAAGTTTTGTAATAGGCGGAGCCGCATAGACTTGATTGCCTCTGTCATTACGTTGCAATTGCTCTTCCCCCAGTTTGGAAACAATTTAGGCGACCATGACGGTGCAACTTGCCTCCGTCACGATCTTGTCTTTTATTTGGGTACTGATTCTAGCAACCTACTCAAAGGAATACAAAAATGATCAAAGTGAATGTTGGGATGAGCCGGAAAGTTTCGAAGGATTACAACAGTACGGGCTTTAGCATCAATCTCGAAGGTGAGATCGCCCTAAGTCTCGATGATCCAGAGATTGCTGTCGAACGAATTAAAGAGTTCTATGATCTCGCCGAGGAATCCTTGGTGCAACAAATCGAACGGTACGAAAGTGTGTCGGCCATCGCTGCACATGACGAAGAAGTGCCGTTTGAAAACCGGGACCAACGACTACGAGTGATACCCGAAACGCAAATCCTGAATCGGACAACCACTCCATCCCGAAATGGGAAAGTGATCGAGCAGGCGCCTGTGTCCGAGTCTCGCCCCCAGCGAAACGAAACGACAGTATCGCAGACAGAAATTGTGCCGGCGACCAACAAACAAATCCAGTTTTTATCGACGCTTGGAAAGCGTGCTGGATTGTCGACCAAACAACTGGAGGAACTTGCAACGAAAGAGTTGGGTGCAGTGGGAGGTCTCTACGATCTTTCCAAGCAACAAGCTGGAGCACTCATCACCATGCTGAACCAACCGAGTCCAGCTCTTTCGAGTCGGCGGTAGGCAGCACAATGGATCCAGAAGCAACTTGGCATGCACTCATCGAAGCAATCATCACGAAGGATCAAACTCAATCCAAACACTGGGCGGAGATTTTAGTGAACTGGTTGCGAAATGGCGGATTCGCCCCCCGCGTAAGCCTCTACGACTTACCCGCAGATTGGCAACGACACCTTTGCCTACGAATCTGCAATTCCATTCTAACTGCCCCCGAAAACTATTGGAGAGTATCGGATGAACAACCAACGTGAACACTGGAGCTACAGTGCAATAAACCAGTACCTTAATTGTCCGCTTCAATTCTATTTCGAGCGGGTGCTGCGGATATCGCGAAAAACGATACCTGCATCAATGGTATTTGGATCGGTCCTGCACTCGACATTGGCCGAATACCACTTGTCGATTGCGAATGGTAAAGCCTTGGAAAGAGTATACATCCTTGACTTTCACGCGAAAGAGTGGCGTGAACGCTTTCAACGGGAACCAGTCTCGTTAAAGCACGGTGAAAACTCAATGGACTTGCTAGACCTTTCGATTCGGCTTCTCGAATTATACCTGAACGACTCGGCCCCCGAAAACATTGTCGGGGTCGAACGAACTTTTTGGGTTCCGATGGTAACCAGCAACGGACTGGTACTTGAAAAACCTCTGCTTGCTATCGTTGATTTGATCACTAAAAATAGCGAACGCATGGTGATCACCGAATTCAAAACATCAAGTCGCAACTATAGCGAATCGGATGTTCAGCACTCACTTCAAGCTTCTTGTTACGCACATGCA
>JANPHB010000208.1:0-11759 GCA_031424235.1 Pirellula sp.
CTCGTCCCTTGCGTTCGGCAACGCCCAGTGTGTTTGCACATACGACGCGAATTGGAGTGAAGAAGACTCGCAACGCTGAACTTCCATCATGGGAGTTACTGAGTAGCAGAAACTTCTCAGTCACGTCATCGGAGTCCTTGAGTCTCCTCGTCCAGGTTGAGGCATATGGCACTCTTGAGTAACAGTTTGACCATCGCTGTCTTGCCTCCTCGCGATGGCCCAGTAATCAAAGTGTTAAAGCCGGATCGGTGACCCGAAAAGCGAACTAGCCGAAGTGTATGCTGAAAATGAGCAACACAGTCATCGTTGCCGACGAAATCTTCCCACTTATTAGGCCGATATCGTTCTAGGTCAATGTTGGGAATTGGTGCAAATTTAGTAGTCATCCTAAAATCCTTGGTGTTGAGAAACGAAACAAAAACTAGCTGTCGGGGCAGCCTGATCAACAGACTGAAGTCGAAGGGATTTCGGCTACAGTTTTGCGGGAACGCATCTCGAGAGCAGTTCGATGCGTAAACTAGGCGTATACGGTGCCTAGATCATTCCAATCCTCCTTTGCCTGTGGAAATGGATTGAAACAGGTGTTCGTTTGCATCGTCACGAGCGTCGGAAGGTTGTAACTCAAGTGCTACAGGCAAGTTTGGTGCCGACGATGGGTGTGACGATGGGGCGACAGTATCGTCACATTGCAATTCGAAACGGATAAATCGGTCGCCTCCCGGTTTACGATCGATCGTGGAGCGAATTCCGAGAATTAAAAGGGTTGATTGCCTTTCGCGAATGGCTTTCGAAAGATGATTTGCCGCTTTGGGCCAAGTCTTTTCCCTGGTATCGATGCCATTTACTTCTGCAACGCGATTGAGCTCGCAAAGTAGTGCACTTGCGGAAACGCAAAATTGACCACGGTTATCCTGATTTCGGATCAGAATATTGATCGCCTCTAGCAGAGGGCATTGATCCAGTGCCTCTTTTTGCGAGAAAGTGCTCAGCTGGTTTTTGAAAGCAAGACCATGCAAGTAGGACACACATCGAGTGAGTTCCTGTTCTTCTGGTAGGAAATCCAAATCGTCATAAGCAATCCGTGCCAAACAACATCTCAGTTTCTTGCCACCAATTGGGATAGCGGAGTCCGTGCCGTCTAGCATCAAAGACTGGATCATCGGGATGCCGCCAGCGTTGAGAAAGCACTTACATTTCAGGTGCTGAATCAGCAGTTCAATGCGTTTTTTCGTTTTGGGAATTTGAGACATTTCAGGCTTCCATTTTTCTCTGGTCCTGCCGCAACCATTCGCTGACCAATGTCGAGGAGCAGTGCAATCGCTTTTGAACGGTGTGAATTTCTCGAGAACGCAATTGAATTGCCGTGTTGTCGTTTGCCGATGAGTTACGCATTAACTTGCCAGTGTCTTAGTGCGCGCGGTGATGAATCGTGTTAGTGCTTGCGTGCTTGTGAAAATACTATTTCCGCCGAGTCGAATGGCCTCGAGTTTCACGCCACCTACGCCTCTGTGAATCCAGCGTGTAATGGTTGCTTTGTCGGGACGGCGGCCCAGCAACTTAGCCAGCTCGGCTCTGGCCTGCGACAGGCTCAATACATCCTCGGTCAGAATGCGAGACACGATCTCGCTTGCATCAATCTTTCGTTTCACGTTTACAACTCCTAAATTGTGTTCGTTGATCGCAACGATCACACTATTTAGGAGTAAGATGATTCAAGCAATAGAAGACATGTGCACGAGTCCACACTTGTCGAAATATGTCCTAGTTGTCGCGTAATGACACAAGTGGCCATATCTGACGTACTTGTCCACTTGTGGCCACACTCGGCAATGTTGATAGCTAGAAAAAAGGATTAGAACTGCTTGACGAGTGTAGAAAGAAAAACTTTGGAGAATCGCTCCTACCCGTGCCGCCCGCTGATGACTAACGGCTTTCATCGGCGCGGGACAATTCTCAATGGCGAGGTTTGGATCGAATCATAAAGTTGGTGCGTGTTTGGCGGCCTCAATCGCTCGCCGTTCTGACTGTTTGGCGTAGACCTCAGTCATGTCAATGCGGGAGTGACCACCCATTGCTTGAGCGTGTTCAACTCCTAAAGCATCGCGTATTTCGGTCAAGTTCAAATGCCGCAACTGGTATGGGTGCCAAGGTTCAACTTTCGCTCGTTTGCATGCTCTAGCGATAGCACGCCGGTAAGAGTCGTGAGTGTATCTGTCTCCAGGTTGAACTTTAGGATTCTCGATAGCCCTGCATTGTTGTGAGGGCTGAACCTTACTTTTGCGAGCACTTCTTTTGCTTGCATGCCACCAAGCAACGGATTCGGCAGGAGAGAAACAGCAAGACTTCGGGTCTCGATTTAAGTAGTCAGTTAAGGCCTCCCTTGCATCACCAAGAATGGGTATCGCTCGTCCTTTGCCTTTGTTTTTGTTCTTGTGCAATTCGGGGCGATACATCCATTCAACCCCTGACCTATCGATGTCACTTGGGCGTAGATTGCAAAGTTCCGATGGTCTCATTCCTGTAGCAACGTGAATTCGAATCATTGCCCGAATTACAGGGGGAAGTTCCTTGATGGTAGCCCGAACCGTTTCCAGCAACACCGGCTGAATTGCTTTTGTTTCCGCTGCCTTAGTTTGCCCTATTCGCAATGCATCAACCGAACGAAGACGACTCCATGCCGATTCGTTCGTTAGCTCCTGGGACACGGCCCATCGGTACATGCGAATGACTAGATTTGTTAGCCGATTGCAATAACGCCTAGCTTTTCCGGAGTCCACCCATCGCTGTCGTTGACGCTGCAATGCTCTCGGCCCGTACTCATCCGCTTTGATATTGCCATCTTGCTCGTCCAACTCATCACAGAGAAGCAAAATCCGACTAAGCTCAGCCTTGCTTTGGGCGTAGGCCACCCTTGCGTGATCGCGGTATGCGGCTGTGATGTGCCGAACGAGGATTGGCGTATTCTCCAGATGTTCCGCAGGCAACTCGACCTCTTTTGCGAGCAACAAGCCAGCTTTTGCGTCGATTGACCGAACATCAAAATCAGAGGGAAGCGATAGACCGTTTGCCTGATACTCAGCAATGAGAACGGCATATCGAGCGAGCGACTCTGGCGAGCCATACTTGCCGAGGTAGAAATTCCGGTCATCAATCCGAACGAAGCCTTGTCCGGACATGTGTACCCGCATTTGCGGGAGTGACGACTTTGGTCGTGCCAAGATTGCAACTCCTTCGTAAACTCTACCACCCGTGTACTAGTCGATTAGGACAGTTTTAGGGTAGTTTTTTGAGAATGAAGGGTCGCTCGGGGAATTCCCGGTACGCTTGGAAGTGCGTCCGACCAATGAAAACGTTGGTGATTCGTTAGGGTGATAGAGGGGGCTCGAACCCCCGACCTGCGGAACCACAATTTGGTTTTTTCAAGTCTTCCTTTTGCTGAAAAACCCTAATTTCGTTGGGAATCCAGCATACAACGATTGTTGCATTCGTGTCAAGCGTTGCATTCAATCGCAGTAAAAGGGGTTCTACAGTATTGTTCAGTAGGCCAAAAATCCTAGCCACCGGTTGTTGTTCAAGATAGCAATCGTGTTCTGGCTCAAGTGCCTCACGTACCAATCAAACGGATGAAGTTGAGCGTGCAATGGCAAAGCGAGTTTACTGCACAATGAGGATAGTTCAGGTCATTCAATGCAGCAGAACAAGTTTGCAATGTGTAGCAGCAGTCATGCCCGCAACCCCAGCCTGAAGACCGTCGAGCAAGCACCGCTCAGACGGCGATCTCCAAAGTGGAATGACAATTTAGCGAGTCCCCGTCTCTGCTCATTACTGGCAGCAAAGCTAGCCGATAGACTCGGTACTGGTAGGCGAGAGTGCAGTACTTTTGTACTGCACCGTTCGCCCTTGTTTCGTCCGTATTGACTTCAGAAACTCGATCCCAGCCGTCCACTGCAACTTTACAGTGGAGCCATCCGTGCGCCCTAGATTCAACGCACTTAGGCACTTTACACAGATCCGTTAAACCGATTCCTCCGTCTGCTTGACAATAAAGCGAGTTAACGCTTCGGTAGATGTGAACCAGTCGCGTCCAAGCCGAACACCGTCTAGCTTCCGATTTCTTATCCATCGAATAATGGAAGATTTGTCGGGATGCCGACCAGTGATCTTTGCGATTTCAGTTCGAGCTTGCGAGATACTAAGGACTGTTTCCGACAAAACCCGAGCAACAACGTCAGATACGGTCGCGCTGTTTGAGGCCGATGTTTTTGGCTTAGGCATTTGCACATGCCTCCGCGTCGATAGTCTTGATTTGGAACTCGCTCGTTAATGACGAACGATTACTGTGTTCCGCTCCAAAACTGTCGCTTGTGATTCTAGTGATACACGTAACGAGCCAATCGCTACTAATCTTTTTCGACAAGCAATCGTTACGAAAGCCCTCTTGGGCCCCAGTGAACGAGGTACGTGCGTTCCCTGGGCCAACTGAATGGTGCAAGACCATCATTATTTTCTCTCCGCTCAAATTCCATTGCTTACTCACCCAAACTGGTGACAGTTAACTACCGCTTTAAAAGCACTTGAGTAATTGGAATTCGACCCCCACCTCCTTTGTATTTGATGCACGGAATAGCCAGTATGGAAAACGCTTGGCTTACTTCACGACCTGTCGCGAGAGCACTGACTTGTCATCCTTATTAAATTGCCTGGTCTATGCCCACGGGGGTGAGCGATCCGTTACATCGGATTTTAAACGCGGAGCGGAGGTGTACAAGGCACGGGGCATCTTTTTCTCCAGCCAGGTACGCCGTATGGGGCTAACCTGCCAAACTCCAGCGTTTCTTGCAATTTCACGCAAACACCACTATGTCGAGCGGGAAAAATCTTTTTTGGCTGCCACTGGACAGTTGAATGTTCACTTACATGTCGTCGATGCGAGACATCACTTTCAATCGGCGACAGCGTAATGCAACTCGATTCAAGTCGGTGAAAATGGCCGAAACTAACCGTCACATGTTGAAGCGTGTTACGCCCCCGGGCTCACAATCGATTTGGGCATGGCCTTGCAGCATTGATCCGGCGATCGGAGGGTTCAGAAGCTGCAGCGGTTGTGCATGAGCATCGCCAAGTTAATGCATCTCAACAATGCGAAGAGGCTGACTGCAACAATGCTATCTTTGTTATTCGACGTTCAAACTAGTGGCTTGGCTGCTCGTCACTACCAATCAACAAACGAAAAGTGGCGGCCACCGCACTACGCGATGACCGCCACTCAAAATGGCCTGTGGCCAGTATTGCCCAAATCTGAGCGGTAGCTGCCGGACGGCAAGCGTGCTATAGCTATGTAGAGTATGTGGTGAGCATACACTGCTGTCCGTAAGGTAGAGGAACCACTAGGTAGACGGAGTAAGGGAGGAATGTAGGTTCTGTAGTCTCCTACCTTTCCTTTCCCACAAGTCTAGAATCCTTTCGGACTCTGTCCCTTCTAAACCTATATCTGCACATAGGGTTTCGAGGACAAACCTGCAGTAGTCTCTTCCAGCGGTTGAATACACAATCCCATGACCTGCAACATAACCGCGTAGGAAAACCCTTGCGGTCTCTGCTGGGTTCGCTGTTGCAATTGCGTCCTGTAGGGTTGCTCTCGCTTCGGCTATTCTTTCCGGTTGGATCTCAAGTCTGGCTTGGTTGGCCCTAATTGAAATCCGGTATCCCAGGATCTTTGCCGAGTCGCCTTCCCGAAGGTTGGCTATCGGATCCGGGGATACCCCATACTCGAGTCCAGCAGTGGCCAAGGTGGCCAGGTGCCTGTCGATTGAACTGCTTATCAACCGTTCCTGGGTTGAAATGTATTCGATGTTGTCGATGTACACCCGTGGGGTCAGGACTCCCACTGTCTCTTCCTGGTTGTCAGTCAGGTTGAGGCACGACGCCAATGTAATACCGAACAGCATCGGCGAGAATGGGTTACCTTGGGAAAGTCCCACACTTTCGTCCTGTCCAGCTGATGACGTCATGATCCTAAGCAACGTCTCGATGAGAGCCTCGTTAAAACCAAGCTGTCGGAGTGCTCTCCAGACGGCTTCGTGACGCACACGATCGAAAGCTTTTCTGACATCGCGCTCGCAGAAAAATATCCCCTGATCTGCCGGGGTCGTGTTGATGACCCGGATGATGTCCAGCAGCATCTGATCGGTTCCTCGGCCGGTTAGACCGTAGACGTTTGGCCCCAAATGTTGCCCGACAGGCAATGCGAGCATATCGGCGGCCGCTCCCAAAACAATGCGTTCGCATACGACAGGCACATTCAACAGCCGAATTCTCCCATCTCGACGCCGATGCCCTACTTCTCGCAGTTCGTTTGGCACAAATGTACCGTTGTTGATCGCGTCGATTATCTCGCCGCAGACATTGGCCATGTCATGCCGGTGGAACTCGTCGAGACGAATGCCGTCTACTCCGGCTCCGTTCCCTTTTTGCACGCGTTTTGAGTCATACCAGCCTAGCACGTCATCCCTGTTAAAGAGATGGCGTGGCGTAATGTTTATTAGCGGCATAGACGCGGGAAGTGGGAGGCGTACACGCCGCGCACGTCTGCTTCTACCCGGTTGACGCATTCCAGACGATCCGCAGCCCAAGTTGTTATCCCGAAATCGAAGTCTACTCATTTGGGTTTACTCCTCTTGGGCGTATCAGAATGCGACTCGCGATGCGGAGTGCTGCGGTATCGTCTCCGGCCGGCAAATACCCCCACCGCGAATAGCTCTGCGTCCGGGTGCGATTCCAGTCCCTCGCAATGTTGGCCAAACTTGATCCAGCTCCACCACGCCCCTGCGGAAAGTCTTGCAAATCTAAGAACGCTAATTCCGCCGGCTCGACAATCTGGTTTGCCAAGGTGCGATAGAGGTCGATCGGTTCGCTACGAGCGCCGGCCCACACAAACAGGTTGTCCCCAGCGATGCGTAGCTGCTTTAGCTGATCCGAGTGAAGGGCAAGGCGGGTTGCAGGTCCAAAAACGCTGCCTTGGTCTGGATATCGCAGGAATGTCCCGTCCAATGAGCAGTACCTGTCCGCTGCGTTTCTGGTCGCGAAGACAAGATACGTGGTTCGTAGGCGGTTAAGGTTCTGTCGTCGCCCCATAACACGCTCGATTTCACGCATTCGACGATTTTCGTTATCGCATGCTCTAGCACATTCGGCGTCGGTCGATGACTGATCTGTGCCGCTGAAATTCCAGTTCAAGCTGGCCCTCGCAATGCGTGGCTGGCGCAGCAGCTCCCCGCCCGGTAACAATAGCCCGCGTGCAAGTCCGCCGTATTCATAGATCTTCGCCTGCCATTTTGGGTCGCGCATCACATCGCTTGGCAGGCAGGTGAAGATGTAAGCCTCAGTTTTTGCGGGAATGAAAAAGTCGAACAGACGTTCTCGGAATAGGACCCGCTTGTCTGCGATGACAAAGATGTCGAAGCTGCTGGCGGCCGTAAAATCAACGTTTCCGACAAGGGCGTCGGGCATTCCGATGATAATTTGCGGCGCACGATGAAGACTTGCCAGCACTGCGTCTGACAAGTCACGTTCGACAACCAAAGTTTGCGAACTTGTCCGCTGCGATAACTGCTGCCTTAATCTCCGACATTCGTTACGGGAGCTTGCGAGTACTGCGATCCGAGCGCTTGGATAATGGTCTGCAAGGCGACCGATAAAATCCATCATTTGCGTGCGATCTTGATACTCGAGAGCGGCGAATTGATGCTGAAGCAATGCAGTCCGTGGATCGGTACCAGCGCGAGTTCGGTGGGAAACGACCACCCTAAATCGCACGCCCAGGCGGCGTAGCTCATTAGCTATTACCGGCAACAATTGTCTGCGGAAACTCCAACGCAAATTGCCCGAATCGAGGTATACCAAACTGGTTTGCGATCGAACTGCGTGTATTTGGCCGTTGTCCTGCACAATCGGCACGATAGAGTCGCACACGACTTCAAACGGTAGCCGCTCAGGCATGTACGCGGTGTGATTAAATATACTTATTGCGAAAACTGGAGCCTGGCGAACACTTGGTGTGGAGTGGTCCTCAGGCGCGGAGGTGCGCTGAATGGTTGTCATGGTTTTCTAAATGTTGGAAGGTGGATGGACGAATTTCGCCACTGGGCGAAGGCAACGCCACTATGGCGTCGCGTGCGATAACAGCTATCGCTCCGATGTCGTTCTCAGATCGACACCGGGGAGAGTTGTCTTATCGAGCTAACGGGCTTCCGGTCCCAGCTTCGATCGCAACGCTCTCCATTGAACCAGACGTCCGTCAGATACCGACGTCTCATGGCCTAAGCTGCGAAAATCATTTTGCACGCAAAGCCATTCCATCTCCGCCAACAACTCATGTTGGTCAGACCCGAACAAGTATAGTAGCGGTGCTCGAGCACTGCCACTGCCAAAATCTTGAATCTGGAACCAAGTACTGCTCGACAACCAATGTGTCGCCGAGCAGTACGAGATTGCCAAAAGACCGATCATCCGATCGGCAAGTGACGATCAAAATCGCCAATAGGTTAAGCGGAGCGACACCCGGCTAAATCTTAGTACTCATTACCAAGTCTCCTGAGTATCTCTTGGGCGATCCACTAGTAGATCATCCCCAGTTACTACCGTGGGAACTAGTCCTGCTATCAACTGGTTCCACCGGTCGCTTGCTCGTGTAGCAGCAACCCGAATAGGCTCCAGGTTCAAGTGGATGTGATTCCGTTGGCAGTGTGAGGAAATCCTCCCTAGTAACCGCTCAACTCCCACCGTCTCAATCGTGTTGGCGTTATATGACATCCATGCCTTTATCTGGCTTTCCGCTTTTGCTTCCGGTTCCGAATCCAAGTAAGCAAGCCGTATAGCTTGTTCCAGCTTTGACCAGTTTGCACTGGTGGGGGTGTAGGTTGCCCGTCCCCCGCTGATCCTGAACTCAAACCCGAAAAGCTTCGCTTTACCTTCGGAGAGATCAGTAAGGACTAGAGGGGGTGTGAAACCCATCCCTAACCTTTCCAATTCCCGTTGGTGGTCGCCAAACGCTTCTGCGATCGATTCGGCCAATCCACCGGCGTATACATGGTTGTCCACATATAGTAGCTGGTGGGGTCTCCCCTCCTGTCCGGGTGTTTGCCAAGACAAGTGGTGAGATGCTAAAAGGTTATACAAAGTCGTACTGGTCGCAAGGCCCTGCGGCAAACCTAATTCGGAATGTGCAAATGTCAGCAGCAGTAACAGGCCCCGCAGCTCTTGGTCTGGGACGAATCGGCTGAGCGCCTGTTCGACGGCGACTCGAGTAACACTCGGAAACGCGTCGCGTACGTCGGCTGTCCCGACGAAGAACGGCTGCCCCAGTATGTACGCTCGCGAAAGGTCCGCCAGCAGCGTGTGGATGCTCCGACCGCGCCGGTAGCCATGGAACGCGTCAGGCATTTGGGCGTCGAGAATATCAAGCAACGCGAGATTCAAGGTCCGCGCAACAATGCGTTCTGCAACAATCGGGATGTTAAGCGTACGAAACCGTCCAGGCGACTTGGGAATCAGCACCTCACGGTGGTCTCTTGGGTGAAATTCATTGTCATTGATAGCTTTGGCTATAAGACGCAGAGCCTTTCCCATCTCTCCCTTGGTGAATTCGCTCAGTTTAATACCGTCCACGCCTGGTGACGGCCCCATCTTCGATCGCCAGAGCTCAAACGTTCGAACGTAGCGCTCGGCGTCGTTTAAATTACGGCGCGTTAGCTGGTCGGGGTCGGTAAGAACATCGGACTCGGTAACCCGGTTTGTGCGGTCTGGGGGTGAATGCTGAAGAAATCGGTCTGATCCAAGATTGAACGCAATCAATGAATCCTCCTCGTAGCGATATCGTCTATTCATCGCACACCCTCCGCTGCCGTTGCAGGAACGTTGATTTGGCTGGCTGATGGTCGTCGGATTACCAACCTACGTTGAGCGTTCTCGACTCGCTTGGCTTTGCTCAGCGGGCCCCAGTCCGACTCATACTGGTCCATACGATACTGATTCCAACATCTCACAGTTTTTATCGGATCGAACGGCTTGGCATCTGGGCTGTTGCCTCTGGGTTGGTCGTTTCTGTCGTTACCAACAAAGATGAAGTCCTGGATGTCGATCACGTCGACACGCCCCTGATTACCGGTTAGCGGCCATCGCAACGCCTCCGGCAACGTGAACGCGTTCGGACGCGATCCGGCCCACACCACCGTCAGTTGCTCGCCAACCGGTTGGAAACGTCTGAGAAAAGACATGGTGCAAATGAGCTTCGCTCTGTGCTGCGCCGACGCTGGGGGCCCGTTTGGCAGGCCATCCGGCTCGGTGACGACAGTCCAGCCCGGTAAGTACCTCGCCAAGGCGTTGGCGTGAGACGCAGCAGCACATAGCACCACAACCTCACCCGTTGGCTTGCTGTCGGTCTGGGATCTGGCGATTTTCGAGATCTTCTTGTTCCGCTCACAGTTCTTCTCGAGCCGACGAACTAGGTCCACGTCGTCGACGCCTTGCCACGTGCCAATGTTGCACTTGACGGTCTTGTGGGAGACCGACAGTTCACTTCGAACTCGGAAAGCCTGGTCGACCGAGATACTGTCAAACCCAATAGCAGGGACAACTCGGTCCCAGTTCTTGTCTGAATACGTTTTTCCGGACTGCCGGAGCAGAAAAATACGCGAACTACATTGTCCGTGCTCTAAAAAGTCCGCGAACTGAATATGTGCGCTTATCCTAGGCTCGGTGAATAGGATCAGTTCGGGGAGTACATTTAGTCGACGAGTTAACTGAGAACATGTCCCGACGGACACTCTAGGTGCGTCGCCAGTTGCAGTACTGGTCTCGATCTCGGTTTTTTGGCCGTCGTCCTCAATGGCTTTAACGATGTTCTCCGCAACCTTTTTGTTTTTCGTCACGATTGCAATCCGCAACGACGGGAAGGCTCGAATGATCTCATTGATCGTTTGTTTGTGGTCCAGATCGCGATGCATTACGATTTCGCCGCGATTATGGTTGGCGATGAATTCGGTCAACGGCGACACATTCGCAGCTGGTGGGATAAACCGCTCGGGCGAGAGTAGCGGGAGGTGCACATCCACCTCGCGCCCCATCTTCCGAAGTTGGGCAATGAAGATGTCCGCAAGTCCTGCCGAGACGACCGGTTCTAACCGCCCTATCCCCAGCTCTTCTCTCAAAAATCGGGAATATTCCGCCATCGCCTCGTGAATATGTTCGGCACGCCGCTCGTGGGTTGGCACTAGCAGCGACGGTCGAACCCTTCGCGAAGACAGACTTTGACCTTCCATCTGTGTCTCAATGGCATATGTTGCCACATCGAATGGAGGCGGAGGCGAAACCGTAAGCTGTAAGCCTACAGCAGAAACAGAATGACCCAATGGTGTTGACAACCGATTTCGTCTACGCATTTTTTCCAACATTTATTCCGATGTCTAGGGTGGGAACGGCAAGAAGCGCTGGCCAGCACCAAAATCCGATATTTGCTGTGGTGCTCGAGCACCGCTTGGCGGATATCAACACTCGCCGATACAGCTATTTGACGATCACTGTATCCAAAAAGCTATGCACTGGGCGAACAAGTTTTAGAGGGTTCTTCGCCAATTTTAGTGGGTAGGTTTGAAAACACAGTGGATTCGGTATCCTTTTGGGATGAACGAATTAACCACTGAACATTATCGTGCATTACTGGGCCTTGATTCCAATTGGAAGGTAACCAAAGTCGAGTTTTT
>JANPHB010000209.1:0-138043 GCA_031424235.1 Pirellula sp.
GGGTGTTACTCCGTCTGGGCCACTCATTTCGGCCGTTCGACGTGCAACCCAATTGCCGTTAATTGTCCTCATTCGCTGTCGGGCCGGTGATTTTTTTTACAACCAATTCGATTTTGACTTGATGGTCGACGAAGCCGAGCAGGCAATTAAACTTGGTGCAGATGGCGTCGCAGTCGGTGGACTTGCTGCATCCAAGGAACTAGATTTGACGTTTCTTCATTCCATCGTGAATGCGTTGCCGAAATGCGAATTGGTGGTGCACCGAGCATTCGACCAAGTTCGTGATCCACTGGTTGCACTAGAGAGTTTGGTCGCACTGGGATTCACCCGTATACTAACCAGTGGCGGCCCAAACAGGGCAATCGATGGTGTAGAGGCATTGCATCGGCTTTGCGAGTGCGCGCAAAGTCGCATTGAAATACTGCCGGCAGGTGGCGTTGGACCGACGAACGCCCTGGAAATCTTGACCAAGAGCGGCGCAGACCAGTTGCACGGTTCGTTCCGTGAGGCAAGGGATGAGAAGAGAGAGAGTGGAAAGGCAAATGAAATGTCGCCAAACCTCACTTCGATCCAGCGTACGCAGGAGATACTCACGTCGATGCGGCGTCGTCGCCGCGAGAGTAGTTAAGAAAGCGAGGGACTAGAATATCACAACCCGATGCGTAAGCGAGGGACAATTCCGAAGGTCCCTCACTTACGTATCGGGTTGGGATTGTGGGTAAAAGGACCATTATGCCGCGGCGCGTTCGCTATGGCGGCGTTTCTTTTCGTCCATGCTTTGCAAATCGATTACGTCCTTAGCCAGTCCGACGGCCCGCAAGAGTCGTATGACCTGGTAAGTCATATCGAACTCCCACCACTTGTGGCCGTGTTGGGCCAAACGTGGGTGCGCATGGTGATTATTGTGCCAGCCTTCGCCGTAAGCGATGATCGCGACAAACCAATTGTTTCGGCTATCGTCACGAGTCTCGTAGTTCTTGTAGCCCCAAATGTGGGATGCGGAATTAACAAGCCAAGTTGTATGCATCACGGCCACCATGCGTACGCAGATCACCCATACAAGCCAGGAGACAGCCAGAGTCGGTCCGCCGACAAGATAACCAGCGCCTGTCACCAAGGCACCAAAGACAATGTGAATGGGAAGGAAAAATTTTTCGAGAAACACGGTGTACTTGTCCTTCAACAAGTCAGGTACCCATTTTCTTGCATAACCCTCTGGATCGCCATTGTCGGTTGTGAAGGCCAGCCAAAATGCGTGTGACCACCAAGGGCCATCGTGCGGCGAGTGCGGGTCACCAGGTTGATCGCTGTAAGCATGGTGCTTGCGGTGGTTTGCGGTCCAGCTAATCGGTCCGCCTTCGCCGGCCAATGTGCCAATCGTTGAAAAGACGTTCTTTAGCCAGTTCGGAACGATCAGGCCAGTGTGCGTCAACAGGCGATGGAAGCCCAAGCAGATTCCCAAGCTGCCGGTCATCCAGTGAAACAGGATAGCCAAGCCGAGTCCGCTCCAAGTAAAACACCATGGAGCATAGAGTGCTCCAACGTGCAAAGCGATCAGCCAAGCCGAAGCGCCCCATTGGATGTTCCAAACGGTCGGTACCGGCGAGACTTTGGCCGCGCCACCCGCGGTGGGTAGGCTTGCTGGAGCTAGTTCCTCGACCATCGGCTGCGTCGGGGTTAGAGTGCTAGCGTGATGCTGTCGGTGTTGTTGGTTGGGAGAATCGATGACTGGATCGTTGCCTAACATGCCAAAGTTCCTAGCGGCTGGGGGGCTGGAGAGTACGGGTTAAACCAAAGGACCTGAATCAGTCTCCGGGCTTGCTGATTCACACACGTACATTAACGCCGTTTGCCGTTGGTGTATGTCCAGGATTGGTTGTTGTCGTGTCAAAGATGTGTAAAACCTGGTTTTGCACCGTATTGCCGGCAAAACCACAGGTTCATATCTCAACAAAACGACACCTTTTCAACCCTGACGAGTAGTTTGTCTCAGTTAGTTAATGTTAAGCTGGTCGTTTTGATTGGGCTGGGATGGTTCTCGCCTTGGCCCCGATCCCCCGCCGTTACCTCCCCTTTCACCTCTCGACTCTGGACAACTTGACATGCCTCACCCTTCATTTCGCAGTTTATCCTTCATCGCTGTCGCAACTTGCTTTTTCCAATCGCCTTTCTGTGGGGCTCAGGAATCTACGGCCAAATTAGATCCTGCCATGGCAGCCAGCCAGGAATCCAATCCCAATCTTGATTGGTATGACGTGCGTTCTTGGGGTGTCGAAGGGCGAATTCTACCTGACCAGGAACGAAAGCAATGGTTCGATCGGCTTCCAGGCTCCGCACAAGGAAAAGTCACCGACAATGTTTGGAACCTAAGCCGCGACAGCGCAGGAATGATGGTTCGGTTCAAAACATCTTCCAAGGCTATTTCGGTTCATTACAAACTAAAGAAGGCCCAATTGGGCATGCCGCATATGCCGGCGACTGGTGTGTCTGGAATCGATCTCTACGCACGGGACAACAACGGCAAGTGGAAATGGGTCCAAGTTACCAAGCCCGCGACCCAAGAGGTACAAACAGAATGGATCCAAGGACTGGAAGCGGGCGATCGCGAATACGCCGCCTATCTGCCTCTCTACAACGGCATTGAGTTCATGAAGATTGGCGTCGAGAAAGGTGCCAAGTTCGAGGGGCTCGCGCCTCGCGATAGGCCCGTTGTTTTTTATGGAACGAGTATCACTCACGGTGCCTGTGCAAGTCGGCCAGGTATGGTGCATACCAACATCCTTGGCCGCAAGCTGGACACGCCCATTGTAAATCTCGGGTTCTCGGGTAACGGAAAGATGGACGAAGCGGTCGGTGACTACCTCATCCAGTTGGACGCTGCAGTTTTTGTGATCGACTGCTTGCCCAACATGGGACCGGCCGAAGTCAAAGCCAAATGCGAACCGCTCGTGAAACAGCTTCGAGCAGCAAAGCCCAATACGCCGATCATTCTGGTCGAAGATCGACGGTTCACCAACGATTGGATCACACCGCAAAAACGTCAATTCCACACCGACAATCATGCAGCGTTACGCGCCGCCTACAAATCCCTGACTGAGCAGGGTGTGAAGAAACTCTATTACATTCCAGGTGATTCGCTATACGGCGACGATACTGAGGGAGCGACCGATGCCTCGCATGCAAGCGACTTGGGCTTCATGCGGCAAGCAACCTTGTTCGAGCCTGTCATCCTCGAAGCACTACGGAACTAAAAAAGCAATGGCGAGTTTATACTGCCGAACGGTTTTGTATGATGTGCTCAATGGCAACGTCTTCGCATGCGCTCATCAATGCCGCAGAAAAATTGCCATTTGGCTAACGGCTTTGTTTTGTATCGGACTTACCGATTTCGGGGGTGGTGCAGCAATTGGAGCCCTGGGCTCTGACGAACCCGATTTAGAATCGAACACCTTTGATGCCATTGTGGCTCCGTTGCTCTTTGAAAAATGTTTGGGGTGCCATGGTGGAGCAACCATCGAAGGCGGTTATTCGGTTGCCGATACGAGCCAACTGTTTCGACCTGGCGATTCAGGTGCGATGCCCATTTCTCGTGACCAAGTCGAATCAAGCGAGCTCCTTGTTCGAATTACAGCCGAAGACCCAACCATCCGAATGCCGCTAGATGGAGAACCCTTAACGGATTTCGAGATCGCGGGTTTTCGCAAGTGGATTGAGTCCGGCGCAACGCTAAGTCGGCCACAAGAAAAGACCTCACTGGCTGAGATCTACGGGCGATCCAAATCCAGCGCGAGGGCACCACTACATTATGAAAAGACGCTACCGATTTCTTCGCTTCTCTTAAGCTCGGATAGCCAACAACTCTTGGTCGGTGGTTACTCAGAAATTCTCGTTTGGAACATCGAGACGCAGTCGCTCGATTCAAGAATTCCAGTCCGAGGGCGAATGGTTTCCGATATGGACTGGGCACCCGGCGGCGTGCTCGTGGTCGCATCTGGAACGCCAGGGAAATTTGGTGTACTGGAGGTATTCGACTTCAAAGCTAGAAAGCAAATCGCTTCGTTCGGTTTTAGTCGTGATATATGTACCTGTATTGCCCCAAGCCCATATCGAAACGAAATTGCGGCTGGTTTTGCAGATGGCAGTGTCGCACTCTATTCGCTGGACAACTTCAAAGTACGAGCCGAGTCGGTACCTCACGCGGCCGCGATCACAAGTCTCTTTTGGTCGAGCAAAGGGAACCGCATCTTGACAGCATCCATGGATCGCTCCGCAAAAAGTTTCGATTCCAAAGAAATGCAATTGCTTTTCGCGTATGCCGAAAACGAGCGAGCTGTCAGTGGTGCCGTTGACTCGCAGTATGGGACGATCACGCTTGACGAAACAGGAGTCATGCGTGTTTGGTCGGAGGGAGAAGAAGCCCGTTCGTTAGCGAAAAAAGACGGCCTTCCACAAAAAGTACAGCCGATTGCCTCGGTCAACGGTGTCGTTTTCGTACCTGATAACGGCAAGGTCCGAAGACTGTTCATTCTGCAAGATGAAATTGTGGATGACAAAGACACCAAAAAAGACAAAGCAGAAGAATCGAAACCGAAGATGAAAACCAGGACTCGTTGGAAGGAACAGGACGCTCTCCAGTCCTCTCCCAATCGGAGCATTCTTTCGCTATCGGCCAATCGCAAGGGGTCAGTGGCTGCGGGACTTGAGAATGGCCAGGTTGTGATTTGGCTCGATGAGAATACAACTTCGCTTAGCTTCACGTGGTTAGCATTGCCGTAACGCCTGGGTCAATCGCATGTCCTTTCGGAGGCCTCACTTTTGAACCCAACAAAACACTTGAGGGAAATAGGAGGGCCAGGCTCCTGCCGAGCCATATACGCATCAAGCTCGGCAGCAAATGGTATTTGCTGTATCGCTTTTTTGAGCCTCAGTCGCTAGCTAGCCGCGTTACGAGAACGCAACTGAGGAGCTTCGCAACCCCGAGGAGGCAAAGCCATCCCATCAGCCTTAACTGCGGAGCATTGGCATTTGAAATCCGTGGTCAGCATGGAACGGATTGCCTCAGAGTCGCAAAGCGACGGCATTCCCACTGAAGCGACTTGGCCAGATGATCAACCTTCCATTTGGGTTAGGCCACGATTCACGGCCCATGCCGCTCCTTCAGAGCTCCGGATCAATCGGGGCGTACCACCTGGGGTTTCGTTCGCGGTGCGAACTTCACCCCAGGCTTAAAAATGTCATCGCATTCGCGATTGAGTCGCACAAGGTTACTACGGTTTAGTTGTGACGATCTACTTATCTGCAATCCCTATCGGGATTCAATCAATGAATCGCTTTTTTCAGTCTCGCACACTCCGAACCGTAATCCAGAAGTTGGAAATTCGAGGGGTGAATTGGATTCTTCGACCTGGGCTCTTTCGAAAGGATTTGTTTGTATGCCCGATCCGAAATGACAGCCGATCGTTCGATTTGATCTAGTTGATCCTCCTTTTCCTTTAGCTCTTTTCCAACCCCTTGATTGATCCCTGCCTGCATGTCTTTCATGGCTTTCTCGATTGATGCAATGGCAGCATCCGCCGTCTTTATTTGCGCCTGAATCTCGGTGAGTCGCTGCTGCCACTGATTGACCTTGTTTTGGTAGTTCGCGCTTTCCTTTTAATAATTAGCGGCTCGAACGGGCCAAGTGTTGTAAACCTCCATTTGCATTTGGAACTGCTTCAATTCAAGTTCCGTTGGCGGCACAAATTTCCGTTCTTGCGTTTTGGGATCCGTTTGGTAGCTTCCATCCGGTTTCCGAGGTTGACGGGGTTGCGGGCCGGGTGCAACCGGTTGTAGCGGCTTATTCTGTTTTTCCTTTTGGAGGATTTCTTGCACGCCCTTTCGGTCCTTGATCTCTTTTCGACGCTGTTCTTCCAATTGACGTTTGTCTCCTCCAGTCGCTTTTAGATCTTCGCGGAGCTTCAATTTTTCTTGCTTCGCCGATGCTAGTTCAGATTGAGCGGACTTGTTTTGCTCAGCTGCTTCTTCAGCTCCGACACTTTCAAATTTGCTAACCAGGGCGGAAAGCTCGTCTCCCCATGCTTTCGTTTCCACTAGGTTTTCTTCCATTTTCGACTTGGCTATCTTCGATTCGACTTTCGATAAAATGCGCTCAGTCGCTTTGTCAAGAGTCGCTGCTGGGATGCAAGCGGATGTAGCATCTGACTTGAGCATGCCGACGACGCCGCCGATGAAGTCGCAATTGACAGCTTGATCTCCGATTGAAGTATCTTTGCTCAGTGTCAAAGTCAATAATTTATTGAACTGTGGCTCCGCCTTGTCCGACGCTCCCGCTTCGAGAAGAAGCCAGAGCCGCAGCCTTTCCTTGCCTAACAGGATGGATTCTGAATCCGAATTTTTGGGTGGCGTTGCTAGAGCTTTCCATGCGTCAGAGAATTGACGTTCGCGAATCAAGATAAGCGAGAGAGAATAAGCCGCAACCGACTTTAGTTTCGAATCCACTGCAACAGATGCAAAAAGCTTTGCCGCATCATCGGCCAGCTCCTGTTCGTCGCTTTCGACCATTGCAATTAACGCGTTCGCAGCCGCTAGCTCTTCCTTTTCGTCCGCCATACAAATGGTCGAAATGACAAATGGAATTGATATCACGAAAAGCCAAATGCAAGATGCTTTCTCAAAGAATGGATTGTTCGCTCTAACGAAGACCATAAGGTGATTCCTTGAAGTGGGAGAACAGCAAAACGTAAGGCGTGATTTCGATTGACGAAAATCGATCGCTGTCGGATTCGATTTCATCCTATAGTGAATTAACACAAAAAGCCACAAAGAAATAGCGGATTGGGAGGACGCACAAACCAATGAACTTGCAATAACGTTATAAGGCTGGGCGTCGTGTCGTTTCGCTACTGAGCTGCTAAGCACTTCGGCATGAATCTTCGAGTGCCGTTGGGCGATAGACGCGGTTTTCCAATTGCTCGACATTCGTCGAGAACCGGGGCTAGCGCCCATCGGCTAATTGATACGAAAGACACATGCGGATTTGCTTAGACTATCGGCGTTGACGCAACAGTACTTCCATTGGGCTTTCCACTTGAAGCACAACGCCTTTGGCGGCTTTAGGCGATAAGCCATCCGCCCATCGATCGCGTGAGTCGCTTGAGCAAGAGACGTTGTCTCCCAATACGACTAACTGATCGCCGGGCTCCCAAACTTGAGACTCAGAATCCCCTTGACCTCGATAATGGATATCTCGAAAAACGAGCAGCTGATCGAGTTGGAGATTTCCTGAAATCGGGGAAATTTCGATGGGATACTGGGTTTTCAGATTTTCAATGGTCGCATCCTTAACTTTGGAAGGCAACTTTGTTTTGAGCCACTCTTCGTCCGGGCTACCTGCAACCAGATAACCATCCACCATCGCAATCGCAAGCCAAATCGGCTTATCGGTTTTGTGCATTGATTGAGAAATGGCGGTCTCTTCGGCGTGCTTCAGCTTGAACTCACTTCCGTTCCACTCAATAGCGATTTCCGGTTCGCAAACGGGCGAGTGCATTTGGCAGCGAATCTCCCAGGTCGCGTCTGGGCTCATGACCTGAAACGCAAATCCAAAATCCTGGATCGGTACGATGGCATGCGAGTCGTGTGCATTTAGAAGGAGTTGATTGTCCAGGCAGGACGTCGGCGATACGAACTGTAATCTTCGTTCGATGGGAGGGGCGTCCCCAGCGTTTTCTTTGGGCTCGGTGTTGCGAGGACTGAGCGTTCCTTCGAAGGCTCCATCCGTGAAAACCCACCTAGCATTGAGGCTGTTTTGTGTGAGCTTCGCTCTCTCCCAAGCGCTGAGCAGGATCGATTGCCTCAGAGATTGTTCGAGCGTTTTGCACCAACGCTCGCCATTGACGAACACATCGCCATTCTCAATTTTTATTTGCTCCGAAGGAAATCCGACCACCCGTTTCACCTCGCGCTTGGCTCCTTCGGATTCTTGGAAAACCACAATGTCGCCCCGGGTTAAGCCGGATGGTTGTGCCATACCGGTTGCCATCTCCATCGCTCGAATGGACCGCATGCTGCGAAGGGTTGCATAGCGAACTTGGTCGCCGGGGCTGATTTTCTCTGCAATGCTCTCATCAGCCTCGAAGTCGACGGCAAATTTGGGATCAAGATTGCCACACCAACGACAACGAAATGGCTGATGGCTTTTGCACGTGTCGAGCGCGAACTCTTGCGATTCGGAACAGTCCGGACAGGTCCATGAAAAACGCGGCCCTCTCAAAACAGGCTCCATCGAGCTGCCCGTTATCAATCCCGTCCTCGGAAGCCTGCCGCGTCTAAGCAACAGAATTGCAGCGAGCGTAATCGATAAAGAGAGAAAGAGAAAGAGTCCAATTAAGCTGTAGACAAACCAACGCCTTGGACGGCTTGTCACTATTGGACTCATCATCGCTTCACGCCAGCTAGGACAGGAACCAAAAAATTCCCAATCAGAACGCTGATTGTTAACCAAGACGCAAGTATTACTCTCGGCTGTCTGCTTCGAAGCTCAAACCACCGCAAAAAACTCAAGAATGGACGGAGCAACGCTCCAACAATCGCCGCTGATGCAACGTCGAATAGCAATAGTGGTTCCAAAGGAAAACTCGTCGGAAAACAAGCAATGGTCCCAATCATTGCAAGACAACCGACAATTCCCATCAATATCGCGGCTAGGAATTGGTTCTTGGGGACTGTCAGTACACTCATCGCACCACAAAAGGCCCCAACAATCCCCCATCCGTACAAAACCGCCGCGTTTGGTAACCGACCACCCGCCACAGCTAAGTACGCAAGCAACGTCATTAGAAGCGACCAAAACAAACAATTCTTCGTGTCGCCAATCAACCAGCCAACGGTCAAACCGATTACGGTACCCATAACTGTGAATACTATGGCTTGCTGCAACGCATCACCACCGACCCATCGCGCATAACTGAAGACCAGAGCCATCGCAGTCGTTATCCACATCCGGGACAACAGTGAGAATTGATTGCGATGCGTTGTCTCAGTCATGGGCCGCTCGGTTTTCCAATCAATACGACTTTGCAAAAATCGCTTGAGTCGTGGTTGGTTTTCCCGTTAAGAAACAAGTTCCTTCACCGGGCGGTGGGCCGAGCGGTATGCAGCGGATCGTCACCTTGAGTTCATCCAGGAGTGGCTGAACCGCTTCTTCACTTGCGAACCAGCACTTTGCAAATCCTCCACCGGTCGATCGTCCCTGTTCATCATCCGGCTGAAAGAAACTTCGGAACTCAGCCTCGGACTTAAGTTCGACGGTGTTCGCAATTTGCATTGCCTTAGCGCGTTCGAATAGATTGTCTTGAATCTCTTGCAACAGCTTTGCGATTCCGCTGACCAATTCAGCACGAGGTGTGGATTGACTTTGGTTGGTGTCCCGTCGACCAACGAAAGCAGCCCCACTGGCAATGTCCTTCGGTCCTACTTCGACGCGAACTGGGACTCCACGTTTGATATGGTACCATTTTTTGTCTCCACCCCGCATGTCGCGATCATCGATGTCCACTCGAACTTTCTGATCGGAGTACATTTGCGAAGCCAACTCCTTTTTGAGCGACTTGCAGTATTCAAGCACTTCGGCCTTCTGCGTATCATCTCGATAAATCGGGATAATGACAACTTGCGATGGAGCTAGACGAGGTGGAAGCACGAGGCCATCATCATCCGAGTGAGTCATGATCAGCGCGCCGACGAGGCGAGTCGAAACACCCCAAGACGTCGTCCAAGCGTATGCGATTTCCCCGTTCTTGTCTTGGAATTTGATTTCCTGAGCTTTCGAAAAATTCTGCCCAAGGAAGTGCGATGTTCCCGCTTGCAAGGCTTTTCGATCCTGCATCATGGCCTCGATCGAAAGTGTTACGACCGCCCCAGGAAATCGCTCGCCAGCGGTCTTCTCACCTTTGATGACTGGTACTGCCATGTAGTTTTCTACAAAGTCGGCATAGACCTCAAGCATTTTACTGGTCTCTTCCATCGCTTCTTCGGCGGTAGCATGAACCGTATGCCCTTCCTGCCACAAGAACTCCGTGGTTCGAAGAAACAAGCGTGTCCGCATTTCCCATCGGACGACGTTAGCCCATTGATTGATCAAGATAGGAAGGTCACGATAGGATTGGACCCATTTTGCGTACGTTGCGCCGATGATGGTTTCGCTGGTGGGGCGAACAATGAGCGGTTCTTCGAGTTCACCAGCTGGTCGTAGCCCACCCTTGCCGTCTGGTTCGAGGCGATGATGCGTGACAACCGCGCATTCCTTAGCAAAGCCCTCAACGTGCTTGGCTTCCTTTTCAAGGAAGCTCATCGGAATGAAAAGAGGGAAGTAAGCGTTTTGGTGGCCAGTGTCCTTGAACATCTGATCCAGAACGCGTTGCATGTTTTCCCAAATGGCATAGCCCCAAGGCTTGATCACCATACAACCACGTACAGCTGAGTTCTCAGCCAAGTCGGCTCCCTTGATGACTTGTTGGTACCACTCTGGGTAATCTTCGGCTCGCGTCGGCGAAATGGCGGTTTTTACGGGGCCCATAGTTCAGCTTTGAATTGGAAAATGTGGAAGGTGTGCTTGGGGGCCAGCTCTGCTGGCAAATTTCAGCTTGGGACAGTTTATCGCATTCACCGTTTTGGGCCAGCCCGAGGATAAGCGCCAAAACGATCAATGTTTTCCTTGGTGAAATCGAATCTAGGGGCGTTGCAGCCAACGCCATCCAACCGCATTCCGTCGAACGAAGTTCATCGGCCGGACGTGATTTATCGTGCGCGTGCTCAATGAAATGGTGCTCGTGCTCGTAATCGAATCGTTTTTTAGCGATCGATCACGAGCACGAGCACCGTCATTCGACTGAGCACGAGCACGAAATAACAAACAAAAACCACGGCTAATTCATCTGAAAAAACCTGCGGATGTGCCTAGCTACCCGCTTGGCTAGCAAACACACAGGACGAAAGGATCGGATTTTTCGTTACGCTTTACCTAAACCGATTCAATTTCAAGCACCGTCAGTACCGATACTAGCTGCACAACCCGATTTCATACGATCGACTGGATACTCCGATCCGATCGTGAAAAGCCTTAGTGGAACGGTGGAAGAGATTATTATGTCCGTGTTGCAAAGAACTATACGAATGTTTGTGTTGGCGGCGATGGCCGTCGCAGGTCAAGTTGGCATGTCACAAGAGGGATACCATCCCTTTTCGGAGCCAATGTCCTTTGACCCAGATTGGCAATTCTTTGCACCAGTCCAAATGCAGGACTTGCAGGATTTGACCGCACGTCAGCGTGCCAATAATGGCTTTTATGTTGCTTACGATCGGATGCAAATCGGTTTGAACCGATCCGATACCGAGTCCGCAAGCAACAAGATCGACTTCACCTGGGGAAATCGATTCGATTTCGGCTGGATGAATAGCAAGGAATCGGGCTGGATGTTTTCGACCGTAAATGTTGGTGGTCCCAATGTTTACAACCAATATGATCAGAGCCGGCTCAATCAGTTTATTCTACCCGCAACGAACCCGGGGCTTCAACCAAATTTCCAAAACGATAGCGAAAATCGAAGACATTTTCTCATCCAGGATAGCGTCAACGTAGGCTCCTTCTCAACATTCGAAGCCAACAAAGTGTGGCGAATGGAACCGTATCGATACGGCGGGATTTTGGAGCCGATGGTTGGACTTCGGTACGCGTTTTTCGGAGACGGTGCCGCCAATGATGTTTACTCAACGGCACCTCTCATTAACAACAACGTGAATCCACCCACCATTATCGGGACGGCTGAAAACCTTCTGCGAGATCGAGTAGACACAAACAATTATATGATTCTCGGACAAGCTGGCTTCCGCTACACGAAATTCATCAATCGTTGGACACTCTCCAACGACATGAAGTTCTTTGGCGGCCACGTCTATCAAAATCAATCCACAAGCCGGGTTACGACCCAAGCGACTTACGCCACCACACCTGCCGTCGGCGTGACATCCTTGACTGAAGGAAATGTGGTAGATAGCTTTTACAGCGGTCGCAAGGGCGAAAAGTCAACAATCGGCTTCGATCTTCGTGTAGAGGGTTCTTACAAAGCCACGAAATACCTAGACCTTCGCGGCGGCTTTGCCATGATGTACTTTGCTCGAGGAATCTGGCGTGGCCAAACTACCACAGAAAATAACATGCAGGGAGGTGGCAACCGGGACTCCAACAATCAGAACCTGATTATGCCAGCCTTTACCTTCGGTATAGCTCTCAATCGATAGGCGAGATAGGGACTGCCGACGGACACGGCAAGGAAGTACAATTTGCAAAAGTACACAGCAAAGGCGACTTGATTCAAGTCGCCTTTGCTTTTTTGCATTTCTCCTAACAAACACGTGTCCATTCTCATGTCGCATGCATTCACTTTGAAAAACTGGTTCGGCTCTTCCGAATCATCGTTGAAGACCGCAACCCAAGGTGAAGGACCTAAAGGAAATTTGCCACTGACCGATGAGATGCTGCGAACTTGGTCCAGCGGTGATCTATTCGGGTGGACCCAAAATGCTGGAATGGGCTGGGACATTCAGAAAATGATGGGCCCCCAGTTCTTGCTGCTGAGTACGCAAGGCGGAATTCGAGGCGAAGATGGTCGCCCCATTGCGTTGGGATACCACACGGGTCACTGGGAAGTCGGCTTGATGATGCAGGCTGCTGCTAAATGGTTTAGCGAAAAAGGGGGTGTGCCATTTGCTGGCTTTGTGAGTGACCCGTGCGATGGCCGGAGCCAAGGAACGGTCGGCATGTTTGATTCTCTGCCGTATCGAAACGACGCCGCGATCGTGTTTCGACGCCTCATTCGCTCGCTTCCAACACGTCGTGGAGTTCTGGGCATCGCGACTTGCGATAAAGGTTTACCCGCGATGATGCTAGCACTTGCGGGGTGCGCCAATCTGCCGAGTGTCGTTGTGCCTGGCGGAGTGACACTTCCCGCCAAAGATGCTGAGGACTTGGGCAAAGTTCAGACGATTGGAGCACGTTATACCAATGGCATGATTTCGCTCGAAGAAGCGGCAGAAGCTGGCTGTCGAGCTTGCGGTTCCCCAGGCGGGGGCTGCCAGTTTTTAGGAACCGCTGCAACAAGTCAGGTCATCGCTGAGGCCCTGGGAATGACAGTGCCACACGCCGCACTTGCTCCAAGTGGTCAGCCTATTTGGGTAGAAATGGCAAGGCAGTCCGCGGCCGTTCTTTGGGACCAACACGAACGAAAAGCAAAGTTGAGCGATGTATTGACGGAAGATTCGTTCTACAATGCGATCGCGGTTCATGCTGCCTGCGGTGGTTCTACGAACTTGCTACTCCACGTACCTGCAGTCGCCTTTGCCGCCGGTCTACCGAGGCCTGAGCTCGATGTTTGGAAAGAAGTCAATCGACGGGTAACGCGATTTGTGGATGTGCTGCCAAACGGCCCAATGTACCATCCAACAGTCCGATTGTTCTTGGCTGGCGGTGTCCCCGAAATCATGTGGCACTTGCGTGAACTCGGTATCGCTCGATGCGATGCCAAAACAGTGACCGGACTGACCTGGCACGAGATTTTAGATCAGTGGGCCGGCTCGGAACGACGAGGGGCGATGCGAGAAATGCTGCGAGAACGAGATGGTGTTGATGCCGATTCGGTCATCATTCCACCAACAAAAGCCAAACAAATGGGGCTAACCAGCACCGCTTGCTTTCCTCAAGGAAACATTTGCCCCGACGGTTCCGTCATCAAATCGACCGCGATCGACCCAAGCGTGATCGACGCCGATGGTGTCTATCGCAAGACCGGTCCGGCTCGCGTTTTCACAACAGAAAAAGAAGCGGTCGCAGCAGCCAAAGGCCAGCATCCTCGCCCTCTCAAAGCCGGCGATGTGGTCGTATTGATTGGACGTGGGCCAATGGGGACAGGAATGGAGGAGACCTATCAGCTGACCAGCGCACTGAAGTTCCTCGATTACGGAAAGCACGTGGCCGTTGTGACCGACGCCCGATTTTCAGGCGTGAGCACAGGGGCGTGTATCGGCCACGTTGGCCCCGAAGCACTTGCTGGAGGCCCAATCGGCAAAGTCAAAGACAATGACTTGATCTGCATCGAAATCAATCGCGATACGCTGGAATCCTCCGTCAACTTCGTGGGTTGCGATGGCAAAGAGTTTTCGCCTGAAATGGGTGCGATTGTATTGGCGGCTCGTTCGCCACACGCGGATTTGCAGGAGGATGAACGGATGCCCAGCGATTCCAGATTATGGGCTGCCCTTCAAAAAGTAAGCGGAGGGACGTGGGGCGGTTGCGTCTATGACGTTGATCATATCATTCGTGTGCTAGAGGCTGGCGAAAAGGCACTGTCCAAGGAATGATCCTGATCCTCGATAACTACGACAGCTTCGTCTACAACCTCGATCGCTACTTGCAACGCTTAGGCCAGAAAACGCTGGTGGTTCGAAGCGATGCCATTACGGTGGAGGCGATCGGGAGATTGGATTTGGATGCGATTGTCCTCTCTCCCGGACCGAAGTCTCCCGATGAAGCTGGTTGCTCCATGGAGGTTGTTCGTCGCATGTCGGAGCGTACCCCGATTCTTGGTGTTTGTCTTGGCCATCAAGCGATAGGGCAAGCGTTCGGTGGCCGAATCGTGCGAGCCAACGCCCCGATGCACGGAAAGTCGTGCATGATTCAACACGATGGATCACCGATTTTTGAAGGGATTCCGAATCGATTTCAAGTCGGAAGATACCATTCGCTGGTCATCGAAGCCAACACGTTGCCCGATTCGCTGAATGTAATTGCGTCATCAGACGACGGCGCGATCATGGCCGTAAAGCACGTAGAGTACCCAGTCTTCGGAGTCCAGTTTCATCCTGAGTCAATCTTGACTCTTTTAGGCTATCAGATGTTGGCCAACTTCTTGAAGCTCTGCGGACTTCGGTGTGTTGATATCCCCAAAGACGATTTGCGCCGTTGAATCGTTTGGCACCGTTGGATGACACTCGATGGATACGTACATCTACCGAAGCACATAAGCAGACAAAAGTCACCCTCCCTCCGGGAGGGTCGGGCCGTCGGCCCGGGGAGGGTGAACTGACAAGTGTAATAGCTTTCGGCACTGCACCCTCCCCTCGCTACGCTCGACCCTCCCAGCGGGAGGGTGTCCAGACCGGCCGATACCTCGGGGGAGGTTGACATCAGTAAGGACATCGCACGCAATAACAATCGCAGTCTACCCATCCTTGTCAGCATACCCGCCGCGCCTGCCTTGCCAGAAATCGATCATAACAACGCGAAAAAATGTGTCGGAGTCTGAGCCTGCGCGGCTTGGAGACTCTGCGCAAAATTGAGTTGAAATTGCCCAGCTTACTTTTCCGGAATTTATCTCCTAATGAGAAGAGATGGGATTGACCTAATGCCGAAATACTGACTATTCCGGTAAACGCGAATAGAAATTTTTTGACGCTTGGGCAAGATTTGACGACAACAAGGATGTTGGCTTCAACGATCGGAACAGGCTGAAATTGATGATAGACGACGAGCGATTTTTTTGGACTCTGAGCGATAAAGGAGTGTCGCGTTGAAACAATTCAACCCCCTACGAACATTACGTTTTTTGACAGCAATGTCAGCGGTGTCTGCACCGGTCTCCATGCCTTATGGAGTAACCGCGATGACTGGTATCGCAACATCGATCGCATGCTCTGCAATGACTGCGGTCGCTCAAAGCCCAACGAATACTGCTCTTCCTCCATTGTTACCACCGGCGCAGACTTATGGAACTGCACCATCAAGTGGACCAACGGCGGCGGATGCTGGTGCAAGTGCTAGATCGTTATTGATCAAAGCGCGAGCAGCGTTGAGCGAAGGCAAGAACGAAGCAGCAGCTCAAGCGTTTGCGCAAGCGAGCTTGGCCGCTCAACAGCTACCCGAGATGGCTTCTGAGCTACAGCAAACGCGACAACAATTTGTTGATCGCGGCGTGAACCAGCAAGCACTCGACCAGGCCATGCGCGTCGCACAAACAGCTCCGGGCCTCACAAGCCGGGCGGCAAACGCATTGCGAAGCAACAATCTTCCCACATTGCCACCTGCCAATGGCCAAATGGCTGGTCTACCACCAGCCATGCAACAGCCTGGCACAACGCAAACAGGACCAGTTAATCCGCTTCGTGACCAAGCCGCAGGGCTTGCTGCTGAAGCGAAAATGGCCCTGGTGCGAGGTGACACTGCGAACGCTCGCCTGCTCATCGACAAAGCGAAATCGCTACGAGTTCAAGAAAGCGAATTTGCTCCTGGCCAAATCAAGCCATGGGAAGTCGCGTTGTTGGTTGACCGAGCCGAGCGACTTCGAGGTCCCTCGGAAGTGACCACAGCTGCCGCGACACAACCCGTGTCTAACGTGCAAAACGCAAGCGGCCAATCGCCGTTCGGCAACGCAAACAGTGTTCAACCTGGTGTCTATCAACCGCAAATGGATCGTACGACCGTTGCTCCGGCAAGTGGCGTTCTTTCCCAATACGATGTTGATGGTACCGGCGAAGAACTCTACGAAAAAGGTATCGCGGCTCTCTCTGCCGGACGAAAAGAAGTGGCCTTAAACCACTTCAAATCGGCCTGGCAAAAGCGAGACCAAATGGATCCTGGTGTGCGAACGCAACTCAAGGACAAATTGTCTCAATTGCAATTTAGCGGTGCTCCGGAAAGCATCGAAGCAGCAAATCCAGAACGTCGCGAAGATCAAGTCAAGCGTCAACGATGGTATGCTGAAGTTTCCGGTGAAATCGCTGATGCCGAAAAGATGGCCTCTGCGAACAAGCCTATGGAAGCTCTCGATAAGCTCCGCGCCTTGCGACAACGCGTCTCGCAAGCGGAAATCGACGGCGCTCAACGCAAGAACCTTCTTGCGATGGTCGACCGCGTTAGCGGCCATATGCAAGAATGGGCAGACCAAAACAAGTCCATGATTGAGCTGGATCAGCGTAACTCGCAAATCGAATCCCAAATTCGTTTGGAAGCCGAGACGTTGACTAAGACGGACAAACAAGTTCAGACACTAGTCGATGAATACAACTTCTTGATCACCTCGGGACGTTTCCAAGAAGCCGTAGAGGTTTCGAAGAAAGTTCGCGAGCTGAAGCCGGGCAGCGAAATTGCCAACGTTCTCTACCAAAAAGCGAAGATTCAAGCTCGCGTGGAAGAACAAGAAGTCATCAAGCTGCTCAAAGAAGAAAAGTTTGTCGACCACTTCAACAGCATCGAAAGGGCTTCCACTCCTTACGATGGGGAGAACCCTCTCGAATGGCCGACAGCAAGAAGCTGGCTTAACCTGACCGAAAAACGAACAGGGAAGAAAACAGACCTTCGCATGCTGCCCGCGGAACGAAAAATCCGCGAGAAGCTAGGCGAGCAGTTCTCTGCAAGTTTCGATCGCCGCCCCCTTGCTGACGTGATGAGCACGATCTCCGAGATGACTGGGATTCCAATCGTCATCGATGATCGCTCCATCGCAGAAGAAGGGATCACCGTAGATCAACCAGTCAGCCTTGATCTGAAAGGAAGTTCGATTCAGATCAAAAGCGCACTCAACCTGATTTTGGACAAACTCAATTTGACGTACTCCGTCAAGAACGAAGTGCTTTCGATCGAAAGCAACCGTTTCATCAAGAAGGAAATGTATACTGACACATACAACGTCAAGGATTTGGTCATCCCAATTCCTAACTTTGTATCCGATTACAACAGTGGTATGGCGGGAGCTCTCCAAGCTGCTTATCAGGCTCAAACGCACATGGCTTCAGCAGCCGTTGCAGAGCCCAATGCGGCAGTCGTTGCAGCCAATCGTATCGCTAGCGTCGATCCAAATTCCTCGGTTCTCGCTCAGATGAATTCGATGAATGCTCTGTCGAGCATGTCACCGGGTGCGATGGGCAATTCGACGACCGGAAATGCTCCTTACTCGTCCGGTTTTGGTGGTGCTTCTCAAGCTAACTACGCAGAACTGATCGGGCTAATCCAAAACACGATTACGCCAGACGGTTGGATTGATGCCGGTGGAACAGCTTCGATGCGAGAGTTTCGTCAGAACTTGAGTCTGGTCGTAACGGCACCTCAGGAAACACACGAAGCGATTGCGAATCTGTTGAAGTCGCTGCGTGCACTCCAAAACTTGCAAGTAACGATTGAAGTTCGATTCATCCAGCTTTCGGACACCTTCTTCGAACGCATTGGCCTCGACTTCGACTTCAACATCCGTGACAAGTTGAACCGAACCACGGCTCCATCGCGAGCAAATGGTTCGCCAAGCGTCGCGGTTGGACTTTCCAGCGGTGTTGCAGGTGCGGCTGCTCCAGCGTTCACCACCGACTTGGACTTCCAAATCCGGAACAACTTCGGTGTAACACCAGCCTTCGGTGCTCCGGATGCGGGTGATGCTGGTACTCAAGTTGGCTTGGCAATCCTAAGCGACTTGGAATTGTTCTTCTTCCTCCAAGCCGTTCAGGGAAACAGCCGTACCAACGTGCTCAATGCCCCGAAGGTGACGATGTTCGACGGACAAAGTGCTACGATCATTGACCAAGCACAGCGACCATTCGTTATCTCCTTCGAACCGGTTGTAGGTGACTTCGCCGTCGCTCAACGACCGATCATCGTGGTGCTAAACGAAGGTACTCAAATGAACGTTCAGTCAATTGTCTCGCAAGACAAACGATTCGTTCGAATGACACTGGTGCCACAATTCACTCGAATTGAGTCTGCTGATCGCCAGTTTACTTTCCAAGGTAAGCGAACGTCACAAGTCGGAACGAGTATCCTCAATCCGAACAGCAATCAAAACGTTACCAACAGCAACCAAGACATTGTTGAAGGTACGACAGTTCAGCAACCAACACTTGGTACGACAACGGTGAACACCACAGTCAGCGTACCGGACGGTGGAACGATCCTCCTCGGCGGTATCAAACGCCTTCGAGAAGGTCGAACCGAGCGAGGCACACCAATCCTCAGCAAGATTCCTTACCTGAATCGATTGTTTAAGAACAACGCGATCGGTCGAGAAACCAATACGCTGATGATGACCGTCACACCGCGAATCATTATTCCTGAAGAGGAAGAAGAAGCACTGGGCGTTGGCCGTCAACCTTAGGCCTTAACGGGTCAGTCCATTCGAATACAAATCGAAAAGCAAAAACCCTCGGAGAGAACTCCGAGGGTTTTTTCGTTAGCGGGTTGTATTCGCATTGACTAGAACTGCGAAGCAGTGGCATTCGGTAGCCACGGATGCAATCCGTGGTATGCTTCACGTACGGTTCCGAGAGTCGCGGAGCGACGGCACTTTCGCATTGGTCGCCAGACTAAATACAACCAAGATTGGATTGGTTGAAACGTGGATTCAACACAGTGTCGCTCCTTCAGAGCTCTAAATAGAGGGGCACATTTTACCTGGGGTTACGTTCGCGTTGCGAACTTCACCCCAGGCTGGAAACTGCCATCGCATTCGCGATTCAATCCCAGGAAGTCGACATTGGATTGGAATTGCAAACAGCTCCTCCCCAGAAGCTTGGCTCGACGCGATTAGTAGGTTGAAAACTACCAGCCAAGAGAGCTGATGGGAGAGCGAGGCTCCTGCCGAGCTGGGGACGCCACGGTTCGGCAGGAGCCTCACCCTCCCGAGTAACGAATTTATTTAGTAGACTCTTTGGAAACATGTTTACAGGGTGTGCCTCTCCCTCCCAGTATCAACAGGGCTGCCGCTCGCCTTACTACCCCACCGGGCCAAGCTCATACGTCCGCTCGGCATTGATGCCTGCAAGGTGATTTTGCTTGGCAATGCTGTACAGTTTTTGCCCCCAAGGAGTCGGGTAATCGCCTGTGATGCACGCTTGGCATAGACTAGACGTTGGCAAATCAATCGCTCTTGCAATGGAGGTGATGGGCAAATAACGCAATGAGTCGCAACCTAGTTGCTGCGCCATGCGATCCTGGCCTTCTTCGGTCAGAACTCCGTTTTCTAAGAATTTTGGCGCGAACAATTCGCCGATGGTGGACATGTCGATACCGTAAAAGCATGGAGCGACAATCGGTGGGCAAGCTACCCGGACGTGGATCTCTTTGGCACCGCCCATATCTCGAATTCGGTTTAACAGCACTTTCATCGTCGTCGAACGAACAATTGAATCCTCGACCAAAATGACCCGTTTCCCTTCGAGGACTTCGCGAAGTGGCGTGTATTTGAGAGATGCCTTAGCTTTTCTCGCACGACCACCTTCGATAAAAGTTCGGCCGCTGTATCGGTTTCGGATTAGTCCTTCACGGCTAGGAACTCGCAAGTGATAGGCCATGGAGTCGGCTGCCGCTTTGCTTGTATCTGGAACCGGGACAACGATGGTGTCATCGTCGAGCGGGAACTGATTTCGAGCCATTTCGATTCGAGCGAGCTCTTCGCCAAGTCGAGTGCGAGACAAGTAGACACTTCGTTCATCGAGCGTACTTGCGACATTGGCGAAGTAGATCCACTCAAAGAAACAGTGAGCTGGATGCTTTGGGGCAGCAAATTGTTCGATCTGAATCCCGCTTGGTGTCACCAAAACGGCGCTGCCAGGAGGGACGGTTTTGATGGCCTCCCGATCAAAGCCCAAATTCAAAAGCGCGACGCTCTCGCTTGCCGCAGCAAACAAAGAACCGTCGACGGCATAGCACAAAGGTTTCATTCCGAGAGGGTCGCGAGCGAGCAAGAGTTCGCCACTCGCATTTAGTAGTGCCAGTGAATAGGCTCCATCGAAGTTCTTGGCAGCCGCGGCAAAGACATCGATCATGCTTCGACTGGCAGGTCCGACACTCAACTCACGCCCGATTTCATGCATGATGATTTCCGTGTCGGTATCGCGTGCCAAGTGATGCTCACCCTCGAGGGTCAGCTTGTCCTTCAACTCCTGGTAGTTTGCGAGTTGACCATTGAAACAGAAACTAAACCATTTGTGCTTATGGATGTGCTGACGTTCGAAAGGTTGAGCATAGCTTCGGTCGTCTTGACCGCAGGTTGCGTAACGAACATGGCCGATGGCCGCACGGCCGGCGTAATGCTCCATAATCGCTTCGTGCTTGCCCCGATGGGAGAGGCGAAAAACTTCGCTGACCGTCCCAATGTCCTTGATGGTATCAAGCAAAAGGGATCGGTTCGGATTATAGGTAGTCATCCCCGCGGCAAGTTGCCCACGATTCTGAATATCTTGGAGCATCCGAGGTAAAAGATAGGAGATTGCCTCGCGACCACCTTCGGGACAAAGCAGGCTTTCTTCGCCATTTGCAAGGTGGTAGATCGCAGCAACACCGCATTCGTGGTGCAGTTCGCTCATAAATCCAAATCAATCCAGTAAGCGGGTGGTTCGGAGCAACAGATAGCAGGACAGCGCGTTCGATGGTAACCGAAGTCTCGCATTCGCGAAACCGCATTTGAAGTCTTCGAGGGGCTACAAACATGTTTCCGACGAGTCTACTCAACGAATTCATTACTAGGGAGGGTGAGGCTCCTGCCGAATCGTAGCGTCGCAAGCTCGGCAGGAGCCTCGCTCTCCCGAAGGCATACTTGGCTGCTTTGACAGTACGCCTACGGCTGACTGTTAAACGAAATGCACTTGGGCAATGCAAGGTTTTTTGTAACCTCAGCCGCGGAAGTTCCGTTACCATCTCTGGCGGATTGCACAAGATTCAGGCATAATTCCACCCTCCTTAGATATTGGATCGACTAGGTGGCCCAATTGCGGCTTGCATTTCGGCCAGGCGGTTTAAGTTCCAGTTTCCCACCCAAAACAGTACTTGAAGGCAATTTTGTATGTCAAAAATCAAAGTCAAGAATCCCGTCGTCGAAATGGACGGCGACGAAATGACTCGAATCATCTGGTCGAAAATCAAAGAGAAATTGATTCACCCCTACCTCGATATTGACCTCAAGTATTTCGACCTAAGCATTCAAAGCCGGGACGCTTCCAAAGATCAAATCACCGTCGATTCAGCCAATGCCACCAAAAAGTACGGGGTCGCAGTCAAATGCGCGACGATCACTCACGATGAATCGCGTGTCAAGGAGTTTGGGTCGCCTGAAATGCTGCGAAGTCCAAACGGCACCATTCGAAACATTCTCAACGGTACCATCTTCCGTGAACCCATCATTTGCAAAAATGTGCCTCGCTTGGTCAGCCATTGGGACAAGCCAGTCGTCGTCGCCCGTCATGCGTTCGGCGATCAATACCGAGCCAGCGAATTTCGTTTCCCTGGCAAGGGTACTGTAAAGCTAACGTTTCACCCCGCGGATGGTGGCCCTGCAATCGAAAAGGAAGTCTATAAATCCGAAGGCTCCGGCGTTGCGATGGCTATGTACAACACGGACGAGTCGATTACCGGATTCGCGCATTCGGTATTCATCTACGGTTTGGCCCGAAAATATCCGGTGTACTTGTCGACCAAGAACACGATTTTGAAAACGTATGACGGTCGTTTCAAAAATCTGTTTCAAGAGATCTTCGATGCGCATTACGCTGACAAATTTAAGGCGGCGGGACTGACGTACGAACATCGATTGATCGACGACATGGTGGCCGCCAATTTGAAGTGGAGCGGTGGCTACCTATGGGCATGCAAAAATTACGACGGTGACGTTCAGTCGGATACCGTTGCCCAAGGATATGGATCGCTCGGCCTGATGACTTCTGTTTTAATGTCACCCGATGGGACTTCCTTTGAAGCCGAAGCGGCTCATGGAACCGTTACTCGACACTACCGAGACCACCAAGCCGGCAAGCCAACTTCCACGAATCCCATCGCGTCGATTTTCGCTTGGACTCGCGGCTTGATCCGTCGTGGCGAAGTGGATGGAACGCCAGACGTCGTCGAATTTGCCAACACGGTTGAGCGAGTGTGCATCGAGTCCGTCGAAGCGGGCCACATGACCAAAGACTTGGCGAGTTTGATCGGCAAAGATCAGAAGTGGGAAACGACGGACCAATTCCTGGATACGTTGGATTCAGAACTGAAACGCCGAATGGCATAGGTTAAGATCCAAATTGTGGACCAGCCGCTGAACTGAGCCGTTGGGCGCTAGCCCCGGTTATTACCAACGCTTCGCGTTCCATCGACAACCGGAGCTAACGCTGGGATGGTAAAAATCCGGCGTTGACATGATGTTTTGAGCATCCATTTCACTCTGTAATTCTTCCGTCTCTATCCCGCTAGGGATTGCAGAAAATAGCCGGGGGTCGTCGCGAAGCGGCGCACCCCCGGAGAACGAAAGGACACTCGATTGCCCCTGGAGGGGTCACAGATTCTTCGATCCCTTTCAGGATCGGAATGCACAGCACAAATCTTTTTCCGGTGGTGTCGCTCCGCTCGACCACCGGCTACTGTCTGACATCCTTTCAGGATGAAAGGTTGCGCAAGCAGTGAATTGCAAAAACACCAAAATCCCCCCTGGCTAGCCCCCAACGGCTCATTGCTTCGGTGTGTTCTCGACTTTCGGTCGAATCAGCAAGACGATCATGATCGATAGCAGCGCTGTACTTGCAAACACCCCGAATATGATGTTGAGGGGCACTTGTCGGTCTTGAAGCTCCCCAAAACCCCAGTCAGCAAAGCCGCCGCACCCTATGCTGACCAAATTCATAATGCCATATCCGGTGGCTCGCAATTCAGGACGGACAATCTGGCAAAGGATTGGCATGTTGTTGCAATCAAAGAAGCCCCATCCCAAGCCGAACAAGATCAGAAAGCCAACCGCTACACTTAGACTTCCGGCGTTTCCTATCCCAAAAAGCGAGGGAAGGAAAAAGCTCATGCCTAGCGCACTGACAAAGATTCTGCCCCGGATTGTATGATTCATACAAAGATCCGCCATCCATCCACCAACGCATACTCCAATCATTGAAGCAACTTGCACATAGAGAACAGCCGACATCCCGGCTTTCCCCTGCCCAAGCCCAAACTTCTCTTTGAGAATTACTGGCATCCAGTCCCTCACGACCCATCCTGCCATAGCAGGCAGTGTAAAGTACAAAACCAGCAGCAAGAAATTCCGATTGAATAACAACTCCTGGAACGACGACAACGGAGATGTTTCGACTCGCTGGATGCTGGGCCGAAGAGGATTACGAAGTACTGCAAACAAAGGCAATGCGTATACGACTCCGACCAGGCCGCAGACAGCAAATACCCATCTCCAGCCAAGAGATGGTTCGTCAGCGACATAGCCTGAGAAACCGCCCAAAATGGTACCAAGATAAATCCCCATCTGATGGAATCCGACCGCTCGTGAGCGAGTTCGACTCAAGTGATACTCTGAAATCATGGCTAGAGCGGCTGGAATGTAGAACGCTTCGCTTATTCCCATCACAGCTCGAGCGACCAGCAACTGAGGAAACGTTGTCACGTAGGCAGTCGCAAACGTGACGGCAGACCAGACAAAGAGACTTCCGGCGATGACATGTCGACGACTCGTTCGATCGGCCACGAAGCCACCTAATGGGCTTAGCGCTGCGTACACCCATTTGAAACACCCCAGGACGATGCCCCAATTGGCCTTGGTCGCGATGTCGGGAATATCCGCCATCATCGAGCTCTTCATCGCAGCAAGCATCTGGCGATCGAGATAGTTCAGTAGGGCAACGGGCACCAGAAGCGCAACCACCAACCAAGCCATCTGGACACTGTTGATCGATTTTTCTGACTCAGCATTCACCATATTCAATTTCCTATGACATGCGATCACCGCTTGTTGACTCAATACTCTTATGATTCGTTTAACGGTTAGCCGTAGGCGCACCTAATCCTGGATTTTGCATACTGAGCCGCGGGCGCTAGCCGCGTTACGGTTTCCCTGGCAAGTACGGTTTCCCTGGCAAGTACGCTTGTCGCGGCTCAAAGCGAGCGCCGTGAATAAACCGGGTAAGACGGTGCTGAGTACGCCTCCGGCTGACTGTTAACCGACTAATGCTGCACTGGGATCAAGGATCAACCAACTCATAGATTCCGCGACCAGCTCGCTTGAGCTTTCCTTGTTCCGTAAGCTCCTCCCAAACATCTTTTGGGAATTGGCTTGGAGGTGTGATGGCAACCACTCCCGACTTGCCGCCACCGGACATCGGTCCGTGACCGATCCGCGACTCATCATCCAGCTTGGTCAGCTTCAATCGTTTTCGGAAAGCCTTCATCGCCAGTCGAAGCTCTTCTTTTCTGGCTGCTGGATCTGGCGCTACTAGGTTAGGCGTTACCGGGTCGGACGGAGGAGGTGGGGTAGGGACAGATTCAGACATGAGCGCGTCTTTGTTGAGAGTGGTTCTATGCCGCAAATCAGAAGGCACGATTTGCTTAGGACCCACATCATAACAGGAATCTGCTCTGGATGCTCAGGGCGGCTAGAGGGCTGGTGTCCAGGCTTTAGATATAGGCTTGGAACGAGCATTTGGTTTTTATTGTCTCCTTGACGCACTAGAATGCCGGTCGCGTGTACGCAATCGTCGCGGAGCGACGAGCGACATTGTCGCCCTTCGCTCCGCGAAGGTAGCGAGCGGCACGCCCCTAGTCGACCGTCTGAATTGTAATCGCCATAACGATGGGTGCTGACGAATCCGAACCCTTGATCAGCTCGATCTTCGCCAGCGGATCTCGCGATTCGGGCTTAATCGATAGATATCGCATTTGACGTCCTTTGAGGTTGAATGCGAATTCGCTTTTGGGTACGTCCACTCGGCGGATGTAGTCCGCAAAATGCTCGCCATTGATCAACGGATGGTCTTCTGTCTTTCCGTTGACGTAGTGCAAGCGAACAATCATCGAAACGCTTCCCTTTTCGCTCGCGGGAAACGACCAGCCGCCGATGCCGCTGAGGAGGTGAATCGCGGTTGCCGAAGCCTGGCAAGTCAACTCGACTTGCTTGGGCATCTTAGGGGCCATGTTGCCGTTCGGTCCATAAAGCATGATCGCATTCGGTACCCGATCGCCTTGAGGGTCGACGAGCAAAAACGGAATCTCCTTGAACATTTTCGGTGTCCAATCGGAAAACACCAGTCGCTCCTCGGTTCCCTTCTCGTCAAAGAACATCCCCTTGGTGGTGGTGATGGTCGCAACCTTATCGATCGGGAGCGGAACGTATTTGCCTTTGCTCGCCAGAAACTCGAGTAGATCTCGCATTTCAACACGGCTCATCTGGCCTTCAAATCCCTCAGGCATCAAGGATTTTTGCGACGCGATCAAGTCCTCGATGTCATCGCGCAGGATGACTTCCTTTTTGCCTTGCGCATTGATGATTTCGATAGAAGTTTTGCTTTCGCCAGCCAACATTCCTGTGAGCACGATACCGTCAGTGGTTCGAATGCTGTAGGTTCGAAAATTGCCTTCGACGCTGCGACTTGGGTCCAGGATATTCATCAGCAATTCGTGCTTAGGGTGAACGGCCATGCCTGTCAAATTCGGACCGATGTTGACTCCGAGTTCGCCATGTTTGTGACACGCTGCACAATGTTTTTCGTACATAGCTTTGCCAGCACTGACGCTGCCAGCTTCTTCGGTGATGGCCATGAAGCTATCCAGGACTTTCTGGCGATCACTGTTGGGAACACCGCCGCTTGATTTCATGACAGCGAGCGCTCGTTCGCGTACCTTGGCATTGGGGTGGTCACGCAAGGCTTGTTTCTGATCCAACTGCAAATCGCCCAAAGTTACTTTGCCCGATTCCATGAGGTCCAGCAATTCCAAAGTGGACTGCGGGCGGCTTAGCAATACTCGAATTGAATTCTTGAGGAAGTCAGGTGGCAAACTTCGAGCGCGTTCAGTTAGCAGTGCGGCCAGTCCTTTGGCTCGCGAAACACCCAACGCTTCCACTAATCCCTTGGCAAGTTCAGGGGCAGCTTGCGGTGTGACCTGAGCGATCACGTCCGTTACGATTGCGATGTTTTCGGGTTGCAGGACCAAACACTGTTTGGCGGCTGCAACTCGGCTTTCGGTATCCTTTTTGGCATCACCGAAAACAGCAACAAGCTCTTGTTGGATTTTGGCTAGTCCCTCGCCGAGGTCTTTCACTCCGATCGCATTGGCCAGTTGCAGAACTTGGCTCTTGGATTCGATAGGCAAGGAACCGTTGAGCCAAGTTGTCAGCAATCGGTCGCCCGCAGCTTTGGAAACCGAAACTTCGTAGTCTTTTGGCCAACCCGCCACGAGTCCGCTAATGAAAACGGTAGTAACGCTGGGATTGCCGGGAGTCACGATAAACTTCTCAATACCAGCTGCGTCCATCTTGGATCGAGCAGCGTGCTGAGCAACGATTCCGATTTGCTTCAAGATGGCTTCCGAAGGTTGCCAATCTTTTTGGCTTACCAAGACTGGCAATAGATCAAACGCATGCTTAGCGGCAGCGCTGGTCCAAGCATCCAGAAGCCAGCGGTCCGAAGCACCCGCATCGGCCTTGAGTTTTGTCAGCAGGTCGGGTCTAGCGAGCAACTTAATGAGTTCGGGGCTGGATGCGGACACATCGGCAACTTTGAGCAGAGCAGCCAGTCGCACTTGAGCATCTTCGTCGTTGAGAGTTCCGGCAGCCAAGATTGCATCCAAAGTTTGCGAGTTGCTCGCGGCGACTTGGAGTGCATTTCTGCGAACGCCTGGACTCTTGTGCTTCATCGCCGAAGTCAATTCGTTATCCATTTTGACTCCGGACTGTGCGTTGGTGAACGCAACCGTCTTGGTTGGTTTCGTGGCGTTCAATACCCAAAGAGCATGAATCGCACCGACGTTCAATCCATTGCTATCGACCGAGTCGTCGCTCACTAGAGAACGCAACGCTTGGGTGGTTGCATTGGCTAATGCTCCCTTTTCGATCAAAAGCCTTTGAGCATGCTTACGCCAAAGCATCGTTGGGTGCTTGAGTACTGCGACCAAGGCGGCTTCGTTGTTAGGGTCCAAGCCATTGAGCACAGACTTATCAGCCGCTTCTGTGGCCGCCTTGTCCAAGCCATCCTTGCCGTTGTAAACGACGCGGTAAACTCGGCCATATTTCTTGTCCCGCAGATCGCTTTCATAAGCGTTGCCCTTCCCGGTTGAAAAACCTTGTGGTGTTGGGTTGTGTTGGACGATGAAATTATACCAATCGAGCACCCAAACGTTACCGTCTGGACCGACTTCGGCCATGATCGGGGCAGCCCACTCGTCGTTGCTCGCAACTAGATTAAATGGGCTCGTGCTTTGATAGCCAGCACCGGCTTTGTCGATGACGAAGGTGCCGACCAAGTGACCTGTGGGCTCGCATACGAACGCGACGCGATTCCACCAACTCTTCGGGTACTTGCGAGCGGTGTAAAGTGCGTGTCCGCAACCGGCTGTATAGCCACCGTGTTGGTCAACTTGACGAACATTAGGAGTGATCGGGCTGATGTTGTTGCTGTCTGCGATCGAGTTAAGGACAGCCGGCGACCAACCGTTAACGCGTTCGTAGTAGCTGTTAGCAATCGGCATGAAAACGCTTGGCGTTCCATTAGCGGTGGAACCAAAGATGAGCCCCTCTTCGCTTTGTCCGAATCCCCATGTGTTGTTGTTGGTAGAGCGAACAAATTCGAGTTTGGTGACACGAATCGAATGAGCGTCAAATTTGTTCGTTCGTTCCGAGGCTGCTTTTCCACCCTCGACAGCATAGACAGGAGCGGTTTCATTGGACACGCCGGCATCGACAGCGAATCGCCAGAACCCTTGCCGGAAGCTTTGTTGTTTTTCGCCATTGATGACAGGTGTCGAGTCGTTGTAGCCTTGCATGGCCCAAATCCAATTGTCGATCCCGTATTGGAAATTGCTGACACCACCGTGTGTGTCGCCCATGGCCCAGCCGGTGATCAGTTCTTGTCGCATGTCAGCAACGTCGTCTCCGTTTGTGTCCTTCATGAAGACGGTCTTTTGGCCATCCTGAATAATGGCACCACCTCGGCAGCAGACGATTGACGACGGAATACTGAGATTGGTTGCAAACACGGTGAACTTGTCGGCAACACCGTCATGGTTGGTGTCTTCGCAAATTCGGACACGATCTCGACCTTTGCCTGGTGGTTGCAATTCGTTTGGATAATCGATTGTTTCGCAGACCCATAGACGGCCGCGATGGTCCCAGTTCATGGCGAGTGGTTTGCCTGCCAAGCCTGCATAGACTCGGTCGGTAGCAGCATCCGTTTCGGAAGCCCATAGCTTCATTTCAAATTGCTCGGGTGTAACGTAATGTTTCAGCGAATCCATAGGCGAGACTGGATTCTGCATGGTGGTAATCGGATCGCCTTGTACGCCCCATTTTTTTCCTGGTGTGTAATTTGGGATCTTGCTTCCAACTTCGGTGAAGGTGAACTTCGGGAGGTCGGCAGGCACTTCTGTCATTCTTGGTATTGGGAACCGTTTTGCATCAGTAAACGAGGCGACGTTGGCCAACGACTTGTTCGCGGACCATTTGATTCCTCGTTCGAGTAGATTGTGGAAGCCAGTTTGCTTCCACGTGTCCATGTTGTGCCCCCAAGCGGTGTAGAATACACGTCCCTTGCCATGCGTACGTACCCAAGTCCAAGGCTCACTTTTGGCGCCTTCGGCGAGTTTGCCTTCGCGACGTTCCTCCAAGACGATTCGGTTGATTGTGTTGTGCTTGTGGTGAACATAAGTTTCGTCCCAGCTTTCGAAGCCGTTGAAGCCCTTCATGATCTCATGTTCTGGGGCGACAATTTGCGTCGAGAATCGCTGGCCGCCGTGTTCTTTGAACTGAGCTCCGCACAATTCGATGTACTTGTCGGAATTTAGGAAACAGTATGTTGCGCAGTGCAATGGAACGAATCCTTTGCCGCTGGCGACATAGTCCAAAAGGGCCTTTTCCTGCGAGTCGGTGATTTTGGCTGTGTTGGCATAGATCAGCAGGACATCGAACTGGTTGAGGCGATCGCTTTGGAGAGTCGCGTCGGTATCATCGCTGTAGACGATTTCGACTCCGACATCCGCGAGCGGCTTTTGGATGGCTCGGAAAAGCGAGGCAGGTTGGTGATGGCCCGTGTCTCCCAGCATCAGGACTTTCACGCTGTCCTTGGCTGGAGCTGCGATCTGAGCCCAGGTCGGGACGCACATCAAAGACGCTAAGGCGATGGAAAACGCCCAGTGTAAAACGCTTCTTGGTGTCAGCATAATTGGTATCGATTCAAAAGTTGGCGGGAGGGATTCTGGATCGCAACGGCCGATAACGATCGTTGGTTTGCATCCTCAGGTATTGGCTTGGTATTGGCTGGGCATAGCTCGGGACAATGGTCCCAAGCTACTTAAGTGTGAACTCGGGCAGTTTGACGAGCTGTCCACCTTTGACTGCACTTTCGTGGGCGCAAATGCCGACGCAGGTCCAGTTGGCGCTGGTAACCGCATTCGGCCTTGGATCGCGATTTTCTACCAGGGAACTGATAAACTCGTGCACAAGGTGCGGATGTGAGCCGCCGTGACCGCCACCTTGGATGAACGACAAATGATCTGCATCTTGGATGGTTTGCGTGAATTTGCGGATCGGTTCGGGTAGCAAATGCGCGTAGTCTGGCACTTCTACTTCACCGGCAATTTCGTGCTCAGGCAACTTCGCGGTGTGAAGAACGTGTGGTTTGCCTTCTACCAGCGACCATTCGAAGCTCTTCTTCGTGCCGTAGACGTCGAAACTCTCTCGGTATTGTCGAGCGGTGTCGAATAAGAACCGCCAGATGTGAGCCGCGATATCGCTGTCTTTGATCTTGATGTGGCAAGATTCCACAGCAAACGAATTGCCAGATTTCTTTGCAAGGCTTTCGTTGATGGTTCCCGAACCGAAACAGGAAACGTACTCGGCCCGGCCGTCGACCAAGCCCAAAACGGGCGAAACCACGTGGGTTGCGTAGTGCATTGGAATCATACGTTCCCAATATTCAGGCCAGCCAGCCATGTCTTGGGGGTGGGAAGCAGCCATGTATTGGATCTTGCCGAGCTCACCCTTTTGATACATTTCCTTGATGAACAAGTACTCGCGGCTATAGACCACGGTTTCGGCCATCATGTACTTGAGACCGGTGTCAGCAACCAACTGGCAAATTTGGTCACACTCTTCGATAGTGGTCGCCATTGGGACGGTGCACATTACATGCTTGCCAGCTTTGAGAGCACGCATACTCATCCAAGCGTGATCTGGAATCGGTGAATTGATATGGACGAAGTCAACTTCGGGATCCTCAAGGACTTTGTCGAATTCTTGGTATCGTTTGGCGATCCCAAATCGATCGCCGACCAGATTGAGATCGGCCTCGTTCCGACGGCAAATCGCATGAACATTCGCGTTCGGATGACACTGGTAGATGGGGATAAACTCGGCGCCGAAACCGAGACCGACCATGGCAACATTGATCTTCTTTTGCGTCATTAGTATGGGAGGAAGGGTGGAAGGAACGGAATTGGAAGGTTTTTCGCCTTGATTAGTGTGGCAATTCCCCGTCGGATACGCCATGATAAATTGCGCAAAAAAGATGAGGTTTTTCACCCGACTTATTTTCATGACTGAGCTTACCAAACCGAAAAAACAACGGAAGTCCGTCGCCCTTCTGATTGAAACTTCGAATGCCTACGCTCGCGGATTGCTGGAGGGAATTGTGGAGTACCAGCGGCAGCGGGACAGTTGGTCGGTTTTTTTGCCGGAGCAGGAGCGTGGAGGTACGCCTCCGAGGTGGCTTCGGAACTGGCAGGGCGATGGGGTGATTGCCCGAATTGAGACTGCGGAAATCGAAAAGAGCATTTCCAAACTGAGTGTGCCTGTGGTGGACCTTAGTTCTGCTCGACGACTAACGGAGATCCCTTGGGTGGAAACGGATGATGAAGCCATTGCGTCGTTGGCCTTTGAGCATCTGTATGAACGCGGCTTCCGCCATTTTGCATTCTGTGGTCCCAAAGGTTTCAATTGGTCGACGTGGCGTATGGAGCATTTTGCTGCGAAGTGTCAAAACGCAGGAGTTCCTTGCGAGTGCTTTCTGACAGAGTCACCCTATGCTAGATCACCCGAGAAATCGTCGAGGACCTCGTCTCTCGAGTCCTGGTTAAACAAGCTTCCGAAACCGACAGGCCTGATGTGTGCTTATGACATTCAAGCTCAGATCGTCTTGGACACATGTCGGAACATCGGGCTGCCGGTCCCTGAACAACTCGCGGTGGTAGGAGTCGATAACGATCCGCTCCTTTGTGATCTTTCGCACCCGTCTCTGACAAGTATAGCGCCCGATGCGCGTGGGGCAGGTTTCAACGCCGCGCAGTTACTCGACGATTTGATGCATGGTCGAATCGAAAGCAGCAATACCCCATTGCTGATGAAGCCACTTGGTATCTCGCAACGCCAATCCACGGACGTAACCGCTGTTTCGAACGAAGACGTCGCGAATGCCATTCGATTCATTCGCGACCATGCTTGCGACGGAATCAACGTGAAAGACGTTCTTAACCATGTCCCGCTTTCAAGACGATCGCTGGAAGCGCAATTTCTGCAAGCGACGGGCAAGACGCCTCACGACATGATCACAACGATTCGCACCGACCGCGTTCAGCGGCTGCTTCAGCAAAGTGAACTCTCGCTCGACGAGATAGCCAAGCACGCGGGGTTCGAGCATACGGAATACATGAGTGTGGTCTTCAAAAAACGCTTTGGCATCTCGCCAGGCAGATATAGAAGACAAGCGACTTGATGACGAACAGAAACGTAGAGTTTTCGGCATCGACAAGCTATAATGGATGTCCAAACGGCCTAGCACGAAGCGCAAGCTAGTGAATTGGATAGTTGATTCACTAGCTTGCGCGTCGTGCTAAGGTAGTATTCATGCTGCCGATCGCCTAATTGGTTCAGATCTGGAGGCGTTTCGCGTTAGCGGAAGTGCGCGAGCACTCCGGTGAATCGCCAGTTGAGTGTCGTTTGTTCAATACTTGCCATCGTACGGCTTGCGCCGTTCCGCTAGAACAGGAAGATCGTGATACCAACTGCAATCGAAACTCAGCAGCTGACCCGCGTTTTTGGCAATCAAACGGCGGTTGATTCGGTCGATCTCAGGGTGGCTTGCGGTACATTTTATGGCTTTCTTGGTCAAAATGGCGCTGGCAAATCGACGACCATCAAAATGCTGACCGGTCTTTTGAGCCCGACCGCCGGCACCATTTCCGTACTCGGTTGCAACATGCTAGACCATACTCAATCGCTTGAAGCCAAGAAGCAGATCGGCGTCATTCCCGAAAACTTGGCTCTCTTCGACAACTTGACAGCCATTGAATATTTGATCTTCATTGGACGCATTCACGGACTGGAGCGAGAGACCATTCGGGACCGAAGCGATGAGATGCTTCATTTGCTATCACTCGAAAGAGAAACGAAGAAACTCGTGCTGGAATATTCCCACGGCATGAGAAAAAAACTATCGCTAGCAGCAGCCCTTCTCCCGAATCCAAAACTGCTTTTCCTCGACGAACCCTTCGAAGGCGTCGACGCGGTCGCTTCGTTAACCATTCGCGATCTACTGTCCAGTTTCGTTGCCAAGGGATCAACCGTGTTCTTAACATCGCACGTTTTGGAAATTGTCGAACGACTTTGCACGCATGTCGGCATCATTCAAAGCGGCAAGCTGATACAGCAGTGCTCGATGGACGAGCTCCATCAGAGCGGCACGTTGGAGCAATGTTTTTTGCATGCCACCGGGGCGGACAAAAACCAAGTCGCAACACTCGAGTGGCTGGAACAGAGATAGGCCACACAACGTATGTTATCTCCACGAGCAACGAAGCCCTCCTTTCTTAACGGCACACTAACGCATTTCCAAACCTTTGTGTGGCTGCGATGGCGTATTCGGGTCAATCAATTGCGTCACTCGTCGGGAATTGGCAAGGCGCTCGCAGCCATCCTGTTGGTCTCGTTCGCTATCAGCTGCTTGGTACTGCTGGTTGCTGGTTGTGTCATGGGTGCTGTTTTGCCGCGACTTGTACCGCCAGCGAACTACTTTTTGTTTTGGGATGGGTTGATCGCGCTGTTTTGTTTTATCTGGATGATCTTTGTTGCGACCGATGTGCAGCGGACCGATGCGATTACTTTCGATCGGATTTTGCATTTGCCGGTTTCTTTTTCGCAAGCCTTTGCAATCAATTATCTAAGCTCGTTGATCAACTTGCCGCTTATGTCGATGTGCGCTTTTAGTTTTGGATTCATCGTTGGGTCATGTTTTTCCGTCGGTCCGATCGCCTTACTTTTCCCTATTCCTTTTGTCGTGTTTTTGATCGCGATTACCGCATTGACCTATCAGTTGCAAGGCTGGTTGGCTGCGATTATGGCCAATCCGAGGCGTCGCCAATTGGTCATGATTGCGATTCCATTGTGCATCATTCTTGTTTCGCAACTTCCTTCATTCCTCGCGATGCGGTTCGCGAGCGAGGATTCGAAGCGAGCACGTCAACAACAAGCGGACAACAACTCGGCCAAGCAGGAGGACAAAAAGGGAGACAACAGCAGAGAGCCTTCCGAACAAGCCGTTGTATTGGATTCGGACAGTTCAGGCAGTGAAGAGAGCAGCGAAGAGTTGAAATCCATCCAGGAAAAAGAACGGAAAGAAAAGCGAGAGCGCGAACGTGCGAAGAATGTTGCATTATGGATAGGGCGACTGCGACAAGCAAACTTGTGTGTCCCTCCTCTGTGGATGGCGGGCTGCATCGAGTCCATGATGGCAGGGACTTTTCACGTTGTGTGGCTCACCATAGCGATGGGCGTAATCGCATTTGTTTCTTTGAGAAGAAACTACAGGCAGACTTTGCGGTTTTACAAGGGTGAAACCGATTCCCGGTCATCGACAACGCGTAGGCTAAGCACAACAAGAAGCGAACAAGAGACAAGCGGGCCTTCCCATGTACTGCCTTTAGGAGAAAGTCGACGTTTGTTGTTGGTAGAACGTCGCTTTCCAATGGTGTCCGAGGACACATCGGCGATCATTTCGATGACGCTCAAGTCCATGACGCGAGCCCCAGAAGTTAAACTTTACCTGCTGTTGCCGCTGATGGTGCCATTCATTTTGTTCGGCGTTTTGAAAGCTTGGGAGCCACCTAAGATCGATGAATTGAAAGCCGCGATTGTTGTTGGTTTCTCAGCTTGCAGTTTGTTCATCACGTCGGGATTGCTGGGCAACGTGTTTGCGTATGACCGCGCAGGGTTTCGAGCCTTTGTACTTTCACCGCTTCGTCGCGACCGCATTTTGCTAGGACGCAATCTAGCCACGGTACCGTTTTTGTTTCTCCAAACGATCCTGATGGCGTTTGCAATCGGCGTGTATTTCGGGATGTCGATCGACAAGTTCTTTTGCGCTGTTTTCCTGTCCGCGTCGATCTTGCCTCTTTTTTGTCTCTTGACCAATGTTATGGCCATCTTGACTCCTTTTCCGCTTGCTGCGGGCAGCATTCAGCCAAAGCAATTTAATCTAGTGCCGATTTTATTTAGTCTTGCCCTGAGTATGCTGATGCCAGCCATGACTGTCGTGGCTCTCATACCGCTGGGAATCGAGTGGTTTATGGATCAATTTGTCAAAAGCACTTCCTTCGTCCCGTATGCCTTGCTTCTTTCGATACCATGGTTGCTAGGTTCTTTGTATTTGTATCGTTGGTTGTTGCCATGGGAAGGCAAGCTGTTAGCAAGTCGCGAAAAAGAGCTTCTGCGAATCGTCACTTCGAAAATTGAATAGGCTGTGTCATTATGGCGAGTGAAAAGAAAGCACGGCCGGAAAGCCTCGATTTTCTGTTGGCTGCAATAGCGCCCGTTTTCATCATCGGGATGATCGGTTCTCTCGTTTACTTCATAATCATTGTTTGTTACGAAGGCCCATTTACCGCAAGGTTGATGTGGATATTGGGACTTTACACGGTTGCCGCAGTATTGATTGCACGCATTGCAATTGAGCAAAGCCGACAGCTTGCGTTCACCTATATGTTTGCGTTAGGAGGGGCAACGTTGTTCGTGGCTCCGCAGTTCATGACCATTAGCGGGCCGATGGCTGTTTTTAGCTTCCCGATTCTGTTGGGGCTACTGGTGTTGGTAGCTGTGCTGGCGGACAGGATCACATTCGACTGCACCTCGATGAACGAACAAGAGCAAAGCACCGGAGTTGGGCTCTTGCAGTCGCTTGGTTTGGTCGAAAGTGAACGCAAAGCTTCCGCCTCCAACGCAACCACCAAGACCGCAGACGAGTCTGAGAATGCGTCTGAGCCGGAAACCGCCAAAGTCAAGAAGTCGCGTCGTCGCAGGCACAATCCGGGGGTTTGGGTTTTGTATTTTGCCTTGCTCGCGCTTCCTTTGTTCGGGCTTGGACAACTGGTCATCAAAAGTTCGCTCGATCGACGTTGGGCGTTTACTTATCTGTTTGTCTATCTGCTTAGTTCGCTCTTTCTCTTGGTGTTGATATCGCTTTTGTCGTTGCGAAAGTACTTGCGGGAACGCGGTGTGCCGATGGAGACGGCGTTTGCCGTGCGTTGGTTGACAATCGGCATGACGAGTGTCTTCGTGGTGTTGTTTCTGCTGTCGCTGCTTCCGATTCCTGGTCACTCGCTCTTGTCGATGGACTTGCCGTTTCATTTCACGAGCCGTGATGATTTGCAAGCGAACAAGTGGGGATGGGGAAAGGAAGGAGCGCCCGGGGAGGGACCAGAAATTGGCAAGGGTGGGGAAGGCAACGAGCGAAATGAAAAAGGGGACAACCAGGGACAAGCGAACGACCGAAATCGAAACCAGTCGAACGACGGGGAAGCGAAATCGGGCGATCAACAAAATGGCGATCAGCGAAATGGCGATCAGGATGGCCAAAGTCCCTCGCAGAGCGGTTCCCCAAAAGGCAAGGCAGAAGGCGGCAATAAACCAGGAGATAGTCAACAAGGAGACAAAGCGGAGGGAAGTCAGGAGCAACGAGGTCAACGGCAAAGCGAAGCTGAGAATGGCTCCCAACGCGATCCGTCACAGAGCAAGGAAGCCGATCCGAGCAAACAGGACAATGCAAAAAACGAAAAACGGCAGCCCGAGAATGGCGATGAGCGTACACCTGACGAGAATCAGCCTCAACCTCCTAAAGGGGAGCCTCGTCAAGAAGACAAGCCTCCGCAGCAGGAACCAAAAAGGGGCCAGCAGCCTAAACCGGAAAAAGGACCTGAACCGCAACAGCCGCCGAAAACTCCCTCGATGTCCATCCAGTGGAATCTTCCAGCTCTGGTGCAGTGGTTGGTTATGCTCGTTTTGTTGGTTGTTGCCGTTATCTTCGGAATCAAGTACCGAAGAGAATTAGTTCAGGCCATGAAGGACTTTGCGGATTGGATTAATGCACTGTTAGGTCGAAAGAAGAGGTCTTTGATCCCGGCCGATCATGTGGTAGAAGGGGCAACTACGTTAGATGATCTGTATCCGCCGTTCAGTTCTTTTGCGAATCCCTTTCAAGCAGGTAGTGGATGGAGTCGTGAGCAAATGGTTAGGCACATGTACCTGGCTGTACTATCATGGGGTTATGAACGTAGAGTGGTTCGTGGCGAAGAAGAGACGCCCGAGGAATTCATCCGTCGACTTGCTCGCCGGTTTCCGGAGCAGCAGGAGTCGTTGAGTATGCTTGGGCGATTCTACAATAGAATTGCGTATGCACGTGGAACGATCTCCGCTGTGGAAATCAAACCGATGGTTGAGCTATGGCAATGGCTCGTGGCTGCTCCAAAGTTAGTTCAATCGAAAACAAAGGTCCCGGTGGTTACATGACTCCTTTTTCCTCTCCCATGCTGGATCGACGAAGATTTCTAGGGCAAACTGCTCAAGGGCTAAGTGGTATTGCATTGGCCAGTTTATTGTATGGCGACGGATTGTTGGCCGCGGACAAGACACCGCTTCGTCCTCAAATCGATCCAGCGAGGCCATTCGCATCGCGAGCATCGCATTTTGCTCCCAAAGCAAAGAACGTTCTCATGATTTTCTGCGCGGGAGCATGCAGTCAGCTCGATACGTTTGACTACAAGCCGGAGTTGATCAAACGACACGGCGAACCGATGCCAGGTGCAGACGGATTGGTCACCTTTCAAGGCAAACAAGGGAATCTTACCAAGAGTCCATGGGAGTTTAAGCCGCGCGGCCAATGTGGAAAGATGGTCTCCGATTTGGTGCCGATGCTCGGTGACTTGGCCGATGATATGTGCTTTATCCATTCGCTCACCGGGAAAACCAACACGCACGGTCCAGGCGAGAATTTCATGTCGACCGGCTTTACCTTGGAGGGGTTTCCGAGCGTTGGCGCTTGGGTGACATGGGCGCTTGGGACGGAGAATCAAGAGTTGCCATCCTACGTTGCCATTCCAGATCCGCGAGGGACGCCTCAGTCGAGTGTCAACAATTGGGGAAGTGGATTTCTGCCGGCGGCTTATCAAGGAACGGATTTTAACGCGGCACAACCGCTGCGAAATTTGGAGCCGCCAAAAGGAGTATCCGCTGCAACCGATCGAGCGACTCGCGATTTTCTTCAGGAGCTGAATCGTCGTCACATGAAGGATTTTCCTGGCGACAGCGAATTGGCTGCTAGGATTTCCAGCTATGAATTGGCAGCCAGAATGCAATTGAGCGTCCCCGCTGTGACCGACCTCAATACCGAAACGGCAGACACGTTGAGAATGTACGGAGCGGATGACGCATCCAATGAATTGAAAGCCAAGTACGCTCGCAACTGCATTCTTGCACGTCGACTTATTGAAAAAGGAGTTCGGTTCGTTCAGTTGTTCAATGGTGCGTACCAAACAGGTGGCGAGGGGGTGAGTAATTGGGACGGACATAAGCAGCTGCACGAGCAATATGGAAAACATGGGCCGGTATTTGATCAACCGACCGCCGCATTGCTTCGCGATCTGAAGCAGCGAGGTCTTCTCAAGGACACACTTGTCGTTTGGTGTACTGAATTCGGTAGGATGCCAACGTTTCAGGCTGGAGCGAGCGGCAGAGACCACAACCCAGCGGGCTTCACAGCTTGGATGGCAGGGGCTGGTGTTAAGGCTCCATTCACATATGGTGCCACGGACGAGTTTGGGTATAAAGCAGTCGAAGGAATCGCGACGGTTTACGATTTTCACGCGACCATTTTGCATTTGTTGGGAATGGACCACGAGCGGCTGACCTACTATCACAATGGAATCGAGCGTCGGTTGACCGATGTCCATGGGCATGTCCTAAGGGATGTTCTAGCGTAAAGTTGTGCTCGTGCGATTTGGATGTTGTTGGTCCGCTCATAGTCGCACCCGGCAAGAGTGACCCACCGTGGGTCACTCTTGCCGAGAGTGACTTCGCATGGAATCGGCTGCGACGCGCACCTCTTTAAAGTCTGTTTTCCCGATTTCGAGTGGACAGCTCAACACGACTGAAGGTTCAGAACCTATAATCGAGGCCGATAGCTGCACTTGAGTCAAGATTGCGACCAGCCCGAACGTTAAGCAATACCATGAAAACAACCAATCGCCTAAATGTTTGTTGCTCTCTTTTAGCCGCGTTTGTTTGCAGCCTTCTATGCGGCGATGTTCGAGCTCAACATGTGGACGTTGGCCAATTCAAGAATGAGCACCTCATCACCAACAGTATCAATGGCGACACGGGTGATGTTTCCATTTACGTTTCTTTTCCGAATTGGTTTGGTGAACCGGGATATTGCCCAATTCGAGTTCGGGTCGTGCCTCGAAAGGGGCTTCTGTTCAAACAGAGTGGTATGCTCAAAGTGACCATAGGCCAGAACTACTATTCCAGCTTTGGCAATAAAGAAGTTGTGGTCGAGATACCCATCGAGAAAGGGACGGGGGTAGCAACTGGCGAAGCGCTTGGAAACTTCCTCATTGAGTCGGCAGCCTCTCGCGGCTATCAGTTTGGAATCTCAGCCAAGCTGAACGATCGAAAATTGTCTGGCCAGTACTCCTACATTTACAACAGTCGGGGAATGGGTGTCAATGCTTGCAAAAGTCTCGTCTTGATCTCGGATGAAACGTCGAAGGATGACGTTCGGCGTACAGAAGCGATTGCAGAAATGGGTAGAACAGGGAACTGGTTTTCTCAAGAGCAGTTTGTATCTCAGTCCTCACAATCAAGCTCCTATTGCAATGTGCGAAACATGCCATCGAACTGGCTTTGCCTGAGCACTTTGGAGCAGATTTCGGTTTCATTGGAGGATCTTGAACGCATGGATGCCAAGGGACGTGAGTGCCTCAGCAGCTACGTTCTTGCAGGGGGATTCTTGGCTATTAACAAGGTTCGTTCGCCGAAAACTATCGCGAATTTGTTGTCGATCGATTTAACGAGGAAGCACGGTGTATCAAAGCGAAACAAGAGCAGAACTAACGGTCAAGCAAACGTGCTGCAGCTAACAGACTTTCAATCGCCAAGCTTAGATCCTTTTGAGAATACCATTTGGGACAGGCACCAGATGGCGACGGGCCGAGCTGTTTTGAAAGGAGAGACTATACCTCCCTCCATTGGATATGTACCGCCCGTTTCATTCTCAGGTTTCTATGAAGCGACGGATTGGTTTTCCGAAAAGCTGGCCGAAGTTGGAACTAGCTTTCTGGATTCTAAGCTTGCATCCCCGATTGCTTTTGCGAGCGAGATTTACGATGCAGTGACGTTTGCTGAGGATGCTCCACAGGAAACAACTATTGTCGCACATGGCTTTGGAACTGTCTGTCTGGAAAGCCGTCGAAGAGCTGATTACGCCAATATCCTGGATGAAACCTTTGGCAAAAATCGCTCCAGTTCGAATGCTGCAATTCCAGTAACCGCTGCGTCAGGAAACCGGACCGTTCGATTATCGAGCGGGGTCGGGGACGACTTTTGGACTTGGCTCATTCCCTCGGTGGGGCGTACGCCAGCCATTGCTTTCTTGACATTTGTCGTTTTGTTTGTGGGTGGAGCCGTCCCTGGAATCATGGTCTGGAGCAACCGACATAAACGAAGGGTTTGGTTAGTCGTACTCATCCCCATTACCGCCACCATTTGCACCTTTTTTCTGTTCAGCTACGGGTTGCTCAAGGATGGGTTGGGGGCAGTTTCACGGATTCGATCACTTGCATTCGTGGACCAAAATGGGGATGGACTTGTATGGTCACGTCAGACTTACTTTGCCGCGACGGTCTCGAATGATGGGATTTCCCTTGACCAGGAAACACACTTCAGTCCGATTATGACGAGTTCGTTTACCTCACTACCGACGAGCGAACATGTGGAGTCAGATGGACGGCAAAAGTATCGTGGTTTTCTCCCGCCTCGTCTGCAAACCCAATTCTCAATCGCCCACCCTGTGAGAAAACTGCCGATTTTGAAACGCGGTCCAGAGCTGGATACACTCTTCAGCGGTCAAGCGATTCGAAATGCCTCCGCTTTCAAGTGGGACAAAGCGATCTTCGTTGGTGAAAACGACTTGTACTACTTGGCCCTGGATGTAAAGCCTGGAGAGAGGGCTGAGCTTGCGGTAACATCACGAGCAGACGCGATATCTGAGCTACATAAGTCGTACAAGTCTCAGCCGCTCGTCCCACCAGCCGACTCGCCGTCGGTCGATCAAACTTCATTGGGGCAGGTCTTCACTAATTATTTTGGGTTCCGTTACAATCCGGGAAGCAATATTATTAGTCAAATTACCGAAGAGAGTGTTTGGCAAAGCCAACTTGGAAAAGCAACTTCCGACAAAACGGTGTTGCTACCTGGTACATACGTCATCTTTGCGCACGATGCCCCCTACGTTGAACGTTGCCTGCCGAATGTGCGCGACCAAGAAGGACTGCATACGATTGTCGGCCGTTGGTAAGATTAGCACGACGCGCAAGTTTTGAAGTTGCACTGAATTGAGAAATGTAGCTGAATTCGTGAGAATTCAGACGCTTTGCAATCAAGACGCGGCCAGAATTCTCACGAATTCTACTACAAAAACACAAGTGTGCAACTTCAAAACGCGCAAGCTAGTGATTCCACCATGAATTTCACTAGTTTGCGCGTCGTGCTCAGGTAATTCGGAACTCGCCGCTCGCCTAAGAGGTGACTTCAGTCTCAGCCATATCGCGAGCATGATACGAGCTTCGAACAAATGGACCCGATGCAACTTTCTTGAAGCCCATCGATCTCGCAATCGCTCCTAGTTCTTCGAACTCGTCAGGTGGCACGTATCGCACGACTGGCAGATACTTGGGACCAGGCTGAAGATATTGTCCGAGGGTCAAGAAATCGCAATGGTAAGTTCGAAGGTCCGCCAAACAGTCGAGCAACTCGTCGCGAGTTTCACCGAGCCCCAACATGAGTCCGCTTTTTGTCTTAATCGCATTGTTGCTATTCTTCACATGCTTTAGCAGATCCAAAGTCCATTGGTACTCGCTCTTAGGCCCTCTGACTTTACGGTAAAGTCTGGGGACGGTTTCCATGTTGTGATTGAATACTTCCGGCGCCGATTCAATGACGCGGTCCAGGCCATGCTTGTGCCGAATAAAATCGGGCGTTAGCACTTCGACTGAGGCCCCCGTTTTGTTGCGAACAGCGATGACACATTGATAGAAGTGGTCACCGCCGCCATCCGGTAAATCATCGCGGGTTACGGAAGTAATGACTACGTGCTTCAAGCCCAATCGCAACGCTGCTTCGGCAACGCGCTCAGGTTCGTCCCCCTCGAGCGCTTCGGGCTTGCCTCGCGAAACCGCGCAAAAACCACAAGGACGCGTGCAAACATTTCCGAGAATCATGAAAGTCGCGGTGTTTTGCGAATAGCACTCCATTCGATTGGGGCATTTTGCATTCTCGCAAACGGTCTCCAATCGCAATTCGTTAAGCAATCCCGAAGTGAAATGGTTGGCGTTCCCTTTCGGCACTTCTCGGCGCAGCCAGGGAGGCAACCGCCGGCTTGGCTCAAAAACTGCCGCAACGGAACCGCACCCAGCCGCATCTTGCCCCATGGAATCTTGCCCGGCAGAATCGTTCACCGAGGGAGCTTGGCCTGGGAAAGTGTCCGCTGGCGAAAGGACTTTCAAAATGGGGAGTTGCATGAGGGGGAAAGCTGCTTGGACAGGGTTCAAAAACGCAAGGAAGCGAAACGGTACGACGCCGTCGTAGTGGACTTGCGACGACGTTGACCGAATAATTGTGGTCGAACACTTCGATTCGGACCAGAGACTGTATGCGGATGCAGCCATTTTATCAACAAAAAGGTTAGGACCTCGCAAAACAGATCCCCGAAAATCCTCCCAAACATCTGGCATTCACCACATGGAATGACGTACATTAGGTGGACTTGCGCCGTCGCGTAGGTCTTTAGAGAAAGTTCCAAGGTTGGTTAGATGATGATTATTCGACTTGTAACGAATCCAACGAGTACACTCCTGGCCTTGATTGTACTTCTAAATGGTCTGGTTTTCGTGGGCGTAATAGGCTCGAAACGGTGCTTGGCTTCCGAGAATTGCCCGTTTTGCCCTGCAGCTTCACAGACGTTGCGGCAGGAAATTGCGTCGATGGACGCGGCCGCTATCGGTCGACTGAATGCAGATGGAAAGAACAGCATCGAGGGGCTGGCAACTTTTACCATCCAGAAGGTACTTTCGGGGGACAAACTGATCCGAAAGGATCAAGCGATCGAAGCCAGCTATCTTGGCCCCACAAAAACAGAAAAGAACTTTTTGCTTCTCGGAATCGACCCGACACGTTTGCTCTGGAGTTCTCCGCTGGCTTTGTCTTCCGAAGCAGAAAAGTACATTGAGGACATTCGAACGTTACCTGATTCCCAAAGCGAACGCTTAGAGTTTTTTCAAAAGTACTTTGAGCACTCCGATCCTTTAATCGCTCGGGATTGTTTCGACGAGTTTGCGCTCGCACCGTATTCCGATGTACTCGCGCTCAAAGACAAGATGGATCGCGAGAAATTGCTCGGTTGGGTTCAGGACAACAAGAAGGCTCCAGATCGCAAACGACTGTACTTTACTATGCTAGCGATCTGCGGAAAACCGGAGGATGCCATGCTTCTCGAATCCATGATCAAAAGCGAGAACCCAGAAGCCAGAGCAGGCCTTGATGCTCTTTTGGCAGCCTATCTGACACTCAAGGGAGAAAAAGGCTTGGAGCTTGTAAAGGAATCCTTTTTGGACAACGCGCACTGTCCGTTCGCGGACATCTATTCCGCCGTCATGGCCTTGAGGTTTCATGGTACCGAAGCCAACATTCTATCTAAAGAGTCTGTTGTTGGTGCGATGCACCGATTGCTCGAAAGACCCGACCTAGCCGACCTGGTGATTCCCGATCTAGCTCGATGGAACGATTGGAGCCAAGTTGCTAAGGTTAGCAAACTCTTTGAAAAAGCGACTGACGAAACCAATTGGGTTCGAGTCCCCGTGATCAACTACCTGAGAGCCTGTCCTTTACCCGAGGCGCAGGCTATGTTGACCAAGCTTGAGAAAATCGACCCCAATGCATTCAAACGGGCAAAGACTTTTTTTCCAATACCATTGCCGGCATCCCCCAAAGTCGGCGGCGTAGAATGATCGATGCGAACCAATGATTAAGATCCAATGGGTTGCTCTGAGTAGCAATCGTAAAGATGCAATCGCAAGAACTAGTAAGAGGCTGACAAAAACCATGATGATTCGTTTGATTGCTCCTGTGCTTGGAGCGCTGATGATATCTTCCGTCAACGTACACACTGCGATGGCCGAAGAGAATTGCCCATTCTGCTCGGCTGCCTCGCAAACGCTTCGCCAAGAAATTAAGTCGATGGATGCGGTGGGAATCGGCAGATTGGAGACCGATGGCAAACCCGATGTGGATGGCATTGCCATGTTCAAAATCGAGAAGGTGCTTTCCGGTGAAAAACTGATCTCCGTGAACCAAGCGATCGAAGCGAGTTACTTTGGGCCAGGCAAATCCTCTAAGAAATTCCTCCTGCTGGGAGTGGACCCGAATAAGCTGCTTTGGTCATCCCCCCTCCCGCTATCCGCAGACGCTGAAAAGTATGTTGAGGAGATTCAAAAACTGCCTGAGTCGCAGGTCGAACGGTTGGAGTTTTTCCAGAAGTACTTTGAGCATCCGGATTCTCTCCTGGCTCGCGATAGCTACGATGAGTTTGCGTTGGCTCCCTATGCCGATGTGGTTTTGCTCAAGGACAAAATGGATCGAGAAAAGCTATTGTCGTGGGTTCAGGACACATCCAAGTCGCCGGACCGCAAACGACTCTATTTCACAATGCTTGCCATTTGTGGCAAACCAGAAGATGCCGTTTTGTTTGAGTCGATGATTCGAAGCGAAACTCCAGAAGCCCGAGCCGGACTGGACGCGCTTCTTGCCGCTTACCTGACTCTCAAGGGAGAAAAAGGACTAGAGCTCATCAAAGAAGAATTCTTCGACAATGCCCACAGTCAGTATGCGGACATCTATGCCGCAGTCATGGCACTGCGTTTTCACGGAACCGAGGGCAACGCACTGCCCAAAGAATCGATTACGAAAACCATGCACCGGCTTTTGGAACGCCCAGATCTCGCGGATTTGGTCATTCCAGATCTGGCCAGATGGAGCGACTGGAGCCAACTCGAGAAAGTCTGTGAACTGTTCGAAAAAGCGACCGAAGACAACAACTGGGTACGCGTTCCGGTGATCAACTACTTGAGAGCCTGTCCGTTGCCAGAAGCCAAAGAAATGTTGATCAAACTGGAGAAAATCGATCCAAACTCCGTCAAGCGAGCCAAGACGTTTTTCCCGATTCCATCGCCTGCCGCACCCAAAAAGTTGGACAGTTCGTCCTCCATCCAAACGAAAACCTTGGATCGGGCTCTTGTTTTGAACGCGAATCGCACGTCGATTCGTGTTGCCTCATTGGATGATTCCGTCGCAATTTCGCAGCTCATTCAGACGCAGACCAGCGGGCCAATGGCAGCCCTTCCCGCTGTCGGCAAATTGAACCTTTGGGCCTCGTTTGTCGTAGTCATTTTGGCGACGGTGATGCTCGCGTTGGTAATGTGGAACATCGCAACCAATGGAGGCATGGTCGCCAAAATGGTGCTTAACCGAGTTCGCTAACGGTTTTGTGGCGCAGTTTCGTCTCCCTTCAAAGCCGAGCATTCGTTTCAACATTATCCCGGACCACTTTTAGATCACGATGAGCCAAGACATTTCAGACTCCAACGACACCCAATATGCTGCCGAGGATTCCGACGATTTCGTATACAAGTCGCTGAGCCGCGCGGCCATGCTCAGCTTGGTTTTCGGTTTGTTTAGCCTACTAGCATGGATTTCGCCCATGCTGCTATTTTTGCCCGCCATCGGACTTGTTTTCGGCATTATTGCAATTAGCAATCTGAAGAGGTACCCCAACGAATTGATTGGAACCCCAATCGCTTGGCTCGGACTCATTATTAGTACTGTGATTCTTATCGGTTCCCCAGTGAAACACATCTATGTCTACAACACAGAAGTTCCTGAGGGATTTGAGCGAGTTCAATTCGCGGCCTTGAAGAGCCCGATCCCAGAGTTTGACTTTCCAACACCCGAGGCAAGAGCGCTTAACGGAAAGAAAATATTTCTCAAAGGCTATGTGCATCCTACATCGATATCGAGCAGTTCATCCAAAACATTTGTCTTGGTACCGGACTGGGGTACTTGCTGTTTCGGAACGCAGCCGCCACTGACGCACATGATCCAGGTTCGATTGGTGAATGATGGATACGCCTATAAATCGGTTCGCCAACACTCGCTGGCCGGTACTTTCGAAGTGCATGACTACAAACGGCCGGTTGAAGGTTTGGATGGGGTATACTACGAGCTAGAAGCCGAGCACTTTCAGTAACGCAAGGTAGCAGGCACATTCCATGTGCCATCCGCCCATGAGGGCCGAAGGCTCGACACATCCTCTGCCGGTGCCGTAAGCACCGGACTTGCTATTCCCAAGGATTTCAAGGCCCGAAGAGGCTGTGGAAAAATGTAGGACGCCCTTTTTAGGGCGTCGAAATTGGCCGTTTTTTGCAGTAACGACGGCCTGAAAAGGCCGTCCTACGAATAAATTCACAGTCTCGAAGGGCCCACACACTCGATCATGTGTCGCCCCTTCCGGCAACGCTTTGAAGTATTTTCGAGAATTGGGTAGCAGGTTTCGTGAGTGATGCAATCGAATCGTCATTGAATGGTTCTTGAACTCAGATTTCTCACGAAATCTGCTACAAAAGATTGCAAAAATTGCTTCACAGCGTTGCCCCTCCGGGCTCGTCTCCCGATTGGTCTTCGCACCGTGGCTCATCAGCCTCATCTTTACCCACATCTTTCAACATGAAACTCCAATTCCCCGGGGTTTTCGTACTCGTACTCGTACTCGATCGGATGGACAATCGAGTACGAGTACCATTTCATTGAGTACGAGTACGAGTACGAAATCTTTCCAAAAATTTGGGAAAAGATGAGGCTTATCAGCCACGGCTAGGGATATGTCGGCCTTTCAGGCCTAATTTGCGCATCTTAAAAATGCTTAAGCGGGGATAAGCGAAAGCAATCGGCCGCTTGCTTTTACTCATTCGTCTGGAGTACTGGCGGCATGGGGCACCCCAGTGCATCCGAGATAACTCGCAATAGCTCTAGCTCTCGCACTTCGACCTTTCCATCTGCGGCGATGCAAGCGGAACACGCAGCTAACATCGAGCGTTTCATCGTGCCTTGAGAATGCTCCAAAATATTTAACGCTTCATCGAGTGTTTTCAGTATGCATTCCGCACTTGGGCTCAATTGCAATCCCTTGGCTATGTTTGGCACCGCCGCTAGTCCTGCTGCAAACGCCTTTTCCACTGTGTTCGTTTCGTTACCCAATCTTGCTAAAGTGGACAATACCGTTTGGAAACTTTGCAACATCGATTGCGTTGTGGGAGCCGAAGCGACTCTGTTTTTGCGTTGCAAGCGGTCAGCCAGTCTCTTTGAAATGAATCTCTGGATCGCAAACTCAAAAATCGTCCACTTGCGATCTGCCTCGATCAGTGCACGCACGTTTTTGCGAAACGCGATGGCTTGATTCGGCGACAATTGATGAAGCGATGGCAGTGCCAAACAAGCCATCGGTAGTCGCTGCTCGTCTGCCAATGAATCCACGTGCGACAGAACTCGATTGAGCTCGCTCATGACGCGATCATCGGTCGACGTCGCGAGCATTTGAATCTGCTGACTTCGAACTGGATCGTCCGAGGGAGCCAAAAGAAGTGCGTAGACGATAGCAACCGCACCGAGCGGGTCGCGTATGTCTTCTGTCAACAGATCGTCCATTTCCTCGACCATGTGTTGAGCATGTACGAAGTGTTCAGGACGAGGCTCACCGATATGATCGACAGCTTGCTGAGGGCTTTGTTCATGACTCGCAGCTCCTGCCACCGCCGCTTGATGCACGTCGGCAAACGAGGATCGAGCAAGTGACAAGGAGCGTGGATCGATCATTTCGGCTTCCGAGTGCGCTACCTTGTTGGTTGTTTCAAACACGCCATCAAAACGAGGATCGATTCTCTTGATGCGAACCGGAAGCGCGGGATGGGTTGCAAACAAGTGCGAAACGACTCCCTCACCGAAAAACATATGACTTGCCTCAGAGGCGTGGGGACTAGCAAGCTGTGATTTCTGTGCCCAACCTCCAATGCGTTTCAAGGCATCGCCGATCCCATTTGGATTGCGGGTAAACTGCACAGCGGACGCATCGGCCAAGAACTCACGCTGTCTCGATACAGCGGCCTTGATGAAATTTGCAAAGAACACGCCAATGTAACCGATCGCGACCAGCGAACCGCCCACGGCAGCAAATGCGGCGACCAACGCGAGAGTCCCTTTGTTGTCTTCGCTATTACTGCTGCCAGATCGAATTCCGACCTCACCTAATATTCGCAATGTCCAATATCCAATCAAGGCGATCAGCAAGATACCATTCAGCATTCCCATTAATCGCAAATTGAGCCGCATATCTCCGTTGAGAATGTGACTGAACTCATGTGCGATCACCCCTTGCAACTCCTCTCGTTTGAGAGTCATAATCGCTCCCTGAGTCACGCCAATGACTGCGTTTTGAGGGGTTGTTCCCGCAGCGAAGGCGTTGATCCCCATTTCTCGCGGCATCAAGTAGACCGGCGGCACGGGCGTTCCAGATGCCAAAGACATTTCTTCGACAACATTTAGCAAAATGCGTTCAGCGAGCACTCCCGTATTGGGCGGAATCCTGACACCACCCAACGCCAGTGCAACTTGTTCTCCGTCGCTACCCAAAGACCAGATCTTGTACAAGCTGCCGATCAAGATGATCGCTGTCACAACCGTCGCAACACTTGTCAGTAAGATCGGATGCCATTCAAAAAACGAAATGGGGCGTTCCGAAGTTCGTGTTGCAGCAACAACTATTCCAAGAAGCGCAGCGTAAACCGAAACAATCACCATAACGACGGCGATAATGAAGTAAAGAACGAGAAGTGAAGTCTTGCGCCGTGCGCGATCTTGATGCTCGAAAAAGTCCATCGTTCTCTCCGCTTAGAATTGGACTTTAACAGCCTCTCGCTCTTGCGGAGCGCTGATTACCTCAAGCAACGAGGCTCGCTCAAACCGACCAAAGCCGGCTACCAGTGAGCCTGGGAAAACCTCGCATGCCGTATTGTAATATGTGACAGCGTCGTTGAATGCTTGTCGCGAGTACGAGACCTTGTTTTCTGTGCTCGTCAGTTCTTCTTGAATGGCAAGCATATTCTGATTGGCTTTCAAATCGGGATACGCTTCGGCCAAACCAATAAACTTGGTCATCGTCCCTGCCAACGCCACTTCGGCCGTAGACAAGTTTTGCATCGACTGAGCGTCTCCCGGATTGGCTGCCGCTTGTTGGCCCGCCGACATCGCGGTATTTCTCGCTCGTATCACAGCTTCGAGAGTCTCTTTCTCATGCTTCATGTATCCCTTGGCCGTTTCCACCAAGTTCGGAATCAAGTCATAGCGACGCTTGAGCTGAACATCGATCTGGGCATAAGCGTTTTTGTATCGGTTCCTCATCGAAACCAAATTATTGTATATCGAGACCAGATAGAACAAAAAGAGTACGCAAACACCAGCTGCAACCAGCAATCCAACAGTTAACCCGACCATCTTCAACCCCTTCGTTCTTTCTACAAGTAACGTACGTTCGACGAACTGTGGTTCGATGGACCAACAGTTCAATCGCAATGGTAGTCGATTGAAGGGCGATTGTCGAACAGGCTCCAGTTCATCCCAGATAGGCCTTCAGCCCTGGCTGGCATGAGTTTTAAAGGACAATTAGCCGTTGGGCGCTCGCCTTGTCATTACCCAAATCTCTTTGACTTTGCTCCCTCGCCCCGTTTCGGGGAGAGGGGAGAAAATCGCAATGGTTTCGTTCCGTTTTTAGGGAATTTGATTTCGAGGTTGAATCGATTGGGGGGTAAAGACAAGGCTAATGCCAACCAATTAAATTCCAACCAGTGGCCAGACGCAACCTTCAAGAAACGGTTTGTGAAAGAGAATCGGCACGGGAATGAGCACCCAAGCTGCCAACCATGCTCGTCCGATTGACTTTGACCTAAGAAACGTCACTCGTTTCTCAATAGTCATGCCGATCGCTTGGATCGCGAAATACAACATTGGCAGTCCGAACCCGGCCTGTACCGGAACACTAATGGCGAGCTCATGGAGTAAACCTGAGAACAAAAAGGCTCCGGCGGTTGCTACGACTGAGGAATGTCCAACATTCTTGCAGTGCGCACGTAGCGGACGGTACACAGCGATCGAAGTCATCTCGGAAAAAGCTCGGTTCCATCGATACCCCCAAAAATCGGAAAGGGATTCCGAAAGCAAGGGCGCTCGAAATAAAGCCAAGCACTTCACGCCAAAAAAACGCCACATGCCAGTAACGAGATTAAAGAGCCCAAAGTGAACGAATAGACTCAGCCCGGTCAACAAACAAGCAGTCGTAAACCATAGCTTCCATGACTTAATAGCCAAATTCGGTTCGGCGCTGCTGTGCGCCATCGCCCAAGCTACACCGATGAAGACGGCGCCGAGCGCTATGCGGATCAAGCCTCGCACACAATATTGCCGCCAATCCGCCAGTTGGTTGCTAGGCAACCGATGGAAAAGCTCCGATCGCATTCCAAACCAGCCTACACAAAAACAGAGCCATTGACCGAATGTCAAAGTGTTATTTCCATCATTTCGGGACTCCATGTAAACGACGGATTTCATGGACCACAATAACGCGACGATGATCAACAACATCCGCGTTCCTTGCGGTTCAGCTACACTCAGCCTTTCGACGAACAAAACGCAAACCGAAACGAATCCCCAAGCGACTATTCTCGACAAAGGCTGTTGCTCGATAGCAGCTAGTCGAAACCCGACCAATGGTATCGTGCAGAGAAACACAACCATGCAAGCGAGTAGCCTGCCATCATGAACACCGTAACCAATCACACAGTCGCTCCGGTTAGATTCGCAATTGCAGCCCATCCGTAAACCGCAACGAGTGCGATGAAAAGACAATCAAGCATTATTTCGGCAACAAAAAAAATCGCACCTTTGGGCGCATCGCTGCGATCGAACCAAGTGAACTGGATAATGACTCGAACCAACCAATAGACCAAGATATAGGTCGTTAACGCTTTCGCTAGAAATGAATGATCGATTAAACTCTCAGGGGAGAGCATTGAGACCAATGCGAAACTCAAGTTCGTCATCCAGATGTAGCCCGCGTACGTCCAAAATACTTGGCGTGTCAGCGGCCGAAGCTTCGACGTGTCCTCGCCCCACCTTAGGACTCTCGGTATCGCCAAGCTGGCGAAAACGAGGATCAATTGCCCAAGTCCCGCCATAAAAATCATCCTCTCGAGCATCATCAATTGCTCCTCCTATTGGAATTCACCGCAGCAATTTCCTAACCACAACAATAAATGCTGCGAATCCAAGAGGTTGCTTTACTGGTCGACGAGTACCGCCATGGGAGGTTCTTGTGCTTTCTTGCGGCGAAAGACAAAATAGAGTCCGACACCAGCAAGAGCCAACAAGAATACGCTGAAAACAGGGCGAACAGCAATCCAGGCGACGCTGATGGTGATGAGGGCAAGGATGCTTCCAAGGATAAAACCGATCAGCATAGTCGCAAAGCCAACCATCTTCCCGAACAATGGGACAACATTTGCCAGCGCCTTGAGCGGCGCGGCAATCAGAGAAAAACCAACGCAAGCCAACACCCAGCCAACTATGCGCAAAATAGTTGCCAAGGCCGTATTTGAGAATCGCAACGAATCAAACATCTGAGCCGCGGTTCGCTCGCCGGTTTCGATGCTCTCGATCGTTTCACCGTTCTTGGTCTTAAACGGCTCGAATTCTTTTCCTTTCTGCTGCGAAAGCAAGCTGACCGTCGTCGGCTCCACGACTCGGAACTGAATTCTCAAGTCCCCTACCTCAGGCTCCATTTTTGCCTGTGTTCCGACACAGTAACGCAGGTAGCCACCATCCACTTTGAAATGACTTCGCTCGTCCTCTGCTAATTTACTAAGAACGGTAGCTTGGTCAATCGCGACATCTGTCCACGCGTTGATTGCGCCGACCAAAGAAGTTCGCAAGTGAAATGCCCCCAGGGTAGCTTTGTCGGAAATCAGTGAAGTTGAAGCGAATTTCGGTTGGGGATTTTCGTGGCCATTGGGTTGTTCAAACGACTGACTATTGACACGATCACCGTGCCATTTTTTCTGATACTCGTAAGTTGTAATGGTCTCTTTGCCGCCGCCAAGCTTGTCTCTCGTCCTACTCTCTTTCTTTTCGACCCACTGGAACATTTCCACTTTTCGCTCCAATCGCAGAACCTTTTTCCCGATATCAAATACACCATCCGACAGCATCTCATCGGTGGTAGCCATTCCCATCACATGCACGAGTCGGCTATCTAAATCCGCAGAAGGCTCAAATGGCGAAGGCGCTTCGGCGACCACTTTCTCAGCCTGAATCAGCCCCTGAGTTCGATGGATCGTTCGGTACTCGTTCCAAGTCATCAGGGCGACGGAGCCGGGAACCATGACTAAACCAATCAAAACACCCACGACAGAATTGACAAGGCGAGAGAAGAAGCCTTTGTGTTCAGTACGCGTGACTCTGTCAACCATGAAGCTCTGCCTGCAATTTTAGGAGTGAAATCGGGAAAACAACCGCTTCAAACATCTTAGCATGACGCTACGAGGAATTTAAGAACGGTTCACAACGTCAAGAGAGCATAATGTGTACACTAAGCACATCGCCGCGTATTTTACCGGTTAATATGCCGGTGCGCGTTAGCCAAATGGCACTCACTTTGTTAGCGGAACGGCGCGAGCCGTCCGGTGAGTATCCTAGTAAATGACGCGAAACCGGCGGGCTTGCGCCCAATGGCACTCACTTTCGATTGGAACAGGCAAATTACTGAGCCGCGGGCGCTAGCCCAGGTTTCCACGATCACTCGACATTCGTCGGGAAACGCGGTAACGACGTTCGGCTAATTTGTTTATCTGGCCAAAAGACTGGTGATGACGTGCGTTGTTACGATTTTCGAATTTCCCAGGCAAGATCTTAATCGGTGAGTCGAATAAGCGATTACGCAGTTTCAAATAGAAATCAAAGGAGATGTCTCAATGTTCGGAATCGGTTTTTTTGAGTTGCTCATTTTGCTTGTTGTTGGGAGTGGGATTCTTGGGGCCATCGGTTTCGCGCTTTTTATGGCTCTCAAAAAATAGTGGCTTCGTCACCCCGAGTGGGCAAAGCCATCGCAGCAGCCTTAACTGCGGAGCAGTGGCATTTGAAAGCCACGGATAGACCCCCGTGGTCAGCGTGGTGCGGTTGCCTAAGAGTCGCATAGCGACGGCATTCGCACGGATGCTACATGGCCTGATGTCGACATTTCCTTTGGGGGGGAAATGATTCACAGCCCATGCCGCTCCTTCAGAGCTCCTGATCAATCGGGGCGTAATACCTGGGGTTTCGTTCGCGGTGCGAACTTCACCCCAGTATGAAAAATCCCATCGCATTCGCGATTCAATCGCTGAAGGTTAGTACGGTTTATTTGTGACGTTATAGCTGAAGCAAACAAGGCCTTTTTGGCTTGCAACTGCGGATTCGAGTAGCTTCTCGAAGCGAGCTCGTTCTTTGACCATCGCCTTGTCTTTTATCGCGTCGACCTTGACCGCCGATAGCTTTTCAAACTCGGCGAGCGCCTCTTGGTAGCTCAGGAAACTAATCATTGGGATTTTCCGTTTTCGATCGGCTAGGCGAATCGGATCTCGAGCAGTATTCAGCTTGGATTTGATATTGAGATGACTGAGAAATCCTTTCTCAGAAGGCGTTAAGAAAACTTTCTTGCCTAGCTCTTTGCAGATCTGTTCAAGAGCATAGCCATATTGCTTTGGGGCTCCATCAATAATCTTGCCTCTCAAAATCTCATACGCGGCGGCCTCGACGGTGAACTCCTCGTCATCCCACGTATTCCAAACGGCCCATTCATATCGACAACTCATGCCTCGACTCTTCTTGGTTTTCTTTAACAGATCACAAATGGCATCGTCGCAATCGTCCGTGTTGCGCCAAAGACCTGTTCGTTTGCCAGGCCGAACAAACCAGACCAGTTCCTTCAATTTAGACTCGGGCAATTGCTGAAACGCTTGGAACTTCTCCCAAGTCATCTTGGTCTTGCCATTTACAATGAAGGTATCATCCAGTTCGATGACGACACGTACAACCAGACCGGCCTTGATTTTGTTAGCTCGATCTTTGGCAAAGAACTTTTCAAGCAACTTTGGTGGACACGCTTTGGTAACAGACTTCAACTCGCTGATGTCCACTTCGTAGATAGTGGTTCTTAAACTCATTTCATTATCCTAAATTCTAGTGGCAAGTTTGTGAGCACCGCTCCAAACATCCTTCGGGAGAGCGAGGCTCCTGCCGAGCTGCGGCACCATGGTTCGGCAGGAGCCTCACCCTCCCGAGTAATGAATGAATGTTTGCAGGTGTGGCTTGAGGCCCTCGTCACAGTCACTCATCTTCTTCAAAACCAAAGCGATACGTCCAAACGTCGAAACAGGACATCCAACAAGAACAAACACAGCGCTGTGATCAACAGGTAGGGCCAGAGCGGGATCACGTTTTGTGCCACTCGATCGCTGTTGGCGTACAAGTCGCTCGCCGTCGGACAATACTTGCCTCCCGAGACCTCCGCAACCTTCTTCATCAAGTTTTCGTCTGCAGGCCCTAGCCGCAGTTCGTCTGGGTAACCCACCACGATACTTCGCGTTTGCCGAAACGTCGGAACATTGCTTACGCTCTGAGATAGCTCCAAATGATATGCACCGGTCACGTCCGTCGGTATTTCGGCTTGGTACCGTCCTGGAGCGATTTGTTCCAATTCCAAATTGGTTCGCTCCAACCGCGGAGCAATCACAGTCATCTTAGTCGTTGCCTGATTTACGAATTTGCCAGCCGGATCGACCGAGTCCACGATGACACTAGATCGATTTCCGTTTCGTTGCACTTCGACAAATACTCCTTTGGATTCGATCTTCCGCATGCAGTGTCGAATCACTTGTGCCCAGAAAGGACCGAAGTTTGGCCATGTCAACCATTCTGCTGCCCATTGGCTCTTTGCGTCCGACGTAAATGCCGCTGTCATGCCCAGACCATATCTCCACCATACTAATACCGGATCTCCGGCTTCGCTCGCCAAAATGAACTCGCTCGTGGGTTTCGGCTTCGTGATGACGTAACCTAACAAGAAAGGCGCTGTCTCTAAATCGATGCCGGCCAGAACCTGAGTTGGCCGAACCATGATCGGAACAAACGGCAATTCGTTGATAGCGGACTTCGACGCCTCGACCGTTTCCTTCGCGAAGATCTGAGGGATGCTGTTGGCTTCTTCGCAAAGGTAAAAACGACCGCTTCCCGTTTCCGCCAACTTTTGAAGAAGCTCTTGATCCGCCCCAGTTCCAACAGCCACACTGCTCAGTGTGATTCTGGCCGCGACCATGTCACCCGCAATGCCGTCGAAGTCGCCCGGTTCACTATGTCCATCAGTCAGAAGAATAACGTGCTTGAGCTTGGCACTCGCTCCCACCAACGCCTCATAAGCGTCCGACAATCCAGGGTAGATGCTTGTCCCACCGCTAGCCTCAATCGTACTGATCCGATCGATGATGTATCCTTTGTCAGCCGCCGAGTGCAGCTCGCTCACCCAGTAGCTTTGGCCGTCGAATGCGATAACACCGAGTTGGTCCTTGGGTCCAAGCAATTCGGCTGCTCCCTTGGCCGCGTCCTTGGCCATTTCCATCTTTTCGCCTCCCATCGAGCCTGACTTGTCGATGACCAAAACCATAGCCAAACTCGGTTTTTCCTTTTCCTTGTCAAAATTGCTGCGAACAGGCAAGATCTCCTCAAGTGTTGTTTTGTAGTAGCCACCCAAACCGAAAGACTGGTCGCCACCGATCATGACCAAGCCACCGCCCAAATCCTCAACGTATGTCCGAAGGATCTCCATTTGCTGAAGCGACATCGTCGTTGCAGGGATATTCGATAGCACGACGCAATCAAATTTCTGCAACTCGCTCAATGTGCGTGGAAGTCCTTCGGCCGGTCGCACTTGAACGATTAAGTCTTGCTCCTCAAGTGCCCACCTCAGTTGACTGGTCTCTTGGACATTGGTGTCCACGATGAGCACACTCGGTTTGCCAGCAGCGAACACCACCGCCGACGCCGCGTTGTTGTCGAGCAACGTATCCTTGAAACCGCGAACTCGAACTACGTAATCGGTCTGGCTCTCTTGCTCGATAGACTGCCGAAATCGGAATCGGTTCTCACCTTCTTTGATTTTGATCGGCTTTTCGGAGTTGCTTACCAAAATGTCCCCTCGAAAGACATCGATGAAGCCTTCGTCTTCATGATTGGACGAAATAATTGTTTCTACATAAAACGGCTCACCCTGACGAACTTCCGCTGGCGCGTTGGCTTCGGCGACTTGCACCTCCGGTTCCGACCGAACCGAGAGAGGAATCACGTTGACAGGGATTTTGCTGGCCGCGGCCGCTTGAATGGCATCCCCATGGGTCTGTCGTCCATCTGTCAACAAGACAATCTGCGGCACAAAACCCGGCGGAGCAGCAGCCGCAGCGGTTTGAATTGCAGCAGCAAGATCGGTTCCACGCTGATCTTTTTCCTCGGGGGCAACAAGTTGTTCATAGCCTGACACGATCACCGATGGGTTTATGGCCACCTGCATATAAGCGATTTGACTGTCGCCGCGATTCTTCTCCATTTCGCTCACGAATTCATCGATCTTACCCTGCGATTTGCTATCGATGCTCAACCATCGGTCGATCGCGATTGCAAAGAACTGCCGGGTGGTCGGCGACAAGAGCGAAAGCCCTGCAATCGCCAGAATCAAGAGAACCATGATGAGGGTCCGAAACAACAGCGAGAACCGTCGCTGCCATTTTGGGAAATCGCTCAAGGAGCGGTAGTAGTACCAAGCGATTGGCAGTAGTAGAACCAAAAGCCAAAGCATCCAGGGTTGTGTGATCTCAAGAGACCATTGATTTGAAAGATCGGACGTGTTCATTAACCGACCACCCTTCGTTGGTAGAGCCACCATTCGGTTGTGACAAGCAACAGACCGAGCATGGCCAAGTAAAACCAGATCGCTCGCCCTCCTAAAGACACAACCGAAAGAGAGTCAGCCGTAAGGAGCTCGCCTCGCGGCTTCAGATCGCTCTCGCTTCGGTTGGTCAAGTTGGATGCAAATGCCCATCGGTAGTCGACCTTTGCATTAGTCTCCACCTGTTTCGTTCCTTCTTTTGTTTCGGTTTTTGTGTCTCCTGCAGGGGCGACGGTCCAAAGACCGCATTCCAAGATCGGGCCGATGAGCGCTTGGTCTCCTTCTGCGATCATGGCCAAGGTTTTGCCTGACGGACTGCTAACATGCAAGTCTCGTCGCAATTGCGTTGGGGCCGCCGATTCGACTGCCACTGCCGAATCGTTTGCCGATTCCACTGAACTCTCTTCTTTGCCTTGAGTTGGCAGTGGTGCATCGGCTGATGTATCAGTCCCTTTGACTTCCGCTCGGTCATCTTCAGGAATGGCGAAGGCCGCCAATGTTCCTGTTGGCACAACGGGCCTAAGCTGCCCCTCGTTTCCTTGAAGCCACTCGATCGCATTTTTGATCAAAACCGGGAAGGCAATTCTTAAGGGCAAATCGCTTTGCTCCAAGTTGCAAGTGAGTATCCATAGATCGCCACCTGGCCGCTTCATTCGCGCCAGCATGGGCGAGTCCAATGGATCTCGGATCAAAGACTCGACAGGCCGTGTAAACGTAAGTTGCTTCGCACCGGGAAAAAGAACATTGTCCAACCGAATATGCTGCGTAAGCGGTGAGTCCTTTTCCACGCGTGCTACAAGCGGTTGTTCGAGCGACTCCCCGACGGTCATCAAATCAGCGCTGTTTTGAGGGTCGACGATGAGCAAACGACCGCGAGGCAGCTTCTCGGGAATGATACGATCCAAGACCAGCAGCCCGCTCTTGGGAGCAGCATCGGGAGCCGTTTCCGTGATTGTCAACTCGACCAACGGCATCGATTCCAAAACGCTCTTGAGAAAAAGACTTCCCTTCGTGACCAAGGTTATTGGCAATGGAGCACGTTGAGGCAGGATCGAGATCGCAGAATTGTCTGTCGACAATGCGTCCTTGGAATCCAGTTTCGCAACCAATCGTCCGCCGGTAGCTGAAGTATGGTCCAAAATCCGCGTTTGGCTTTCGCCTGCCTTGAGAGTGATCGGCACGACATCGACCAAATTGTCTTCCAGACTAAGCTCCAGTTTGGTTTTGACTTCTTCCAAGCCACTGTTCGTAACCTCGATCAGTACCTGATAGCCTACCGAGTCCATCACGCTCCGCCGCACTTGATACCGAGTGATGGCGGTATTCTCTTGAGGTTTGCCAACTCCATAAATCTTAACCAGAGGGTTGTTTTTGATGGTTTCGAAATCCTCGATGCAGCCGTCTGTCAAAACGATGATTTCCGAACGCTCCACCCGATCTTTGAGAAGACGCTCGGCGGTTGCGATGGCCGGTAACAACGCTGAGGGAGCGTCGGTTTCCGGAAGCTCCGTAATCCCAACGATCAGCAATCGAGCATGATTGGTCAAGCCGACATGCACCACCGATTGACCGCCCGAGGAGACGAGCGACATCTCATCGCCAGGACGAAGCGACCGAGCTAGCCCCTTGGCAATTTCTTTTGCCGACTGCAAACGTGTGATGCCGCCGGCTTCCGTGGCTTTCATGCTGGCGGAGTTATCCACAATGAGCACGATGCGGCGTTGCGAGTTCTTTTGCCAACTCCAAAGTGGATCGATGAGTGCTCCGACAAGCAACAAAACGAAGGCTAATTGCAATAGCAACGAGAGCCAATGCCGGAGCTGTTGCCACCAAGCTCTCGGCTTCTTTTCGTCGAAGAGTTGATTCCAAAAGAGGAGCGTTGAGACCGGTCGGCGCCGCAATCGGACCTTGATAATGTAGATCAAGAAGATTGGGACAGTGAGCGCGGCCCACCAAGCGAGCATAGGACTGGCAAACTCTAACATGGGGCGTTTTCTTTAGCTTTGGATTCCGGATGCTCGCATCATGCGCATAATCAACTCATCAAACGGCAAGTCCGTGGTCGATCGTGTGCACGACAACGAGTACGTTTTGCAATAGGTTTCGATGGAGGTAAGGAACTCGTTAAAAAGCTGTTTGTATTGCTTTAACTTCCGTTCGGTAACGGTAATCTTTCGGCGTTGACCGGTTTCAATTTCATCCAGTTCGATATCACCCAGGAAGGTCGGGTTGGCTTCTTCGGCGGTATGAATCTGAATGACATGCGGCTCAAAGCGACGGTGCCTCAACAAGTCCACGCCGGCCCTAAATCCCGCTTGATCGAAAAGATCGCTTATAATCACCACGAGCCCCGTCCGCTGAGCGCGGTTCACCAGCGATTTGGCCACGGTTGCCAAGTCGGTCGCCGTTCCGGCCGTTTTGGTATTCTCCAAAAACTTGAGAATACTCAGCACCCGGTCCTTGCCACGCGTCAACGGCAGCACATCCAGCGGCTTGTCGGCGTAAGCCATAATGCTTACGCGATCGAGGTCCGCCAGTGCGATGTAGGCTAACGCGGCCGCGATGCGTCGCGCGTAATCGAACTTGTTGGGCGTTCCGCAATCCATGCTCTTGGAAGCGTCGAGCAGGATGTACACATGCAAGTCCTCCTCTTCTTGGAAACGCTTGAGGAGCAGATCCCCAAATTTTGCGTAGACGTTCCAGTCCAGGTAGCGAAGATCGTCACCGGCTGCATACTCTCGGTGGTCGGCAAATTCGATGCCTCCTCCGAGTTGTTTGGTTCTGCGTTGAGCCAAAAGTCGGCCACGAAAAACGCGGCGCGACACCAGCGACAGATACTCTAGTTTTTTTAGAAAGTCAGAATCGAAGAGGCTCATGCGGCTTTCATCTTCCCAATGTTGCTAAGGATATCGCGGATGACATCGTCGGTTTTGATGTCTTCGGCTTGTCCTTCAAAATTGAGAAGCACACGATGGCGAAGGCAATTGACTGCCATCGCATCGATGTCGTTGCGAGAAACGTGATAGCGGTAGTCGAGAATGGCATTGATCTTTGCGGAAAGGATCAGAGCTTGTGCACCGCGCGGGCTGCTGCCGAAGCGAACGAAACGCTTGGTCATTGAAGTCGCCAGTTCGTGGTCCGGATGCGTTGCCATCACGACATGAATTGCGTGCCGTCGTACCTCATCGCTGATTGGGATGCGGCGAGCCAAAGCGGACATTTCCAAGATGCGTTTTGGATCGAGCAAAGGTTGGGCTTCGGGCGTTTGGGATTCGGTGGTTCGATCTAAGATCGTTTCAATTTCGGCTGCGGTTGGAAAGGGCACAATCAGTTTGAAAAGAAACCGGTCCAATTGAGCTTCGGGGAGCGGATAAGTTCCTTCCATTTCGAGCGGGTTTTGGGTGGCCAGGACAAAGAACATGCGATCCAGTTGGTGCGTGATGCCCGCCACGGTAACGCTGCGCTCTTGCATGGCTTCAAGCATGGCCGATTGCGTTTTCGGTGTGGCACGATTGATTTCATCCGCGAGTACCACATTGGCGAAAATCGGCCCTCGTTCAAATCGGAAGCTTCGGCTGCCACCCTCTCCCTCGACCAAGATGGTTGTCCCGACCAAGTCCGCTGGCATCAAGTCTGGAGTGAATTGAATGCGAGTGAATTTCGCTTCGAGTGCACTGGCAAGCGTCCGAACAAGCATCGTTTTGCCAAGTCCCGGTACCCCTTCAAGCAAAACGTGTCCACCAGCGACTAACGCAAGCAAGACGCCATCGACGATTGGCTGTTGTCCGACAATGACTTTTCCGATTTCATTTCGAAGTTTCTCAAAATCGACTCGAAACTGATCCAACGCACTCTTTAACTCGGGCGCAATCTCTGGCATTTCAAACTCCGGTAAACTGGGTGTTCGTGAGCGAGCAAATCATGATTTTCGTGAAATACACAGCAGCGAAGAGGGCGCTGAAGGTAACTTAGACAAAACGTCATTGACGAAGTTCTAAATGCTTTGGGTTCAAAAGTCAAATTTTTCCAGCGCCATTGCTTTGGGCCCCCACCAATCTTCCTGCCACCAATCTTCCTGTCACCAATCTTCCTGTCACCAATTTTATGACAGGAAAATGGATGACAGGAAAATGAACGCGATCTTGCCACGAAAAGACACAAAACTCACAAAGGATGCGCTGCAGGATAAACAGGACCTGCTTTCAACATGTTCTGTTCGGCTTCACCCAAGCAATTTGTTCTTCGGGAGGGTGAGGCTCCTGCCGAACCGTGGCGCTGCAAGCTCGGCAGGAGCCTCGCTCTCCCTTGGTTTCTAAGGGAGTTGACAAAGCTAAGATGTTGAAAGCAGTGGGATATTTGGAAGCCGTGGGATAAGCAGTAGGCTTTGTCGGTGCTGTTCTGTTGAATGAAAGAATATGTACAATACTGTCCAATTTCCATTGGTCCCTCAAAGAGCCTGGAGTCTTTTGTGCTAAGTCATTGCCGCCCTTTTTTCCTTTATGGATTTTGCCTGCTCGTCGTTGACGCAATGCCTAGTCTCCTCATTGCACAGGAAAACGTTCCATCCCTCGGCACTCGCTTGAGCGAAAAGCAATCTGCGGACTTAGCTCAATTGGCAATCGCCGGACTGCAGCGGGAGTTCCCGAACAAACCCGCGAATGTGATCACTGGCCCGCCCACCATCCTCGGTCCCAAGCAGATGCATCCTGCCTTTTATGGTTGTTACGATTGGCATAGCAGTGTCCACGGCCACTGGATGCTGGTGCGACTCCTAAAAAAATCGCCACAACATCCGCTTGCCGAAGTTTCGCGTTTGAAGCTCGCGGAGAACTTGACGGGGCCAAATATCGACGCCGAGGCGGCATACTTTGACGAGAAAGAAAACAAGTCCTTTGAACGCATGTACGGTTGGGCGTGGTTGTTGCGATTGGTGGATGAGTTGCATACCTGGGACGATCCACAAGGCAAACAATGGCGTTCGACCTTGATCCCGCTCGAACGCAAGATCGTTGAGCTGACCAAAAACTATCTGCCACGTTTAAAGCAACCGATTCGAACTGGCGTTCACCCCGACACCGCATTTGCACTTGGCCAGATTCTCGACTATGCAAGAACAGTCGGAGACAAAGAGCTTGAGGCACTCGTCGCCTCGCGAGCCCGCGAATACTATGCGAACGATAGAAAGTACAATTCGGACTACGAGCCTTCCGGCGAAGATTTCTTTTCGCAGAGTCTCAACGAAGCAGACTTGATGCGCCGAATCCTTGGCCCCGATGCATTCTCGAAGTGGCTCAGCGAGTTTCTTCCTGACGTCGGCACAGCCAGTGATTCCAAACTAATGCAGCCCGTCGCAGTGAGCGATGTCACCGATCCGAAACTGGTACATCTAGCTGGCCTCGACCTCTCGCGGGCTTGGTGCATGCAAGGTATCGTTCAAGGACTGCCAAAAGGAGACGTTAGAATAGCATCGCTAACGAACGCGGCCAAAGAGCATGCGAAAGTAGGGTTGAGCTATGTCTTCAGCGGGCAATACGAAGGAGAGCATTGGCTCGGCACGTTTGCTGTCTATTCATTGACGAACGTTTCAGGCCAGTAGCACGAAGCGCAAGCTAGTGAAACGATCAGGCGAACAAGTGAAACCATCGGGAAACTCACTAGCTTACCTAGTCATGCCGAAGAAGCGTTGGGACCTACAATCGATAAAAATTCCATAGTCGTGAAAGAACTCTCTTTTCACGTTGTTTTCTTGGTTGGGGACAGTTCAGAGCAAGGTAACTTTCGGCAAGAGGAGGCAGTCTCACTTTTTTGAGGAAGTGTTTTTAGCCGTGAAACGGCGACAGTTCGTAGCTGCGGGGCTCGCCCCGCAGACACCTTTAGTAATCGAATGCAGGAGCCGTGAAATGGCGCCACCACACAGTGGCGCCGTTTCACGGCTCTCGTATTCAACGTGCCTAGAAACCCTGGGGCAAGCCCCACGGCTACGAAGTGCCGCCGCTATCGCGGCTAAGAAACAAAGCGGTCGTCGCTTACCAGAAAATCGCAACAGTCGTGTCAGCCAGTTGTTGGGAATATCCGATGGCATGGGTTGGGATGATTTGGAAGTGCGCGAGCTCAATACTGGCTCAGCTTACTTTGGACGGTAAAAAACGGCACTTCTCGGCGATCGCCACCATTTTTCCTATGCCTATGCGTGGAATCCCGCAGGCTTGTCCTGCGGATCGTTAGGTTTTTAGCTACGCACTGAACGCTCCGTCATTCGCTCGTGCCCCCGGATTTGCCGAAGGCAAAACCGGGGACACGAGCGACAGTCGCGAAGAGAGGGTTTAGTAGCTGAAAACCGAAACTTCCACAGGGTAAACCTGTGGGATTCTTTGGGCAAAACGACAGAACCGGTGGTGTTCAGCGTGAAGTGTCTAAAAACTGCGTTTTATCTAACAGGCCGATGCGAACGACTTAGTGCACAAACTGCTGTGCTAAATGAAAAGAACGCAGACCGAGATCGCTAGAGGCATACGATAGGATAATGTTGATCAACTGCGAGTCCCCAACGTGTTCCGCAGATTCTTGTAGCATATAAATGGCTTCACGCGGCGATGCATGGCACGACTGTACGTACCGAAACAGCCTTGGCCGCCAATGGTCTGAGTATGCTCTGTTGACCAAGTCCTGCGTCTTCTTTAACGCTCGCGGGTCAAGAAAGAACTGCTTGACCACGGCAAAGTGCGCCAGCGTCCCTATCACCAGCCAGCCCAAGGTAAACATAAACATGACTTCCTTCGAAAACCATCCAAAGGCCATCACAATCGGCACAAAGACCAAGAGGCTATAGGGAATCGAAAAAAGCCGCCAACGCATCCATGTCAACCGACTCCAAATTTGCCCCGACTCGTTGCGTATGTCAGCGATCGCCAAATCCGATTGCTTGGCCAATCGCTGGATCGGCGCCTCTTCAAATCCGAGCCCCGTTTGTTCAATGACATCGAAGGCGATCATCGCGTTGAGCAGCAAAACCCGATTGTCCGCTTCGCTATCCGTTGCGGCGAATGAGTCCATGACTCCATTGCCATTGCGAGCGATGTCGTCTTGCACCTGCGCTACTTTAGCGGTCGAGATATTCCACGGGTCTTCGCAATAGCTCCGTATCATTTCGTCAATTTGCCTCCGCATCGTATCGTCAGCAACTTTCGAACGATCGAGGCGGAAGTAGTCTCGGACCAAAGTCAAAAACTCCATGTCTTGCTCAAGGTGCCCCGGAATCTCGGTTCCATGTTGCTGGATAAACATCCATTTTTGCTCATACCACGCATCCGTCGCTCGCCATCGAATCACGCGGAGCAGATGAACATAAAACACGATCCGAGAAACAATCGCTCCCTGTTTGAAATTCGATTCGCAGGCCGCAAGAATTTTGGCAAAGGTTTCAAATGGGATACTCCTCGCAACTCGGTCCCAAAGCGGCTCGGTCACTTGATAGAAGACTTCGGCCGGAACAATTTTTGAAAGCGTCACCAAAACGGAATGAGCTGTCTCGGTTTCGACATCGCTGGCCAAATGTTCCCGCAAAAGCCTATTCAAGCCTGGGTCGTCTGGGAATTGTTTGATGCCCGTCAAAAGCCACTTCAAAAATCGCTGCGGATCAGCGCGATCAACCATGTCCGACAGCATCGCAAGAATGTAAAAATCTTGTGGCGATTTATTGGCTGCTGTACTGAGCTTTTGGTAGGCTCCAAACGGGTCCTGTGTTGCCAAGACCTTGTTCGACACGGGCGCCGAAGCAGCTGCAGAACCGACAGACTCCGACCTAGACGGTTTTTTGCCCTCGGACTCACTCGTATTGAAGCTCCAAGCGTCGATTTGCGTTGCAGAGAGCTGCTGCTGAACACCGTACCGATTCTGGCTTTCTAATTCTTCGTAGGCTTCGCGGATGCGTTGAAATTCTTGTGGATGCGTTTCCGGCTTGTAGATGCGAATCAACTTGCCATAAGAACGCTTCAGGTCACTTCGCTCAAATTGCGGCGCCAGACCAAAGAAGCCCACAGGGTCGTGAGGCAATCGATTCCATTGAACTTGGTTGGGTTCCATTGCTGCGATCGCTTAATGACGGCTTAAGCCAACTAGAATTATTTTCAGGATTACGATCATCGCCCACCAGCCATACCATGGGATCTCAAATGAGAAACCACCGCTTGAGTCATGGCTGGTCGCATTCGAACTCGAGGCAGAGAACGACGATGTGACTCGTTTCATTTTCGTAAGCGTCGCAAACCAGTCTTGCTCAAGAGCATAAAGTGCCGGGTATTCGGTTTGGATCAGCTTGGCTGCTTTTTGCACGGCCTTCATGCGTTTGCGATCGTCGATCGAGCGTAGAAAGCGATCTCGCACTCTCCCCGCTTCGACAGGAGGCAGAACGGCAGCCGAGCGAAACGCATTGAAGAGTGGCAAATCCATACCTGGCATTTGCGACAATTTAGGAAACTCGACGCGACAGTCGGCAGCGGTTTTCAATCGGGATACAACCGGTCCAAACTCAGGCACTCGCTGGACATCGATGGCGTTCAAAGAGTGTTGCAATCGCTCCAGCGGCAATTTCCAAAATTCCCCTTGCAAATGAGCAATCTGACGACGAACGAGATTGCGCTGAGTACCGAGGTCCGCTTGCGAAGGCCCTTTGTCGAGATCATGGCGTTTGAGCCCAAGCGCCCTGCGCCGAAAATCCAGCACTTCAGCTGCTTGCCAAACCGGATTCATCTGAAAGACTAAATCCAAATAGCGCTGGACTTTTTCCTCACGCGACGAAGTCGTCATCGGAGGCCTCCTTGTACTCGATCCCCAAACTGGACAGAGTGATCATCAACGACTGACGCGCAAACTCAAATTCGTTGCGATCGCTCTTGGCCATCGCGTCCTCGAATAAATCCAAGGCCATGTCGAGTTGCTTGCGTTGTTCCGGATGCAACTCGCCCAGCATACGTTCGCAGAACCTCGCTAGTTTCTGATGCCGTAAATCTTCGCGTGGGTAAAATTTCAGTTGCTGGATACGTTGAAGCGCCTCTTGGATCTGTTCTTTGTTGAGACCGCGAACATGGTTGGTCAACGCCGTTCGATGTTTCTTTCCACCCGGAGAGTAAGCCTCGACTTCCAAAATCCCATTAAGATCGTAGGTGAACCGAATATGGATTGGAGTGCCCATTGGACCTGGAGGAAGATCCTTTACATGTAGCACCCCTAATTCGACGTTGTCAGCGACTTTCCTCGCGTCCCCTTGGAAGACTCGCACCTCGACTTCACGCTGATTGGGGGCGATCGTATTGAAGACCTCCTCCCTGGACAACGGAATCGTGCTATTTCGATGGAGAATGGGGTGGAAGTATCCAGGCGTAACTTGGCCGGCAAACTCCTTGGCAATTTCTACGCCGAGAGTAAAAGGGCAGACATCGGTCATTACCATGTCATCGACCGCTTGGTCGCAGTCGATCAATGCAGCTTGAATGGAGGCTCCCAATCCAACCACTTCGTCAGGGTTGTATTCCATGATTGCAGGTTTGCCGAAGTAATCTGACACAAAGTCACGAAGAACCAACATGCGAGTGGCCCCTCCGACCAAGATGACATCGTTGATATCGGTCGTCTTGAGACTGGCATCGCGCAGTGCTCGATCGATAGGAGGGCCAATCCGTTTCATGAGCGATTGGGAAAGCTTGGCGAACGTGTTTCGGTCGATTTTGAATTCGGTCGGCTTTTGCGAGTAACTTCCGTCGAGTTCAGGAAGTCGAATCTTGGCGACTTCTTGCGTCATGAGTTTTCGTTTGGCGAGTTCGCATTCATATCGGAGTCGCGACACTCGCAAAGGTTGCTTGAGCTCAGCAACTTCGAGGTGGGTCTTTTCGTGGTTGAGCACGGCGGACACAATTCGATCGGTGAAGTCCTCGCCACCTAACATGCTTTCGCCAGCGGTTGCTCGTATTTCTAGTGTCCCTTCGAATACCTCCATGACAGTCACGTCGAAGGTGCCACCACCGAGGTCGATGACACAGAGATTTTTCTCGCTATTGCGAGCATGAAACCCATAGACCAAGGCTGCGGCAGTTGGCTCGTTGATGATTCGCTTGACAGTCACGCCGGCCATTTCTCCGGCTAGCTTGGTCGCTTGTCGCTGATGGTCGTTGAAGTAAGCCGGTACGGTGATCACGGCTTCGACGACTTTATGATTGAGAAACTTTTCGGCGTCGGAAAGGAGGGACCGCAGGACCAAGCTGCTCAGTTCGTGGGCGGTGAATTTTCGTCCCGCAACTTCGAGCGTGCGATCGGAGCCCATGAATCGTTTGAAGCAGGAGGCGGTGCGTTCAGGACGAGCTACACGAAGTTCTTTGGCTGTGTCGCCAACAACCACGTCACCCGACTCCAAAATGCCGACCACCGACGGAGTTAGAAAGCTACCATGCGAGTTAGGGATCAGCGTAGGTTTGCCGTCTTGAAAAACGGCACAAAGCGAATTGGTAGTTCCTAAATCGATTCCAACAGAAGTGGTCATTTTTGGGAGAACGTGATGTCAGGCGAATTGAAAATACGCAGTTATTGAAATTACGCAGTTAAGGTGAGCTTCGTCGATCGACGAAGCTGTTTCATCCAAGGTCTGGTAGGCAGTCACCCTCCCGCTGGGAGGGTCGAGCGAAGCGAGGGGAGGGTGAAGTGCCAGAGTCAATCATACAATTCAGTTCACCCTCCCCAACCTCTGGCCGACCCTCCCGGAGCGAGGGTGATTTAGGATCTTCATCTTTTGTCGACCATGACAAATGTGGTATCGATCTTAATAAGTTCTAACAAGGCATCATATTCAACGACTTATAGTCGTGTCGCCACACGCCACAATGTCAAGGATTTCGCGTGCAAATGTCGCCCTCCCACCGTCTCGTCGCAGGGGAGATTGTTTGTCACCGCAAGTAACTTTAGCCTAAGGCGTTGAAAGCATCTCCATACTACCATTACGGACTACTTTTCTTCAGCTTTCGCTGGGCCGATGTTCATCTCCAATTTCATGTCGATTTGCATGGGTATTTCTTGCCCGCCGGCGTTCATTTCCATGCTGATTTTTGAATCGCTTCGGATTTCAGAAATGGGGAACACATGATTCGCATCCAGCATCATCGTACCTTTGCCTGTAGATTCCAACGACTCCAACGTCACTGTCGAACCCTCAGGCAATCCAGGTGTCTTTACTTCTTGTGGCTCAGCGGTTTGTGTCACTTCAACGGTCAAATCGTATTTTCCTCCGTCAATCTTGTTGAGCGTATTGATGGAAGTTTGCTTCAATTTCATGCCGTTCACTTCAACAAGTTGTGTGACACTCCACTTTCCACCAACACCGATCGGTTCTTCTGGTAAAGGTGCGCTCAAGCGGCTCATCGATTCCTTCATTCCGTCGATCATCGCCTTGATCTGCGCGTTGCTTTTGGGTGGTAACTTGATGTCGGATTTCTTTGTGAAGGCACGATTTGACATGACTGCACTTCCAGACATTCCCTCGATAGATTTGAGCATGCTTGTCATCGTTTCTTTCATAAGAGCCGACACAGTATCATCGTCAACCAAACCGATTTTCGGGTAAGAATATTCAAACGTGAAATCACCGTTGGACGCCACGTCTGTCACTGTAACGTCGACCGTAAACTGCATCGCCGGAGTTGGCGTCGCAGGCAGTTTCTGGCCACGCATGACAATCGTCTGATCCATTTTCATCGTCATGATGGACGTTTGTTTGGTTCCCATGACCGGAGTCATGCGCAATTTGGTTTTTGGATTCGAACCCGCTTCAAGCAGTTTGACAACAGCCGCCTCATCCGGCTTTTTTGTTGCTTCTTGTGCATGTGATGCAACGTAAGCGCTGGCGACTATCGACGCGCAAAAGATCAAGATTAACTTGCAAGACATTATTTTAGGCCACTTGTGCAAGAGAGCGGATGTGAGGTAATACCGCTAATCATATTCGATTTGGACTGAAATGTGGCGATAAGCAGGAACACATGGCACTCACTTTATTAGCGGCACGGCGCAAGCGGGCTTTCGGGTTCAGTCGTTTAACAGTCAGCCGTAGGCGTACTTCGTTTTTTGCCCTCGTTCCAGGGCTCAGCCTTGGAACGCACTGCTTCGATCCATTGTGTTCCCAGGCGGAGCCCAACGCGGTGAAGCATTGTGTAGCGAAACTTGTCAAGAGTTTCGGTCGTTAAAGCGATGCAGCCGAAAGTCTTGACGACTTTCGCTACAAAAGCCTCGTTTTAACAGCGAAAAATGCTTCACAGCGTTGGGCGGAGCCTGGGAGCGAGTTTAAAGATTTTGTCGAAGCAAGAACCAATCGCCTCGCGTTTGCTAGTTGAGTTTCTCTGGTTCCGTAAAACCGAATTGATCGAGCCATCGATAATCCAACTCCGACTCATCCGTTCGCCCCAATTCGTCTAGAATGCTCGCGCGATGGAATCGGACCACTGCAATTCGTTTCGCTTGAAGTTCCAAGTCGATGGGCCTCAAGTAGGAGAACTCTTTTTTCAATTTATCCAATCGACCAAGAGGTGGTGTGTCCAGTGAATCGGTTTTTGTAGCCTCTTCAACTTCGGCTAAAAACAATGCCTCGAATCTGCCTCGTTCTTTGGCGTTGATCCCTTTGATTTGTTTCAGTTCCAGATGAAGCTTTCTGATCGATTCTTCGATAAACGCAAGTGCATCTTTGTCCCTGCCTAAGCCATGCAAAACCCATGCTTTCGTGTCTAAAAATTCGATCCTTGAGGTCCCATCGGCCACAAGTGCAGCGTCAACTTCTGCCAAACCGGTTTCAAGTTCCTTTTTTGAAAGAGCTCGGGCATAAGCCAGAAAATTGTTTTCTTCCGCGTTTCGTTTGGAAATCGCAGGGAAAAACCTTTCCATCATTTTGACTGCGAACTCGTTCTCGCGCCGTAAGTGAAAATGTTCCCCGACGAGATGCGCAAGGATCCGCCGCTGAAACTCCGGCGTTCGTGAGATCAAGGCCACGGAGTCGTCGAATAAGGCTGCGATAGCTTCGTGCGTTGGTTTTTCTTTGTTAAAGACCAAGTCAAATTTCAAATTCCAATACTCGAGCTCGGTTGCAACTTGATGCGAAAGCAACGCGGCTTGCTTGAGCGATTCCTCAGCCTTGTCGGGATGCCCATCCAAATATTGGTTTGCGGCCCAGGCTACGGTCCACTTGGCCCGCCAGTCTGGCCCGAAAAAAATCGGCAAAAGTGGTCCAAATGCCAACAGGCACACACAGGCAACAAGGATTGGAGTCAGGTACTTTTTCATCGATAATTCACAGCAAATCCTGGAAATAACCCACATCCCAAATCGAAAACGCCATGGTGTCAGGCGAAACCTTCCACTGGGAGCAATTGCCTGTTACCATTCTCGGAACATTCATTGAAACGCAGTTGCCAACATCTATCAACCCAACCAGGGAATGATCGAATGCCACTTTTCGAGATCGAAACAGATTCTCACATAATTGTCACTTGGGCGAAAGATGAAGCGTCGGCCCGCGATGTTCTTCGCGACGCTTACCCATCCGACGATATTGTTCGTATTACCAAACGCCCCCGCGATACCTGGGTCATTTCCAAAGCGGTTTTGGGGGCGACTGGACGCCAATTGGATATTTGTTCGATTGCCCGTGATTGCTTGTCGAAATCTTCGGGTGACAAGCTGCATGCCATTCGATTGTACATGTCGGAAACAGGCTCCGACCTCGAAAAAGCCCGCCGAATTATTGAATCCAACATGGTAATGGGCTGGTAGCCTACCTCACTCAAACCCAAACAACATGACCGACTCAAAACGACTGAAGAGCCAAGCCGCCTTTGCCAAAGCCAAACGGCTCATCCCCGGCGGTGTGAACTCGCCCGCCCGCGCTTTCCATGGCGTTGGTGGGGAACCGATTTTCATCTCGCATGCGTCGGGTCAGTATTTGTTTGACATCGATGGAAACCGGTACCTCGACTACATCGGCTCGTGGGGACCGATGATCCTGGGGCACGCTCAGCCGCAAGTCATCGAAGCCATCCGAATCGCCGCCGAAAAAGGAACATCGTTTGGCGCTCCGACGGAAAACGAATCGCGGCTTGCCGAGCTGATTATGGCGGCCGTTCCAAGCATCGAGCGCGTGCGTTTGGTCAGCAGCGGAACCGAAGCGACCATGAGTGCGATCCGCGTTGCCCGCGGAGCGACAGGCCGAGAAAAGATCATCAAATTCGCTGGCTGCTATCACGGCCACGTAGACTCGCTACTCGTGGCAGCGGGCTCGGCAGCAGCGACTTTAGGCGTCCCCGATTCTCCAGGTGTCACCGCGGGCAACACCAAGGATACGATCGTTCTCGAATACAACGATCCGCAATCGATCGTCGACACGTTCCAGAAGTTCCCAACTGAAATCGCTGCAATCATCTTGGAACCCATTGTCGGCAACATGGGAACGGTCCTGCCGACACCCGAGTTTCTAAAAGCTCTCCGCCATGAAACCACCAAACACGGCGCGATCTTGATCTTCGATGAAGTCATGACGGGCTTTCGAGTTGCTTACGGTGGTGCACAAAGTTTGTTTGGCATCGAACCTGACATGACGACCTTAGGAAAGATTGTTGGAGGCGGGCTACCTTTAGCTGCCTACGGCGGCAAAGCATCAATCATGGACAACGTCATGCCAGCTGGCAAAGTCTATCAAGCGGGCACCTTATCCGGCAATCCGCTAGCAACGGCGGCTGGCGCGACCACGCTCGAGATATTGCGTGACGACCCGCCATATGAATACTTGGAAACGCAGGCCAGTCGATTGGCGGCGGGCCTTAAGAGTGCCGCGGACGCTGCGGGATTCCCATCGCAGATGCAGAGGATGGGCAGCATGATGACCCTCTTCTTTAATGACGCTCCCGTAGTCGACTGGCCGAGTGCGAACCGATCGGACCGCAAACGCTTTGGCAAGTACTTCTGGGGGTTGATCGAGGAAGGGGTATACATGCCCTGCAGTCAATTCGAAGCCCTTTTCTTCTCCCGAACCCACCGCCCAGAAGACATCGAACATACGATCGACGCGGCACATCGGGTGCTGGCGAGAATGGATTAGTTGAGAGATAGTAGCTAGCGACAAATGGCGATCACTTTGCTAGCGGAACGGCGCAAGCCGTCCGGTGAGTGACTTCGTTTAACAGTCAGCCGAAGGCGTACTGCCAAAGGAATGCGGTACGCCTTCGGCTGACCGTTAAACGAGTAAACCCTCGCATCATGCGAATGGTTTTTGGCCTCGCGCTCTTCTCTCTCCATTGAATAACAGGAACGCTGGTCCATACTTCTTCAGTAGCTTTACAATCTGGGAAGAGCTTGTACCAAGCGTCACTGCGACCTGGCTGACATTCCAATCGTATCTTGAAAGAGTCTCCATTAACTCAGCAAGAATAGATGGCCAATCCTGGTTTGCCTCCGAGATGTCGACTCGACCGTCGCGACAATAAAGTCGCCACGTGTCGGATCCGATCAACGGGCTGGCTGATTCAATTTTTGCAGCCAGACGAACTTCTACCGCGAGCTTGCAGCGCAACCGCATGACCGCAACCTTGCGGTTTTCATTTTGCGTTCTGCGTTCACTTGCGGATGCGATAACTCCGGCAGGAAGGAATTCAATTTGGACGCCGGTCTCGACTTTGTTTCGATTCTGACCACCAGGCCCGCTCGCGCGAGAGAATGTCAAGCGGCATTGCGAGAGCAATTCCTGTTCAGCCCAACATGCCGGATGCAAATCGTTCATGATCGATCGAGCAGCGACGCTACTTTTCGAATCAACTCTTGCACTTGCGGCTTTTCCACATCAGCCCATTCCGCATGATGAATTGGCGCTTTCATGAACTCCGTCACGCCAGGCAGTCTTGCCGATCCGAGTGAAACTGCGCCGTCCCCAAGTCCCAAAGTCAACTCGTCGCTCGAAATCAGTTCTTCGACTCGTCGAAGCCCCTTCTCGATCTTTTCAAGTCCGCGAGTCTGCGATTCGCTGCGCCCTTGGCTTACTGCAATCGAGCCAGCCAATCGCAGCAATGGACTGATCGGCCCTCGCGTGCCTGCAATGATCGAGTAACGAACTCCGGGTACTCGCTCCATGCTGTTGAGCGTTCGCAGAAACTCAGAGCCAGGAACGAGTTCATCGCAGGCCTCACCTAAACCGTCATCGACAAGGGCATTGATTACGGAGATCAAGGAGTCCGAACCATTTTTCATTTTGGACAGGGCGTCTGCAAATTCTAACGCGTCCGCATATTGCGCTAAAACCGAACCATGATTTGGGGGGCAAAGCATGGTCAGATGGTCGACCATCTCGCAAGCAGCAAATCGATCAGGCTCTGAGGGGAATTCCAAAGCGTATCGCGCAACCAGCCCCCCCATACTATGCCCAACAATCGAAACCTTGGTGTTGGGGGAACCGAGATGAAATTCTTGAAGCAGTCGCTTCAGCACGCGCCCCGACTCTTGGATCGAGCCATCATTTGGGTAATCGAAAACGGCGCAGCGCGTGTTCGCAGGGAACGCCATGGTCCGCTCAAGCGACATCGCAAACTGTTCGCAGGCTTGAGCATCCCCTTGCAGTCCACCAAGAATCAAAACGATACGTTCAGGGAGTTCGCTGATCGACAACCGCTCTGGGCTGCCATCTACCTCCCCACGGGCTAGGAGCCGAATTTCGTATTTGGGTTCAGCAAGCGGTGCGATGGCCGCTCGCAATTCGCTTCGCAAGGACTGCCAGCTTTCGGCAAGTTCTCCCGACTGGACTGGACGACGCAAGTCCTGTGCGTTCGCTGACCTTGCAAAGCAACAAATGCAAACGGCAAGAGAAATCGCAAACCAAAGCCGAACCATCTTAGGATTATCGCCCCCGCTAATCCAATTCTTCACTCGGTAGGGCGAGTTCTTCATTCGGGAGGGCGAGGCTCCTGCCGAGCCATTGCGTCGCAAGTTCGCCAGGAGCCTTGCACTCCCAGTGTTATTCAAATGATTATCCATGACAACGCAAGATCAGAGTGGAAGTAGACTTCAGAGACAACGACGACAAAATTCGATTTTCGGACACCTTTTTTATAGGCCCCAGACGAGCTTGTCTCGTCTGGGCCAACGGTTCGATAGGACAAGTGGCTTGTTGATTTAGTACTTGCCCAAATGCACTTCGTTTAACAGTCAGCCGTAGGCGTACTGTCAAAGTAGCAAAGTACGCCTACGGCTGACTGTTAAACGACTAAATCAACAAGTGACAAGCCCATCGGGGCGTTAACAAAGTGAGACAGCCCCAAGCCCGTTGGGGCGTAATCCAATTCGACCGATTATGATTGCAAACCGTCCAACCGAGTCAAGCAGCGATCGATCCTTTTTAGGCTCTCTTCTTTGCCTAGGATTTCAAAGTAGTCAAAGATTCCAAGGCCATTCGATTTACCTGTAACAGCAATTCTCAACGCGCTAATGCAAACCCCGAGCTTGACTCCACGCTGCTCCGCGAATTGCTTGAGCTGCGGTTCAAGTGTATCGTGGCTCATCGATTCGGCCGCAGCTAGGACAGTTCGGAAATCGCGAAGGGCCGAAATCGCAACGGGATCGCTGGCCAATCGCTTTTGAAATCCTTCTTGATCGGTAACAAGATTTTCGGCGGACACAAATAGTTCATCGAACTGCAATACGTCCCCAGCGACCTTAATACGGTCACCCGCGGCGAGAACGATCTTGCCAAGCGTGTCTGCAACGTCACACGGCGGAGGATCGGAAACAAGTCCAGCCTTTTGAAGATACGGTAGGACCATGGCAACCTTCTTCTTCAGGTCCAGGTTGTTCATCCAGCGAGTCTGAAACGCAACCAACTTTTGCGGATCGAACGACGCCGGTGACTTGCTGACTCGTTCCAACGAAAAATGCTTGATCGCATCGTCCAACGTGAGATGCTCTGTGCTGTCGTCCAAAGACCAACCGAGCAACATCAAGTAGTTCAGAATGGCTCCCGGCAAGAATCCTATTTCACGATAGAAGTCGACCACGACGGGATTGAACGTCTCTTTGGTCACTAGCATCTTCGCCCGTTCCGCAATCGTTTCTCCCATTTGGCAGAGGGCGGCGAAGTCCTTTTGCTTGAGGTACTTGTCGAGTTTACGCTTGCTGAGCTTGGCCGTTCCGCCCGGTTCGGCCACGTAGGGCAAGTGAGCGTAAATCGGCAAGGTGTAGCCGAGGCTCTGGGCGATAAAAATTTGACGCGGTGTATTCGCCAAATGTTCGACCGAGCGTACGACGTGGGTGATTTGGAAATCAAAATCATCGACCACACTGGCTAAATTATAGAGACAAGTCCCATCACCGCGCTGGATAATATGGTCCTGTTCATCGGCCCATTCGAAGGAGCAATCTCCACGGACCATATCATGAAAACGGCATTGTCCCTCGCGAGGCATTTTCAAACGAACGAAGGCTTGTCGTCCTTCGGCTTCAAACGCGGCCTTCTTTTCAGGCGTATCGGCCATATAGCGTCGATCGTTGATAAACGCTTTACCCTCTTTTTTGGCTTGTTCTTTTTGTGCTTCGATTTCTTCGGTTTTGGCGAAGTCGAGGTAAGCGTGGCCGGACGCGAGCAGCTTGGCCGCGGCCGCTTGGTAGCCTGCAGATCGCTGAGACTGGAAGTAGGGAACGAACGGACCGCCCACTTCGGGCCCCTCGTCCCAATGGAGACCAAGCCATTTGAAGCCGTCCAAGATTGGTTGCAAAGCCGCTTCGACGTTGCGATTTTGATCCGTGTCATCGATCCGGAGCAGAAACTGACCACCCGCTTGTTTTGCTAGCAGATAATTAAAAAGTGCGGTTCGAACCCCTCCAATATGGAGATATCCAGTGGGGCTAGGGGCAAAACGAGTGCGGATCGTCATCAGGCATTGACTTCAAAATAGGAACAAATCTCAGGTTGGACGGAATTAGCGGTAAAGGTAACATGGTAATTCGAATTCGTCACGCGTCCCGCTGACGAGTAGAATCGTACTTTCTGTCAACAAGGAATGTTGCATGCTTAGAAAAGCAATCGTCGCGGCGTCGCTATTGCTAATCGGTACCTGTCTCGGTTGGGCATTTCAGGGTTTTGGGCTGGGCCGACCGGCAAACGCGGAACCGCAACGCGAGGGTTTCGCTCCCGCGCCGCAGTTTCCCACCCCACCAAGAGCGAACCCTGGCGTGAATCCTGGCTTCCAAGCCGGCGTTCAACCAGTGCAGCCTCTCAACTTTCCAGGTGCCAATCCGACCCAGCAGGTCCTGCCTGTTTCAGACGGCTTTGTCCCTATGACCAGTGAGGAAGCGGTCAATGTTTCGGTCTACGAACGGACGAATCGCAGCGTCGTCAATATAAAAACTCAGTCGATAAGACCTGAATCGCTTTTCGTGTTCACCCAAGTCGCAGGCAGCGGCAGCGGTAGCGTGATCGACCAGCAAGGTCATATATTGACAAATCACCACGTGATCGATGGGGCAAAGCAGATCACCGTCATGCTTTACAACGCAGATGCCTTTCCCGCCGAACTTGTCGGCCAAGACCCCGCGAACGACATTGCCATCCTCAAAATCAATGCACCTGATTCGTTGTTGTTTCCTATTCAATGGGGTGACTCATCAAACCTGAAAGTTGGGCAGCATATCATTGCAATTGGAAACCCCTTCGGGTTCGAACGAACGATGACCACCGGCATCATTTCTAGCCTGAATCGTCAAATCGAATCGAAGGTGCCCGACAATAAAATGAAATCGTTAATTCAAATCGATGCCGCCCTCAATCAAGGAAACTCGGGCGGTCCCTTGATGAACTCCCGAGGTGAATTGATTGGAATGAACACCGCGATTGCGACCCGCAGCGGCGATAACTCCGGCATCGGCTTTGCCATTCCCATCAATACGATTCGACGCGTCGTACCTCAACTGATTGCAACCGGCCGTGTCCAACGCCCTACGATTGGCATCATGCAAGTGGTCGAGAATGAGAAGGGGCTCTTGGTGGCCAATCTTACGCCCAATGGTCCAGCCGAACGAGCAGGGTTGAGAGGCTTGAAAGTGGAACGAAAGAAAGTCCGCAGAGGGCCACTCACCGTCGAACAATCCGTAGTCGATCCAAGCCAAGCCGATTTGATCATCGGTGTCGACGATAAAAACGTGAAAAATTCGGATGACCTATTGGCTGCCATTGAGGTCAAGAAATCGGGCGATCAAGTTGTCTTGCGTGTGGTGAGACAAGGGCAGATAGTTCAAGTACCAGTGATACTCGGTAGTGAGGACTAACCCCGGCTACTCGGCAGGGTAAAGTTGACTACTCGGGAGGGCGAGGCTCCTGCCAAACCGTGGCACCGCGGGCTCGGCAGGAGCCTCGCCCTCCCGAAAATTCTAACTAGACTTGGCATTGCAAAGATGTTTCGATCGCACATGGAATGTTCTAACTTCTCTCTTTTCGGCTGTTTGGAAATGTGTACAACTTCGATTTGAAATGCTCTGACGCGGTTCGACAGAGCAATTACCCTCCGAATTGCGACTCAAAGTGTCGTGCAGAACATGTTTGACGTCGATGATTACCGCTGGCTTTCCACTATAGAAGCTCAAAAACTCTGGCAGCCACTAAGCTCCGAGCCGACGAACAAGCCAGACGCTCTGCTAAAGCGGCTTCGATCGCACCTTCCGACGAATCACGCTTCACTCTTAGTTGAGCAATTCGAGCTTTTGGGTTTGGCAAAAAAGAAAGTCTCGCAGCCTCTTCTTTGGTTTTGGACAAGGCAATTGCTTGAACAGTCGAGTGATTTCGAAACGGCCGCCGAAACCGCACTCGATTTTCAACCAGGAAATCGCATATGGGATATTTGTTGTGGCGCCGGTGCCGATTCCGTGGCTCTCGCAAATCGTGGCCTTATCGTCCAGGCTGTCGATCGTTGTCCAATCGCTTGCGAGCTGACTCGGCATAACGCTCGTTCTCATGGTCTTGCTATCAACGTATTCGATCGAGCCGCAGAGCAAACGGAAATCGATCCTGAAAGCTACGTCCATATCGACCCAGATCGTCGTGCGGACGGAACGCGATCAAGTAGCCTCGACCGATTGTCTCCTGGTTGGGATACGATTGTCAGTCTCTTGGGGCGTTGCCGCGGCATGTCGTTGAAACTAGCACCAGGCACGCGAGTTGATTTAAATGGCTTGGCGCAAAGAGTCGAGCGTCCGCCGGAGTCGGTTCGGTTTCTTGCCAAGGATGGTTCTGTTCGGCAACAACGATGGTATTGGGGGCTCGAGCGATGGCCGGCCGGTTCGATCACCGTCAGCATGCATTTGAACGAACCATCAACTCGGCGTGCCGAGCAATTTGCAGCCAGCCATGCAAACGCGAATACTTGCAGCACAACTGCAACTCACGGTTGGTTTCATGAAACGTTTTTGACTAGCGAAGTCCATTCGATGAATTCGTCGAACTTAGCGAGTGCTCCAAGCGCTTACGTCGCGGACTACGACCCATCGATTCGCGCCGCGGAATTGAGCAGCAGTTTCGCAAAACGTTACGGCTGGCAACTGATCGATTCCAGCAGTGGCTATCTCACATCGAACGAAGCTTCGGTGCACCCGATGGTTCGATGGTTCCGCGTTGAGGAAGTTTTGCCGCTCGACAACAAGCGTATCAAGAGTTTCGCAAGAACGGCCAATGTGCGAACGTGGGAGCTCAAAAGCCGTGGGCTTGAAGTGGACTTGAACGCGCTCCGCAATGTTTTGCCAACGGAGAAAAAGAGCGAGACAAGCATGACGATTTTGTGCACAAAGCTCGGCAACCATCATCGAGCTATTTTTTGCACTGAAGTTGTGTAGGCACATCATTACGTAATTCGTTTAACAGTCAGCCGTAGGCGTACTGTCAAAGCCTGCAAGTACGCCTCCGGCTGACTGTTAAACGACTAGCTCAACAAGATTTTGAGCGAGGGGCTAGCGCCCAACGGCTAATGGGGGCGGGTTACCAAGTCACGGCACAAAGTGCCGTGCTACGTTGGGATAGTAATTTAAGCTGCTCGATTTACAGCGGACTGCTCGGTTACAGCAGCTGGCAAGGCTACCTTCTGCAATGTCCCTCCCTGAACCGACGAAGCGAAGATCGTCGATTTGGAATGGCAGAGCCTTGGCAGCCAATCTGCAACAGCTCTTCCTTGAGGAGTGTCTGCTCCCCATGTCCCATCAACAATGATCAGATCGCTTGGCAGCACCGTGTGTGCAACACGAGCCAAGGCGTTGGTCGGATCGCCTGGAATGAGGTGCGCTTTGACGCCAAATTCGGCGAGCATCCGATGTGCCGCTTTGAGGTTCATGTGCGGAACGTTGGGTCCGGCTGATTCGAATGCGTCTACTCCAACATAGCGAATTTGCGCGCAGCCTTCTGGCAGCGTGCAAAGCGGCAACACTTGCCTGATGCGTTCACCCGAGCCGATACCGATTTCGAGAATCGACGCGAATGGATTGTCTATCACGTGGAGGAACAAAGCCCGCTCGCTGACGGGTTTCGATAGATAGCGCCAATAGAGACGTTGTACCCAACTCAACCGAGCCATGATTCGATTTCTCCGCTGCAGACGCGACTTTGTTATTCGGCTAAAAAAGATCAAAAAGAGCCGCATTTGGGACCGGGTTTCTGCATCCATGCATCCTTCCAGTTCCCATGCGGCGAAACCATTCTCACCATTTCATGCAGGCTCAATTTCGTTCACTTCCATGTGACGTCTTGATTCCGCTGGTGCGAATGAAGCTTGTCGAAGACTCCGTCTTTGACTTGCTCAGTAGCTCTTTCGGCGGCAAACGGCCAGAGAATTCAGACGAATCGGACCAGCCGGAAATTCTTCACTAAAGCGCCTATTGTAGGGTCTGAAACGATTACGCTAGCAAACGACGTTCTTCAGCCACGGCATCTCGATCGGTATTTTCAAACCGTTTCAGCCTGTGACCTAACCTAAACCAATCCGCAAAAAACTGGTTATCGGTTTCGTTTTTAAAAAACGCTCAAGTTTTGTCTGATCGAGACTCCCAATCCTATGAATCCATTCCCTAAGAAAATCGCCCTATCCGCCTCTGACTCTCCGTGGGCTTTTCGCCCTATGTGGGAGCAGTGTGAGCGTCGACTGGCATTGTCGGCAATGCCTTGGATGCCCTGGGATATCGGCCCACAGCAAGCGGTCGCTCCCACTATAGTCGACCTTCCCCAACCGGACGATCTCGTTTCGCATCCCTCGCATTTGCAACCGATCGACACCAACGTAGCGCCAGCAATTGAACAGCATTTGGCAGAAGCTCATTCGCAATCCGGTTGGAACCAGGTCCACTCGCAATACGGCTTGACCGGCAAGGGGCAAACTGTTGCCGTGATCGATAGCGGCATTGCGTTTGATCACGTGGCCTTAGGCAAAGGCTATGGACCTGGCTACAAAGTCGTCGGCGGCTGGGACTTTGCCGAAAAAGACGCAAGACCCTACGACGATGCACCGGGCGGCTTCCACGGAACTCACGTTTCAGGAATCATCGGAGCCAATGATGGGACGCATTTGGGCGTCGCACCCGACGTCGACTTGGTCGCTCTACGTGTCTTTACCGATGCAGGCAAAGGGGACATGGGGTGGACTGAAAGTGCGCTCAAGTGGGTGCATGAGAATCGCAACAGTTTTGCCAATCCAATCACCACCGTCAATCTTTCGCTTGGCTCCGCTTGGAACTCGAACACGGTTCCATCCTGGGGAACACTCGAAGATGAACTTGCTCAGTTGCAACGGGACGGCATTGTTGTGGTCGCGTCTGCTGGCAACTCGTTTCAACAATACAAAACGCCGGGCCTATCCTACCCGGCCGCAAGCCCATACGTAATTCCCGTTTCGAGCGTCGATGCCAACGGACAACTCAGCGACTTCAGTCAACGCGATGCGCGATCGATTGCCGCTCCTGGTCGTTCGATAGAAAGCACCGTGCCTGACTATTTCTACGGCAAAGATGGAATCGCAAACGACTGGTCTACTGCGAGCGGCACGAGCATGGCGGCACCCTACATCGCAGGCGCAAGCGTACTTGTCCGCGAAGCCATGGAAATGGTTGGGATGCAAAACATCTCCTCGCAATCGATCTACGAGCATCTCAAGTCGACAGCCAATTCCGTCTGGGATAGCGTCACCAAACAAAACTACCAATCGCTCGATTTGGATCGGGCCATCGAAAGCCTGCTCCCGGTCGATACCGTTGGTGACACGCTTGCAACGGGTATGAATTCCCAAATCCAAAGCACTTGGCAAACCGACGGTTGGATCAATTCACTCTCCGATCAAGATGTCTATCGGCTCACACCCAATCAAAGCGGCACTGTATCCGTACAGCTTGCGAGCGAATATGTAGACGATGCGGTATTCAAGCTTTTTCGGGGTGGCCAAGAGACAGCACTGCACGCCAGTCAAGGCAAATTGTCCTTTGCGGTTTCGGCCGGTGAAAACGTTGGTCTCAGCATAGCGGACCTCGACTCAATTGGCTCCTATCATTTGAATTGGAGCTTCGCGGCCAGTTCGAACAATGGAGGCGGAAGCGGTGGCGGTACGAACGGTGGTGGCGCTAACACCCTCATCCCAAGTAAAATTGTAGACCTTGGTTCGGTCGACTTGCTTGAGCAGACACTTAGCGGTTCATCTAGGTATAAGCTCACAGCAGAACACACCGGTATCATGAGTGTCGTGGTCGACGCTGGTACACAGACGACTGGTTCGCAGTCGACGGGCGCATTGCAGGTCTTTCGGCCAGGGATTGCCAATGGCACACTGTCCGACTCGCTTGTCGAAAACAACCAATGGCGGATCGATTTCAATGCGACACAGGGGCAAAGCGTTGAGTTCGTGCTACCTGGCACGGCCAGTCGAAACGTGCACTTGGTCAATTTGCTCCAGCAGCAAGGCACCGCATTGACCATTTACGGGACCGACGCCGCAGACGCGGTCAAACTGGACCTGAGCAATGGCCTGGTAGCCAACGTCGCTGGGATTTCGTACCAACTTGATAACACAATCAAAAGTGTCGTGGTCGATGCGAATCAAAACAATGACACGCTCACGCTGATTGGCTCCAAAAGGGCGGAGACAGTCGAATTGCGTCCGGGACTGACGACGTTCGAGAACACTCAACTGACAGTCCGAGCCACTGGCTTTGAGAATGTTCAATTTCAGGGCGGAGGTGGCCCCGATCGAGCTTATCTTTACGACGCGGCCACCGATGATCGTTTGAGCATTTGGCCGAACAAGGCTGAGTTGACCGGTGTTGGGTATTCGTTCAAAGTTAGTCAAGTCGACCGTATTTTTGTGCATGCCAATCAAGGTGGTGACGACCAAGCTTCTATGTTCGATTCGGTCGGCGATGACACATTGAGTGTGCGCCCGCAATTTTCTAGTTTGGCAGGGACCGGTTATTTCAATTACGTGGCCGGCTTCGAACGCGTCGTTGCTTACTCCAATGCTGGCGGAGTTGACCGCGCGGCGATCTACGATTCGGTTGGCAACGATCTCTTTAGCACGAGCGGCGAAGTAACCTCGATTGTTGGTTCGGGGTTTTCCGCTTTCGCGCGTGGCTTTGAAAAGGTCGAAGCGTTCTCGAATGCGGGTGGAGTAGACCGGGCCAGCATCTATGCGCCAGTTGGCGGCAAATTGACGTCGGGGGCTGACTATGTTGGAATGCAAGACGCCACCCGATCTAGTATTGCGAGAAATTTCGAACGGGTCGAAACCTTCCTTCCGGGGCAAACGGTCGCAACGCCTATTCGCTCAAATGCCTTAGGGACCTTGAGTGAAGATTCGGCACACTCGATTGAGCCGATTGCTATTGATCCGATTGCTTCTGTGCCGATGGCAATGACGTCTACGGTGACGAACGTTTCTGCCAATAAATGCGAAGCGGTTTTTGATAAGATGGATTGGATTGCCAATCTTGTGGAAAAAGAAATCAGCCAACTGCGAGTCGGCCCCAATGAGGCCGCGATACTGGCGATCGATACGCAATCCGCTAATACGGACGGAAATGCGAATGGGCTCGATTTGACGTGGATCGATCGGGATTTGGAGCGAGCAGCTCTCGACGAAATTTTCGCAAAACACGCGTGACTTCCTTCGCCTGCCTTGAGCTGATGGCTTTTCATTTCGTTTAACGGTCCACCGTAGGCGTACCGAAGAGCATTGGAGTACGCCTCCGGCTGACTGTTAAAAACTGCAAAACGACTAAATCAAAAGACTCTTCGGTGGCTGGTTTCGTGCGAAACCAGATGCAATACAATGGTTTGTGAATGCCGGTTTCTCACGAAACCAGCTACACAGGATGACAAGAACGGATTGCGAAAGAAGCACTGTTCAAGTCGAATATACTTCGAACGAGTGATTGTGATGTTTTGTCACTATCTCTTCAAAACGTTTCATGCTTCCATTCGTGTCGGTGGGTTGTTCAGTGCAAATCGAAGACTACACTCTGGGTCGGCCGCTTACTAGCTCGGAACGCTTCCAAGAATACTACGCGACCAAGAGGGGCAAGCCTTTTCGGCTCATTCGATGGCTGAACCCGGAGTCGGGAACGGTTGAATGCGTAAATCGTGCGGTTCTCGTCTCCCACCAGAATGTCCTTTCGATTTCAATCGTTGAGAACCACAGCGATGCCCTGATTACCTCCACCCCGTACGTTCATCAACAGCATTTTGATGTTCGACAGCCTAATGCCAATGAGCTACCGATGATTCTGCTCAAGGTCGCACAAGCGCTCAGTGCATCGCATCAAATCGGGATCGCTCACGGCGCATTGCTTCCGTCGAAAGTCTATTGGACGGATTCCAGCTCGTTTGCTCCCGTTGCGACGAACACCAACGTGATGATCGATCTACTAGATGGCGAACTCTCCCGAGCATCTTTGGATGCTCGCATCGGTGCCTTCTCGCTTGCTGAGGATGTCTGTGCATTCGGGACGTTTCTGCAGACTATTTGTAACAGAACTCCTGCACTCATGAATTCGATAAGCCCTTTCCAATCGCTGATCGTGCGTATGGTGCATTCCGATTGGCTGGAACGCCCAACTATGGATGAAGTGGCTGACCGGTTGGCAGAGTCCATTCGTCCACCTACTTCTATTTCTTTCGTATCTTCGGGCGTATCCAATTCGAAACTCATCGGATCCGATTCTAGTTTTGAGGATTCTGCGAACGATGCGACTCAAGCAATTTCCGCAAACGAAGCTGAGTCGATAGCCAAAGAACGGATGGTTCCAGAGCACTTGCCGGAGATAGGTCGCTTTGTCATCGAACGCACGCTAGGCGAAGGGGGCATGGGAGCTGTCTACCTAGGCCGAGATCGTGGTAGCGACGAACGGGTCGCCATCAAAGTCCTTTCCCAGCGGATGGCCAATGATGAAAAGGCGTCGCGTCGATTTGCTAAAGAAGCAAGATTGATGTCGACAGTCGACCACCCTGCGATCGCCCGGCTGATCGAATTCAATCGATCCGGAGATACCACTTATTTGGCCATGGAATACGTTCCGGGCGGCAGCCTCGCAGATTTCACGCGAACGCACCAAAAGCTAAACGAAACCTTGGTTGTTAGCGCTGTTGCGGACGCAGCTCGCGGTCTCAATGTCGCCCACCAAATGGGAATGGTGCATCGCGATATCAAACCTGCCAATCTGCTACTGAGTGCCCGCGGCGAGCGTTCCTTTCAATCAGGCGAACTCGATCAGTCTGAAAGCGAGCCGTTGATCAAAGTCGCTGACTTCGGTTTGGCCAAGAACTTCGATCCCGCCGAGTCCATGGCGATGACTCAAACGGGCATGATCATGGGCACTCCCTATTACATGGCTCCCGAGCAATGCAGGGGAGAGGAGGTTGGACCGGCAACCGATGTGTATGCTCTCGGTATCACCCTGTTTCAATGCTTATCCGGTCGGCTTCCCTATCAAGGACAAACGCCGGTTGACATCTTTCGACTGCACTGTGATGCTCCCATCCCCAAGTTGCGATCCGTCGCTGAAACAGTCAGCGATGCAATCCAAGAAGTTATCGAAAAATGTTTGGCCAAGAATCCTAATGCTCGTTACCAAAATGCGGGCGAGCTGTTTCAAGACTTAGAGGGATTGCTGACTGGTACCAGGACGTCCATTCAATCGCACCCGGCCGTACCCACTCCAAACGCTGCGGGTATTCTCCGTTACCAATTCCAGTGGAAATTGCGTTCCTCAGCGGAATCGCTTTGGCCATATCTTTCGAACACAGATCGCGTCAATCAAGCCGTTGGCTTGCCCGCTGTTAAGTACAAGACCTTTCAAGATCCTAAGTTGGGAATGAGGCGAATCGCGACGGTGCGAGCGATGGGCATGACCATGGAGTGGGAGGAGCATCCCTTTGAATGGATCGAAGGTCGACGGCTGAGCGTACTGCGACAATTTCCCAGCGGTCCGTTTCACTGGTTTACCAACGTCGTTGAGCTCAACCCACAGTCGGACGGAGGAACACTCGTCGTTCAAACGTTGGAGATGATCCCACGCAATTTCATGGGCAAGGTGTTTGCCAAATTTCAAATCGGCAATAAATCGGAACGCAACTTCGGACGCGTTTACGAAAAGATCGACGAGTACTTGCAATCCAACTCGAGCAAAAGTGTCGTCAATGCGTTTGCGGCGACCAAGCTAATGACTCGGGAACAGAAGCGTCGACTGACCGAACGTTTTGATCGAATTCGAGCCAGCACTCAGGCCATCGATCCGAAAGTGGTTGATACGCTCGAACAATATCTCGAGTTCGCGAGCGATTTGGACGTTGCTCGATTACGCCCCATTGCGTTAGCGGAACGCTTTGAGCTCAAGCCGGAGGAGGTCGTCGAAGTCTGTTTGCTGGCGGCTCGCGAGGGGGCCCTGATCTTGCTTTGGGATATCCTTTGTCCGACTTGTCGCATTCCATCTGACGTCAAAGAGACCCTCAAGGGACTTGCCGATCATGGTCATTGTGAAGCCTGCAACGCAGACTATGAACTCGATTTCGCAAAGAGTATCGAACTGATCTTTCGGGCGCATCCGGAAATACGCGTATCCGAAACGCGAACGTATTGTGTTGGCGGTCCAGCCTTCTCGTCGCATGTCGCAGCGCAATTGAGGATTCAAGCGGACGAACGCCTCAACGTCCAGTTGCGAATGAGCGATGGGCAATATCGACTTCGGGGCCCTCAGCTGCCCTACGTCATCGATTTTCGGGTCGCCGCCAATGGGCGAGTCGGACGGTGGGATATCGATCTGGCTCGACCGGCCGCCAAACAGGATGTACCAACATTGCGAAGTGGCGAACAAGTCCTCTCGATTTTGAATTCGCTTTCGGATCCAAGACAGATACGCATTGAACGCTTGGCATCGCGGGCCGACGCGCTGACGGCAGCTGACGCAGCTCGACTTCCAGCCTTTCGGGAGTGGTTTCCCGACGAAGTGCTATCGCCGGGGCAAATGGTTAGCCTTACCACCGTAACGCTACTAGGTTGTCAGATCGCAAATGCGGTTCAGCTCTACGCGTCGCTTTCCGATCAGGCCGCTTGTGCGCAGATACTCAAGCATTTGCAAAGTATGGCAAGCATTGTCGCAAGCAACAGCGGTTGCGTGATCAAGACAATGAACGACGGCTTGAACACGGTCTTTCCGAGCACCAGCAATGCGGCTGCGGCAGCAACGCAGATAGCCAAGGCATCGGCTGAGTGGGGAGTCTCGATTCGCCAGGCCATCCATCAAGGTTCCGCGATCGTAGCGACGATTAACGATCGCCTGGACTATTTTGGCGAGACACCGCAGTATTTGGAGGAATTGCTTCGCAGCTCGCAACCGAACGAACTTTGGATGTCGGATCAGAGCTGGAATGATTCGAGCGTGTCCTCAACTTTGCGAGTTGACTGGAATGTCCAAATGGAGCCGTCGTTATCGAACTGGCCGAAATGGAACATTGTGCGTGCACTTAAGAACTAGTGTGATTTGTTTAATGGCAATACCGTTCAATTATTTGTTTAACAGTCAGCCGAAGGCGTACTGGGTGAGCCGAGGCTCAATTCAATCCCATGACACCGTTTAGGTCTTTTCCCACAACGAGTAATATTAGCGCAATGCTGACGAACGGCAAAAGAAGCGGTAGCGGCGCCAGCGAATAGCGGCGAAGAAAAAAGAGACTCCACGAACCAGCAATTGCCGCCATGCAGGCTAACGGAAGAGTCGCAAGCGAGCACAGCATCATTGCTGCCTTAGTGCGGAATTGCTGATTGGGATCTTGAACGATGCACACTGACACGATACCGAATAGCAATCCAGAAACGGACAAAAGAAGGACAACGCCATAGACCAGCGAAACAAGTCCGAGAAATACTTGATAAACTCGTAGAGATGTCAATTGCATCGCAAGTACCTAGGTTGTAGTGGCATCGACATGCGCGTGCAAAATGTCAACATATAGACCTGTGCTCAGCGTACTATTTCCAGACACGATGCCTTCGACGTGGATTTTCGGATGGTCAGAAGCTGGTCCGATTACAAAAAACAGCCGACTACTCCGGGCATCGAGTCGATCGTGAGGCGAAAAAACAAGCCTAAGTCGATGGACGGTTCCTTCGATTGCCGCCACAATCTGGAACCACTCATCGCGAGGTCGCCAATCTTGGAACTTCCATTTTTCCAAGGTAAGTGAAATCGGCCGGCTTTCGAGTTGACAGAGATCGCGTGTGATCTCAATCGGTTTTCGGTCGCCATTGCAGAGCATGATTTCAATTTCGGCTGCCGTTAACATCTCTCTTCGCCGTTCTCAAATTTGATCAAAATACATACGCACCATCAATTCACCATTCGAGCCATGAGTGTCTAGAGTCGTCCCTAGGTCCAACCATAGCCTTAGCTTGGTCGCACCCGGATCATCTAAGTTAACACCAACCCAGGAATAGGTCCCTTGCAGTTCATGAGTTTGTCCGCTCGGCTCCTGCACGTTTAGTGTGAATTCAAATGCGACGCCGGTTCGTACCAAGATCGCCATGTTCGGATCGTCGTTTCTGGGGCGTGCACCCGTTAGCCACTGTGGTTCGGATACTACCCGAAACGTCTCCAGTCGTGAACCAGGGACTTGTTGCTGGAGCATCCGCTCAACCTCAGTTCGAATCTCGGCAAATGGTTCATCTGCAAGCCACTTAAGCATTTTCTCCTGCAAAAACAGGCTTTGTGTAGCGAAAGTCGTTAAGACTTTCGGCTGCATCGTCTAACGACCGAAACTCTTGACGAGTTTCGCTACATAATGCTTCAAAGTGTTGTAACTACAACGACTTAGCCACGGAAGTCCGATACGCTGCCAAGGCGGGAATAATTCCAGCCAAGATTCCGATTACGATCAGGCCGGGTACGATGAATAGTTCTTCGATCGAATTGATACTCAGGAAATTGATTCGCACCCCAGTCGCTTGCTCAGTCCAAGCGTTACTCAACGGGCCAACGGCGTGACCTGCAATCCAGCCAATGAAACCACCCACTACGGCAATCAATACGGACTCAACTAAGATGATGGCCGTGATATGATCGCGTGATGCCCCTAATGCTCGCATGACTGCGATATCCCGTTTGCGTTCGCTCATGCTATTGTAGATCCCGACCAAGATACTGATTGCACTTACGATGCAAACCAAACTCGTGATCGCAAGGAGCGCCCATTTGATGGGCTTAACGAAAAAGTTCAGTAGGCCACTAATCACACCGATCGGCGAAACGGCTTGAGCAAACTTCGATTTGTTGACCTGTCTTTGCAGGCCAATCCCTTTCATCCCGTCCGTCTTGATCAAAATCGCAGTGACTTCTCTCTTCTCAATCGGCAAACGCACCTTCGACAATTTTGTATCACGCTCAGGAGCCGTGGCAGACCCTTTTTCTTCTCGGCCAGCCTCGTCGCGATTGGGAGCAACGTGCCCTTCTAGCAAGTAGAACCCCTCGATGTTGACAAACGCCCCGCGGTCGTTTGGCGTTCCTGTTGGTTCCAAGATGCCAACAACAACAAATCCTTGATCGTGTTTAGCACCGCCGGCGGCTCCGTGCGAAGCAAAGATTTCACTCCCAAGTTCGAGCTTCATTTCGGCCGCGACTTGCGAACCAACAACGGCTTCGAAGTAGCCATGCTCGTCCGAATAGTCTACGAAATTGCGACCTTTGGCGAATCGGTAGTCAAGGTCATTGTCATTGCCGTGCTTCAGCAAATTGAAGTAATCTGGCGTGGTACCAATACATCGAAACGTATCGATGTAGTCACCCATGCAAAGCGGAATCGCAAATCCGCCCTTGATAAGGAAAGAGTACAAGCCGCTCCGTTCTGGTTCTTTCAATACTCCCCCGATCCGTTCGTATTCTTTCTGGCGGCCATCGTCCGCCATGTACTCCATGTAATAGGAGTATTGAATGTTCTCCACGGGCTGACTCAAAAAAAAGACAGTGTTGAACGTCAATTGAATATCGCTGCCCTTAGCTCCAACGATCAAGTTGTAGCCCACATTGCTAGTACGGTCGAAGGTCCTTTGGATGACTCCCGATATCGTCAATACAAGTACTACGAGCGCAACCCCCAACGCCATCGATAGCATTGTTAGAGCAGTAGGCAGTTTGCGATAAGTAAGGTTGCGGACAGCAATGGTAAATAAGTTCATCGTTCTGAATCGTTCTAAGTGTTACTATTGTTCCGTGGTTGCGATTCGGTCGGCGAACGCACGATTGATTTGATCCAGCCGTTCCACACGTCCGAATTGATTTGCGATTTCGTCGCTGTGGGTGACCATCAAGATCGCGACAGATTCCTCGCGACAAACATCCTTGATCAAATCGATGATGCGTTTTTGATTTGCAGGATCCACGTTGGCTGTCGGTTCGTCTGCGAGCAAAAGACGAGGCTTGTTAGCTAGTGCGCGAGCCACTGCCACACGTTGCTGTTGACCGACAGACAGTTGGCTTGGCAAGTAATGCATTCGGTCCGACAATCCAACTTTATTGAGCAACTCCTTGCCCCGCTCTGCGTTAATCTTTTTGCGAGCGAACGTCATTCCGAGTCGAACATTTTCCAGTGCGGTAAATGCGGGTAGCAAGTTAAAGGTCTGAAAAACGTAGCCCATCTTGTCCGCCCGAATGCGGTCTCGCCGCGACTCAGAAAATTGTGTCAGCTCCGTTCCGTCCAGACGGATTGAGCCGCTATCGGCGGACACGATTCCGGAGATGATGTGCAGAAGCGTCGTCTTACCACCGCCGCTTTCACCACGAAGCACGACCTGTTCTGCTTGGGCGATATCGAGTTGTGGAATATCGAGTATCAGCAGTTTGTTCCCACCAGGTTCTGCGTAGGATTTTTTTAAGTTTCGTATTTCTAGCATCGACAGTTCGGTGGATGATGTGTTGGGGTGGCTCGTTCAGGAGTACGAAAGAGAACTAAAATCAGTTCAATGCTCTCGATTCAGACGATTGACTTTGAGATCATGCATTTCGATCGAAACGCTTGCTTTTCATGACCCGATCGATTTCGCGACTTGCGTCTGCTTTTTTGAGCGTCTCTCGTTTGTCATGAAGTTTCTTGCCCTTGCACAAGGCAATGACACATTTTGCCTTGCCACGTTCCGCAAAGTAAACTCGCAACGGGACCATGGTGAGGCCACGTTCTTTGGAGCGACCAACGAATCGCATCAGCTCGCTTTTGTTCAAGAGCAACTTGCGTACGCGCTTGGTAGCATGGTTCCAAATGGACGCTTGTCGATACTCTTCGATTTCGCAGCCGACCAACCAAAGCTCGCCATCTTTGATACGCGCGTAAGCCTCGTCAATGGAGCATTTGCCATTTCGAAGACTCTTGACTTCGCTGCCGTGGAGCACCATTCCGCATTCGATGGAGTCCAAAATCTCGTATTGATGTTTGGCTTTTCGGTTGTCGGTCACCATTTTGTGCGTGACGGTACTCGAAGCCTTTGCCACCGGGACTTTGGCGTCTTTGGGTTTTGCTTTGGTAGGTTTCGGTTTGGTTGGAGCCGTTTGTTGGGCTTTTTTCTTATTCAATGGCTACCTGCTGACGTTTGCTTTTGGCGAAGCGAGCTCAAAAACCGCAAAACTCTCGTTGAACTCGGTTGGGGATGGATACAAGATTGGCAGGAGTGGGAGATTCTGTCCAGTGACTCGACGATCTAACAAAACATAGCGGATACCATACTTGGCTTGCAACTCCCAGAGTTTTTCGGTTGTCAATGGTTGTAGGTTTTTCGCTTTGTCGAATTGGTAAGCATCGGCGCGTCGCGTGTTCCATTCAACCAAGTCTTCGGCGTTTTGGGGTGCGTCTTTCCAGCAAGCCAGTTCAGGCCGCCCTGTGTGCCACTTAAAAGACTGTTGGCGCCGTGGAGTCAGCCAAAGGGAACCCGGCTCCGAATTCTCCTTGATCCAATTGCACACACGCAGCCAATCTTGAAATTGTTTTTGTTGAACGCTGTCCAAATCTGTCTTGGCCAATAAATTCGCTTTATCACCAGCCGGAATCACCTCATTCCAATTGGCTTCAAATCGATACGCCAGCAGGACGATGCCGGGCAAGAATGCACCGCAGCATAGGATCAACCTTGCTAGAACAGGATACGGCCGGTATCGAAGCTGCCCAAAACCAAAGGAAACCGCTAACGCACCAATCAGCATTGGCATGGCAACGTCATTCCATCGAAACAAGTAAAATCGTAGAAATTTGGACGCGATCGGCTTGGAAAACGAACCAATTCCGTAATCAATCAGCAATCCGACCAGGGCTACAGCAAAACCAAACAGCCCCGCGCCGATCGCAAATCGAACTCCGCGCGGCATGCTGCGATCGTCTCGCCAATTGGATCGAATCGTTAACAATAATAGGAAAGCCGCACAGCCTAGCTGGAGCTCAAAATTCTGCCAGCGAATCGAGTCGAATTTAGACGGAGCGAGATGGTGACCAAGTCGAGTGTAAACTTGCGTTACAGCACTCTTGCTAGCCAGAACAGGGTCGGTTCCCCAATCGATCGCCACCGCAGGCACCACGCCAACCACAACTCCAACGATGCACCACGCCCAACCGACTCGATGCATAACGATCCATTTCCAAAGTTTCAACCTTGGTTTCCAGCAATCCAGAGCCAAGGAAACAGACCCAACACAGGCAATCACCCAAATCCCTGTAACCACGTGATAGGCTGCCGAGCCACCCAGCAACGCCCACGCCAAAGTCCATCTTCGACGAATGGCCATTGCGATCCCACCGAAGATCATCGCGTAGGCGATTCCTTTGGACTCACATCCGCCAACAACCCATTCCCCCGCCCAATGCCCATAATGCAAACCTGCCAGCCAAACGATGGCCCAACAGCTAGCAACTAAGGGAGCGTCGAAAAGACACTCTCGTGATTCGCCAGCACTCCCTGTTGCTTCAACGGAATTGCCGAATTTCCAGAGCGATCGTCCGAGAATTGTCCAACCGGCGGCCAAAAATATCCATGTCACAAATCGGCCTGTCCAAACTGCCCATGGCAGCGGCATGCAACGTGTGAGGTAGCCGAACGTTGCGAAAAACAGCCAGTGAGCGTCACCTGATTCCAAAAACAAATCACCCCTCCCAAAATCCCTATTCCAAAAATGGGCGGCCTTGGTCCAGTAATGCGGTTCATTAATGGCCGGAACGTTGCTCCCTGCATAAATAAAGAAAACACAAAAAACGCAAAGGAAATCGACAAAAGAACCATTCATCCAGCTCGGTTTGCCGAAATCGTTTCCCACCAACTTCTGCTCGGATGATGTTTCTGTCATGGTCATTTTTGAAATTCAGGTATTCTTTTTGCGGGGCGAAGGCGAAATGCCAGAACGCTGGAAAGTTTCTGAAAATTAGGAAAAGAATAACGATCAGAACACAAACGACTAGCAATCCTGGAATTTTCCGGAAAATCCGCTTGACAGCCCTCCCTTTTTCTTGACTGTCACGGTGTGGCACTTAGAGTTGAATGGAACTGATTAAGCGTGTGGACACAGTTTCGACAGATGAGCCTCAGCTTTGTAAAGCAGTCTACGAAATTACAGGATCAGGAGATGGGTATTTTGCCCAAGGATTGCAGGAAGGGAAGTCATGTTAGTATTATCGAGAAAAAAGAACGAGAGCATCGTTATCAACAATGAGATCACGATCGTCGTGGTTGAAATTCGGGGTGACAAAGTCAGGCTAGGGGTCGAAGCCCCTCGAGAAGTGCCAGTTCACCGCCGAGAGGTGTTTGACGCAATTCAGCGAAATCTAGACTCGCAAGCACCTGAAGAGTCCGAACAAAAAGAAGAGTCCTAGGATTCTTGATCCGTTTCTCGTCAGATTGCCTTGGTTTTTCGTTTGAATGTGACGATGGAAGGAAGACCTTTCAGGCAAGGCTTGACAGAAGCCAGGCGATCCGTACACTTTCGCCACGCTTCAAGGCATTGCCAGCAGACATGCGGCCCCGTCGTCTAGAGGCCTAGGACATCGCCCTTTCACGGCGGTAACACGGGTTCGACTCCCGTCGGGGTCATTACGTTTAGTTTCAGTAGCCATCCGGCACCATCAGAACCCTGCAATTTGCAGGGTTTTTTTGTTTCCTGATTTGCTGCGATGGTTCCCGAATCGCTATTGATGGGGGAACCGGTGGGGGGACGGAAAGCAATTGCCTTTTCGAAATGGGTGTCAGTCACTTGAAGGTAGTGCTTTTCAGCTACCTTTCCGGAATGCCCAAGCCACTTGTTTACAACGTGATCGGGAAACGCTTCTTGCAACTCCGTTCGCCGTGTGGATCGCAGATTTACGAAAAGTTTCGGCCATGATGTGAGCCCAGCCGATTCGACGATGCGAATGAACTGGGTTCGAAGGTTCATTTCCGAACCGCCTCGATAACGATTGATGCAATAAATTGCCCCCTTTGGCGCAAGCTCCCAAGCTTCATCTATTGCGAGTTTGATTTCAGGGAACAACGGCAGAAACCTTAAACCGGTTTTTGGTGAATCGATTCGTAGGCGATTCCCTCCCCAATCTACATCAGTCCATTTCAGCCCTAAAACTTCGCTTGGACAACGCAAACCCCCGAAACGTGTCAATGCGAAGATCAACCGCCAATCAGAATCAGGGCTCGCCTCTTTGATTTTGATCGAATCCGCGATCGAAACGAAGTGATGCCTTGCCGAGTTCGATTCGGATCCGCCTTTGATGTCTGCGAACGGGCTTTCGCCTAGCAAACGGTCCCTTACCGCATGTTGAAACATCGTTTTGGCTCGCTTGCAATGCTTCGAAACGGTTGCGACGGCCATCGGTCTAGCGGTCATCCAACGCTTCCACCGATCGCCGTCGGCTTGAGTCATCGATTGCAACGCGGTCTTCTCTCCAAAGTACTCGACCAATAGCCGGCGGGTCTGTTTGTAGTTGATGTCGGTTGTTGCCTTGATGTCACTACGGCCGGCAATGTACGAATCGAGAAACGGCCCAAGAAGCTTTCCTTCGTCGGTCGAGAGCTTTTGAGATATTGGACTGGCAAGCCCCCACGAAACCAAATTCTCTCTAAGCTTGCCGGTGGTTCCGTTCGCCCATGCTGTAGCATCAACCGCCGGGGAAACATTGTTTGATTTCGCTTTGGAGAGCTCGTCACAATGCTGAGCAACTAGATTCGCCTGCCGTTCAGATTTCTTCGTTAGACCTGCAATGTAAAGCTCTCGCCGTCTCGAGTCGACGTAGAAACGAATTCGAAAGCCTTGCCGGCCATCTTGATCAAGCCTTGAAACACTTGCCATGAAATCAACTCCTATCAAAGTTGCCCTACCTGAAAAAGTGAAAAACCAAGGCAACCGCGATAGGTTCGGCTTTCGGGTTCGATGCCCTAGCCTTGGCTTTTTGTCGTCGTTGTTCGTTAGTTCGCTGTAGCGTTCAATTGGGAATCCAAGAACGCATCTAGTTGTTCGTTCTGCCATTCGTTGACCATGGCATCCATTATTCTGGCTTTTCCGTCTCCGGGTTCTGGCAACCGGTCGAATCGTTCGCAAGCGCCAGCAAGACGCATAGCGAGTAAGCCAAAGTCGCCTGCAGCGCCGATGTGTCCAGCTTGGATTCCCTTAATGCCGGCCCTGAGGATCGACACTAGGCCAGCTTTTGCAGTATCCGAATAGCACCGGCCTGTCGGCTTGGACTGAATCGTCGTATTGCTTGCCCCTCCATTCCACAATCCGGATAGGAATTGTTCATGAATGGCATCGGCTTCACTGCCCTCGGAATCGCCGTAAGCGATGTCGAGAAGCCCTGAGGCCATCACGCCCAGTTCTTCCGGTGTTCCGAAACCGATTGGCGTCTCAGTCAGGATCGATTCAATGTGTGAAAGTAGAAGTTTGGTAACGTCCGGATTCAATTCACTCGTTGAAAGCCTTAGGTGATCGTCAACAAAAATGCTCAAGTCGCATGTTTGAGTGTCGGCATTTTCTGCGTCGCAGGCCTCCGCGCTTTCTATGTCATCGTCTCCGGTTTCCTCATCGTCTCCGATTTCGTCGTCGGCGGCCGGAAACCATCCCTCTGACCAAAGACTTTGACGGGATTCCAAAATCTCCTGCCAAGTCTCATCGTAAGCTCGGTGCAATTGCTCGTTCAATTTCGGATCCTTGAGGTCACCAGCAAAGCCGCGGCTAAATTGGTCCGACGGGTCCACGTGGTTGGCGAGCTCCTCTAAATGAGCGGCAAGTACTCCAAGCCCTGAGGAATCGCAAAGGTCCTCAGAATCGATCAACGCGATCGCATCATTGAGGAGACGTTTTACGACCGTTTTGGTTCCTGGGGAAAAAACGGTCTTGATTGGGCCTGGATTGCTATCGAAACCGGCGATTGATCGAACTACACTAGCCATCGTACTGAACTCCGTAATTGAGTTTGGGACCACGGCCCCGGATGTTGACGCATCGCGGGGCCACTTTTGTTGGGTGACTCCATGATTGTATGATTGTCGGGATATTCTGCAATACTAGCTTCTCGGGAATACTGATCGTGTTGATACAGAAAGCGCTAAAGCGATCGCGGGTATCGCGTTGAATGAGGGTTCATTTCTTCCTGACTCCCACGCGTAGTATGTTCTCACTGGACAGGCAAAGCCCGCCTTCGTAATCGCGTTGGCCATTTCTTCCCCGGTCATGCCGGCCTTCTCTCGAAGTGTTCGCAAACGGGCTGCAAAACGCCCTGCGTAGGTTGTTTCGTCCACTGGTTTCGGCGGTCTGCCCATTGTGAGTGCTCTTGCTTGCTTGGATCGCGGGTTAGGGGTTTGATGAGAAGACTAGCCAATGTTCGCCCATGCGAACCGCCAAATGGGTCTTGTCGATTTGCTTGAAATCCTTCTTGAACTTGTCGGATTTGAAATCGACTGGAATGTTTGTATTGCCCGTTTCCTTCGTTCTCCAGCTCATGCCCTCATTCCGGAAGCCCATTTCAATCGGGTATTGAATGCAATGCAGCTTGGCGAAATCGCCAGTAGGTTCCGAAGCGATGTTGTATTGCTTAGTGGAATCGTGATCGGCAAACCATGCTGTTGAGAACAAATGGGATAGTTCAGGAGTTTCCTCAGCGGTTGCAACGTCGTTGCTGGCTAGCGCGTTTGCGACCATTGGCGGCTGATGTTTGGGGGGCCTTGCGTCCAGGTAAATCACCCAATGTTTACCCTTTCGAACGGACAAATGATTCTTGTCGATGAGATTGAAACGCTTTTTGAACGCATCGGACCTAAAATCCAGCTCTTCAAAGAAGGTTCCGTGAACTCGATTCTCCCACCTGATGCCTTTGTCCGTGAATGTCAGTACCTCCTTGAATTGAGTGCAATGCAGCCAAGCAGTCTGGCCGTCGGGATCTGACTCTAAGTTGTATTTCTTGGTCTGATCGTAGTCGGCAAACCATGAATTCATGAACAAATGGTATTGGTCGGTCCTCAGCAGCTCGGCCATCGCAGACGGTGTGTTATCCTCGGTTGCTTTCGACGGGGCCTTTGGATTGTCCGTCGGCGGTTGGCATCCTGCGAAAAGGATCAACAAGAGAATTGCGAGTGTTTTGGGCATTTCGAGTCCTAGGCGTTGAATGAATTGGATCCGGTTGGGTATCAGTTCACGAATTCACGGAACTCGTGAACCATGCATGGTGGGGCGTCTATTGTATCTTGCTCTATTGCGAATTGCTCAAAAGTCATGTCGTCGGGATGCCAAAGTAGCTCTCCGCGCTCGAGTCGGCGGCGGAGTACTTCGATTTTGGCGTTTGTGCCTGGCAAGTGTTTCGTGGGCCTTGCCGGCGTGGTCATTGATTCAAACGGTTCGTCGATGTCCTCGGTGTCGTCGTCAATTGGCTCGTCGACAATCGGCATCGCTATTGATTTTTGCCGATCTCCCATTGGGCACGCATCGCGTTTGTGGTGTCATGTGAATCCGGCCCTTGCAACTTATTCTCAATCCGAAGGAGAATGTCGTTTGTCTTCTCGGTCGCACGTTGGAGATTCTTAGCATCTTCGTTTCGTAGCGCTTCGATACGTGTCGCATACTGGTTGTCTTTGCCCTGCAGGGTAGTAAGCTCTTCGGCCTCTTTGGTTGATAGCGTCGCATCCTGACGGACTGTGTTTAGGCGTGTTCTGGCCTTGTCCACGTCAAGACGCATTCCAATAGCTTTCGTGTCCTGTCGGTTTCCAAGTCTTGAAGCTAATTCTGAGGTCTTGGTTACTTGAAACTCGGCGGCCTTGATTTGCATATCTTCGGCTTCTGTGATCCTTTGCTTCTCAAGTAGATCGGTAATCTTCGGCTTGAGTTTGACCCGTTCATCCTCGAGAGCCTTGATTGCACCCGCGTTAGGTACAACTGCTTTCGCTGCTGGGCCTTTGCCGGCGTCGGCTTTGAAGGAATCTTCAATCGATTGTTGTCGCATTTTCAACGGCATCGCATTTGCGTCTAACGCATCTAGTCCGTTAAATGGCTTTCTGTGTATCAAATCTCCGAAACCCGCAGCGAGACTGGCCTTCCTTTCTGGCGATATGCGATCTCCGAGCAAGTTGAGCCCGAATGCTGCTGTTGACGTTGCCCAACGGTTTATCATGGAACCGTTCTTGTTCTCTACCTTTGTCATCGCCTTATTTCCGGCGATGTCGTTGTTCGCCGCGGACTGTGCCAAGTTCTTTTCAGTTGCGATTTCATTTTCGATTCTGGCAATTCGAACGCGTTTGGTTGTGGCGATGTCCTGGGTAGCATCGGCGTTTTTTAGCTTCGTTCGCAGCTCACCCCTACCCGCTGCGAACTCCTTACGTTCGTCGATCGCCTTTGTTAGTTGGTCGGTGATTTTGTCGATGTCCTCTGACATTGCGACGTAGAACGTATTGAGTTGCTCATTCTCTCCAAGAAACTCTTTTCGCTCTGTCTCGGGAAGTGCCGCGAGTCGCTTATACGCTCCCATGAAACCAGCTCCCGCAAATCTTTGATCAATGCCGGCCTTAACACCGAATCCCTTCATTCGATTCGCGGCTTCCTCGCCTGACTTGAACCGCGCTGAAAGTACAGAAGCAATCGCAACAGTCTCTTCGGGAGAAGCTCCAAGAACCGCCCCGCCCTCGCCTGCAATTGCCAATGTGGGTGCCATCTGTTCGAAGTCGAGGTTGCTTTCGTTCGATCCCTTGAGAGCCAAGGAAACCGCTTCCATTGGTCCGATAGCCCCCTTGAAGATCGCAGGAAGCTTGCCGGCCACCTTGGCCTGTGCGGTTGGGGAAACTACCGAGTTGGATGCAAGGATCGCTTCGTAGGATCCCTCGTACCCCTCCGATCGTGCATTGAAAAGAACGTCCCTTGCCTCAGCTCGAGAGACGCCCGTAGCCATCGCGGCCGCATCGGCCCGGGCCTGCATCTTGGTTAGGTCCTCCGCGCTTGTCGCAACCTGGGCTAACTTTCGATTGGCAGGGTCTAGGCCCTCGAGAGAACCTAAGGCCTTTCCTTGTGCTTTTGAGTATTCCTGCCAAGCCTGCGTAGCAAGCCCAACGGCCTTGGTGACCGCATCCGAAACTTTGATAGTTTGTTGGAGACTCGCCAACTGCCCGTCTGTGACCTTCATTTCCTCGCCGGCAAGCTTCTGTTTCGCTTTGAGAATCCTCTCGGCTTGTTTTATCTCTTGATCGGCGGCCCTGATCGCGGCGTTAACTTCCCCAAATGCAGTTTGACGTGCAAGGGCCTCTTCGGCCTGGCCGGCTTTGCGGCTCTCGCTCGCTTTGGCATCAAGCAGCTTCTTATGTTCGCGATAAATTACATCGGCTGATTTCTTCCATTCGCGTTCTTGACGATTGGCATCAGCAACAGAGCTATCGGTTGCCTTCTTAGACGCCCCTTCAACGCCCTTGAAACCGTTTGCCATTTCTTGCTCCTTAGCGATCGCACGATTGAACGCTTGGAGTAGTTTCGAGTCGTCGCCAGAGAGTACTACGATTGTTTCGGCCATGGTCTAGTCCTGTGTGTTGTCGTCTGAATTAAGATGTGAAAGCGAGTCGGCTACGAATTGCAGTCGACTTGGTAAGTCTGGGTCGTTTGGGTCCATGTCGTCAAGGTAGTCAGCGGCGGCAACCAGTAGCGCTATCTCGCTTGGTGAGCGTTGCATAAGCCTTGCACGTTGGATCCGGAACGTTTGGTTGTCGATGATGGTCTGGAGCAATGCGGCTCGGTCGATGGTCATGGGTTACCCCTTTGAAAATCTCGGGTCCTTCCCCGGCCCCCCCGGCCTGCGGTCGGAACGACGAAGATCGACGACTTTTTAAGCGCACGCGGCCCTAAAATTGGGGCCCCACCGCCCCACCGTGTTTTGGGATTTTGGATCATGCCCCGGCCTTTCCGGAAATTGAGAGGATTTTGGGGGCGCCATGCTCTTCGGCAATCATGGACATCACAGCGTCCGAAATTGGGCGCCCTGGGAACTTACGTTTGGTTTGCTCGAGCGTTCCACATTCAAGAGCCCATTCATTCGCGGTAACAGGCCTGGGTTTGGTCTGCTGATCGGACGCTCGCAGTATCGAAGCATCGAAAGGTATCTTCGGTGCCTCGCGTTTCATCGCGTCGAAGTTGAAGCCCAACGACGCGTCAAAGGACTCTGTGACCTTGATCGCTGTACGCGTGAAGTAGCCGGCAAGCAATGTCGTTTTGGTCGATGCTGACTTGATCCACTCGGCAACAGCCTTTTCCCCAACCAACTGTAGACCGACGTGAACAGCTCCGCAGACGTTCATCCAATCGCCCTCGGTAAACGTACCGTTTTTGGCCATGAGTAGCTTCGCGGCTTCGGTTGCGAGAAAAGAAAAGTTTGGATCAAAAGAAATAACCTTTGATGATGATGATTCTGAACGCGAAGCGTCTATCTTTCTGCTTCTAGTTTCACTTCTATTTTCTAAGCCCCCGCCAGACTGGCCACTTGATCGCGTCACAATGGCCACTTGATCGGTCAGTATGGCCACTTGATCGGAAACGGAACAACTGGCCAGACTGGCCACTTGATCGGCAACAAACGCATTGAGCTTTTCCCAGTGGATGGAATACACGTTTGATGTAGCGCCCCGATTGCCTGTCCGGGTTCGCTTGGTTCGCTGAATGAGGTTTTGTTGCTCGAGCGCGTGAAGCCCGCGTTGGACTGTTCTTTGACCGCAACCACAATCACTTGCGAGAGTCCGCAGGCTTGGAAAGCATGTTCCATCTTTCTCGCTGTACTCGGCAAGCTCGCGAAGAATGGCCTTTTGCGTTTTCGCGGACGCGTCGCCAATGGTCGGGAGAACAACGCTGCGAAGCAACTCCCGCCGTTTGTGCCTGTCGTTGTGTGCTTCCTTGCGCATTTCGTTACAATGGTTTTCAGTTTGCTTGGGTTACGTATGGTAATGTGACTCAATCGGGGTGGGGTGACGCAACAGCCCCACCCCTTTTCGTTCATGGCCGGCATTGCTGCCAGCTCGGCGCCACGCCTTTCGACATTTCCAAAACGGCTGAACGTCGGTATCGTCGCAATCTGCCCAGCTTGACCGATGGTAGCCGGCCTGATCGCGTCAAACGCTCGATCGTCGGCACTGAGCATCCAAGCAGCTCGGCGGCCTGATGCGAGTCTAGGAAACCGTCTGGCGGTTGTGCCTGGCTTGATGCGTTGAGTCGCTCGATAACGCGGCAAGCGATCGCGTCGGCTAATTGGTCAAGTTCGGCGGGCGTCATTGAGCCACCTCGAGTAGGCTGGCGACGGAAACGCCGTATCGCTCAAGCGATAACGCCGTAGCACGTGCCAAATCCGTGTCACCGCTTCGTGTGGCGGCTCGGTAGATCCTGATCAGGGCCTTAACTTCGTTGGCAAAATCTGATCGTGTCGTGGTCGTTGTTGTCATGGGTAGTCCTCCTACCCAATAGGATCGCTGGTTTCCATTTTTCGACGGTTTTCGAGCGCGGAAACCAGATTGTCCAATGTTTTCATTGGCGGAAAATATTTTGCGGTTTCCATGGAAACCAATTTGGAAACCAGAACTACCCTCTTTTCTGCTTGCGTTCGAACTTTTCAGATTGCCATTTTCGATAGGTTGGGGTCTCACAAATTGTCTTTTTGGATCGTCCTAATTTGTTTGCAAGTGCGAGTAACGTCCAGTCCGAATAGTCAATAGTCTGCGATCCCTCAAGTGCCTTTAGCTCTGAATCGGCCCTCGTGATAGCGTCCACTTTGTCGACAGCAGACAAAAACCCAACAATCTCACTGTTTGAGATCGCCCCCGACAAGCTGCCAATATCGTGCCCCACATTGGATGCTCCACTTGTCTGTTCGTCCTCCGGGATTTCGCCGTTTTTCTCTATGTCCGCAGCGAGCAAAGACATTGTTCGACCGATTTCTAAAATGACCAGTCGAACGTCCCGCCAGTTGTTCGCCCCCTCACAAATGAGTCGCCCTGTGCAGTCCTCTTCCGTCTCGGGTGGGCCAAATAGCTCTGCTTTAGAATTGACGGCATTGTCAATCATCGATTCCCTGTCTTCGATGATTCCAAACGCCATCTGGATAGCGTCATTGCGCTGCACGCGGAATGGTTTGTAGTCAAGAATTTGCAAGTGGAATCGGTTAACGAGATAGCACGGCCGCAACTCACGTTCAAACGTATCTCGCAGCCAAGCGTGCTCCAACTTGCATTCGTTCAAGAGCGTTTCCAGTTCTGCAAATGAATCGCAGCTACAAGCTGCCATCCTGCCAACTAAACGCGAAAACCGAGTTTCGAACTCGACAAGCCTTGCGAGCCCAGTACGTTTTGGATGGTGGAAATTCGCAGCGAGCAAAGACATTGCCCGACCGATTTCTAAAATGACCAGTCGAACGTCCCGCCAGTTTTTCGCCCCCTCACAAATGAGTCGCCCTGTGCAGTCCTCTTCCGTCTCGGTTGGGCCAAATAGCTCTGCTTTAGAATTGACGGCATTGTCAATCATCGATTCCCTGTCTTCGATGATTCCAAACGCCATCTGGATAGCGTCATCGCGCTGCACGCGGAATGGTTTGTAGTCAAGAATTTGCAAGTGGAATCGGTTAACGAGATAGCACGGCCGCAACTCACGTTCAAACGTATACCGCAGCCAAGCGTGTTCCAACTTGCATTCGTTCAAGAGCGTTTCCAGTTCTGCGAACGAATAGCACTCACAAGTTGCCATTCTGCCAACTAAGTCCGAAAGCCGAGTTTCGAACTCGCTTAATAATGCGTTCATGTTTGTTTCTGTGTTAGACGGGCCAACTCATCGACCGCCCAGAAACAAAAGGCGGTCGATAAGTCGAACGGCAGGAGCAACCCCGCCTCCCTGGCAATGTCGAGCGTCTCACGGCTCGGCGTATGTGTCGGTGAGTGCCGACGTCATTAGTTTGGGGCCCGACGTCCGTGCGAGCAAGCCGGCATGGTCTGAAAATCAAAAGGTTCTCCCGGGGGGGTGGGTGTCCCTCGGTGCGAAGCACGGTCATCCAACGCTTTTTTTGCGCACGTTGCACTGAAAATCTGTAGGTAAGTAAGAAAATCCCTTCCCGGCTTCGAACACCCTTGGATTTCAAAGGGACTTGCTTGGTTCGGTAGCATCATCGACTTACTTACATGACCCACAAAACGCGGACCGAGGCCTGAAAGGGTTGGTTTGCCGACGGCGGCGTCGTGCGAACGTGTGGCGAACCGAGGCCTGAACGTCGTGGTGGGGCAGTGACCCGCCTGGCGTGTTGGTTGTTGCCGACGGGCGTCGGCGTCGGCGTGCGATCGCTTGACCAATGCCTGAACGTGATCGCGGACCAAGCCCTGAACGTCATGGTGGACCGATGCCCGAACGCGGCGGCGTCGTGCGATCGCGTGACACTCGAGCGTCGCGACGTTTGGCGTTTGGTGATGGTACCGAGTCGATGCGTAATGCGGCGGCGGCCGTTGTCGCTTTGGAATGCGACCCTGCAGCGTCGATCGTCTCGGCGGCGGTTCGTAGCTCGGCGAGGATCGGGCCCAGCAAGCCTAGTGCGTAGTGGTCATCAGTTGGCGTTAAGTCGATCAGCGTTTGAACAGCAAGCCGGCTTTGCTCGATCGACTTCGCAGCGTTCCGATACGCTCGGCGTTTCGCCTTGGCTTCCAAAATCGATTTTGACGCGTTCGGGGAATGTTTGGCGCTCATACGTCACCTCGCAAGCCGGATGCTTTGACGCGTTGAGTCTCGGCGGTTGCGGATAGTGAACCGGCTTTCTTGTTGCCAGCTCCGAAACTCCTTGCCAGTGCAAGGAGTTCAGCCCGTTGGTTGTCGTCGGCGTGAGCCCATGCCGAAATGAGTTCGATGGCTTGTGATGGGGGAACAGGCGGGGGGACAGAAACCAGGAAATCGATTTCGCCTGTGTTTTCCCATGGTTGTTCTAACCCCGTCGGGGTCATTAGGGGTATCCATCCCCCACCATCTAACCCCTCATTTCCATGTGATTTGAGGGGTTTTTTCGTTTCGTGATGGCTTGGTATACCTTCCCCTACGGGATGGCCGATTTGGCCGGTTGCCAGTGAGGCCACATGGCTCCGAAGCCGTCCTTGAGGTGAGTGAGTTGCGTCTCCCCGAGATCGGCTAGGGTCATCACAAAAAGTTGCCGGATATTGTTGCGTTTCGAACCGTAGAGCAACTGATTGCCGTCCCCTGACGGGGTAGGATGATAATGCGTGGTGCCATCAGGCGTATTGGTAAGTTGAATGGTCACACCTTCTAGTGTGACCTGAAATAGCTCAACGCTGTTGCCGACCTTGGCAGTGTAGAAAACCGACTGGCTATCTACCGACCAGACTGGCACGTCGCTACTTCCTCCGTGAAAGTCATCGACATCGAGGAACTCGGTCACTCCGCGATAACCCGCTCGATCCGCTAGCTTCTTCAATCCTGTGCCGTCGGAGCGAACAATATGCGGATGGCAGTCGTAATGCTCTCCACTGACGAACAGCAGCCACTTTCCGTCCGGTGACCAGCGTGGGCCGAAGTCAAAGGGATGACCGGTCTTGATATGCCGCTTGTCCGAGCCATCTGCTTTGGCGATGTAGACCTGATAGTTCTCGTGATAACTGATGAGATTGCCATCTGGTGACGCGCTGTAACCGTAAGTAAACCCCGCGTTCGTGCTTGACAGATCCCGCTTGTTGCGACCGTCAATATCCATGACAAACGGTTTCGATATTCCGTTGATCAGCGGCGTGAAACCGAGCCGATTGGTGGTCGCGGCCGCCGTGCCGAGTATCTTCACTTCAGGCATAAAAAACAGTCCGCCATTGTAGTGGCTAACTCGATCCACGGCCGTGAGGTTCGAAACCTTGCCTGTTGCGATCTCGACCAAGCACGAATCGAGCAACCACTTTTTCGGCTCGATGCGAAAAGCCTTATGCTCCTCTTCCCAATTCGCGTTCTCTGCGTCTTGCCACCCGCGAGAGACGATCGCTTGTTTTCCGTCCGGCGACCAACCCGCGAACTGAGTCCACGCATCGGTCTCGTCAGCGAGTTCATCGGCAATCCTCGCTTGGTCCGATCCATCCGCTCGAACCACCGTCGCGCGCATCGTCCGCACGTTCGCATGCCGTCCGCCCGGCAGATTGGTTTGCAGCTCTGTATAGCCAATCCACGGCTGTTCGATATTTGGCTCATCACCTAGAGTATGGCCAGCCAGAACAAGGTTGATGTTCAAAATCAACAACATCGCAGTGAAAAGTTGTCGTGTCATGCGGATGTTCATTGACCGGTCCGAAACTGCAGAGCAAACAAATCCGCCTCCTGCATCACGATGCGTAGGCGAACAGGTTGGCCAATAAGGGACGAAACGTCGCCACCTTTGGTCCAAGCGACTGGTTGCTCGATGGCATCGCCTACTAAGTTGCGGCAATCGCCGAGCGTGAAGCCTGGTATCGCTTTTCCTGCAGCGTCTTGCAGTTCGAATCTCACACTGCCGCCGGCGCTGGTTGCGTAGTTGATCAAGAGCTCTTTTCCGGCGAACTTCAGCGGTTTCGTTACCAGCTCTCCGATGTCCGCGCCGACATGCACGGACGCAAAGCCGTCGAGTCGCAACGTAAAGCGACGAAAAGGAGTCGTGTAGATCGACATCTCGGTGGGGCCTGTTGGAACGATGTTCAGCGCCGCGTAATTCGAGCGATTCCCCCAGCGAGCCGGGTCCAGGCCAGGGCGGATAAAGGCTTCGCGAAACGAGCGATCGAAGGGGCCATTGCCGCGAGCCGTCATGAAGAGGATGTCCGTGCTCTCGCCACGACCAGGATGAAAACGCGTTGGAGTTGCAACGTAAATATGCGGCGCTCGAAAATAGGGATGTGTCAGCGTCGTGTAAATATGCTCACCGTCGAAGTTTGGTTTGAGCGGTACCGGCTCGGTCCACGTTACGAAATCGAGCGATGTTGTGCGGCAGACTGACCGCAGTTCCTTGCCTAAAAAATGGCGGAAGTAGCAGACGTAACAACTCTCGCTCTCGGACCAGAACGAGACGTTCTGCGAGTCGAACGCGTACTCCTTGGTATAGGTGACGACGGGTTCGGGCTGCAGCTTTCGCCAGCGTATCCCATCTCCCGAAAGGAACGCAACGAGCCCCGTCTTCACTGTGCCAGCCAGCGCTTTGAATCGCTCGTCGGGTGGCACATTCGGTCGGCGGTCGAGAAACGGCGAGAAGTTATGGCAGAACGGCGACTCGTGTAGGATGACGTTGTTTTCCTTGCTGCCGTCAATTTCAAATAGCCCTAGCTTCGGCTTCGTCCAATGGATGCCGTCGTGGCTTTCGCAGTAACGAGTAACCTCCGGAGTATCACCGTCGAACTTGGCTCCGCGGCCTTCGCGCGTATAGAGCCGAAAAAGTTCGCCGTCCCTGATCACGGTCCCGTATTCGAGGTTGTCGGCTGGTTCGGTCATGGCCGGAGCCAGTTGTGGTTCATGGAGCTTGAGCGTCGCGTTGTCGAGTCGATCGATCAAGTACCGATCAACGAACAGCTCGCGACGAGAGCTAATATCCTGCACATTCACTCCGCTTGGATCATCCATCGGTGCGGCAATGGCCGTCAACGCCAATAAAGCTGGCACCAATACGATTGCCGTGAATCTGGTAATTGATCTTCTTTTCATAAGAACCGATCTATCATTGTTACGGACCGAACTTCGCCACCCTAAAATCTAACGTTTACAGAGTACTAACCTACCTGAGGCTGACCAGGAATTCAACCAAGTCCCGCAAACCAAGATGCGACATATATACCAAGCACGACGAGTCGTCCGTCGATAAACCGGAGAGCACAGGAACAAACCAACGTCTATCTCGGTTACAATACTTGCAACGCCGCTTTCGATGCCGCCTCACCGCGCCCCTTCCCGACCGCCACCCCACCAACCTCATTACTCCACTATGATCCATCGCGTTTTAAGCGTCCTAGCATTGGCCTTTTGGCTAACCCACTTTTCGACGCCGGCATTTTCAGAGACGGTTAAGCCGGGCAAGTTGTCCTTTGGTTGGGCAACGGAACGCATTGTCCCCAATCGCCCGGTCGCGATCGGCGGACAATACCAAACTCGCATCAGCAGTCTGGTCAATGACCCGATCACCGTGACTGCCTTAGCGCTCGAAACACGCGATGCAGACAAAGTTCTTGATCAATGCGTATGGGTATCTTGCGACCTTTGCGCAATACGTCGTCGAACCGTGATCAACGTTCGGAAATTGGTATCCGAAGTCGTCAGCGATCTCGATGTGAACAAAATTATAATCTCTGCCACGCATACGCACACCGCTCCTGCACTGACCGATGCAAACGAAACCGATTTACATCCGTATGAATTTTTAGGCAGTTGGGCCTATCGAATTTCCGCCGATCAGACCAACGTGATGCAACCGCTCGAATACTTGGACTTTCTCGAGCGTCAAATCGCTCAGGCCGTCGTTCGTGCTTGGCAAGCAAAGCAACCTGGTGATGCCGGCTCAGCGCTCGGCCATGCTTCGATTGCAAGGAACCGCCGCGCCGTTTACTTCGACGGGACCACACGCATGTACGGCGACACACGCGACCCAAATTTCTCACATCTAGAGGGAACGTCCGATGACTCAGTGGATCTGCTTTGCTTTTGGCGCAACGATCAAACCATTGGCATGGCGATCACCGTCTATTGTCCCTCTCAAGAAGTCGAGGGGGAAACCTATTTGTCGGCTGACTTCTGGTCCGACGCTCGCGAACAGCTAAGAACGCGATTTTCAAAAGATCTCTTCGTGCTGCCGTTGACCGGCGCCAGCGGCGATCAATCACCACACGTTCAGATCGATAAAGCATCATCCAGCAGCATGCTTAAGAAACAAAAACTGCAATATCGTCAGGAGATTGCTCGACGGCTTGTGAGGTCGATTGAGGATGTGATCGAAGTAGCCAAGCAAAATAAAAAATCGGAACTGAGTCTTGCGCATCGCGTAGAAGTTGTTCCATTGCCTGTGTGGAAAGTCACTGACGAACGGTTCGCGGAATCAACCAAGATCTTTGAGGCTGGCAAAAACCAAGTGAACGAACTTTCCAGCCCCGACTATATCAACTGGCGAGTTAGTCGAACAATGGTCAATCGATACCAACTTCAGGCGACCGAACCAGACTATGGTATCGAGGTTCATACACTTCGACTGGATGACTTGGCGTATTGTACGAACCCCTTCGAGCTCTATACGGACTATGGTTTGCGTATCAAATCTCGCAGTCCTGCGATTCAAACCTCGGTAGTGCAACTGACGGCGGACTGTGCTGCCTACCTGCCCACCGAACGAGCAGTCCAGGGTGGTGGCTACAGTGGCAGAATTGATGACGGAATCATTGGTCCTCCCGGCGGTCGAAAATTGGTCGATGAAACGGTGCGCATGTTAAAGTCGCTCTGGCCATAAACTTCACAGCGTTGCTACCAGTGGTGGCCGCTATTGCGGCACTTCATCACTCGGCTGGTAGAAATGGAAATAGTTTGCGAATCTCTTCGGGCTCCGGCTGTCGGCCGTACTCGCAGATTTCAAACGATTCGGCGAATTCAATCTTGTCGGCTCGCTCTGCTCCGTACCATCGAGCCAAAACTTGCCGATTTCGTTTCGCCTCCGCAGAATGCCGAGCGACCCAACGCTCTCGCAACCACTTGCGACGCAATTCGGGTTGTGAGGCAGGTGGATTCGCCGCTGTTTGTTGCGCGCTACCGAGCGCTCCACCCTCAAACGTTTGCGACTCCAAGGCCATCAACGCATCCACTTTTTGTTCAAACACCGGCCCGATGTCGACTGCAATGTCCGCTTGAAAGGGATTCGGTTTGCGAAATGTATCGCTGGAGTACAAGAACACTGGGTTCTTTTTCAAGGGTGGAACATCTGGGCAAAAAAAAGGGACAGCGACCATATAAGCGGCGTCCTGAACCAATACGCCAACATACCGATGGTCCGGGTGATAGTCCCATGGACGATGAGCGATGACAATGTCCGCGTTCCAATCGCGGATCAGACGTGTGATCGTTCGACGATTTTCTAGGGTTGGCAGCAACTCACCATCGTGGATATCGAGGACTTGCGACGTAACACCAAGTCGTTTCGCCACAAGCGCAGATTCGGCCGTTCTCCGGATCGCCAACTCGCCTCCCGACATTTCCCAATGGCCAATGTCTCCATTGGTGACCGACACAAGTTTCACATGATGGCCCTGTGCGGCCCACAACGCGGCTACTCCGCCATTCTTGTACTCGGCATCATCGGGGTGCGCGCCGAAACAAATGATTCGCAGTTTGCCATCGTCGTTCTTGGCCTCATCGGAAAAGGCAGGGAGACCGCCTATCAGAAACAGCAGGGCAATCGTCATTGGTACTTTGAAATTCATCGCTTGCGATCCTAGAAGTAGAAAAGGAAGTAGAAAAGACTGACTATGACCAAGCATTATAGATGATGCGAGCGGACGCAGGATGACTATTGCAAGCCGAGTTGCTATCATGGAAGGAGCCCGCCACAAAACTACCCCCGCCTCATCATCCGCATTATCCTTGGCCCTGCCTTCCATGGGCGGTGTTCCGCTAACCAACCAAGGTACCATACTTGAATCCATTCCCAATTCGCAGACGAAGCCATTTCCACGTCGACTTTGGCAGCTGCCACGTAGGCATCACCGTGTCCTCAAGGCAGTTTCGGATCAGTGCCGCCGGAACTTTTTGCCATGGTAGCCACCGCTGCCAAGCGGGGGACAACCACTTGGATCGCATCCACCGTCTGGTGACGGTGGCCACGCGTGGCTTTCTCGCCCTAGCCCTCGTTTTCTTTGCATTGGCCATGCCCAAGGTCGTTGCTTCACCGGCCCAGGAGCCCGATTTCGCGGCGTTGCAGGCAGAGACGAAGAAAGTCTTCGAGGATCGCGTCACGCCCTTCTTCAAGTCCTACTGCACGGATTGTCACGGTATTCACAGAATGGAGGGCGGAATCAACTTTGCCCCGACGCTGGTGGCCGCCGGTGCTTCCTCATCGGCCAAGACTTGGAAGCAAGCGCTGGCCAATATCAAGGCACACGACATGCCTCCAGACGACGCGAAAAAGCAGCCGACCGACGAGGAGCGGCAGATGTTCGTAGACTGGATGGGGACCATTAAATTCCTTAGCCCGAAGGACCCAGGCGCCTTTGTTATCCGACGGCTGACCAAAATGGAATACGGCAACACCCTGCGGGATCTCTTCGGAGTGGACCCGGTAATCGCGTCGGAGTTGCCAGATGAGGTTTTCGGCGAGGGGTATCTGAATACGCTGTCGCCGCTCCAGTCGGAGCAATATCTCGCAATCGCCAATGAAGTGCTAAATCGAATTTTGGCGCCCAAAGATCAGCCACCAACGGAGACGCAAAAGCGACTCTTTGGAGACTCGCCCGCGCCGGGCAGCGACCTCCGCGCTGCCGCGAGGAAGGTCGCGAGCCAATTGACCCGAAACGCCTATCGTCGGCCAGTGTCGGACGCGGAGCTAGAACTGTTGCTACGGGTCTTCGATCTGGCGCAGGAAAACAAGCTCGATTACGTGGCGTCGCTGCGCCTGATGCTCAAGGTTGTCCTTGTCTCTCCTCAGTTCCTTTTCATCACACCGGAGAAGGAGTTGGAAGTGGGGCAGGCCATCGCGCCGCTAGATGATTATCAACTCGCGTCGCGCCTGTCGTATCTGCTCTGGGCGACGATGCCCGATGCCGAACTATCCGCGCTTGCGGATGCGGGGAAACTTCACGAACAGTCGGTCCTCCAAGCACAGGTAAAGCGTTTGCTCGCCGATCCCAGGTCACGGGTATTGTTCGATGGCTTCGGCGCGCAGTGGCTCGGCCTGATGGGGCTAGAGAGCAAGACGTTCGATACCGCGATGTTTCCGCAAATGACCGCCGAGATGCGTGCGGCGATGGTCGACGAGGCGAGGCTATACTTCGACAGTATCGTCCGCGAAAACCGCAGTGTGATCGACTTCGTAGATAGCGATTATACTTTCCTCAACGGAACTCTCGCCGCGCTTTACGGTTTGGAAAAAAACGTCACCGGCCCGGAGATGCGCAAGGTGAAGCTGGAGGACACGAATCGCGGCGGGATCCTGAGCATGCCTGGCATCCTGGCGATGACCTCTTTTCCAAATCGGACCAGCCCAGTGAAGCGCGGCGTTTGGGTGCTCGAACAGGTGCTCGGAGAACACGTGCCCCCGGCACCGCCAAACGTTCCGCCATTGGAAAAGCAGGACAAGCAAGCAGTGGAAAATCTGACCCTGCGGAAGCGCACTGAGCTCCACCGAACGAACCCCGTGTGCGCAAACTGCCACAAGATTCTCGATCCGATCGGCTTCGGCTTGGAGAATTTCGATGCCATCGGGCGTTGGCGAGATCAGGACGATACGGGCGGCGCGATTGACGCCGCGGGCGAGCTGCCGGGTGAAAAGCGTTTTTCCACTCCCCGCGAGCTGAAAGACATCATCGCCGCACGGAAAGACGAACTAGCACGGAACCTTACTCGTAAACTACTCGCCTATGCCCTGTGCCGTCAACTCGAAGGCTACGATGAGATCGTGGTCGATCAATTGATGGTGGCTATCGCGAACGATGGCTACCGTATGCAGAACTTAATTTCCGAGATCGTCACCAGTTATCCGTTCGTCAATCGCCGCATCCATGAACTTGAGGTCGCTAAGTCCAATGGTCAATAAATTCCGCATCGATCGTCGCACCCATTTGAAAGGGCTCGGCGCCGCTCTCGCGCTGCCGCTTTTGGAAACAATGGGATGGGCCGACTCAAGCAAGGTCAAGCCCGCAGAACTACCGGTCCGTCTCGGCTTCATGTACATGCCGCACGGCGTCATTCCAGATCAGTTCTGGCCAGCGAATGCGGAGAGCTTTCTGACTTCGCCGCCGCCAGCTTTGGAATCGCTGCAGCCTGTGCTCGACCAGTGCTTGCTCATGAAGGGTATATCGGGCGTACCGATCCTGCCTTTCGGTGGTGCGCCGCATGCGCTCGAGCTCTCGACTTGGCTCACGGCGCAACTGCCCGATGCAGACACTCGGAGCCAGATCAACATTGCGATTTCCGCGGACCAGATCGCGGCTAACTTTGTTGGTGGTTTCACCTCACTGCGCTCGCTAGAGTTGGCCACGATGCCGCAGACACACAAAGAAAACCAGGAGGGATTGAACGAAGGATACTATACGCACTGCAGCTTCCGTTCGCCGACGCAGCCCGTCCCCGCCGAGACGAATCCCCGAAGCGTACTCAATCGGCTTTTCGGAAAAACCGACCAACCTGGACAACTCGCGAAAGTGGACCCGCTCGATCGTCAGATGCTCGATTTGGTGCTTGATGGCGCTAAAGACTTGCGCCGGAGACTCACGCGAGACGACCAGCACAAACTGGATGAATACCTCGACAGCGTGCGCGCCGTGGAGCGTCGTATCGCCGCCATCGAGTATCGACAAAAGGAGGCTGCGTTGGAGAAGGCCGGAGTCGCTTCGTCTAAACGCAACGCCTCCGATTCCCCGCCCATCGAAATCAAGATTCCAGTAGGCGACAAACGTAGCGAATACATGCAGGTCATGTGCGACCTAAACGTGCTCGCCTTCCAGACCGACACAACTCGCGTCAGCACCTACATCGGCTCCACACCGAACGGCGTTTCTTATCCTGAGCTCGGATTTAATGACGAGCATCACTCCCAAACCCATCACGAGAACAAGCCCGAGCAGGTCGCGAAAGTCGCCGCGATCACCGCATTCAACATCGCCCAGTTCGCCTACATGGTAAAGAAGATGGCAAGCCTCCGCGAAGGGGACGGCACCTTGCTCGACAACTGCATCATGATGTGGGGATCCGGCCTCGAAGATGGCAACAAACACTCCCGCGACAACCTCCCTTTTATCATCGCCGGCAAGGGCAGGGGTACGATCAACACGGGACGATTCTTGCCAGACACCAAAGGCAATCAAGGCGACTTGCTAACCACGATCCTAGCCTGCGCAGGCATCCCCCTCGATCGCCCCATCGGCATCGCGACAAAACAGGTTAAGGAGATGACCCACAAAATCTAACTTCTGCAATATTGCTAGTTTGTTCTCGCACTAGTTCCACGCTAAGGCGAACGGTGAAATTCAAAGTACTCTAGGACCTGGAAAAGCCGCGTCGTTCTACGCAATCGACCCGGTCAGTACCACAGCGTTTAAGGCGCTAACCCCAGTCCAGTTTCTTACGGAGTTAATTTATCGTAAGCATCCTGTTGGCTTGCAGACACAGGAGTTAGTCCAAGAGCATAGGGATATCGTTCCAGTTGAGTATTTCTTCCATGCGTCGAGTGAACCTAAAAAAGAACAGTGGTATAAGCAACTGTTGGTGGACGCTGACCTGATTTTTGCAATTGATGAAGCGAGCGGGAAACAGTCAATCGTCTATGGTAGACAGTCGCTTGAAGAAATCCTGCGGTGCGGACAATGAAATGTCCTCGGAATCGTCAACGTCGGTCTGGATTTGGAAACGACGGACACGGTATACGCTCGACGGAAGTTGTGGCTGCATGGATGTTGTCATGGTGCATTGAGTGACCGACCGTTGGAGGTAACCGTAACGCGGAGGGAGCGGTGTAAGATGACCGACACGCTAAAGAGGGCGTTTAGGCAAACATGGCGGCAATCGATGGCATCCAGTTGACAATTTCTGTTCAAGGAGTCGGATTCATGATTCGCAAGATCTCCATTCCAATTTCCTCCGGGGCGAGAACAAAGTCTATGCAACCACTAGCAATAGCGCTCTCGGGCATATCGGGCTGTTTGGCCGTGTCAGGCCTCTGCGCGATGGTAATTCCGCCGATATCTCTTATGCCGCAAAGCGCTGCCGCCCCATCACCGTCGTAACCAGAGACAATTACAGCGATGAGTTGGCCGTCCCAGTGTTCGATTAGCGAATGCAGGAAGACCGTGATGACGTCCGGCCATCCGCGAGGTTTTGATATGGGTCTCAAGCGAAAGTGCCCGTCCATGACGTGCAGATCGCGCTGCTCGGGGATTATAAAAACTCGGTTTGGCTGAACGAGCAAGCGTTCCGTGATCAGTTCAACCGGCATCTTCGTATAGCGAGGAAGAATCTCGTGTAGCAACGTCGCAAAGGTCCTCACGTGGTTGACGATGACAATGGCAACCCCCATATCGGCTGGCAGATGCTGCAGTAGTCGGACATAGGCGTCGAGACCTCCGGCAGACCCCCCAACGCAGACAACAGGGAAGGCCTTGTCAAATCCTGGATCGCCTATCATGTTCCTCTCCTCCATCAACGAAAGTGGCCTCATCTAGACGCGGTCGCGCGCGGGTTCTAGTGAGTGTGCTGAGCAGCCGAACGTAAAGGGTTATGCAGAACGCGGACCTTCAGGACACAGGTATTGGCCAGGCAAAACGCTTTATTAATGTACCACGAACGAAGATTAGCTGTTCAAACTACTCCCTCTTTTACGCCAAGTACTACGCTCATACCCATAGAAAACGTTGCCGATCAGGGCACTCTAGGCGGTTGAACAAAAGGCTGTGAACAGTCTTTGCTCATGCTCGGGCGTGAGCCCGGGGCCTGTATCTTGGATCGCCACCCGTAGCAGATGTTCTTGTTCACCAAGTTTTTCGGCACTCACCCGTACCACAATTCCACCTTGCTCAGTGAATTTGACCGGCGTGGCACGGATACTCCAGCGAGAACTCCTCCTGCTCACCAAGCATAACCGCGCGAATACCTGTCGAAACAACACCCGCTTCGTCGCAATGGTAGGCTTCCGATGCTTCGCACACAGCCAGGTAGTTAACACCTTCACAGACATTGGACTTCCGCCCTTGGTTGTCATTAGCAAATTGTCGCCAAGCGCGATTAACGGCGATAATTTGGCCGTCCTCGTCAAGAATAGCTAGATGTGCAGAGAGCGCATCTACCGTCGAGCGGACAAACCGTTCGGACTCTTGCAACGCCCGCTCATACTGGATTCGCTCTGTAATGTCTGTCTCGATGGACAACGATCCGGTCACTTGTTCGTCCGTCTGACGAACCAACTCCGACGGTCCATAGCAAAGCTCCTTCGAAATCATTTCTTGAGCGACCGTAAGGTGCGCGAAAACATAAATTTCAGACAGTGGTTGATAGGAGATCATAAAGAACGATGTGATCGACCTTGCCAAACAAACAGATGTAGACGCATTGCATGCTATCGTACTATTCTTACAGATTAAAATAGGAAGTTCCTCGAAACATGGTCGACCGCATCTAAGGGAACCCCTAATTGCATTGAGATCCTTTTCATTATGGCGTGTTGTTATCGCAATTCTGCAAAAGCTGATTACAATGCCTTTTCGCCACTTCGTACGAACACGCAGTTGCCAGCTCTTCCTGTGGACACGATTGCTGCAAAAGCAGGCCGGTCAGATACACCGGTTTGACACGCCGGAGCGTCTCAGTTGATTCGGTTCCCAGGCAAACATTTACTTTCAAGTAGCTCCCTTGCCCATTTAGCCAGCCGGATGGGGTACATTTGGATTGTATGTTTCGCGGCAGGCGAATCTTAAGTCAAGCCAGAGATACGAATTGCTCGTCGCTGAACTCAATGCCAAACACGCGGAACTAGAGGGTCAAAACAGAGTCTTGAGGCAAGAGCTCGGTTCCCTTACCATCACTGATCCCAAGCGAATTCATGCGGTCAAGCTCAGTACGACTGCACGCAAAACATGGAGCTATCGCGTTTATCTCCCAGATGGGGCGAATTATTATTTTGCTTGCCGGATCAATTCACTTCCACTAGAACCCAATCCACCAACAGTACTGAATCCGCCTGGGCCTTCGACAATTTGCACGATAGTAACGAATAGTGTCGGAATTGGCAGGTCGCCTGGAGAGTACGTTGTGACGCTTTCCATTCATCAAAACAACGCTCAATGGGAGTACAAGTTGAATGTCCGAAAAACAGCCGATGCTGGAGACGGAGCCACGGGCGGTAGTATTATTGTGGATGCAGACGACAAGTGGCCCAATAAGGAAAACTGGAACGCAACTGGCGGTGTGAGCAATCAGGTAGAACTACCTGCAGATAAATTGCCCTTGGCTCTGCTAGATTATCGAGCGATGAATGGAAACACGAAGAGTTCAATGGATTCGGATCAAGGGGTAATGTTATGGGTGGGTATTGGTCGCTAAGCGACCAATCCGAATCTTGAGATAGATCGGGTGAGGCTACCCGTTGCCGGGTAGCCCCAATTCGCTCCGGTTTGACACGCCGGAGCGCTGGGGCTACCCGGACCTTCACCTCCAAGTATCTCCCATTCAAAGATGCAGATGAGGTACATTTCGGATGTGTTTACCGGCACTGCACTGGAGAATCGCTATTTCGCCAATTGAGTCACGGTGTAACAAAAAATGAAAGAAAACTCTGACACACTAAAATTGCCGCCTTTTCCAAGTATGGACTGGTCTGACTACGATTGCTGGAAGGGCGAAATCGACCTCGATATTGGCCGCGATGCGGACCTGAATGTCACGCCATACAATCCAGACGAAACGCGTCTCCCAAGTGACTCGCAGGCAGCGGCCTTGAAGTTCAATCTTGAACATGGCGAACGTATCACAGAAGCTGTGCTGATGGCGACGCGGAAATATTACGACGAAGTTCGTCCACGCTATATTGAGTTTCTCGGCGGCGCCGTCAACGATTTAATGCCCGTCCTTTCGGGCGACGCCAATCTTCACAAGTTAATTGATCTCGTACACGTACATGTCCATCCTTGGACTACGTCTGGGATTGTCTACGTCGGGTTGCAATTTAGGTGCAGATGTGATCAAGAGCATGGTCTGGGTCTGATGATGCATCGCGATCGTGTTGTTGACATTGGAGGTGCTGACGTATCATTCGCATGGGCGTGTCCAGTTCATATCGATTTGACTTAAGCCGACATCACTGGATACGTATCTCGAAACCTCGCACCAACCAGCATTTCGATGGCACTTGGAACTATCTCAAACTCGATCGGCAATTCATCGATGACTTCCCCGTCGAGAGAAAAACGCATACCTGGTGCGGATCGCAATTGCACTTTCCTTGCCTGTCGAAAGACTACTTGTTGGCATTCCAGTAAACTTGTAAGCAGAGTCTTCGAAGCGATTTCGACCATGTCTATCCAGTCACCGTTTTTAATCATGATGACATCGAGCAATCCATCCACGGGCGATGCGCACGGTGCAATTAGAATGCGTCCTGCATTGGTGCGCCCATTTGCAATCAAAACTCCCCAGGACTCAAGATCGAAGACTTCGTTGTCCACTGTCGCTTGAATTCGAAAAGTTTTCATAACTCGAAGAACTTCCACCGCGCCCCGAAGGTAGCAGAGCGGGCCCCACATGGCCTTTATTTCGTCGGTCATTGATTCGCTGACTTCGACACTGTTTCCGCCAGCCGCCACGTTTGCAAAATAACGTTCGAATCGTCCCGCGCGGATTCGAACAACATCGATCGGAAGGAATTCACCCTCGTTCACTGACCATAGCACTTCTTGAATATCGTCTGAAATTAGCAATGTACCTGCAAAGTCATTGGCTGTGCCTGAAGGAATGATTGCTAGCCGTGGACGCACATCCGCTCTAAGGCACATGATCGCGTTGACCACCAAGTTCACGGTTCCGTCCCCCCCGGCAGCGATTATTAAATCGCATTCGCTATGCAAGACTGCCTTACGGACAGCCTCTTTCAAGTTGAGATCGCGAGTTAATCGCAAAATTTGCGTCGACCCATCTCGACCGAAATTTCCCAATAGGGTAACTAACGCTGACGCCTTCCCAGCTTGTTCATTCGCAATGACTAAACGGTTTTTCATTCGCAGACACCAAAACGGGTGAACCTATCTACATCTGGACTATCACTCTGCACCTGGTCTCGACCTTGGTCCTTATCTTGAATAGGAATTGCGTAGTCCTACGACGCGATCGTACGCCGATTTGACTTTCAAGTAGTGGTTTGACAAAACATTGTGAAGCGCGACTCCCCAATCCAAACACAACGCGATCTCGTACTCGCGTCGCATGTAATTCTCACCGCGTTCCGCTTCCAGAAGGATCGAATGAGCATCTTGCCCACTAATTGAGTTTCGAAGATCAATCCAAGTACGGTGAAGTGCCCCAGAAATGGTTCCTGATACGGGAGCTTCCTCGTCTTGGTCTCGCAGCAAATCTTGAAGCTCGATGACCATACCGCTCCTTTCCCCAGCAATCGAACGAAAAAGAGCCGCAATCTCGGCATTTCCAATGTTCTGCGAAGCATCGGAGAGCCCTTCCTCCGAATCGATCAAAAGCCGTGTCAACGATTTGAGCTCGCCTGCCAACGCGTGATCGAAGGCATGAATGCTCTGCACGGCGGCCGCAAACATCTCACTACTTGTGCTTTTCATAGAATTAGACCACACCAAAAGACTTGAAACCCAATGCAAAACAGTTAGGGACCCAATTCGCAAATGTCGTGCCAATCATTTCGATTCGACAACTCGGGTCTCCACGCGAGCGGCACCCTCAACTGGAACCGCAGCAAAGCGCGCTAGACACGCAGTAAATTCGGCGCCCAGCAATAGAACACTCGACGAGTAGTAAACCCATAATAGGATCACCACCAGAGAGCTTGCAGCAGACCCGAGACGCGCCGCGGGATCATCGATCGATAAATAGAAGTATAAGGCCGCTCGTCCCATCGTAAAGAGAACCACGGTCACTAAACCACCCAAGTAGGCGTGCCGCCACGGTACCCTAGCGTCTGGCATGAAATGAAAAATGGCCGTAAAAAAGACCCATGACGTCAGCAAACTGATAGTTTGGTTGATAAAAATGGGAAGCAACCCCGAAATCGCAAAATAAGAGGATAATAGGCTTCCGATCGCGGCGAGCAGGGTTGAGAGAACGAATGATACCAGCAAAAGAAACCCGAAGCACAGAATCATCCCAAAGGACACTATTCGTTTCCAAAGAAACGAAACTGCAAATGCGCCATCCACAGGTTTCACTCCCCAAACTCGATTCAATGAACTCTGCAACGCAACGATTAGCCCCGTCGCTGCAACAATCACTCCGGCCAAACTCAGCATCGACTTCCACCAAGTCCCTTCACGAGTGCGACTCAGTTCCATGATAGTGCCGATCTCAGCAGAAGCTGATTTGTGGCCAATTAAGTTACTAGCTTGCAGCCTCAAATACTCCATCGCTCTGGCCGACGCTTCGTCGGGAGGTAAAAAAGAAGTCATACCCGCCGAGACGATTGTGACCAATAAAAACAGCAGCGGCGGAAGGGCGAACAGAGTGTAAAAAGCCAAAGAGGCCGCCAGCGTTAAGCAATCATCGGACAAAAAACCATCTACCGCATGACGGATCGCATAGCGGATTGAATGGCGGATCGAAGGTTCGGAACTTCGCCTTTTGGATATCAATGTGGAATTCATACTCCGTTCGACAGCATTTTTTGTGCCGTCCAACATCGACAAAAAAGTCGCTCTCATCGACGTTCACTTTAACGCCGTCTCGACCAACGCAACTTTCGGGCCAAGGTCATCGGCTTTTCGAAATAGCTATAACGAGGTCTGCCTTGTTCATTTTGCTTCGACCCTCTATTTTGAGATCCGAAGCCAAATTTCGCAGCTCTTGGAGGCAGCGATTTTGATACTCCAAATTCGGATTTCCCGTTCCCTGGCTTGTTTTATTCGGCGTCCTGCCTTCCTTGCGACGACGCTTATTGACTGTTCGTGCTGCAATTTCCTGAGCCGCGTCTTCGCTGTCGCCGGTCGCCATCACGCTGTCTTTGATGTGCTCATATTGGCGTTCATCTTTTTTGCTCCAAGAGGTCATGGTCTCGCTCTCATCATTTATTTAAAAAACGTTTTTTCAGACACATACATCTACAACGGCATTTCACGTGCCACACTGGCCAAGCCGTTGTGTGATAGGTGATAAAGCCATTCGCAAACGATTCGTCGCCTCAGAATCTTAGGCGACTGAATGCGATCGACTGAAACGTCATCGATCGATAAGGTCGTTCGTAAGCCAAGACAGGTCTGCTCAATTTGGAGCCGACCACCCTCGTTCCAGCCTTCCCAAAAATTACAACGCGGCTGGCCTTCGATGCGTCGACGCAAAAAAGATTCGAACGGATTGCAGTCCCAACCGACTTAGTTGCATCTGCTGCTTAGTCTGCGACCTTTGATCGTTGTTCGTACGTATTGGCCGCGGACCATTCGCCCTGAGCGGTCATTAAAATCAAAGTTCGCTGAATTGGCCAATTTGTATTAGTGCATCAAGTTGGGCACACGCTTTGCATTTAGGCTCCGCAGTTGAAACATCAATACTCAGTCTAAAAGGAACATGAACATGAATATTACTAGGAAGCATCTATCATTAGCTCTGCTCAGTGGCGTAGCCCTGCTTGGCTGCGACAAACCGAACTCAACCATGAGCGGTCAATCGACCAATAGCTCAACATCCACTTCTGTCGATCGTGACAACACTGCCGTGAATAAGCGGGATCGCGATACGAATGCCAAGACGCCAATGGATCAAAACGAGAATAAGGTCGACATTGGCATCACGGCAAGCATTCGCAAGAGCGTCGTCGATACGAAGATGTCGACCAATGCACAAAACGTCAAGATCATTACCCAGGATGGGAACGTAACATTACGTGGGCCGGTCAAGACAGAAGAGGAAAAAACTCGAATCGAAGAAATCGCTCGTAACGTTGCGGGCGTGAAGGCTGTTGATAGCCAGTTGGAAGTTGAGAAAAAGCTTTAAGAGTTGGCGAGAGCCAAAGGAGTCTTATCATGGCGAGAGCCGTATTTTGTACAGTAAAAACATCAGCCGAAGCTTCAGCGGTCGTGGATCGACTAAAGGCAGCTGGGTTCCATTCGAATGACGTCTCGGTGCTTGCTCCGGACGAAAATGGAACGAGAGAATTTGCCGTCGATAACCAAACGAAAGCTCCCGAAGGAGCAGCGGCTGGGGTCGGTACTGGAGCATTGTTGGGTGGAGGTTTGGGATGGCTTGCCGGGATTGGCGCTTTGGCGATTCCAGGTGTCGGACCGCTTATTGCGGCTGGTCCGATCTTAGCAGCGCTGACTGGCGCAGCTATCGGCGGTTCTGTCGGAGGAGTGACGGGTGCCTTGATCGGTCTAGGTATTCCGGAATACGAAGCTAAGCGTTATGAAGGCAAAATCAAAGGCGGGAATTGTCTGATTTCAGTGCATGCCGAAACCTTTGCCCAAATCGACAGAGCGAAGAAGATCTTCGAAGAAGCTTCGGCTGAAGACATTTCGACTTCTCGAGAACCATCCGAAGTTACGCGAAGCTAGCGTGGAATAAACTGGGGTTGAATTCGCGAGATTACGAAGGATTTCGCGAATTCAATATCACAATAATCATCAACCTTCAAAGGAATACAAACAATGGCGACAAAGGAAGACGCTCAAGGGGCATGGAATCAATTGGCGGGTGCGGTAAAGACCAAATACTCGCAGATTACCGGCGATGACTTAGCCGGCGTCAATGGCAACATCCAACAACTTGCGGGTGTGATCCAAAAGAAGACGGGAAAAGCGCGTGAGGAAATTGAGGATTTTCTTAAATCGGTTTCCGAATCAACCGCAACGACTGTTGGCAAAATCTCAGAGGCAGCAACCGACTTCGCAGCGAAAGCTTCGGAGACAGTTCGCGAAAGCTACGACTACGCTAAAGAAGCCTCGCGAGATGGATTGAAAGCGGCAACGGAAACGATTCAACATAGGCCAGCAGAGTCGTTGTTGTTGGCAATGGGTATCGGGTTGGTGGCGGGACTGGTCATAGGAACCAGCATGTGTTCTAAGCACCGCTAAAGACGGGTCTGAGGATCGGCAAGATAAGCCGTCCGGCAGTCTGGAACATTTCAAGGTAGCAGGCGCATCCCATGTTCCTTCCCTCAAGGCGGACAGCGCATGGAAAGTGCCCGCTACGCTTTCGGTGTGTCCAAGGGCAATGGTCGTTGGCGTCGAATCGAGCCGAGAGGAAATTGTGGGTCAATTGAAATGCTTCCAGCCCAATTTAAACGGTGCTCCAGCCAGTGTCAAAACCGGCCAATGCGTTCGCTGAGCAGGGAGCCAAAACGTCAATGAACTAACCGCGGCAGTCAGAGGAAATTGTTCATGCATTGGTCTTCTTTGCATGGAACGCAGATTCAAGTTACATGTCGAGTGAAGTCCTGACCGTCCTGGGCGGTCAAACGAGAGTGCCATGAATACAAAACAAGAACAAACGAAGTCGATATGGATGGAGTGCGGAGAGATTTCCTCGCCCGCAGCACTTAGCAACAATGTCACAACCGATGTGTGCGTGGTTGGCGCTGGCATCGCAGGAATGACGACTGCTTATTTATTGCTTCGAGAGGGAAAATCCGTCGTCATCCTTGATGATGGACCAATTGGAGGCGGTCAAACGGTACGGACTACCGCGCATCTAAGCAACGCGATCGATGATCGCTACTTCAATATCGAAAAATGGCACGGCCTGGAAGGGATGCGGATGGCAGCCGAGAGCCATACCGCTGCAATAGACCTCATCGAAACGATCGCAAATGAGGAAAAGATCGATTGCGACTTCGAACGGTTGGATGGCTATCTATTTCCCTCTGCTGATGATTCGCATGAAGAATTGCAGAAAGAACTCATTGCTGCACAACGCGCAGGTCTATCCCAGACTGAGCTCCTCCCCCAATGTCCATTGCCTGCGAATGGCGACATACCTTGCTTGCGATTTACTCGCCAAGGTCAGTTTCATCCGATGAAGTACTTGTCTGGCTTGAAACAAGCAATCCAGCGCATGGGCGGACTCATTTTCACCCAAAGTCGTGTAGAAAAAGTCGAAAGCGGACCACCAGCAATGGTGCGTACCTATCTAGGCACCTCGGTAACGGCTCAATCCGTAGTGGTCGCTACCAACAGTCCGTTTAATGATTTCGTTACGATTCACACCAAACAAGCGGCGTACATTAGCTATGTCCTGGGATTCGAAATCACAAAAGGATCGGTCCAAAAAGCGTTGTACTGGGATACCGAGAATCCATATCACTACGTCAGGCTTCAGGCTCTTTCTGAACGCGAGTCGAATTCCGAACTATTAATCGTGGGTGGGGAGGATCACAAAACTGGACAGGCCAACGATGCGGAGGATCGATATCGCCGTATCGAAGAGTGGACCCGCAAGCGTTTTCCGTCGAGCGGACGAATCCTTTACCGTTGGTCTGGGCAAGTATTAGAGACGATCGATGGCTTAGCATTCATTGGGCGGAACCCCCTCGATGGTCCCAATATTTACATCGCGACAGGTGATTCAGGACAAGGAATGACGCATGGAACCATCGCGGGCATCCTACTTACCGATCTGATTTTGGAACGACAGAATCCGTGGTCTACTTTATACGATCCTTCTCGGAAGACGCTTCGGGCCGCCGGACGCTATGCGCAGGAAAACCTTAACGTCGCGGCACAATACGGTTCATGGCTCACTAGGGGCAATGTCGACTCGACTCAATCGATTGCCCCTGGCCAAGGTGCAATCGTCCGTTCCGGTTTGTCTAAAGTTGCTGCATATCGGGACGAACGGGGAGTGCTTCATCAGTGTTCCGCCGTTTGTCCGCACCTAGGATGTATTGTGGAATGGAACCAAAACGAGAGCACTTGGGATTGCCCGTGCCACGGTTCGCGTTTCGACAAAGATGGGCACCTGCTCTCCGGCCCAGCCAATAGCGACCTCGAACCAATACCCACACCGTTTGCAGAAAGTGGTGCGATTACGATTGAGTCGAATTCGACCAATGTAACCTTGTAAGATCATGAAGCGATTGCGCATCGATCATTTCGTTGATCAAATCAAACGAATGATTAACAGGCGGGTTACGGAGAGGACGCCGTCAAAGCATTCGCAGATGCGATCAAAATTTCTTTTGCCTTCCGTTATCTCCACACCTATGGCAAACTGGGGCTACGTGCCAATGCGATTCCGACCTCGAAATTTGCCTTTTCATCGCGACGCGTCGAAATTCTAATTTCACGATTTCCAATTCTTGCCAAGCAAGCGTGGCAGACATTCAGGGCCATATTGGTCCGAGAAAACTGCTTTTCAAATTCAAGTTCTATTTTCTCAGTGAGTCGCTTTTGGCTATTCATCGTCTACGACTCGTAATCACTCGCGGTATGGCATTTGCTTATCGGCGATAGGAATCAATCGTGTGCCACCGCGAACTCCAGTTCGAATGGGACAATGGTGAATTCAATTTACGTCGCCGATCGCGCTCGAAAGTTCTCTGCCATCGTTCGAGTCCAAAAATTCCTAAGCAACTGTGCAAATGTCGAAATGAACACGTTCGAGCCCATCCCAAAAAGGCAATCCGTCCTATTTTATATTCTGCTTTCAGTAGCGTTGGTTGCGTTTCTTATGACATTTGAGTTGCTGTCCTCAATCTACCTCTCTTTTCTATTGACGGTACTCATTTCGCTCGCGCTCAATCCATTGGTCAACAGACTGAGAACATTTACAGGTGGAAGAAAAGGTGCAACTGCTGCAGTCGTCTTTGGAACGGTGTTGATTTTCGCCCTTTCAGGCTGGGCTTTTTACCTTCCTTTGAGAGATTCGGTCAGCAACTTGTCGAAAGCTTTGCCAGGGTATTGGGAGCGCCTTCAAAAACCGTTAATCAAAATGGAACAGCACGCCAAACGTACCGAAACGAGAATGCAAGCGGAAGTGAATTCGGAAATAGCGAATGCTGCGGAGGGAAATCAGGAAGAAGTTCGCGAAAAGCTACCAGACCTTGAACCAGCAGATGTGTCAGCAGACTCCAACAATCTTCGAAGTGGTTTGGCGCAAATGCTTAAAGGAGTTGTAGGCAATTTTACCAAAGTAGCGTTCAACGGTGCGCAGATTTTGATGGTGCTGGTAACGGTCTTTTTCGGAGTGGTTTTCATGTTGATGAATCCTAGGCCGATCATTGGGACATTTTTTTCGTTCGTTCCTGAAGAGCACCATCAAACTGCCACCGCTATCATCGGGCGTATTTGCAAGTTCGCACCATCATGGGGAGGTTCCACGCTTGCGGGAATGCTGACGATTGGTTTACTTGTCTTTGCACTGATGTGGCCGATTCTGGGCTTTATGGATGCGTTGATCTTGGGACTGATCGCGGGATTGCTTGAATCCGTCCCTTTCCTTGGGCCAACGCTAAGTACCGTACCGGCTCTACTTCTGGCACTGGGAAAGGGAGGGATGACTCCGCTGTGGGTCCTCCTGGCTTACATCGGAGTTCAAGCGTTGGAGAACAATGTGATTCTGCCAACGATTATGGCCAGAGGCATGAAATTGCATGCCGTCGCGGTCATCTTCTCAATGCTCCTGTGCGTCTCCGCATTTGGCGTTTTGGGCGTATTGATAGCGGCACCGTTGGTGGCTGTTGCCAGCATTGTTCAAGAGGAGCTTTATCGCAAAAAGTACCTCCCGACCGTTACCGATGCTGACTTAGACCGGCTTGCACGTAGCGCATTGCACGAGAACAGCACTGCGATGGATTAATCGCCATGCGGACAGTTTGCATCAGATCTACGGCCCTGGGAAAGAAAGAACAAAAGTGGCATTTCCACGAACAACTCACGAGCAATGGCTTCTCGATCATCATCCGCATGCACATTCCGTCGTCATGTCCTACTTGGGCATCCGACGATCACTGGGACTGCTAGCTTTCTTGCTACCCCTCGTGCTCGGCCCCTTTGGATTTTTGGTACTCGGAATTGAGGTCCAAGAAAACATGAGCAGCTATTACCACACGCCGCTCAGGGATTTTTTTGTCGGCGCGATGAGAGCGATGGGAATCTTCCTTTTTTGTTATCATGGCTACGACTCCCTGGAAAACTGGACAGGTAATCTCGCTGCCCTGTCCGCGATGGGTGTCGCTTTTTGCCCTCTGGATCCAAATAGCGATCCGTTACATCAATCCAGCATTACTGGCTACATACACACATTCAGTGGAGGAGTGTTCTTCACGACACTGGCGATCTTTTCGCTTTATCATTTCCCGCGAGGTCATTTTGGATTGCGACTAAAGACGCGTGACGAGCAGCGCGACGCTCTGTATTTTGCAACGGGCCTTACGATTGTTGGATGCATGGTTCTAATGGCAATCCACCTTTTTCTCCTACCCGCGTCCTTGAAAGAAACCTTCAATCAATTTAAATTCCTTTTCTGGATGGAGTGGATTGCAGTGTGGGCGTTCTCCGCTTCATGGCTCGTCAAGGGGCAAGCGCTATTTGCCGATTCGTTTGAAGAGAGCTCAAATGCCAAAGTGGAATCGCAAGCTGATGGCATTCCAGCCAGCTAATTCAGTCCAGCCAGCTAATTCAATAAAGCCAAAGTCAATCAGGCTCCATGTCTCAGCCGAAACACGGCATCAGCAGTCAGAAGCCGAAAAGAAGAGGAGAGAAAATTGAATGACTATTTTCTCTCGTCTTCATTCGGTGGTCATCGAGGAAATAGGGAAAGGAATAGACGACCAATGATCCACGAGAAATCATTCCTTCGATCGTCTCTTTTTTAGTCCCTTTGTTGTTCGGTTCCATCGTTCATTCGAAAACCGGATGCGAAATCCGCTTCCAGCACTAGCGAGAAACCTGATCTGAACCGGCAACCTTCACAAGCTTGTTGTAGAGGCCGAGGATCAAGAAAGGTGCAACCCACTGTCCGACAAACAGGGATTGGTGCTCCTTTCCCGCGGATTTAAGTGCGAACGACCAAAGGATCGCCCCTCCTGCAGCCCAAAGAAAAAGGTCCGAGGGCAACTTGGCCGTTTGCTCTTCTATTGCTTTAGCGATCCCCCCCTCAGCGTGCTTTTGCGAGTCGCTACTGTAGTTCGTTCTGCGGTTTTGCGTTAAACGATTATCTATCGTTGAAATTCTTCCGTTATTGGTTTTTGTAAGTTTAGAATTGGTCCAAGGACGATCCCTCGGATCGCATTTCTTTGGAGACGCTGTCTCATGTTAATCATGAAACTACAACTCAGGTGGCTGCAGCCTCCACTGCATTTCATGCCCAGACGGAGCACAGGGACTAGTTTGTATCCTAATTGTGAAAAAGCTTACGGCCGCAGTTTCCAACCTAGGAAAAGCCCTATCCCGAAGCACCACGCCGCCGCGACTTCAGGCCGTGACTTTGCGTAATCTTGCAGCAGCCCAATGAGATCTCTCGCAGGTTCCGCCACGTAATGGTTACCGCACTCCAGGGCGGTGTCTTTCACCGACGTGGCGGCCATGGCTAACTGTTCGCCAGCACCGTGAAAACGATCTTGTGCCATGCTCGACTCCGCTTGATCACCTTTTTGATTGCTTTTTGTCATAGTAAATTTCCAATGGGTAGAAGGGACTAGAACGAAGATGTTCTTCCACAGCGACTAAGCTTGAGCGTCCACATTTACGCTTTCTGCGATTATGGATAAAGCTTCGTCAGTCTCTTCCTCCTCGTTCAGATTGAGCTTCAACAGTTCCAGGGCTTCGGTATAACCAAGAAGTCGAGCCCAGGTGCAAAGAGTGCCGTAGGTCGCAATTTCGTAGTGTTCTACTTTTTGAGCGCAAGCAATAAGTGCCGCGTCCATGACTTCGGGAGCCGCCTTCTCCTCCATCATCGATGACGCTTCTTTAATCAAACCCTTCATGGCTTCGCAAGTCTTCGCGCGTGCAGGCTTACCGGTATCTGCGAATGCTTCCTCGACGCGAGTCGCTTGCGCAATGGTTTGTTTGAGATGTTTCTCGAAAGCGTTTTTAAGTTCTTCGCTGGTTGCCATCTTCGCCATCTTAGGGATGGCTTCGATCAACTGGCGTTCAGCGCTTAGGATATCGCGCAATTCGTCATGAAATAGGTCCGCAAGGTTGGTGAGTGCCATGAATGTCTCCGAGGAAAGGTTGAGTAATGAGAGCAGGCTGCCACGAACTTTCGTGGACTCGCCATTCATTATTCACTGAAAGCAAACTCTGTGCCCAAAAGCTCCTTATCGTTTAAACTCAAGAAAGCTAGTGGATCACGACATCGCAGGGTGTGGTGATATCGATCTACTCGCATGTATAGTTTGCAGTTTGATCGATTTGGAGTCGCACCTTTAATGGAACAAATTACACAATGTTGGACTTACACTCTTACCCAATCATGATTTCACGGTGAGCACGAATGCTGGTGGCAGTCTGATGAGCGGTAGATTGTTTGGACGTTAGAACTGCATTGCCGATAGATCACCATCCCGGAGGGAGGGTGTCTTAATCGGATGTGTTCTCTCATTGTACGTTCAAGGACGCTTTGAGTGCTCGGACGCGTTCAATCCTAGCACTACGCAATTCATTCAAGGTGATCACCTGTGTGTATTTCGCAACCGTGGTGATCCGTTTGGATTGGGTAGTCGTCGCAACCGCCGTTAAGACATTTGTCGCGATCGCGTAAGTTGAGTCAGACCATTCTGCGATTTACCTAACAGGATACTCATACGGAGTGTTGAGCTCGCCTGCCTAATGACCAGGTTGGCTGATAATCATTCAATCAATGCAACCTTTATGGTGCTTTGTTGGGCGCCGCAATCATCTTCGCAATCCCCAACATACTGAGAAAACAAGAAGAAACTGAGTCCGACGCAACATCAGGTCAGGCCGACGGCACGGCGATTGCGTTTAGCGATTATGCGTCGAACTCGGAATGCCGGTCGTAAGGGCTTTGATGTCGTTGCGCATTCAGAAGACAGGGAAACCAAATGAGATTGAAACGTACTTTACTAGTTGCTTTCATCGCGACGACTGCAGGGTTTCTAAACCCGCTTTTTGGTCACGTTTGGACCGACAAATCTGGACACTATCGAGTCGAAGCAGAATTGGTTTCCGCGAACAAGGAAATTGTCGTTCTTCGAACTGCGGACCATCGACTCATTGCATTGGACGTAGGTCAACTGTCGGACGCTGATCAAGCGTTAGTTCGATCCAAGTCTGGTGCCCCGAAGAGTTTATCGCCAGTTAGATCGAACAACCCATTTTCGCAATTGCCTGAGTCTCCCGCAGGTGGAGAATCGACGAAACCAAATCTGCCGGAAAAGCTGCCAGATGCATCCGTCGAGGCGACAAGTGCCGAGCAAGGCAGTGAAATGTCTTTAGGGAATTGGTTGCTGATCGACGGTCAACGCATCCAAGGCGATTTTCTTGGCTTTGATCTCAAGCCACTTTCGATCAAACGGGCAAAGGCGGAAGTTTATGTTGGCGGAGTCTTGTTTTCGCAGCTGGATCCAGTCTATCGACATATTTTGCCAATGACGATCGCTCACTTGGAAAAGGCAAAGATCGATGACGTCCGCGATATCGAAGAATGGCTTAAAAAGTCCGGACCTGGGCCCTGGACTTACGAAATCGAAGCCGTCATGATTGAAACGGCTAGCCGTGGCTCGGTTGCGATTCCAACTTTTCTCCTCGACAAGTCTGTCGTTGACTCAATTGCGATTCCACTTCGGCGATGGAGAGAGGCCCTTGCAAGTGAGGTTAGCGAAGAAGACAGAAACAGCTACTTTGATCGCGAAAGATTCATGACCCGAGCTTCGATGGCCGCACGAGCTGCAGACTCAAGTGTCGAACAGCAAGCTCGCTACATGCGTTTGGAATTGCTGGCGGTGGCGAGTGGCGCAACTGACTTGTGGAACGTTTCTTTGATTCCGAACAGTGGATATGGTTACCCGTACCAGGTTTTGGTTCCAGGGCAAAACAGCGACCAAGCCAGAGCTGCTGCCGTCGAGCGTTATCCAAACTACACGGTCGCTGGCATCGCGAAACACAGCCGATAACCATATGCAATACCACATCTTTGCAACGGATTTTGATGGGACTCTTTCGCACGATGGTTCGGTGTCGATTGGGACCATCGAAGCATTGAAGCAGCTGGCCGATTCCGGTCGAAAGATGGTGCTCGTGACGGGCCGGGAAATGCACTCCCTGAAGAGCACCTTCCCACATTTAAATTATTTTCATTGGATCGTTGCGGAAAATGGCGGGGTCATTTTTGACACATCTTCAGGCAACGCAATTGTACTTGGCTACGGAAGCTGAACTTGCTGCAGTGGATACGCATACAACGGCAAAGTTGTCCAAAGCAAAAATTACGGAAGCGATTCAACGCAACTATATCCTTTTGTCATCGTCGCGAATCTCTGTCCCAGGAGCGATGTAGGCGAAACTGTCTTACTCTATTGGGGCGGACATCGATGCAGCACGATTATTCGTTGGGTACCAGACCGAAACAGACCGCTCATTGAAACGGAATTCTGCAACTCACTCTGTTTCAGTTCCGGGGGCCCCCGATAAAACTGTCGGAAATAGCTTTACTCAAAACGCGGAAATCAAATCGTTCGAAATCCTCAAGTCGGATTACAGTCGCGATGGCACCAGGCGTCTATTGCCGCTTAGTTTGAATCAGGAACTTTGTCGACATTCTGTTTTGTTGTCGTCTTTTTTTTCACAACGACAGTCTCAACAATGTGTCCATCTGCGATTATCCAAGTTCGATCGCACGGCGATGGCCTTACCACTTGAGTTCCAGTTAACTCGCCGACCGCGGGTAGGACTAACTGCCGATTCGACAACCAAAAACACGGAAGTTTCCCAACTGAATCGAATCTGGACGACAAGCGATAAGCTGGATGGAGGTGACCACATAAGAGCAAGTCAGACCCTTGAACTGGCTCTTGTGGATGATGCGACATGGAGATTCTTCCAAGCTGCGTACCCGTAGCCACTATTTCGATTGGCCAATACGATGGTAGTTTTTTAATGTGCCGATCATGATTCCCAAGAACGAGTGAAAATCGCAATTCCGAATGCTCGACAAAGAATGTATCCAACGAACTTCTTATGTCATCGGAAATGGATGACCTATCATGAAACATGTCACCCAACAGAATCAATCGCGCCGATTGCGTTTCCCGAACCATCTCTGAAATGGTGGAAAGCGTTCCTAACGTAGAGCCTCGCGGTGCCGCAATTCCTGCGCTCCGAAATGTAGCTTCCTTGCCAAAATGGGTATCCGCAATAAAAAGCGTTTTGTGTTCGGGCCAATAGAGTCCTCGCTTTGCCAGGAGCAAAACTTCTATGCCTTCTATGGAAACAGCCAAGGATGTCATGGTCAACTAAACGCCTTCCAAAGCGGCCTTCTCTAAAGTTGCGTGCATGCGAGCTATGCGTTCGGCGAGAGATTCGCTGCTCAGTCGCTCCCTGAGTTTGTCCACCATCAACGAAAACGCGAGCGGAGTCACCTTGGGGGGACGAGTGACCAAAATCCTTGCCCGTTCCATTCTCCCTAAAGTATCCCGCAACCGAGTTATCTCCAATTGTTGTTCCAGCACTTCGCGGCGACATTGCTCCAACAGCAAGTTGGTCGGATCGTACTCGCAAAATACATCGAAGAATAAATTGCTGCTCGCCTGAATATGGTTCGTGCTCTTGCGTTGTCCTGGCAAGCCTAATTGAACCAAACCTGCTACACGCGCGATTTGACGAAACTGTCGTTTGGCCATTTCGGTCGAGTTCATGCTCTGCTGAATATCTTCCTGAAGCCGATCGGAACTAAAAAGGCCACTGGCAATTGCTCTTTCGATCGGTATGTCATGAGGAGATTGCAACACGAGTCCATGATCGTTGCAAGCCATGCTAAAAGTCGTCTTCTGAATTTTGGCTAAACGAAACGCGAGCAGAGCGGCAAGTCCCTCGTGTACCAGCCTACCGTCAAACGGAAATAGAAACATTTGCCAGCCCGTTCGATCCTTGATCAACTCGATCAAAAGCTCGTCCGTCCGAGGCAACATGCTCCACTTGGCTTGGACATCAAAGAAACCTTTCAGCGACTGCATCTCCAATCCTATGAGTTTACCCTCAGCAGCTTCCTGGATTTTGAAACGAAGGGCCTTGCTTAGTTCGCTAGACAATGGCAATCGACCACCCATCCATCTTGGAATCGCATCCGGAACTCCCTTGGACCGTTTCACGTAAGCCACGTTATCTCGAATTAATACCAGTTCAACCAGCTTACCCGCAAACAAAAAACGGTCTCCTGGCTTGAGCTTCGAAACAAAGCTCTCTTCGACGGTCCCCATCGTGCTGCCGCTCATGTACTTTACTTTCATGGCTGCATCCGAAACGATGGTGCCGATGTTCATTCGGTGCAAAGTCGCGATTCGGCGCATCGAAACCTGATATCTTTCCCCTTCCAGTTCGACGCGATGGAATTCGGGATAAGCTCCCAAAGAGCTCCCACCATGAACAACGAATTCCAATACCCATTGCCACTCTTCGCAAGTCAGCGATTCGAAGACCTGAGTGGATCGGATTTCGTCGAAAAGTTCGCTCAACGTGAATCCACCACCGATTGCGATGGTAACGACATGTTGGGCCAAGACATCGAGCGGTTTGCTAAGCAGTGGTCGAGCCTCCAAATCTCCGTTTTGAATCGCGTCCTTTGCAGCCGCCATTTCAATCAGTTCGACTGCGTTGGTCGGAACAAAAGTGAGGCGACTTTCGGCGCCCGGCTGATGGCCGCTTCTGCCGGCTCTTTGCAGAATGCGAGCAGAGCCCTTAGGACTGCCAATCTGAATGACTTGATCCACGGCGGAAAAGTCGACTCCGAGATCGAGGCTGCTCGTGCAAACAACCGCACGCAGTTTTCCACCTTTCAATCCTGTTTCAACCCAATCCCGAACGCTTATGTCCAACGATCCATGATGTACAGCAATCTGCCCCGCCCATTCCGGTCGATGTTTTAACAAATGTTGATACCAGAGCTCGGTCTGCGATCGCGTGTTCGCAAAGACCAAAGTGCTTCCTACTTGCTCAATCAATTCAGCAACTTGAGGGACCATTTGAGTGCCAATGTGCCCAGACCATGGAAAGCGATCCATCTTGACCGGGATGAGCGAGTTCAATTGCATTTTTTTCTTGGTTGTTCCCTCGATGATTTTTACGGGTTGGCGAGCGGTAACTCCAGTCAACGCATCGCGAGCCTGCGTGAGGTTCCCCAGTGTTGCGGACAATCCCCATGTTCGAAGCAGCGGGTTGAATTTCCGAAGTCTCGCCAGCGCCAACTCTACTTGTACGCCGCGCTTAGTCCCCAGCAACTCGTGCCATTCGTCTACGATTACGGACTCGAGGCCGGCTAGTTGCTGTTTCAACGACGCGTGCGTGAGCAACAGGCAAAGGCTTTCAGGAGTTGTGATCAATGCCGTTGGCAATTTCTTAAGTTGCTTGGCTTTTAGGCTCTGACTCGAATCGCCTGTACGAGACTCCAAAAGCCAAGGCAAACCCATTGCGTCAATCGGTGAACGAAGGGCATTCTCCGTGTCAGACGCCAAAGCTCGCAAAGGCGTGATCCACAGAACACGCAATGGAGGTGGCGATTTTGGATCCCACTCGCTCCGTTTTAGGTTTTCCTTGAGCCATTGGAGAATCGGACCAAGCCATACGGCCAGCGTTTTGCCAGAACCAGTGGCGGAGTGAACCAAACCGCTACAACCCTCTCCATACGCTTTCCAAGCGTCCCGTTGAAAGCGAAACGGTTTCTGCCCCTTTGATTCGAAGTACCCTAAAATGGTTTGGAGTGGCGTTCGATTTGTGCGTTTGTCTTGGAGCATAGTTTATGGGGGCAACAACGCCATCAACTCAGCCACTGTATTCGCATCCTCAGGTTTTTTATCGTGTCTCCAGCGAACGATTCGTGGAAACCTCGTGGCTATCCCGCTTTTGTGACGCGGACTGCGTTGTAAACCTTCAAATGCCACTTCCATCACGATCGCCGGAACCACACTTCGAACTGGGCCAAAGGTCTCTTTCGTATTCTGTCGGACGAACCGATCGACCGAATTGATTTCTGAATCGTCGAGTCCACTATAGGCCTTCGCAAAGGGGACTAACTCGTCGCCATTCCACAGTGCGAAGGTGTAATCGGTGTACAAACCCGATCTCTTTCCATGTCCTTTTTGAGCATAGATCAGAACGGCGTCGATGGTAAACGGCGACACTTTCCATTTCCACCAGACACCGCGCACTCGCCCAACTTCGTAGCTCGCATCCAGACGCTTGATCATCAATCCCTCGGCATTCCTATCACGGCTTTGATCCCGAATCTTAGCCCAAGCGTCCCAGGTATGGCCTTCAAGAAGTTGCGTGCAGTTTAGATTCGGATGCATGATTGTCGAAAGCAAAGCCTCCAAACGCAGGCGTCGCTCGACAAATGGCAACGATCGAATGTCCTCGCCCGCATCCTGAAGCAAATCAAACGCTTGGAAGACCACGGGCACTTCGCGAAGCAATTTTTTGCTAACGGTTTTGCGACCGATTCTCTTTTGCAGTTGGCCAAAAGGAAGGATTTGGTTGTCTCCATGCGAAGCCAGAATCTCGCCATCGAGAACGGTCCCGTCCGGCAGCAACTCAGCCGCAGATTCAAGCTCGGGCCAACGATTCTCCATGAGGTCTTCGCCGCGAGACCAGATAAACACTTGTTGAGCGCGACGAATCAACTGTCCGCGAATGCCATCCCACTTCCACTCGGCCGCATAGTCCTTCGCATCGCCTAAGCTTTCAGGTCCTTTTTCCGTGTCGACTGGGTGCGCGAGACAAAACGGATAGGGCTGGCTAGCCATGGTGTCCGCAACTTCACTGGAAATGAGACAGCCAAAAAACGCAGCGGTCGGTTTCCAAGTACCCATCAACCGATGAGCAATGACATCCGAAGAAGTCCCGGCTAGTTCTGCGATCGTTCGCGTGACAAGCGACTTGCTCACACCTACACGGAATGCTCCAGTGATCAACTTGAGTACCACCAACCGCATTTGAGTGGGTGACTGTTTCCAAATGGCCACAACGGCGCTTCGTTGTTCCGCTTCGTTCATGGCTCGCAAGGGTAGCAAACGCTTTTCAACCCAATTGGAAAGCGAAATGTCATCGGAGAGTTCGCCCGGCGGCACAATCAGTGTTAGCGTCTCGGCCAAGTCTCCGACGGAATGATAGGACTCCTCGAAGAGCCAACTCGGTATATTCGCTTCCTCCGCTGCCCAGACGCGAAGCAGTTTCGTAGGGACCAATTGCCGAAGCTTGTAGCCACACAGGAAGAATGTGGCCCACGCCGCATCCGCATGGCTAGCCAAACGAAAATAATCGATCAGTGAACTGAGCTTCTCGTTGGTCTTGGTTGTGGCATCAATCGAAGTGTAGAGGGCAGCAAAACGTATCATGGCAGTTGGATTTCCTGAGCGACTTCTTCGATGTTATCGTCAGCGGCATCCTCGTCCCCTTCGCTCCGAGTGCGGGTGTCCAAGGCGATCGCGTCGCGACCGATCTCGTTTAGATAACGGGCAACGGTCGCCGAGTATCCGTGCGTTACCCAAACGGTCTCCGGGTTGCACGCATCGATGGCGGTCAACAACGATGGCCAATCCACATGGTCGCTCATCACAAAACCACGATCGACTGAACGGCGACGACGTGCTCCGCGAACCGCCATCCATCCGCTTGCCATCGCCGTACTGCACCGACCAAATTTCTTCGTCCAAGGCGTGCCGTTGGCACCGGGAACTGCCACGACCATCGCTCCACGCCAATCATGCTTGCCCGAAATGGAACCGACATAGGTTGTTTCAGGGAGCGAGACGCCACTTTTACGATAGGCGTCATTCCCTTTTTGAACTGCTCCATGGCAGTAAATTTTGCCAATCGAGGGATCGAGCCCGGCAAGCAGTCGTTGGCTCTTTCCAACCGCGTAGCCGAAAAGCAAACAACACTTACCCTCATCGCGGCTTTCTCTCCACCATTGATTAATCGAGTCGACGATTTTCTGTTGGTCCTGCCATCGATAAATTGGGAGCCCAAATGTGGACTCGGTAACCATGAGATGGCAAGGAACAGGTTCCCATTCGTCGCAAGTGGGATCGTATCCGAGTTTGTAATCGCCCGTGATCAGGGCTATCTGATCTCGATATTCAAGACGCACTTGTGCGGAGCCCAAGATATGGCCCGCAGGATGAAAACTGACGTGAACGCCGCCAACCGTTATCTTTTCGCCGTACGAGAGGAAATGGAATTCCGCATCGGGACTCATTCTCATCCGAAGTAACGATTCGCTTGGCAGAGCGGCAAGATATCGCTTGCAGCCCCACCGAGCATGATCGGAGTGAGCATGCGTCACCAAGGCTCGATCTACAGGTCTAAGAGGATCAACATAAAAATCGCCCGGCATGCAGTACAATCCAGCCGATGTTGATTGCAAAAAGGATTGCATGCGCGGTACGACCTTTAACATGAGCATGGTTCAATTAAGGTTACTGGTTATTGTACCCATGTGGGAACTGTCGCTCACACCGGTTTGACACGCCGGAGCTTCGGTGTTTAATCAGCTCCTTGGCATCTTTTCGAAGCTAAATCGGCGTCCGATTTGCAAAATTTCTTGAAGGATTTCCTTTGGAATGGCATCTAATCCTGTGTTGATGTTCCTAAACCGCCATTAAAATGCTAGGGTTCAGAAAAACCAAACCCAGAACCAAACCCAGTATGTTGAGATTTTTAAAACTCGTCCCTGGATGCAATCATGTCGAGAACTGATCGTCTTCTTGCCGTAACCATGCCTGTATTCGCGGTAGCGGGCTTAATCCTGGTTGGCTGCAACCAATCGTCTAACACTGCGAAGCCACCTGCAAATCCCATAGTCGATGGCTATTCAACGACTTCAAAGGTGCAAAATAAACCTGCAGAAGTCGAGCATCCGCATATTGCGGGGGCCCATGGTGGGATTGTGATTCCAATCGGGTCCGATAGTTTTCACGCTGAAGCGGTCATTGAAAAAGACGGACAGTTTCGTTTGTTGATGCTGGGTGCGGATGAAACGCGTATCCAAGAGGTTGATGTTCAAGCTGTGAAGGCTTATATCAAGTCCGCAGGGGAGACTGACGCTACACCAATCGAAATGAAAGCGGTCCCACAAGAAGGAGACGCAGATGGCAAGACATCGCAATTCGTGGGGTTGTTGCCAGAGTCAGCGATTGGCAAAGCAATCGACGTCACCATTCCAAATTTGCGAATCGGCACGGAACGATTCCGCGTCGGATTCACCACCGCAGTTCAGCAACACGACAGCGGTATGCCTGCAGCCGTGAATGGTGCCGAGG
>JANPHB010000210.1:0-10812 GCA_031424235.1 Pirellula sp.
GCTCCTGCCGAGCCGTCGGCGCATTGGCTCGGCAGGAGCCTCGCCCTCCCGAGCAATTTTGTTTACAGGTGTGGCTCTAAGCTCCGATATATGAGATCGCTAAGCAGTCGGCGCATTGGTTCGGCGGGAGCCTCACCGTCCCGAGCTGCAATTACTGGTCAATCACCAGACGGCTTGCGCCGTTCCGCTTACGGAGTGAGTGCCGTTTGGGGCTAAGCCGCGCGATAGAGATGCTCTCGAGTCGGAGGCATTCCAGAAACACCCTTGGAAGCCTTCTTGTTTGCCACAACTTGGAAAATCTTGATCGAACCAGCAGCAAAGCCGACCGATCCGCCTGCCAAATAAGCGACCCAAAGCCGATATCTTTCGGCTCCTACCAACTCAATGGCCCGCTCCTTATTTGCGGACAAGTTTTTGCACCAGAAACGCAACGTGATTGCGTAGTGATCTCGCCACGATTCAACGTCGTTGACCTCAAAGCCAGTCTGCTCCAAAAAGTCCGTTGTCATTCCAACCGGAATCAACTCCGATCCAGGAAAGATGTACTTCAATAGGAACTTTCGCTCAGGTCGTATTCGTTTGACCAGCTTCTGCGAAGACTTTGAACTTCGGGCAATCGCATGGTTCAAAACCAAACCCCGATCGCGTAGCATCGAATTGATCTTGCTAAAGTAACGTGGATAGTTGGCGGCACCGATGTGCTCGGACATGCCGATACTGGATATCTTGTCATACGTCCCTTGATGATTGGCATAGTCGCAGATCTCAACGCTAACCTGGTCAGACAATCCAAGCTCCGCAATCTTCGCCTTGGCATAGTCGTGCTGCTGTTGAGAAAGCGTAATCCCGTGAGCTTTCACGCCGTAGTGCTTGGCCGCGTGGCAGATGAGCCCGCCCCAACCGCACCCAATATCCAACATGCGATCACCGGGCTGAAGCTGAAGCTTGCGACAAATCATGTCCATCTTGTCGTACTGCGCCTGGTCTAGCGAGTTGGACCAATCTCGAAAATACGCGCAGGTGTACATCATCTCTTTGCCAAGAAACAACTTGTAGAATTCGTTGCCGACGTCGTAGTGAAATTGAATGTAATCTTGATTCTTGCGTTTGGATTCCACGCGACCGACGCTGTCCTCCTGGAACCCTTGCTTCAAGTCCGCAACCTGCGTCTTGGCGAACAAAAACGGAAGTGTCTTTTTCGCTAGCATAAGCTTGCTGATTTTACGCAGTCGCTCGCGACTGGAATCACGAGTTTTCAAAGCTTCGGAGATGTCGATCAAATCGCCCCCTTCGAAGTCGATATGGCCAGTTGCATAGAGCCGGATGAGCATTTCCAACGTGGGCCGCCGCATCATGGAGCCGATTACGCCAGGCCCCGAAATTGCGATAATGTACTTTCCGTCCGCGTTTGGTCCCAACGGAACCACTTCTCCGTTCCAAAGCCGCACAGAGACGTTCAAATTGAGTGGTTCGGCGAGTGAGCTCAGTAGGTCCTTTATCGACTTCAACTGAGAATCAGCGGAAAATAGTTTTAGCATGCAAAGCGACTCCGTTCTAAGCACTGGAAACGTGGCGGTTCTCCTTCCTTGGAGAGAGACGGAGTGTAGCCCATTCGGTCAGAATTTCTAATAGCGAAATTGGGCAATTTCAACGGCAACGCGGTGAAGCATTTTGTAGCGAAAGTCGTCAAGAGTTTCGGTCGTTCAGGCAATGCAGCCGAAAGTCTTGACGACTTTCGCTACACAAAAGCCTTTTTAATAGCGGAAAATCTTTTTTTGGAATTGCTTGCGATTTCAACGGGAGTGCGAGGCTCCTGCCGAGTTTGATGCAAAGCGTCCTATCAGAGAGTCGCATCCGGCAGATGCGACCTACCGTGGGTCACTCTTGCCGAGAGTGACCGTTCATACCTAAATGCTCGGCAGTAGCCTCGCCCTCCCAATTTCCCACAAGTTGCCCCATGATAATTACTACTGACGGTGTAAAAGAATTTTTACGCTAACTGGCGTCCGCATCGGATCGTTAAGGACCCTTGCTACCATTTCGGATAACTCTTCAATTGGCCCGCCTTGATATTGAGTCTCATCCTCTTCTCCAGCGGATATTGCAAATTCCATTCTCGCGATCCTAGATTGGCGAAGTTCGCCTTGGTATCCGGTCGCAGAAATGTCGACGGCGAAGCCCGCATTTGGTTCGCAATTGCAAAAATCGATCCGAAGGATTCCGATCTCACCAAAGTCTATCCCGGCAAGCTCCCGAACGAGGTCCGAAAGAACTTCGGATGTCATCTGTTTGCCTTCCAGTTCTCGCAAACGTCGTAGCACTGGCTCCCCCAGCTTAGGGCTATCGCCGCTTATCTTGACTTCTTGCATTATCTGCGACATCCGATGAAGAAGATTGCGAAGTTGTTTTTGCTCCGAATCGTTGAGTGAACCGCGTTTAGTCTGCTTTTCAATGGCAGGGTAGGCACTGAGGCCGAGCGCCATCAACTCGGTTTCAGCCACCATTCGCTTCGACTCGTCGTTCTGCAAAAATTGCTGAACAAGCCGCAAGACTTTTTGCTCATCCGCTTGGACAGTGGGACGATTTTCATGGATGGTTACCCTCGGTAGACCGCCACGCGAGCGGTATTCGTTGATGGCGTTCATTCGCTGTCGATCCAATTTATAGGTGACCAGCTTCATATTAAACGCATAGCGATTGGGATGGAGTTTGTTGAGGGCGCTAGCTGCATGATCGCAAACTCGCCAATCGAAACGGCCAGTAGAAAAACGGATATGCTCTCGTCCGGTATCGGAGAGTTCGTGAATCAACAACGCTTCGATTGCATCCATTACACTTTGAGAAATTTCCTTTTCTTGATCGCGATTGTATCCATTGACGATTGCCCCGCGAACACTTAGCGGCAGAGAATCCATTGAGTTTTTGAGTGTAATGATGGCCTCAACCCGATTTGAACGTACCAAAAATTCCGCGAGTTCTTGTAGATGGGCCGTGTACGTTCCATCCTCGTAATATGCCCGGTTCTTAGTTACCTTGAGATCTCGATAGGCTTCAAATCTTCGGAGAATGAATTCGAAAGCGATTTCCGAGTGCGAGTGAGATAGCAACTTGGCGAGAGTCATAAGGAGCGATGGCTCGGTCTCGATTGCGAATTGGTCCACCAGATACTCGGCCCCTAGTTCACCAAACGTACTCATCACTTCGTACGAACCGCGTCTCGTTGCCGTAATCTTCGTTCGGTCAACGCCGATCGGAATGGATTTCAGTGCCGCCTCCGGGTAAAACCGCGCGAGCAAAAGTGCTTGTTTTTCCATAGACAACTCACCTTTCTCAACGATTCCGATTAAATGCTCCTTGACTCCGATCTTTTCGACCCCTGCGTACCACGTTCGGTATGCTGCTTGACGCTCCGAAGTGGAGTCGCTTCTAAATTCTGTTCGGTCTTCTGAAAACTGGAAGAGTATTAGCTCAGCACATTGACCAATTGTGAGAATTTGGATGTTATCTGAAAGGGTGCGAGGAAACTCGACAATCCTAGATGGTCTTGAGTCGGATATGGCTTCGATCAATTGAGGAACGGCGTCGAAGCCGAGGCGATAGAGTTTCCAACAGGGCTCGCTCGTTGCTGGATTGGCATTCGCTTGAAGTCGAGCGTGGTGGTATTGCATGCTCATCAATGGACCGCTTTCTTGATTGCGAAGTTGATAGATTAGCTCGGCAATACGTTCATTGACCGGCAGACTTTCCAGGTCAATATCCAGGGTGTGCTTTGCGTCTTCATCGACCAGCAACTTGATATTGTCTCGAAGTTGAGTTGCTTGAGCTGTTTTTCCGAAGGTAGGGAATACTTGAACGAAACGAACAAGTTCCTCATGAAGCGTTTCTCGCGAAATCGATAAGTCCTCGAAGTTGCGAACGATTCGACGATACTCTTCCCTAGGAATGATTTCGTTGGTGAGATACGATAGCGGTTCGTCTTTGTGCAGGGACATGACCATGTCGATAAGCTCATCTCTCAATGTTGATTCGTTGCTTTCGTGAGCGACGCGTGCCAAAAAGAGAGCTTCGATTTGAGGATAGAAGTAAAACCTTCTATCCTTTCCGACCTCCTTGAAAAACCGGATTTGATCCTGAACGGATTCGGTTTCTACTTGATTGACATACCGATCCCCTGACCCGTCATTGCGTTTCGGATACTTACGAAACCCGATCCGTGAATTCCAGATTGAAACACTTTGTTCATTTTGTTCCCGTAGGATTCCAAACTCCCAGTCGGGGCTTCCGTTTCGCATCGCAAGGTCTTCACTAAGTAGTTCCAATCGCACCAAAGGTTTGTCCCAAATACCAGGCGGGGACAGGTCATCCATCGTTTGAAAGAGAGTTCTTAAATTTTCCGGGCTCTGGGCGTGTACTTGTGGTATCCACACAAGTGCGAGCAACCAGCAGGAGCCTAACCCGAGACGTTGAAGCAGTTGAACTAGCAAATGCAATCGCATTGTAAGCCCCAAAAAGTCATCTCGACGTGGAAAGGGGGATATGAACAGAATCAAGATAGCATATCGTCACAACTAAACCGTACTAACCTTCTGCGATTGAATCGCGAATGCGATGGGATTTTTCAGCCTGGGGTGAAGTTCGCACTGCGGACGAAACCCCAGGTAGTACGCCCCGATTGATCCAGAGCTCTGAAGGAGCGGCATGGGCGTGAATCATGGCCACACGCAAATGGAATGTTGCTCATCTGGCAAAGCAGCTTCAGTGCGAATGCCGTCGCTTTGCGACTCTCAGGCAATAAGTTCTATGCTGACCACGGATTTCATCCGTGGCTTTCAAATGCCACTGCTCCGCAGTTAAGCCCGTGGCTAGAGTTTCTTCATTAACGCCTGAACTTTATCCTCAAACATTTTCTGCCATTCAGGTCCGACAAGGCAATCACAATCTTCTTGCGCGTAGCCCGTGTTGCGCCTTTGCTGGGCTGTCGGCGTATAGTAGATGTAACCGTTGGTGTAACCAGCTACAAACGTAAAGCGATGGGGAGAGGACTTTTTGATGTTCAATCCAATCTGGACAGTCAGCTCGCCGGGAAACGTCGTCAATACAAAGTCACCGACTCGCAACGCTCCGACCTCAACTTCCAATGTGTCCGACTTCGCCGCTTTGTTCTGCTCGAGATGCATCTTCAACAAATCGAGATTGACGTTAAGACGAGTCAAGCGTTCCATCGTTTCGATATTCTCAAGGTAGGCCGCCATGTTGTCCTTGTTTTCTACGTCCATTTTTAGCAAGTCGTCTCGACCGTTGGCCTTGTCCAAAAGGTATCGGTGAGAATAGTACGCAGGAAACTCATCGGAGACTTTGTACTGAACAGCCAAGGGAAGGAACGTCTTGAAGTTCAAACTGGTTCCCCGGAGCGACTTCAACAAACGAGCTTGTTCCAACTCAATGGCTTTGATTCGAGTCTCCATGTCTGCAGCCCGAGGAAGCGACAGTGGTTCATTGAGTATCTGCAACTCGACGTCCGCCTTTGGCTTAATCGTTTTTAGCCCTCTCAATACGCTTAGCCCAAGCATATTACCAAGCGGTTCTGAATCTCGCGGATTATGAATGCCTTTGTACACGATGGGGTTTACATCTCCTGCACAGCCTTGCACAAAAAAAGCCATGACCTCGGGCCCTGCATTTTCCTCGATTACCTTGGAAGCAAATCCTGGGAAATCCGCAGTGCTTGCTTTGGAAGGAACTCCCGCGATCGGATGACATGCAAAGTTGTAAACGACCGCGAGTGGGCTACCATTCATACGATCCAACCGCAACAGGCCGACCTTCGGATCGATTGGACCGATGGCCTTTACATCTTGATCGCGCGGCATGGAATACGCGTGCCGAACATCCGTTTCGCTTCCATCGGCCATGAGCAAGCGGCGGTTTTCCATGATGCGAACTTCCTGGCTAACACCAGCGCCAGCTTGGACCGGAACGACGGAAGACCACGCGCTCCGAACGGCCTGGATCGTTCGCTGCTCCACGTCGGAGCAAACGATGCCGTGGCAGTGACTGGCGTTGACCATAACGCTCGATGGTGGAATTCCTAGTTCGCGCTCGAGCTCTGTGCGAACGTTAGAAAGATACTTGTCGCTAATGTGTCCGATACCACCAATCGCAACGGCATCGACGGTGATCAAGACAGCTACTTTTTTGCCCTGCTTCATCACGAGCGCTTTGACAAAAAGCGGGTCGTTGATTGGTTTGGTTGGCTCGGATATGTCCGCTTTGCCAACTCCTGCCAGGAGCTCTTCGGCAAGTAGATTGGCATTGTGGGCCGCAACGAGGGTGAAGCAATAGATTGACAGTGCGAATCGGGAGATCGTGCGAAAGATGCGAGTGGACATGAGGTTCCCTTTTTCGGCTGAGTGATAACGTGATACCGTTCCATTATTCGTTTAACAGTCAGCCGTAGGCGTACCTTACAAGGCGAGCGGCGGAATAGAAACTACCGTAGCTGAATTCGTAAAAATTCAGAACAGGCTGAATTCTCACGAATCCAGCTACGAATCGTGGTACGCCTACGGCTGACCGTTAAACGAATATACAAAAAAACGAGTATACAAAAAAAGAGGGCTGGTCTTTTGACCAACCCTCTTTCGATTTTTGCAAACGAATTAGATCGCTTGAACAACTAGTTCGCAGGAGGCGTTTGGATGAGGAGACCTTCGCTGCCCAGACCACCCTTGAGTTCGACTTGTGGTTTGTCGGACTTCGGTTGTTGAGCTTGTTCCTTTTCCTTTTCGGCTTCAGCCAAGTGCTGTTCTTCGGACCAGTCAACGCGTTTGCGTGACAAGCCGATCTTGCGCTCTTCGCTGTCGACTCGCAGAACCTTCACTTCGATTTCATCGCCGACCTTGACGATATCTTCTGGGTTCTCAACCTTGTGATCGGCCAATTCCGAGATATGCAATAGTCCTTCGAGCGAATCTTCCAGTCCGACGAATACGCCGAAGTTGGTGATCTTCGTAACCTTGCCGCTGACCAACTGTCCTGGTTGGTACTTGGCAGGGATGGTGGTATTCCATGGATCATCATCAAGCTGCTTGAGACCAAGTGCAATTCGGCGACGGGTTTGGTCGACGCTTAGCACGCGGCAGCGAACTTGTTGGCCCTTGGTGAGCAATTCGCTTGGATGACTGATCTTGCGGGTCCAGGACATGTCGGAAACGTGGAGCAAACCATCGATTCCTTCTTCGAGTTCGATGAACGCACCGTAGTTGGTGAGATTTCGAACCTTGCCCGTGACTTGAGCGTTCTCTGGATACTTTTCCATGACGACATCCCAAGGATTGGATTGTGTCTGTTTGATACCCAAAGATAGCTGTTGGCCTTGAGCGTCGACACCAAGAATCTTGACGTCGATCTTGTCGCCGATTTGGACCATTTCGCTTGGATGGTTGATGCGGCGAGTCCAGGACATTTCGCTGATGTGCACGAGCCCTTCGATACCTGGCTCGAGCTTCACGAATGCACCGTAGCTCATCACATTGACAACTTCGCCCGGGATCGTCGTGCCGACAGGATACTTTTCGGCAATGTTGGTCCAAGGGTTGTTTTGCTTTTGCTTGAGTCCCAAAGCGATCTTTTGCTTTTCGCGATCGATTTGGAGAATCTTGACTTCGATTTCTTGATCGATCGAAACCATTTCGGTTGGGTGACCGATTCGTTCCCAGCTCATGTCGGTAATGTGGAGCAAACCATCGATACCGCCCAAGTCCACGAACGCACCGAAGTCGGCGATGTTCTTGACAATACCCTTTCGGATTTGACCGATTTCGAGTTCGGCCATGAGGTGTTCGCGGTCTTCCTCGCGTTGCTTTTCGATGAGCGAACGTCGGCTGACAACGATGTTGCGTCGTGTTTCGTCGATCTTGAGGACTTCGCACTGAACAACGCGGCCGATGTAGTCGCCGATGTCGTTTGGACGGCGAATATCGACTTGGCTAGCTGGCAAGAAGACAGGCACGCCGATATCGACGAGCAAACCGCCCTTGATCTTGCGAGTGACGGTACCAGTGACCACTTGGCCTTCCTGGACCGAGAGCATCATCTGTTCCCATTGGATGATCTTTTCAGCTTTTCGCTTGCTGAGGCTGATCATAGCCCGAACGTCTTCTGGGGCTCCGTGTTGGTCTTCGACTTCTTCGATCAGGACCTTAACGGTTTGGCCGACTTCCGGTGGTGGCTCGTGCTCGTCCCACTCGTTCTTGTGAATAGCACCCTCGCTCTTGAAGCCGACGTCGACCACGACGAATTCGTCGTTGATTTCGACAATCTTTCCTTCGACAATTTGGTTAACATCAAATTGCTTGTTGGCGTCTAAGAGTGACTCGTCAAACATTGTTTCGGCGGTGTCGCCGAACATGAGTTCGAGTTCCTGCTCCAGGATATCATCCTCTAGGGAGCGAATGAGGGTACGATTTACCATGCGTTAAAGTCCTTGGATATGCTAGCGGGAGTGTTCGGCTAGACGCATGGGAAAGAGAAACAACCGATTAAAGATCGATTTACGTGAATCCTTCTTGGCGATAAAGTTCTGGGACCGACTCTCGACGCAGCGTAAAAAAAAGTGGGATTCAGTTGATCGAGGGTCAGGGCAACTTGCCAAAAACCTAAAAACTCACACAACCTTGGGCCACGAAGTGTAACAATGTTTGCCCAGAACGGCAACAGCGACTCACTTGCCCTCAAGCCAACTTTGCCTTTGTTTTGATTAAGTTTGCCAAGTAAATACGCGATTCACTACCCGCCGATCCTTAACCTTTTCCAATCCTTATTCCCAATTCAAGAATTCTCCTTATGACCTTAACCAGCCCTCTTCGATACGCTATCGGCGGTGACCACGCAGGATTTTTGCTCAAGAACGATGTCTACAAGCTTCTTTTGTCCCAAGCGATCAACGTTATCGATTGCGGTACCCACTCGGGCGATTCCTGCGATTTTCCTGATTTTGCAGAGATGGTCGCAGTGAAGATTCTGGCCGGCGAAATCGATCGTGGGATCCTGGTTTGTGGCTCAGGAGTTGGCGTTAGCGTGGCGGCGAACAAATTTCCCGGTATCCGGGCTAGTTTGTGCCACGACACTTACTCCGCTCGCCAAGGCGTCGAGCACGATGACATGAATGTCCTCTGCATCGGAGCACGGGTCATCGGACCCGAATCCGCTTTCGAAGTCGTCAGGTCGTTTCTGGGCGCTCGCTACACTCCTGCTCCCCGCCACGCTGCTCGATTGGCCAAAATCGTTGACATCGAGCGCCGTGTTCTCTCGGGCGAGTTTTCTCACGGCGAGCACCAAAGCTAGCGCCGAAAGCGGCAAAGCGACGATCCAAAGCGGTGCCGGCCCAACGCCGTACCGCGATGAAATCGATGCGATTAAGGTCGCCGTCGTATAGCCAAGCGATTGAGCAAGGGTCATCGACGCGACTCCCATCACCGTGGGATTCAACCGATGAGCATGTTCATTGGCCGAAATCTGAAACGGGCAATTCAAAGCCAACGCAATGGCGCAAACACCAAATACGCCGAAGCCCTGCGTCGCCATCAAGCAGCCCGAAAACAGCAGTACCCAACCGAGCGGGCCAACAAACAACAGCTTTCGCTTCATGCTCGGCAAAAAAGGCATCGCGATCAGCACGCTAATTTCAACCGCAACCGCCATTGCGAAAACAAAGTAGCCAGCGTTTCCGTAAGTTGTTGTCAAAAACTCGTGCGCATACAAACCGTAGGACATTTCGCAAATCGCGACCATCCATACCAAAAGCAACAGTCCATACCAATCCAATCGCTCGGATGGCGAGTGCGTTTTGGTGGAATGTGTGGGTCGGGTTTGGGACGGCAACGCATGATGCGTTTTCGAGTTGGTTGATTCGTGTGCCGATTTGATATCAGGAATCAGTCGCCAAGCGAGGAATGCAAAAAAGGCATGAACCACGCTGACCGTTGCCCCGATAAACATGTGGTAGTCAGAAACGGCTTCGGCACTGCTGCTCAACGAGCCCATCAAGACCAATGCCACCATGTAGCCAGCAGAGCCCGCCGCTCGAACCGAATACGCGTGGTCGCCCATCGTGGAGACGCCGATATGATTCAGCAACGTCATCGTGCTGGATTGCACACAGCCCAACAATAGCATGCACATCGCAATGTCCAAAACCGGGCCAAGCAAAACATGGCCCGTCGTGGTCTGGTGGAGTCGCCATCCCATCAGCAATTGCAAAATCGCCACACCCAGCGCCGAGCAAAACAAAACCAATCGCGGCGACTTGGTCCAGCCTCGCGATTCCGCAAAACGGAAGAAGAAGTACGTAGCGCAGGCTGCGATCGGCCCAATGCTAGCGACAAGGCTGGCGGAGCCCGGCGTAAGAACGTTGCGCAAGTGGGTTTGCAAAGGGAAAGAACTAAATCCCAGTGCGAGGAAGTGCACGAAATAAGTGGTGCCAGAAAAAAATATTGAAGCGGCCGTTCGTTCCGTCGGCAAAGAGCTCGTTGTCACAGGTTTTCCAAATTAGTAATTATGCTGCCCAATCCCATCCATGTCCGCTCTATCTTGCATCAAGTCGCTGGCTGAGTCCAGACACATTTATCCACAAAAAGTGCCGCAAACACGATGCAATCTAGGACTAGAAAAAGCTGGCACTGGTTCGCTTTTCCGCAACAGCGTTTAGGCCTCCCTTGGTGCTGAATAAGGCATAGCCTCATGCCTCAAGGCGGAGTTCTAGATTCACGTCGCCCGATCGCATGCCTCCGGATTCGTCGCACCGCCCGTGGC
>JANPHB010000211.1:0-126273 GCA_031424235.1 Pirellula sp.
ACCTATGCGATTTTCGGGGGGGTGAGGGGTAGAATCGTCAGTCACAAAACTCCGGTGCAGTGATTTGTTTAGCAATTATAAGCAATGCACGGCATTGCGACCGAAACTAAAAATTCCAATCAAAACAGATCGCAAAACCCCACACCCCCAGCCCCACTACCCAAAGAGGGGCGAGGGGAGCAAAGTCAAATAAATGTGGGCAATGACTGGGGCCCCAAGGCCTTGATATGGATCGTGGCCAATTCAGTCGCAACCGCTTCAGTTGGCAAGTTATCTAAACTGCAATCAGTCATTTACGGTCATTGTGCCACGCTTCGCTGATTCCATTTTAAGCAACTTGGTGTAAACACCGAGAAGCAAAAAGGGAGCAGCCCAATCGCCGATAAAGCGACTGTCGTCTCGGCGACCATTCATTTTTAGTAATAGTGATAGGCCGATCGATCCTAATGCGGCGACCAACCACGCGTCGGATGGCAGCTTTGCCATGGTCGTTTCAATCGCACACGGTTGCATACCGCAGCATTCGGAGTCCATTGAATTTTTGTTCATCATCGTATCCTTGTAAGTTTGCTATTGGTTCGTGATTTAGGGGCAAAGCCCCGGTCGTTTACATAGCCCAGCCTGAAGGGCTGGGTCAAATCATGCACAGGAATTGATAGGGCCAACGGCCCGGCAGTTTGCTTCAGTTCGAGACGTTGGGCAACAAACGGTCGGACCTTTGGCCCTTAAGAGCAATTGGAACGGATACCCAGCCCGTTGGGCTGGGCTATGTAAATTGCTGGGCCGTTGGCCCGAAAGCACAGAAAACGCGCAACTTCAAAACGCGCAAGCTAGTGAATCGACTATCCATTTCACTAGCTTGCGCGCTTGCGCGTCGTGCTAAGGTAGTTTTCGTCTACTATTGGATATGTTCGACCACGAACCAAACTTGTAGCTCGTTGAGTCGAATAAGGTTGGAGACGATAATGTCGTTGGTTCCGAGATCGCCATGTTCTTCGGCTTCCCGAGCCATCGCTCTGGCTTCGAGCAGGATGACTTCGTGAGCTTGCAGCAATCGTTTGACTTGGGTTTCGGTATCTTCTCGTCCCTTTGGGCAACGAGGAATGATAGACACTTCGGCGACATCGTGTGCCATTGCAATTGAGACGCCACCGAGCGTTTGGATACGTTCCGCCAGGATGTCGGCCAATGTCTCTTGCTCTTCGTAGTGTTTGTCGAAAAGCAAGTGAATTGAGTAGAATTGTGGACCTGACGCTTGCCAATGGTGTTTTTTATAAAGTGAACCAAGCGTCAAGGTATCGGCAAGCAATTGATTGAGATTGTCGACGCTTGCTGCGGCAGTGCTGGCTTCCAGGGCTAACGGGTTTCGTCGCACGGTGCCATATTCTTGAGTCTCGCCGCGAGCGGAGGGGATGATCGGCTCTTGCAAGTGGGATGGGAGTACTTTTGTGATGGCTGAAGTTGTCATTTGGATTGGTTCTTTTTTGGAATGAGAAACGGTTCGTTGGAATATTTGGATTGTTGTAGTTCGTTTAACAGTTAGCCGCAGGCGTACTACCAATGGAGATAGGTACGCCTTTGGCTGACTGTTAAACGAGTAATCAAAAAGCCCACATGCGTCTGGTTGTAAGTCTGCGGACAGCACATGGAATGTGCCTGCTACCATAACTCAGCTGACGGTGATCAGGTTTTCGACGTTCGTGACACCAGGTGCATGCCAGGCTGCCGCAGCGACTTCGCGACGCTCTTCCCATGACCGAACTTGGCCTGAGAGCGTGACTCTCCCTTCTTCGGTCTTGACCGTGATGCATTGAGCGTCTAATTGAGCATTACGCTTTAACGCAGCTTCGATCGAATGCTTGACTTCCGCGGGCATAAGCATCGGCTTGACCTCGATTTTGTTCGAAACACCTTTGACTCCGGCCAAGTACTTGATGGCATGTTCAGCGGAATGCCGTTCGTACTCCCAAGTGGCCAGACCCGTGAGTGTGACCCAGCCATTTTCGACCGTTGCAAGAATGTGAAGCGGAACCCAAACATGCCAGCCGAGAGTGCTAGCAACGGATTCAGCGATTTGGGCATCGGTTCGCATTTGGCCATCGGTGACATGGACTTCGAGTTCTTCCGCGATGGCTTTGACTCCTGAGACTCGTTGAACGGCGAGTTCCGCAGCGTTCTTCTCAGCATAGTTGGAGACGGTTCCGCTAAGAGTGACAACTCCTTGATGGGCTCTCACTGTGATGTCGCGTGACTTGATGGTTGAGTCCCAGAGAAGCTCCTCCATGATCTCATTTTTCATCTGTGAATCTGTTTTCATCGTGACACCTGATTCTGCCGTAATGGCATAAAAAAAGCCGATGCGAATGGACACTAGTGAGTGTTCGTTCGCATCGGCCTACTTGATAACCAACCCTCCGACGTCCGGAGTGCGTTTTATTGAGTCGTCCAATTGTGTTTTGATTTGCGAATACCGTGATGACCGATACTCGTCCGATAGCACCCTACCCAAGCGAGTTGGATAAGGCAATAAGCAATCTCGAAAACAAATCGACACAGCCGACAAAAGTAGCAGGCACGCTCCGTCGTACCGTCCGCTGGTGCTCATTTACAGTGATTCTGGGTGAACGGCACCTGGAATGTGCCTACTACTTTGACTTTTGTCGGCTGTGTCCAAATCGTTCGCAAGATTGCCCATTGCCTTTGCGTCGAACTGCGTTATGGTCATAGAAGCAGTCGTGACATTGGCTTTGACCGATACGCACCGACTTCACATTGGAAGACTAACTAAGACGCAGGTCGGCGATTGCCGGTTGGCGTGATGGATGAGTAAGCCGATGCCGTGGATTTCTCAAGAGGGAATCGACTGCGTCGGCTTTTTTTATGGAAAAACAACGATGAACCCAAATAGCACTACCTGCGATCCGCAGAAAACGGCCCGTCACGAAACCATCGCTAACAATCGGCGGGTTCTATTGCAGTCACGCCCTAGTGGGGCTCCAAAAAAGGAGGACTTTCTATTAGACGTTTGCCCGGCTCCGGTTCCTGGTCCCGATGAAATCCTTCTTCGAACTTTGTATCTGTCGCTCGATCCGTATATGCGGGGTCGCATGAGTGACGAACCGTCCTACGCGGCACCTGTTCCTGTAGGTGGAGTGATGGAGGGGGGAACGGTATCCCGTGTCGAACAATCGAATCGTGATGACTTCGAGGCTGGCGATCTTGTCTTGGGGTATGGCGGTTGGCAGGACTTTTCCATTTCGAACGGAGTAGGCTTAACTCGGCTCGATAGCAATATTCACAAAACATCGTTGGCTCTTGGTGTGCTTGGCATGCCAGGATTCACCGCATACATGGGATTGCTAGACATCGGACAGCCCAAGAAGGGCGAAACGGTAGTTGTGGCGGCCGCGACCGGTGCAGTGGGCTCGGTTGTCGGACAAATAGCCAAGATTTGTGGTTGCAGGGCGGTCGGCATTGCAGGCGGAGCCGAAAAATGTCGCTTTGCAGTCGAAGAGCTCGGCTTTGATGAGTGCATCGATAGACATGACCGCGATCTTGCAAAGCGGCTTAAGCTCGTTTGTCCCTCTGGGATCGATGTCTACTTTGAAAGCGTGGGCGGGAAGGTGTTCGACGCGGTACTGCCCCTATTAAATCCGCGTGCCAGAGTTCCGCTCTGCGGGTTGATTTCAACCTACAACGACTCGGGCCAAACGACGGGCCCCGATCGACTTGGACGTGTCGCAAGAGATATTCTCACCAAGCGAATCAAGGTCCAGGGGTTCATTATCTTTGAGGATTACGCCGACCGATTCGATGAATTCGCGAGCCAGATGGGGAAGTGGGTTCGGGATGGCGATGTTAAGTTCCGTGAAGATATCGTAGACGGCCTTGAGAACGCACCCGAAGCATTCATTGGGATGTTAGCTGGGAAAAATTTTGGAAAACTAGTTGTGCACGTTTCGAATGGATAAAGCAGCGCCCCGATGAACCCTCGCAACAATCCGATTCCAGTGGTAGATGCCGATTGGGCTTCGCCGAGTCATGTTCATATTGCTTTTCTTTTGCTCGCGACACTCTTAGGGACGTATCTCTGTTACTTGCTGGCCTTGCCTTTCTTGCCATCCTTGGTTTGGGCGATCGGACTGGCTGTTTTGGCAGCTCCTTACCAAAACTGGCTTGAGGCAATAGTGGGGTATCCGGGTATGAGTTCGCTCATCTGTACCTGCCTCCTCGGCTTGTTGGTTGTCATTCCGGTTACGTTTGCCATTCAGCAATTGGCCCTGCAAGCTTCCAGTGGAGCCATGCTCATGGAAGCAAAGATTGAATCGGGAGAATGGAAACAGCTCTTTTCCTCCCAGCCCAAACTCGCTTCGCTTATGGAGCGGTTTGGGATGCAAATGGATTTGCCCGGCATCTCAAAGACATTGGCGACTACGATGAGCAGTGCCACCATGTCGTTGCTCAAGGGGTCGGTCTATCAGATGATCGATTTTGGCCTGACATTTTACTTTCTTTTTTTCCTTTTGAGGGATCGAGCGTTGGCCAAAGAAACGCTTTGCAAATTTTCACCTTTGACGATTCCTCAAATGGCAATGATGGTTCAACGCGTTAACGAAACGATTGGTGCGACAGTTTATGGAAGTTTCGTCGTGGCCGCAGTCCAAGGGGTCGCGCTTGGAGCCACGTTTTGGCTCTTTGGTCTACCAGCGCCCTTTCTGTGGGGTGTGATCATGGCCTTTTTAGCGTTGGCACCGATCGCTGGCGCTATCCTAGTTTGGGGACCAGCAGCAGCATTTTTGGCAATGGATGGCAGTTGGGGTAAAGCAGTATTGCTCGTCGCCTCTGGCGTTTTCGTAATCGTCGTAGTCGACAACTTTTTGCGGCCCGTTTTGGTTGGCAAACTGCTTCAAGTACACACGGTCCCGGTTTTCATCTCCGTGGTCGGTCGGATGTTGGTCTTTGGTCCAAGTGGAATTCTGCTTGGACCGATTGTCTTGACCGTAACTCAAGTTCTCTTAGAATTGAATAATCAAAAATCAAAAATGGTTTTTGGTGGAGCATAACGTTTGGCGAGCAATGAAACGACGACGGCAACGGTCGATAAAACGAACGAGAATTGGTACAACACAACTGCCGAAGCCATCCTAACGAAAGTAGGCACCACCTCCGCTGGACTCACGACGGTTGAAGCCGATTCGAGACTAGCAAAAGAGGGTCCCAATGAATTGCAGGAATCGGCAGGCATCAGCGCTTGGGCCATCTTGCTCGGACAATTTAACTCCTTGATCGTTTGGCTCCTGATTGCTGCAGGTATTGTTTCTGGCTTCGTAGGAGACACGATTGATACGGTCGCCATCTTCGCAATCGTCATTTTGAACACGATTATCGGATACTATCAAGAATTCAGTGCGGAGCGTTCCATAGCCGCACTGAAAAAGATGACTGCGCCACAGGCAAAGGTTTGCCGCGATGGAACCGTTGTTTTGATTCCTGCGGTGAAGATTGTTGTTGGCGATGTCATCCATTTTGAGGCGGGCGACATTGTTTCAGCGGATTCCAGATTGCTTGCCGTCGCAGCGCTAAAGTGCATGGAGTCCGCACTTACGGGCGAGTCCGAACCGGTTGTGAAATCAAGTTCCGTTCTTGAAGGGAGCGAGCTTCCAATCGGCGATCGCGAGAATTTGGTATTCATGGGAACGCAAATAGTCGCGGGAACCGGTCAAGCGGTGGTTGTGGCAACTGGAATGAAGACCGAGCTTGGCCAAATTGCCGAGTTATTGCGTACTTCTGCCCCAAACAAAGCGACGCCATTGCAACAACAATTGGATTCGCTTGGAAGTATCTTGATCTGGGCTACCTTGGGAATTGTCGCTTTGCTGTTCTGCTTGGGGATGTTGCGAGGCGTCAAGGCTTTCGAGCTCTTCATGAATTCGATTAGTTTGGCTGTCGCGGCAGTTCCGGAAGGACTACCAACCGTTGTCACGGTAGCCTTGTCACTGGGCGTTTATCGCATGGCTCGTAGGCGAGCATTGATTCGCAAATTGTCTGCGGTTGAGACACTTGGCTCGACATCTGTTATCTGCACGGACAAGACGGGAACGCTTACGGTAGGTGAAATGACGGTACGGTCTCTTTATGTGGCAGGCAAAGAGTATCAAGTCGCTGGACAAGGCTATGGCCCCGAGGGACAAGTTTCCCTGGATGCCAACCAAGTCGATTCGAGTACAGATGCTGCACTTCACCAGATTTCGTCGATTCTCATTGGTTGCAACAATGCTCATTTGCACGAGGAGGAAAATCAGTGGAAGGCAGTTGGCGATCCAACCGAAGCGGCACTCTTGGTTGCAGGATTGAAGACGGGGTTCAATCAAAACCAGTTTGACCTGGATTCTCCGAGGCAGATGGAGCTTCCATTCGACTCCGATCGAAAACGCAGTTCCGTCATACGACAGATGCCCGATGGCAGGCTTAGGTCGTTCACCAACGGTGCCCCCGACGCTCTACTGAAGTTGTCGTCTCACGCATATCATCCCGACGGCAACTTGGACTTAACTGACGAGCGTCGCGCCTCGATCGCGAGCATCACATCGACCATGGCTGGTAAAGCGCTGCGTGTGTTGGGTTCAGCCTACCGAGATTTCGATCGCAATTCACTGAAAGAGCTCGACGCAGCGACCGTTGAACGAGACATGGTTTTCGTTGGGCTCTCAGGAATGTACGATCCGCCGCGATCGGAGGCAATGGACGCGTTGTCGCGTTGCCGAGAGGCTGGTATCAGGGTTGTCATGATAACCGGTGATCATCCTGAAACAGCGATAGCCATTGCCAAGGAACTAAAGCTGGATTCTAAGGTTGCAGCCGTCACGGGCGCCGAGTTGGACAAAATGCCAGAAGATGCATTTGCGGACCGCTCTCGCGAAATTTCAGTGTACGCTCGGGTGACTGCTGCGAATAAGCTCCGTATCGTGCATGAGCTTCAAAAAGGAGGCGCTGTTGTTGCGATGACGGGCGACGGTGTTAATGATGCTCCGGCAATTCAAGGTGCTGATATCGGAATAGCAATGGGGAAAGCTGGTACGGAAGTCACCAAGCAAGCGGCTGACATGATCATCACGGATGACAATTTCGCAACCATCGTTGCCGCGATTGAGGAGGGGCGAGGAATCTATGACAACATTCGCAAGACCTTGCAGTACTTGTTGGCAGGAAACTCTGGCGAGCTTTTGCTCATCACTATCTGTGTCGTCGTCGGACTACCGGTCCCGCTCATGCCAATTCATTTGTTATGGATCAACCTATTAACAGATGGACTGCCTGCCTTGTGTTTGGCTACCGACAACAATATTTCGGATGCGATGAAGCGAGCTCCTCGAAACCCTTCGGAAAAACTAACCAATGCCAGTTTTGTTTGGACCATGTTGGCGACCGGACTGCTAACCGCATGTGTAACCTTGGGCGTCTTTCTTTACACTTTGCGAACGAGCAATATCGAGTACGCGCGTTCGTCGGCATTCACGGTGTTGGTGTTTGCAGAGCTGATGCGGGCGTTTGGTGCGAGAAGCAATACACTTCCGCTGTGGAGGATGAAGCCATTCATGAATTGGCAACTTTTTTTGGTGGTCATCATTTCCATTGCCGTACAATTTTGGAGTCTCCTGAGCCCAAATCTAGGCTTCTTTCTCAAAACGCCTTGCACATCCATTCAAGGTTGCATGGTGTTGTTCGCTTTGGGCTGCTTGCCGATGGCAGCATTGGAGATCGCGAAGGTTTTGAAACCTATTTCCTCTTGAGTTCGCGACAGTTTGGCGCTTCGGTCAAGGTAAAGATTACAATCTCTTCCCCTGTGACGGTGCTGATATCGTGGTGCAAACTGACCGGTTTAACACCCGTGATGTCGCGAATGATTTCTTCGAGTCGAGGCCTTGCAATCTCGATCAACTGCGATCGAACTTGCTTCAATAGATCACGCCCCTTGTCGACCGGCATGGTTTTGACCAGATGTTGTTCCGCCGAGGTCAAGACTCCCTGAAGGCGAACGACTAACATATCTTCGATCAGATGTGCATGAATATCTTTAGGCCCGCGTCCCATAAACTCATGTTCAAATCGCGAGATACACTGGCAAATCGACGCTTCCATCTCACCTTGTGTCTTTTGCGGTTCGCTAATTTCGTCGCTGCCTTATTGGGAGTTATTCTTGTGTTGAGCGAGATCGTACCTTGGATTTGTTCAAGTAGCAATCAAATTAAAGTGAACGTAGCGCTAAGGCGAGCGGCAGCTCTGTTTATCCTGGGAGGGCGAGGCTCCTGCCGAGCCAGCGGTGCAAAGGTTCGGCAGGAGCGTCACCCTCCCGAGCAATGAATTGCATAGGTGAAATCCTAGAAAAAATGTTTACAGGAGCCTTGCTCTCTCATTAGAGCTTTGGCAGATCGTTTTCGGCCTGTCGCTCGCCTAAGAGAACAAAAAGCAATAGAGTTATCTTTCCACAAGACTACGCAAAGAGGCTTCTTGATCCTTTAAAGTTTTGTTTGCGGCTTGCTCTACCCGAATTTGGGCTTGTGATTGAAAGACCCATAATACGCGAACATCTACCGTCATCTCGATACTTAGCACAATGTCAGTCCCGGAATCACCCTTTGTGGCTTCGAGGGTCGTGCTGTAGGCCTTGAGATCGCCTGACGGCCCATCCGCAGTAGAAACAATTCGGATGTTTTCTGGCTGAATCCGACAATCTTGAGTCAGGAGTAGCTCATCTGCGTTGATTTGCGGATCGTTCAACTGCACTTTCAAGTGCTTGGTTGCAGAGACATTTGCTTTGGATTTACCGCGAAGAAAGTTTCGGAGCGGTCGGGAATCGTTCTTTAAGTCGATATCAACGGACTCGGTCGTTTCCTCGAGAAGTTTCATTCCACCATGATTCACAACGGCCTCGGTCGCTTTGGTGCGGACCAGAATCTGTCGGAATGTATCCATGTCGACGGGCAAATGGAACTTTCTATCGGCTTTGACCGACACAGGTATTTGTGTGCTGGAAAAGCCTAGGAAAGCCCCGACGCCGCCAACACACGCTAGCCCCACCCACCATGCGATGGCGACTGCACCTATCCGTTTTGATTTGACCATTTCTCTACACTTCCTATCGTGGGGCGTTCTGAAGTTGATCTTCTTTTTTTTCTAAGCTTAAAATGCTTTTTGTTTTTTCCTCTACCGCATTTGCGTCTTGCTTCATCCTGTCCCGGTCCACTTGAAAATGAACATCGAGCTTTTCAGTGAGCGGCTCATTGTTCGCTGTCATGCTAAACCAGCCGCGAACGAACCCAACACAAGCAACGACAATGATGAGGATCAAAATCACTGAAATGAATCGCTTCATGATAAACATAACCCTTCAGGAGGAAGAACTGTTGATTTGGTTACAGACCGACCGGAACTCGGCCAGCTAGAATCAAAATGAGGAGAACCAATAACAGCAGTCCAAATCCGCCACTTGGGTAGTAGCCCCAGTTGCGACTATGCGGCCAAGTCGGCACGCTACCCAGGACCATCAAAATCAAAAGCACCAGCAATACGGTCCCTAACATGGTCATTCTTCTTTCAATAGGATTGGAAAAGAAAGAATCGTTTTCGATTCGGTTTCAAATAATATGTCAATGCAAACGCCATGCCAATGAACCTTTCTACCGACTGCGTCTTTAACCTTCTGCGATTGAATCGCGAATGCGATGGGATTTTTTAGCCTGGGGTGAAGTTCGCACCGCAAACGAAACCCCAGGTCGTACGCCCCGATTGATCCAGAGCTCTGAAGGAGCGGCATGGGCCGTGAATCATGGCCTCACCCAATTGCATTGGTTGATTTGCGACCAACCAGCATTCATTGGCTAAAAAGGAGCACGTCAAGATTTGGTTAACGACCCCAACTCACTTGATCATTTAGAACATAACGATCATCTAACGTTGAATTGGCCCGCGAATTGCAGTTACCCAGAAATGTCCGAGTAAAGATTGAACTTGCACGGAGCCAAACAACGTTAGGAAAACAAAATGAAAATCAAATCGCTCGTCTCCATTGTTGCTAGATCAGAAAACGCCAAAGATCGTCGATTGGCGATACGAAAATCATGGTCGCCCTCCGAAATGGAAGAACGTCGCCAGGACGCTATTAGCTCCCTGCTTCGCTTGGCCTCGATCATGAACATGGGGCAGCAGAAGTCCAACCGAGTCAAAGAAGTCCTGGAGTTAGCTGATTGTTGTTAGCAAGCACTATCTGTCATCTGAGTGAGATTTGCTACCAATCGTTTAACAGTCAGCCGTAGGCGTACTCGCCACTGTTGGAAGTACGCCTACGGCTGACTGTTAAACGAAGTCGCCGCTCGAGGACCAATCGGTTCGTGCCGGAATTAATTCCCTCCGAATACAGACAATTACCAACCGTTCGTGCTCTTCTGATGTTACTCTAGGCGTTGAGGCTCGGTAAAGGAACAATTCCACGCTGTACCTCAACTTCGGATGACTCAGTTAAAAGTAGCTCGGCGGTTGCTGAGAAACTGGTAAATAAGTAAGCCGACGCGGCAAGGCTCCAACAAGAGGGGTCCTGCTTCGTCGGCTTTTTTTTTGCCCGTGCTGTTGTGGAATCAAAATTGCCGGGGAGCTGAAACGAAGCTGTTCGCCGTCGCGCATCGAGTGGCTCACGAAAATATGCAGACATCTGTTCCAATGCCATTGGTTGAAGACATTCAGAACTATGCTCAAAACATAGTCGATACTGTCCGGGAGCCGCTGCTCATCCTCGACGCAACACTTCGCGTTCGGTCGGCAAACCTCGCCTTCTATCAAACATTTCAAGTGTCAGCCGCAGAAACCGAGGGGCGTCTCATTTACGAGCTGGGCAACGGCCAGTGGGACATTCCCGATCTTCGAACGCTTTTGGAAGACATCGTACCCAAGAGTTCCGTCTTCGATGATTTTGAACTTGAGCATACGTTTCCCGTCATTGGTCACCGATTCATGTTGCTCAATGCTCGCAAGCTCCAAGCCGGTCAACACGGTGAGTTGCTCGTGCTGGCCATGGAAGATGTGACTGCAAGAAAGAAAGCGGAAGAAGATTTGGTCAAAGCGGGTGCGCTGCAGAACGCAATCTTCAATTCCGCCAACTTTTCTAGCATTGCAACGGACGAAAAAGGAGTTATCCAGATCTTCAATGTCGGCGCGGAACGCATGCTCGGCTACGAAGCCGCCGAAGTCATGAACAAAATCACCCCGGCCGATATATCGGATCCACAGGAAGTAATCGCTCGCGCGAAAGCCCTGAGCTCAGAACTTCAAACCACCATCACACCCGGTTTCGAAGCCCTCGTATTCAAGGCCTCGCGTGGAATCGAAGACATCTACGAGCTGACCTATATCCGAAAGGATAACACTCGTTTTCCCGCCATTGTCTCGGTAACAGCGCTTCGCGACGCCCAAGAAAACATCATTGGCTACTTGCTCATTGGGACTGACAATACCGCTCGCAAACAGGTAGAAGCGGAACGGCTGTTGCTCGATCAGCGAGTGCGCGATCAGCAGTTTTACACGCGTTCTCTGATCGAATCCAACATCGACGCTCTGATCACAACGGACCCAAGAGGCATCATTACCGACGTCAATCGGCAAATGGAAATCCTGACCGGCTCCACGCGGGACGAACTCATTGGAGCTCCCTTTAAGGATTATTTTACCAACCCAGATCGAGCCGAAGCCGGAATTCGATTGGTTCTGGCCGAGGGCAAAGTCACTGACTATGAATTAACAGCTCACACCAAGAGCGGCGTCGAAACCGTTGTCTCTTACAACGCTAGCACGTTCTACGATCGTGATCGCAAATTGCAAGGAGTCTTCGCCGCAGCCCGAGACGTTACGGCTCGCAAGCAAGTCGAAGCCGAACGTATGTTGCTCGATCAGCGCGTTCGAGATCTTCAATTTTATACGCGATCACTTATCGAATCCAATATTGATGCTCTCATTACAACGGATCCACGAGGAATCATCAGCGACGTCAATAAGCAGATGGAGGAACTCACGGGCTGCACGCGAGATGAACTCATCGGAGCACCTTTCAAGGACTATTTTACGAACCCTGATTTTGCAGAAGCAGGAATCAAGTTGGTCCTAGCCGTCGGAAAGGTCACAGACTACGAGTTAACCGCCCGAGCGCGAGACGGCCAGCAAACCATTGTCTCCTACAATGCGACGACGATTTACGATCGAGACCGGAAACTGCAAGGAGTCTTTGCGGCAGCACGCGATGTGACAGAGCGAAGTCGACTTGAAAAACAAATGCAGCTTCAAGCGGGCGAGCTCTCGGATTTGCATAGACGCAAAGATGAGTTCCTAGCGATGCTTTCCCATGAACTTCGAAGCCCTTTGGCACCTATTTCTAATGCGGTTCAAATGCTTGGCATGCAAAGCAGCAATGAAAACGAGTTCCAGAAGGAAGCAAGAGGCATCATTGAACGGCAGACCAATCAATTGCAACACCTAGTCGACGACCTTCTTGAAGTATCGCGGATCACGACGGGAATGGTCCAGTTGAGAAGGGTTTCGGTGGCAGTTGGTGAAATTGTCCGATCGGCGGTCGAAACGGTTCGCCCGTTGATTCTGCAACGCGGGCATGAAATCAAAGTGACCGTGCCAGCCGAACCGATCTGGTTGCATGCCGATGCGGCGAGGCTTGAGCAAGTTTTGGTCAACCTGCTGACCAACGCCGCAAAATATACGGACTTAAACGGAACGATTTGGCTCACCGCAGAGCAGTCAGGGGCCGAGTGCATTCTGCGAGTCAAAGACACTGGAGTTGGGATCACCCCAGAACTACTCCCATGTATCTTCGATCTCTTTACTCAAGCAGAACGTTCGCTTGATCGCTCTCAGGGTGGTTTAGGCATCGGGCTAGCACTGGTTCAGCGACTGACCGAGTTGCATGGTGGTACCGTGGAAGTATTTAGTACGCTACGGCATGGAAGCGAGTTCGTGGTTCGGCTTCCGGTGGAGGAGGCCAAGACTGTTGCGTCTCAGGTTCCAGTCGCTACCACCACCCAACACCACAAACCGCTGCGGATACTCGTAGTCGATGATAATATCGATACCGTTTTGAGCTTCGCGATGCTACTGAAGGAGTCCGGACATGAAGTACAAACGGCACACGATGGACAGACAGCAATTCAGATCGCTACCGAGACGATTCCGGATGTTGTCTTGCTCGATATCGGCTTGCCAGGTTTGAACGGATACGAAGTTGCCAAGCAGATTCGCAAAGAGCCAACACTCAAGAATGTCGTTCTGGTTGCCTTGACAGGCTATGGTCAAGAGTCGGATCGGCAAGCTTCGATGGATGCTGGGTTCAATCATCACCTCATTAAACCTGCGAGGCTGGAGCAGGTACGAACGATACTCGCGAGCGTCGAGGAGAATCTTGGCGGAGCATCGCAAGCTGCCCAGTGAGGATGCAAACTCAATGACACCGGACGGCTTGCGCCCTTCCGCTACAGAAGACACATTCCAAAGAGATGGTATTTCAAGAAACGAGAACGATCATGATTCTTCAACGATTGCGAGCCGAGACCTCGCGAAACCATGCGGCCATCGAGTCTCTGATGCCGGTGCTGGATCCGAATATGTCGCTTGTGATCTACTGCCGACTCCTCACGCGATTCTGGGGATATTATGCTCCACTCGAAGAACTGCTTCGAGCAGAAATAGAAATTTACTGGCCAGACCAGGAGTACATTTGCTCGGAACGAGCCAAGGTACCGCGGCTTGAGAAGGACCTTCGTGCGTTGGGCAATGACTCGACATTGCTCGAACGTTGCACCCGTTTGCCGGAGCTCAAGACCCCAGCCCAAGTGCTCGGGTGTCTCTACGTAGTCGAAGGGGCAACGCTCGGCGGTCAAATCATCAGTAAGCATCTTCAGGCCAATCTTGGAATGGGCCCCGAAACGGGAGCCGCGTTCTTCCATGGCTACGGTACCAACACTGGCCAACAATGGAAGTCGTTTCGCGAGTTTATAACCAGCAATGCCGAACCGATGAGCCAAAATGATGAAATCGTTTTAAGCGCTAACGATACATTCCAAACCCTTAGTGAGTGGCTCTTTCCAATTACGAATTGCAAACTGCCATCGGCAGATCCGGCCGTTGAATCTCAAGTTGAAGGCAATGACATCCACAATTTAGTGAGCCTCTCGGGTTCGATTTTAGAAAGCAATACAACCACATGAGTGATGAACCAGTTGTGGTCTCAACGTCGCTTCCTTGGGGCGACGGACCATACAGTATAAAACGTCACGGAGTATCGCTTACAACATGCGAGAGCGAACCAACGCGAACACCGGGTTGCATCCAGTCTCACGGTGTTTTACTTGCCCTGCGACCAAGCGACCTTACGATCCTCCAGGCGAGCGAGAACACCGCCAGTTTTTTCCCAAGTTCTCCAGAAGCCCTACTGGGCCAATCGATTTCGCTGGTCATTGGTCAAGACAGATTGCCGCAGCTTCGCGAGTTGCTTTCTGGCCAGACAGTTGAGTGTTCTGTCAAGCATGCCTTTAGCATGCTGGCCATGGATGGCTCAACGACCTTAGATGTGAGCATGCATACCAACGGCGGCGTCCTACTGCTGGAATTTGAGGCGACTCATCACAATGCGGAACACGATGATCGCGACTACTTTTCGATCGTCAAGTCGGCCATATGTCATATTCAAGCGGCGAATAGTTTGCAAGACTTTTGCAAGCGAGTCACCGAAGAGGTCGCAAAGATCACTGGAATTGACCGCGCTATGGTTTATCGTTTCCATCCCGATTTTCACGGCGAAGTGTTTGCTGAAAGCAAACGCGCCGACCTCGATTCACTCCTGGGGCTACATTATCCCGCGGAAGATATTCCCAAGCAAGCTCGAGATATTTACAAACGCATTTGGATTCGGCCTCTACCCAATGCTGCAGGAGCTTTAGTAGAAATGACTCCGCTGGCCAATCCAGATACGGGACGACCGCTGGACATGACATATTGTTCCGTGTGGGGAGCATCGGTAATGTACACTGAGTATTTGGCAAACATGGGCGTTCTAGCTTCATTAACAATGCCGATTTTGGTGGACGGTGAGCTCTGGGGGTTGATAGCTTGCCAACACAACTCAACGATTTATTTCCCGCATCAAATGAGGGCGGCCTGCGAATTCCTCGCTCAAGTTGTCTCGCTTCAATTGAAAACGGTCGAACAGGGTGAACAGCTAATTTATCGTCTGAGGTTGGATGGGGTACACCAACAGTTGGTAGCTCGCGCTGCGCAATCGGGCGATCTTATGGCACTCAGCGATAGCCACCCGTCGCTGTTGGATGCGTTGGACGCAAGTGGCGCGGCCTTGTTCCATTTGGACCGATGGTGGTGTTCCGGCAAAACTCCCAACGAGACTCAATTGGATGAGTTAGCCGAGTGGCTGAATGGATGTTCAGAATTTGATTCCGCAACCCGACCTGTCTTTGCAACCGATTCACTAGCTCGTTCCTTCCAACCGGGTGCAGCATTTGCTGATGTGGCCAGTGGTGTACTTGCGGTGCGCGTCTCGCGAAAGCGGCGCGATCTCATCCTGTGGTTTCGCCCTGAGTGCATACAGACAGTGAATTGGGCTGGAGACCCTAGCAGCAAACCTGTCACAGTCGGACCAAATGGTCCCAGGCTCAGTGTGCGAGGTTCCTTTGAACTCTTTGTGGAATCGGTCCACGGACGAGCAGCTCCATGGACTACCTTGGAGGTGGATTCGGCTCTGCGTTTGCGTATGCTCGTAATGGAATTGGTCGTTTCGCGATCAGAACGTCTGGCCGAGCTCAATGCCGATTTGACTCGAAGCAACGATGAGTTGGATGCCTTTGCCTACGTCGCTTCGCACGATTTGAAGGAACCGTTGCGAGGGATCCACAAATACGCACATCAGTTACTAGAGTCTGCCCAGCTTCTCGACCAGGAAAGTCGCACGCGTGTCGAAAATTTGATGCGATTAACGGTACGAATGGACAGCCTACTCGACTCATTGCTTCACTTCTCGAGAGTTGGACGAACCACTTTAGAACTCGAAGCAATCGATCTCAACGAAGTCATTGATGAAGCGATGGAGATGGTCGGTTCAAGACGGAGTGATTGCACACTTCGCGTAGACGTACCTCGGCCGCTGCCTACATGGCGATGTGATCGTGTTCGGGTTCGCGAAATTTTCACCAATCTGATAAGCAACGCCATGAAATATGTCCATGGCACCTCGCCCCATATCGCAATCGGTTATCTCGTGCCAGGCGAAGTGGGCGAACGACCAAACGCCCCTGCGGGATCTCTTGGCCATACGATTTTCTACGTTAAGGATTTCGGTATCGGAATTGAAACACGCCACTTCGAGCAGGTTTTTCGCATGTTCAAACGATTGCACGGTCGCGATGAGTTTGGCGGCGGCGTTGGAGCTGGATTAACGATTGTACAAAAACTAGTGCAACGCCACGGTGGTAGCGTATGGTTGGACTCCATAGTTGGGGCTGGGACAACCTTCTACTTCACGCTGCCGTGTGGCGATGAGGCCTCCACATGCTAAGACCCCGGCAAGGACACGTTTTGGTTGTCGAAGATTCGGACGAGGACTTTGAAACGGCTCTTGATGCATCTCGTTTGGCGAACGTCATCAACGAGATCCGGCGGGCAAAATCCGGCGATGAATGTCTCGAGCACCTAGATGATCTCCAACGCCACGGATATGCGTTGCCCATTCTGGTTCTATTGGACTTAAACACACCAAGAGGAGACGGCAGAGATGCACTGCGAGGTATCCTGCAAAAGGAACGACTTCGGGCGATACCTTTGGTCGTTCTCAGCGCTTCGTCCAATTCGCGAGACGTCCGTTTCTGCTATGACCACGGGGCAAATGCATATCATCTGAAACCAGTTAGCCACGTGCAGCATCTTCGAATTCTCCAAAGTATTTTTTCGTATTGGCTTACGTCAGCCATCCTCCCTGAACATGAGGGCACCACACGGTCATGATAGACAATCCACGTAGAATTCTCATTATTGAAGACGATCCCGACGGTCGAGCCGACTTGCGCAAAATGATATTGTGCGGATCAGATCGTCGCTATGATTTCTCGGAAGCTGAGTTAGGCGTGACTGCGTTGAAACAAGTCCGAGAGAGCAGCAGTACACCTTTTGACTGCATACTCCTAGAGTATCATCTGCCCGACTTGGACGCGCAAGAGATGTTGGCATCTTTATGTGACGGCCATGAACTGCCACCCTGCCCAATCGTCGTACTCACAGGTTCCGACCGCGTGGTTGGAAAAGAACTACTGCGAGGAGGCGCACAGGACTACTTGGGCAAGGATTGGATCACACCAGAAAGCCTAACCCGCGCAATCGACAATGCGATCGAGCGCTTCGCGATGCTGACTGATCGCAAAAAGTACGAACTGGCCTTGAGAGAAAGCGAAGAAAAATTTCGATCGCTCCTGGAATCGGCTCCGGATGCCATGGTCATTGTCGATCAATTGGGGAAAATCGTTTTGGTGAACGCGGAGACGCAACGGCTTTTTGGTTACAAGTCGAGCGAGCTGATTGGCAACGGAGTCGAGATCCTCATTCCAGCGAGTGTACACGCTCATCACGTACAGTTGCGGGAGGAGTTCACGGTTCGGCCGCTTGCTCGGAAAATGGGTAAAGGACGTCAACTGACCGCCGTCCGGAAGGATGGAAGTGTTTTTCCCGTTGAGATTGCATTGAGCCCCATCGTCCTGGACAGCGGCGTGCTGATCTCCAGTTCCATCCGGGATATCTCCGATCGCGTCCTCAACGAAAAAGCGATTCATGAAAGTGAATCGAGACTTGCCTTGGGCGTTGAAATAGCGGGCTTGGCATTGGCCGAGGTCGATTACAAAACGGGACTAAATCATCTATCGGAAGATGCAGCCAGGCTGTTTGGTTTGGCACAAGACTTTCTCATCGTGCCGCGTGAAGCGGTACATGCGACGTTTCATCCAGGTGACCAGGCCGAGTTGGCCGTTCGGATCGCCGAATCGCTTTCGCCAGAGGGACCCGGCTGGTTTGCGATGGACCACCGCGTCATCTGGCCGAACGGTGATGTGCATTGGTTGCGGGTTCGCAAACAAGTGTACTTCGAAGGGGAAGGGGAATATCGTCATCCTGTACGCGCCATGCTTGCGTTGTTTGATGTGACAACTGAGAAAAACGTGGCACTAAACCTGGAGGACTCTGAAATTCGTTTTAGACGGCTCTTCGAGGCAGCCCACGATGGAATTCTCATTCTGGATGCGACGACACACAAGATCACGCACGCGAATCCTTTTCTTACGTCGTTGCTCGACTATCCTGCGGAATATTTTTTGGGCAAGGAGCTCTGGGAGATCGGCTTCCTCAAGGATAAACAAGCCAGTGTGCTCGCCATGGAGCGATTGGACAACGAAGGTTCGATTCGATACGAAGGGCTTCCATTGGAAGATCGAAACGGGAATAAACATCCGGTGGAGATGGTAGCCAACAAATACGAAGAGGGGCAGCATCCCGTGATTCAATGCAACATACGGGACATTTCAGAGCGAAGAAAGCTGGAGAAACAGATGCTTTCGCAGGCCGCAGAGCTTTCTGACCTACATCGTCGCAAGGATGAGTTTTTGGCAATGCTGAGTCACGAATTGCGAAGCCCATTAGCGCCGATTGCCAACGCTGTCCAGCTGCTTGGCTTGCCGAGTGGAGTCGAAAGCTCGCTCCAAAAGCAAGCGCGAGGCATCATCGAACGCCAAGTCGGGCATCTACAGCATTTGGTCGACGACTTATTGGAAGTGTCCCGTATCACGACGGGGCGGGTCCAACTCCGGCAGGAACGAATTGCCATTCGTGGCATTGTCGAGGGAGCCATTGAAACATCTCGCCCATTGATCGATCAGCGCAAGCATGAACTAGTCGTCTCGCTTCCCAAAGAGACTATTTGGCTCAACGCCGATGCTGCGCGGTTGGAGCAGGTGGTCGTGAATCTCCTCACTAATGCCGCCAAGTACACCGAGATTGGGGGAAAGATTTGGTTGAGTGTTCTCGTCGAAGAGCATGAATGTGTATTGCGAGTTCGCGATACGGGAGTGGGGATTTCTCCATCTCTTTTGCCAAAGATATTCGATCTTTTTACGCAGGCGGAACGATCGCTCGATCGATCTCAGGGAGGACTCGGTATCGGGCTTGCGCTTGTGCAACGATTAACGGAACTACACGGTGGACGCGTGGAGGTAAGCAGTTCTCTTGGGCACGGAAGCGAGTTTATTATCCGACTCCCATTGCTGTCTGTGGAGTTGGACAATAGGGGGCCTATCGCCGACATTGACAAGCCCGAAATCATCCGTCCATTGCGAGTCTTGGTGGTCGATGATAACTAAGATACGGTGCTGAGTTTCTCCATCCTGCTGAGAGCATCAGGGCACGAGGTCTTTTCCGCAAACGATGGTTTAGCTGCAGTGCAAGTAGCCAGTGAAAATAGCCCAGATGTAGTTCTGCTTGACATCGGCTTGCCAGGTCTCAATGGCTACGAAGTAGCGAAACGCATTCGACAGCAACCCGGTGGTAAGGAGGTGGTCTTAGTTGCGTTGACGGGCTATGGACAAGATACCGATCGTCAGCTCTCTGCCCAATCTGGATTCAACCATCATCTCGTCAAACCAGCGAGACTGGAACAAGTAAGCGAGATACTGGCTACAGCATCGAAACAAAAAAAACGCGTGTCAATTTAGTGAAAACGGAACGTGGATTGCTCTTACGGTGAGTGCGCTATTTGATTTAGGGGCAAAGCCCCGGTCGTTTACATAGCCCAGCCTGAAGGGCTGGGGCAAATTAAGCAAAGGAATTGATAGGGCCAACGGCCCGGCTGTTTGCCTCAGTTGGAGACGTCAGCCAACAAACGGTCGGACCTTTGGCCCTTAAGATCATTTGCATTGCATACCCAGCCCGTTGGGCTGGGCTATGTAAATTGCTGGGCCGTTGGCCCGGAAGCACAGAAAACGTGCAACTTCAAAACTTGCGCGTCGTGCTAGGTATCTTGAAAAGGGGGGAGAAACTCAAGTGAGAACCAAAGAACAATGTCAACCATCGAAAAACCGCTGCGCGTGCTCATCGTCGACGACAATCGCGATGGAGCCGATGCGCTTGGATTGCTCGTCGAAGCTCTCGGAAATCAAGTGCATGTGACGTATGGCGGAATCCAAGCGCTCGACGTGGCAAACGCATTTCAACCCGACCTGATGCTCATCGATTTGGTGATGCCGGATATCGACGGCTGCGACCTAGCGACTCAGTTGCGTCGCATGCCGGCGTTCAAGCAAACCAAAATCGTGGCTATCACGGGGCTTAAGGATGAACGACACAAGGTGCTTGCGATGAAGGCCGGGTGTGATTTGGTGCTGACGAAGCCCGCAGCGTTAGACGAAATCAAGGCCGTTCTCGCAAGTGTAGAACAAAGATCAGGAACCGCTGCCCGTTCGCGGAAAACGCTCAAAGGCCGGCCCAATCAAGCGTTGGAGAATCGTCTTCCCAACGATGAAGCACGCAAAATCCGAAGCGATCGAGAGTCCAAATCGCTGACCCAAACCGAAAGCGAGGCTGCGATTTGCGATGGCATCATTCGCTTTCAGGAAGAGTATTTGGGCTGGCGATCGAACCAAGTACAAATCCACTTCATCAAGGATCTGCTGGTGGTTCGCATTCGCAGCGTATTAACGTTAGCAGAGCGGCAACTTGGCAAGACGGCGACACCGGAAAAAGGACGTGATTTGATCAAGCAGACCCGCAAGCAACTGCTGGAATTAGCACGGCCCATGTTGGAGTCTTTGGTCTACGAGGCAGTCGGCGTAAAAGTTCGAAGCATGCATCACGACATTAGTACGGTAACCGGTGAAGAAGTCATCGTTTTCTCGTTCGGTGAAGTTCCTCGCTTTGAGTGAGATTCTTCCTGCGCACATTGCCGCGTATGTTACAGGTCAATTAGCCCGTGGGCGTTATCTTTCTCTTTACTCACATCTTTTTGGCAAAAAAATTGGGAGGCAAAAAGATTAAACGCAGTGATGAGATAATTTTTTTGCCCTTCATTTTTTTGCCAAGTCGCTTTCGGCTCGTTTCAACTATTGATTGGGCTGCAGATGGTGACGAGCTTAAACCACAATTCACTACGCAATGGCCCGCGAATTGCTCTACTTAATCGAATTGCGTATCCGTTTTGTCAACCTAATTATTCTTGAATGAAATCTACCATGCTTCAACGCCTACCGAACATCTACTTGATGCGCCATGGAGAAACGGAGTGGTCCGTGTCAGGCCAGCACACCGGACGCGCCGACATCTCACTTACGGCGAATGGAAAGACCGAGGCGCGTCGGTTGCAAGAACAAGTTCAAGGGATTTCATTTCAACATATCTTCGTTAGCCCACTCCTACGCGCGTTACAAACTTGTCAGTCCGCAGGCTTTGGAGAAAAAGCCGAAACCGAGCCGGACATTACCGAGTGGGACAACGGCGACTATGAAGGCCAAACGCACAGCGAAATCGAAAAAGTATGCCCCGGCTGGAATCTATTTCGGGATGGATGTCCCAACGGAGAATCGCCGGAGCAGATCTCGGATCGAGTCGATCGAGTCATTGCAAAACTGCGAAAGCTCAACGGTGATATTGCCTTGTTCACACATGGTCATTTCGGTCGCGTTTTTGGTGCAAGATGGATCGGTCTGCCTGTGGAAATTGCGGAACGTTTTCTCTTGAATACTGCATCGCTTAGCATTCTCAGCTATCAACACAACAACGAGGACACGCCAGCGATTTTGCAATGGAACACTACCTTACAAGAATCAACCATAACTTTGAAACGACCACGTTGGGGCGTTGCGTCGGTCGCGTGTGACGCGGCGAAGCGAAAGGCCATCGAGCGATGGGAAAACGAAGGTGGGGAACTGGTTGTGCCAAGATGATTGAATCAAGCCTGATCACCGCTAGACCTGAAATCGTCAACATGCGTTCGCAGAATTCTGGAATGGAATTAAAAGAACTAGCAGACAAAATCGATGCCATATTGAAATCGCAATTTGGCTTCAGCGTTTGCGATCTTCGGGTGACGATGCTGGATAGTGGTTTGATCCTGGAAGGAACGGTAGGTTCCTACCATAGCAAACAACTCGCTCAACATGTGGCGTCAAAAGTATCGGGGAAAACGATTGCCGCAAACAAAATCCATGTTTGTTAACCGACGTGCTCGTAATCCAAGCCATTTCCTCGCTCACGCTTCGGGGTACCAAGCCGGGCCCACCCTTCCGAGCAATAAACTGGTTATTTAATTTCGATGCTATTACTGTCTGGAGAGCGGGGTCACTTTTAACCTCAGCACAACACTGCCTCGCTGGACCACGATCTCGACCTCTTGACCTACCTTCAACGCTTCGATCGCATAGGTATAGTCATAAATGTTCTCAACCTTGCGGCCAGCCAACTCAATGATGACATCCTTGGCTTGCACTCCAGCTTTGGACGCGGGTGCGTCTTTAGTAACACCCGATAGCAGTAACCCCTTGATATCTCCCTGCGAGTAATCTGGGATCGTGCCGAGATAAGCCGTCATCATCGCCCGAGCGCCTTGCCCCTCGGTGATTTGCTGTTCGTGAAACTCGGGAATCTCCTTGGAAGTTGCGACAGCCCTTGCCACCAACCCCATCAGCATGGCAGTCTTGGCCGCTCCCTCGTAGTTGAGCAACTCAGGAGTGTCACGTGGCGTATGGTACTCCGAATGCGAGCCTGTAAACGCGGACAGAATCGGCACCCCTTTGCGAAAGAATGTACTCGCGTCGGTTGGCAAGTTGCAATCGCTCTGCAACGTCAACGGTAAGCCAACAACCGCATTGCGTTTCTCGATTTCTTGAGGCCACAAAGGTGACGAACCGATCCCTTGCAAAACAAGATTCTCACGCAATCTGCCAACCATATCGAGATTAAAGCAGGCGACCATGGTTGGGGAAAGCGAATCCTCGTTCTTCCCCTTAGGAAGGTCGGGATACAAAACGAAAAACTGCTTTGCAAAATAATCTGATCCGAGAAGCCCAAGTTCCTCGCCCGACCACGCGGCGAACAAAACATCATGCTCAAGCTTGAGTTTGCCAGCACGCTTTTGCATGGCCATCGATTGGGCAATCTCAAGCATCGCCGCAACGCCAGACGCGTTGTCATCTGCTCCGCGGTGCATCCCTTGTCGCTCTTCGTCGCGAGCCATGCTAGAACTGCTGCCACCCGAGCCCAAGTGGTCGATGTGCGCCCCGATCAGAATCACGGACTTACTCGGCTTATCTCCCGCTTGCAGCCGACCGATGGTGTTAACTCCCTCTCCCTGGATTTTATGGATGTCGATCGTCGCACCGACTTTCACGCCAGGCAATTCGAAGCCCATCATCATTTCGCCCTTGTCGAGCTCTTTTTGCAAATCAGCGAGTTTTTCTTCGCTCTTGGAGAACCAGGATTCAGCTATGGCATCGGTGACACTGAGAGCCGTGATGCCGGAGCCGGAAAGTTTGCCCGCAACTTTTTCCATTGGGACCAATTGCTGGCGAACATTGCTAGTCGGACCACTTACAAAGATGACTCCCTTGGCACCGCGTTCGCGAGCCAACATGGCTTTGTATCGCAAGTCGCTAAACCGAGCAAACTGCTGACGTCGTTCGGGAGTTACCTCCGACGGCATGAGTCGCAACATCAAAACCCATTTGTTCTCAACATCCAAGTGCACGTACGAATCGTATTCCGGCTGCCCTTGATCTTTCGGAGCGACAATCCCATAACCCGCAAAAACCACTTCGGTTGGTGCAATTGTTTCGGAATTGGAGAAGACCAACGGTCGCCAGTCTGTATTGAGCGTCAAAGCCTTGTCACTCGAGGTTAAAGCGTTGCGATCTTCCAGCTCAACCCCAGCCGTGAATGGGAAACTATGAAAGTAGGTTCCATTGCTGCCTGCAGGTTCTAGGCCTAGCGAGGCCATGTAACTGGCAACATAGGATGTGGCTAGCTTCTCACCTGCGGTACCCGTTAGACGACCACCCAATTCCGGTCGGCAAAGGTAATCTACGTGGCGTCCAACATCACTTGCGCGGTAATCAGCGTCATTTGCTTTTACCGCGGCGGCCGCTTCTGCTTTAGCGGATTCAACTTGGCTCAGTGAAGGTGGCTTGATGGCATTGCCATCGACTTTCTCGCCGGGAGCCCCCAAGCCGAGTACTTCGCGGGCCGCTTTGTCGTTCCACTCGGCCATGAAGATCTGCGATTTCTTGTTGGCCGTTCGATTGGACGTCCACGAAAGTTCTTTGCCATCGGGAGTGAAGACAGGCAGACTATCGAATCCGTCAGTGGTAGTAACTCGAGTTGGAGTGCGGCTACCGTTGGCATCGACCATGTACAATTCAAAATTGGCAAAGCCGTTGATGTTGGTACCGAAGATCAAATAATCCCCGCTTGGATGGTAATACGGAGCCCAGCTCATTCCTCCAATCGTGGTCAGACGCTTGACGTCCGAGCCATCGACGTTGGCCGTATAGATTTCCGCGGTCGCTCCATCTTCGGAGAATCTTCGCCAGCAAATTCGCTTGCCGTCTGGTGAGAAAAAGGGACCGCCATCGTATCCGAACTGGTCGGTGATGCGAGTTACCTCTGTGCCATCGCTCTTCATGATATAGAGATCCAACGCCGTTGCAGGATCGGTTTCAAAAAGGGTTTTCTCTCGCTCGCTCAAAGTCGATTGGTAAGCGAGCCGGTTGGAGGAGAACGCAATGTACTTGCCATCGGGAGAATAGGAAGCCTCGGCATCGTATCCTTTGATGTCGGTCAGCTTTTTGTATTCATGTGTCTTGCGGTTCCATTCCACCAAGTCGTATTGCTCATCGTAGTCCCACGCGTAGCGTTTTTGCTTTCCTTCGGCGCGGTCATCGAGTTCTGCTTTTTGTTTGTTAGCCGATTCGGGATCGAATTGAGTCGAGGCGAAGAGTACCCGGTCGCCATCGGGATGGATCCATGCGCAGGTTGTCTTGCCGTAACCAGGTGAAACTCGCTCGACGTCGCCGGTTTCCCGATCCATTAAATAGATTTGGTAGAACGGATTGGATTTATCTCGTTCGCTTTGAAAGACCATCATCTTTCCATCGCGGCTGAAATATCCTTCTCCAGCCCGGATACCATCGAACGTTAATTGGCGAGTGTTGGTGAGAAACCGACTCTCCGTTTGCGCCTCAGCAGGTGCGTCCGCTTTGGGGGCCGCATCCTGAGCTCGAACTGAGCCGAATTGAAATGAGCAAGCCGCAAATCCGAGGGCAAAAGCACCGATCTGCCGGTTCCAATGTGCGAAAAACATACGTGTTTTCATGAGTATTGATTTTTGAGACGATTGTTGGCCTGAACGAGTCCGACCCCTTCGCCATTTAGGTGGGAAAAAGCTAACCTGTATTGTACCGTTGAATTTCGATGGCTGACAATCTGAAATATTGGTATTAGTGGGTAGCGTTAATCGCGGAAGTGCGCAAGCACTCCCGTGAAATGCCAAATATCCTTTGGTTTTCACCGGACGGCTTGCGGCTTGTTGATTTAGTCGTTTAACGGTCAGCCGTAGGCGTACCGCGTTCTTTTGACAGTACGCCTACGGCTGACTGTTAAACGAGTACGGCTGACTGTTAAACGAAGTCCCTTCACCGGACGGCTCGCGCGGTGCCGCTAACGCGCTTACGTTTCGGGTTGGGATATTTAGATATAATGAACATCTTGAGTCCAGCAACGTCCTTTTGAATGAGTTCGCTATGAGAGCTGAAATCGGCCACATCCTTTCTGCAAAACGCCTCGGTTGTGTTGCAGTGGTTTTATTTACGGTTTTACCCGGCATCCTTTCGGCACAGGGGCCGGAAAAGGAATGGCAAGTAGGAGCGTCCAAAGCAGATATCACGCCCGATACGCCCGTTCGTTTGAGCGGTTATGGCTCGCGAACTCAGCCCACCAGCGAGATCGATGACCGACTTTTCGCGAGGGCGATGTGCCTCAAACATGGCCAACAGCCGCCTCTCATTCTTGTTTCTCTCGATGCCATCGGTCTTTCCGCATCGCTCACGGATCGGATTCATGCCAAACTGAAGGAACTCTATGCGCTTGAACGCAAACAAGTCGTCCTTTGCACCAGCCACTCGCATACGGGGCCTCAATTGGACGACGTCCTGCCCAACTTGTATTCGACCCCACTCACTGAGGCCGAACGCACGAGCATGTCCAGTATCAGTCGCAAGACCGTCGAGGCTGTTGTTGAGGTCGTCGGGAAATCGATCGAACGAATGAAGCCCGCGACGGTGAGCTTTGGAACAGGCAGAGCCGAATTCGCAATCAACCGCCGATTGCTCAAGAACAACGTTTGGAGCGGCTTCGGAACCGTCGACGATGGTCCTGTTGACCGCAGTGTTCGCTGTATTCATGCCAAGCGGCCTGACGGTTCCACCATTGCTGTAGCTTATCAGTACGCTTGCCACTGCACTTCGATTTCGCCGGAGCTCAACAAAATCAGCGCCGACTGGGCCGGGCTATCTGCTGGCCTGCTGGAAGATGCTTTTCTCGCCAACCATTCACCTGATGCCGTCGCCTTGCCCATTATCGGCTGCGGTGCCGATGCGAACCCGAATCCACGCGGCAAGTACGAACATGCCCAACAGCATGCTCGCGAGATGGCAACGGCTGTCCAGGCAGTTTGCGCAGGTCCGACCGAGCCGCTTCCACCCCCTACTTCGCAAGCATTCCAGTTGGTTGCTATCGCTCCCGAGCGTCCATCCAGAGACAAGTTGAACGAGTTAGCCAAGAGCCAATCGTTTGTCGAACGCAACTTCGCACAGATTATGCTCGACATCTTGAAGCTTAAAAATCGCCTGGCGGAAACGTACCCAGCCCCAGTCCACTATTGGAGCTTCGGCGATAAACTCGCCTGGGTCTTCATGGGGGGCGAAGTCGTTGTGGACTACCAAATACGACTCGAAAAAGAACTCAGCCAGTTCCCCAATGTATGGGTAGCAGCTTACACCGACGACGTCTTTGCTTACGTCGCGTCGGAACGCGTTCGAAACGAAGGCGGATACGAGGTCGATACTTCGATGTTGTACTACGCTCAACCGGGCCGATGGGTTTCTGGCACCGAGGACCTCATCGTCAGCCGCATACTCAAGATGGCGAACTCACAACGATTGCTGGACCAACCTCTGGCTCCCGAAGCTTCCCTCAAAACCATTCAAATGCCGAAAGGTTGGAAGGTGGAATTGGTTGCCTCGGAACCTTTGGTCGAGGACCCTGTCAACGTTGCATTTGGGGCCGATGGCACCGTTTGGGTCGTTGAAATGGGCGACTATCCCTCCGGCGGCGCCAAGTCTGGACGCATCAAACGCCTGACCGACACCGATGGCGATGGGAAGCTGGACTCCAGCACGATTTTCCTCGACAAGCTATCGTTTCCCGCTGGCGTTTATCCGTGGAAAGATGGCATTGTGGTGGCGTGCGCCCCCGACGTTTTCTTTGCTCGAGACACCGACCATGACGGAGTAGCAGACGATCGTCGCGTATTGCTTTCGGGCTTCCCGCTCGCCAATCCTCAGCATCGGGTCAACGGCTTCACCTACGGCCTGGACCACCGACTTCATATGGGGACCGGTTCCGAGGTCAAGGAAATATTGGAAGTGAAGACGGGCCGGAAACTCCAAGTGAGCGGCTGCGATCTCAGCATCGACGTCGACAACGGCATCGCCTATCTAGAGACAGGAACAACACAGTACATTCGTGGGTGTGACGATTGGGGCAACTGGTTTGGCAACGACAACAGCCACCCCCTCTATCACTATGTCTATGACCGCGAATGGCTTTCGGCGGCAGGCATGCCCGTTCGTTCGCTCTCACAGCACTTGATGCAGCCTCCAAGCGCTCCGCCAGTTTTCCCGATAAGTCGCGATGCGGATCGGTTCAACGATTTGTTCGCGGCCAACCGGTTTACTTCGGCATGCAGCTCGATCTTCTGTCGCAGCCCGGGTGCAACGGATGAAATGATGGGTTGCGCGATGGTTTGCGAACCGGTTCACAATCTCGTGTCCCGCATTCAGGTCAGCCCCAAAGGAGCCTCTTTCGCCGGCAGTCGGTTCGACGAGGACAAGCAAAGCGAATGGCTACGAAGCGACGACCCATGGTTTCGCCCCGTTCGCATCGAAAATGGCATCGACGGAACGCTTTGGATCGCAGACATGTATCGACGAGTCATCGAACATCCTGAATGGATCCCCGTGGATTGGCAACAGCGAATCGATGTTCGAGCAGGCGAAAATCTTGGTCGAATCTATCGAGCCTATCGATCCGACTTCACACCCCATGCAACGTACGACTGGACCAAGGCGGATGACGACCGACTGCTTGCGGCGCTTCAAAGCCCGAGCTCAGCAGTAGCCGACATAGCTAGGCAACAATTGATTTTGGGCAAGAAAGCCAAAAGCATTAATTCGACTTACATTCCCGACAAGCTTCGACGAATGATTTCGCAATCCGATCAAGCAATCGGACGACTTCGCGCACTGGCCACGTTGAATGCTTTGGGGGAATGCAAACCAGACGATTGGTTTGTGGCGTGTAAGGACAGTGACAGCCGTATCGTTCGTTGGGCCATTGAAACCATGGGCAAACAACACTTGCTCGGCCGTGAAGAGCGTGTTGCCGTCCTAGCCGCAGCACGATCGGAACTGGCCCAACAATCGCCTGCCTTGGCTCTGCAAGCGATTGCAGCGCTTTCTTTTAGTTCAGAACCAGCATTCGTTGAAGTTGGCAAATTGCTCGCTCACCATGCGGGCGATCCTTGGATAGACGGGGCTATCGCGTTCTTGCCAAAAGAAGGCACCGATACCTTTATCGAGCAGTTGTTGGCGAACCCAAACGTTCGCAACCGCCCTATGTTGGATCAACTTATACCTAGAAGTTCACCGGAACTAAAACAGCGTCTTCGCCAACAAATTGTCAACGTATCGGCATCGCGTCCTGGTTGGCACTATGCCTTGGCCCGCCAGTTTTCGCAGCAAAAGGACGCTTCGCTGCGGTTGGATGACGCCAGTTTCCGTCAACTGGAAGACGACGCTTTCAAAGCCATTCAGGATACGCAAGTGGAACAGGCGACACGACGACCGGCGCTCGATCTGATTCTTTCTAAGGCAGGTGGTCCGGTTGCGGAAACCGTAGATCGTATGGTCCAACTCCTCATCGCAGAGCAGGACAAAGACTTCGGAAACGCTTTGACCAAGGGGCTTTTGTCCCTTGGCAAACCTGCGATTGAGAACGTACTTGGCAATTGGAACAAGTTTACCGCAACAGCACGCACGAGCATTCTGGCGGAAGGAATATTGCGTGAGGAAAGCGCATTGATGCTGCTCGAAAAATCAGCGTCAGGAGCGATTGAGACCAATGCATTCCAGACTGCACAGATCGAACAGCTGCGAGGCAGCAAGAATGCTGAGGTGCGAGCCTATGTCGAAAAGCTTTTCGGTCCCGCACCTGGCTCCGATCGGCTTGCGATCGTGAGCGACTACGTTCGTCGATGGCCGGCTGCGGCAGCTGCGAACGCAAGCCAAGGAGAATTGCTTTACAAAAAACACTGCGCTCAGTGCCATCAAGACAGGACGGATGCGAATGGCGTCGTTCCCTCAGTTGGTCCGAATCTGCAAGCGTTATCGGTTTGGCAAAATGACGCTTGGCTCTCGGCCATCTTGGACCCGAATAAAGCGGTTGAGCCAAAATATCGACGCATGAGTATCTTGACCAACGAGGGAACGACTCTCATCGGACTCAAGGTCCGCGAGACCGAAGAACGGATCGAGATCGTGAACGATCAAGGGGCATTGATCAGCCTAGCTCGCAGTTCGATCGAGGAAATGCGAGAGTCAGAGAAGTCTCTCATGCCAGAGGGGTTTGAGAAGGTTTTGACACCGGAAGACGTGGCCAGTCTGGTCACGTTCATTCGCAAGTCGCGATAAGCTGGTTCAAATTTGCGAGCGTCAAGTTAAATCGCTTGCGGCTGAGCCCATTAGCCCGGAGGGCGATACATCACTGCCGGTGGCGTGAGCCACCGGTTGTTTGGCCAACCCAAGAAAAGCCCGGAGGGCGGCACATCAAATCATTCTGAAAAGTGTCGCCCTCCGGGCTTATTATGAATGAGTACCAGAGACCGGTGGCTTACGCCACCGGCAGAGATATTCCGCCCTCCGGGCTTTGCGTGGTATGGTAGACGTCACGTTTCAAATCAAATCAATCATCAATGCAAAATCGGGCAGACATCGAACCAATTACGGCCTTGTGCGTGCATCCATTCGGTGCATTGTTCTGGTCCCCACATCCCAGGCTCGTAGGGATAAAGCGTTGGGGCTGCAGGACTCTTCCATGCCGAGATGATTGGGTCGATGATTCGCCATGCTTGTTCGACTTCGTCACTGCGAGCGAACAAGCCTGGGTCGCCGTTTAACGCATCCAACAGGAGACGTTGGTACGCATCGGGCAGTTCTTTGCCGGTGGTATCAAACTTGAAATCCAATTCGCTCAGTCTTAGCTTCATGTCCGAGTCTGGTACTTTGGACTGGAAGTAGAGTTGCAAGCCTTCGGCTGGTTGAATCTGAATGACGATTCGGTTTGCTTCGGGGCGAAATGATTTTTGTTCGCCGAAGAGCATGTGCGGCGGCTCTCGGAACTGAATGACAATTTGTGTGGATCGGCAGCTCATGCCCTTGCCACTTCGCAGATAAAACGGCACGCCTTTCCATCGCCAGTTATCGATATAGAGTTTCAGTGCAGCAAAGGTTTCGGTTTGGCTGTCGTCCGGGATCCCTTGCTCCTCGCTGTAGCCGTGGTATTGACCACGCACACCGAACTCGGCAAAGTCGCTGCCTTTGTAAGGTCGAACGCTTTGAAGCACTTTGACTTTTTCGTCTCGGACCATCTCACCGGTGTATCGGACCGGGGCTTCCATGGCAGTGACCATCATCAACTGCAGGATATGATTTTGAAACATATCGCGCAAGATACCGGCTTTGTCATAATAATCTCCGCGTCGGCCTACTTTGACTTCTTCGGCAACCGTGATCTGGACGTGATCGACATAGTTTCGATTCCAAAGCGGTTCAAAAATCGTGTTTCCAAATCGGAACACCAGAATATTTTGAACGGTCTCTTTGCCCAGATAGTGGTCGATTCGATAGATTTGGTCTTCGCGGAAGGTTTGGTGAATCGATTCGTTCAGAACCTTTGCGGATGCGAGATCGGTTCCGAATGGTTTTTCGATCACAACACGTCTCTTGCCGTCCTTTTCCACATTGAGGCCGGCTTTGCCCAACTGAGCGATCGCGGCAGCGTACAGTTGAGGCATCGTCGAGAGATAGTAAACGCGGTCGGTCGTTTGGGAGCCCTCCACTTCCGTTAAGAAGGCCGCCAGTTTATGGAAATCGTCTTCGCTACCGATATCGCCAGGTTGGTAGAAAATGTTTTGCGAAAACGCTTGCCAACTTTCGTTGTTGAAGTCGCTCTTGACGAACTTGGCAGTGGTCTCGGTCAACTGGGCTCGCCATTGCTCCGACGTAAAAGCGCTTCGAGAAACCCCCACAATTCGAGTCGGGTTCGGCAATCGCCCGCGTTGAAACTGCCGATACAAAGCAGGGATGAGCTTCCGGCTGGTTAGGTCGCCGGAAGCTCCAAAGATCACCATCGTGTGCGACATGAATTACTTCATTTCTCGGAAGCCGATTTGGTTTCGTAAGTTTTCAAACCATGGTTGGAGAGCGCGATCACTTTCCATTTGAGAGACCGTCGAAACGCCCTCGAAAGGAGATGTGGCAAAGCGATCTAACAACGACGCGGCAGGAGTCAGTTCGAGCACTTGCACAACGTAGTAGACGGTTTTGTTGCTATCAGCGGCTACCGTTGTTTCGTTCGGTTTGCAAGCGAAAACAGCTTCCATGAAAGCGTTGTCGACGGGTTGCAGCAGTTCCACATTGCTCAACTGCAATCGGCTTTCCGCCCTGGCAAACATCGGGTTAAACCATGAAAAGTTTGCAGGCTCAAGGATGAGGGCCTTTTCCTCGGGGGTTCCAAGGGAATCCTTGAGCGTTGATGTTGAACCGACTTTCGAAGCAAGTTCTTTCACGCGGTTTTCTGCTAGTTTAAACGCTTGTTGCTTTCGCCAAACTTCTTCGACTTGAGTTCGAACACTATCCAACGCAGGTGTCATCGGCAAGGTTTCATCGATCTTCCAAGAGACGTAACGTTTATCGCCACCGGTGAACCCGCGTGAAGTCACTGGCGTGTAGAGTTCGCCCACCCCCGCACGTGCGTTGACCAGCATGACAAAGGAAAAAGGACGTTGGCCCATCACAAAAGAAGAGCCGATCGGCGAGCCTTGGATTGACTCTTGATCCACCAACCCAGTCGTACCGTATTCAAAGCCAAACTCTTCGCCAAGCTTGGCAAGATCCAAAGGGGCTGGAGCTTTTACGCCAGCTACTTTACTGGAAACACTTTGTTTGTACGCCTTTAGCTCGGATTCGAAGATGCTCATGGCACCCATGATTTCGCTGATACGATCTTCGATGATTTTGTTTGCTGGACCGATCGCTTGGTCGCGTGCAATCTGGTCTTTGACTTCTTCAAACGTCTTGGTTCGCATGGGTGTGCTATCAGCCACCCCATCGCCTTGGGCATTCGCACCCGTTTGGGGAAACGTTGGCAAAGCCGGAGAAGGTGTAGGTTGTCCCGAAAGCTCAATTACCGAATTCGTCTCGGGCTTTGCTGCTGGTTCAGTTGCAGGAGCAGGTGTCGTTGCCGCTGGCTCGGTTTGAGCAGGAGCTGGTGTCGTGTCAGCAGCTGGCACTTGTGCTGGCGGTTCCGCAGGGGCAGGCTTTTCTTCTTGAAAAGAGACGAGCTTGATGTTCGAGTCTTTTCGCTGCGCTGATGCGGTTGGCTTGGGCTCCTCGAGAACTGGCGGTTTATCCGCTGGCGGAGCTCCTTCAAGTGACTTTTCGGGGGCGGGTGTGGTTGCCGGCTCTGGCTTGGCTGGCTCAGTCGTTGTTGGAGCTGGGCTAGTTGCGTCAGGGGCGGGAGTTGTCGCGGGGGCGGCAGGGTCAGGAGATGTGGGCGGCGTGGCACCGGTAGGAGTTCCTACCGCTTCCTGAGCGATCGGCACTCGAAACTGCTTTTCTTTAACCCGGCGCTCGTATTCTGACTTCAGGGTTTCTTCAGGAACGAGAGCCATTTGTTGAGTAATGATCTTGTCCACGTTGATGGAAAGATATTCGAAGTTCGACGTTTGGGGTCTCATGAAAGCAGGTTGCGTCGATGCCATACCCCGAGCGCGGATGATGTCTTTTCCATTCTTGTAGATTTCTTGGTACTCAGTTTCGGTGGGCTTGTTCTTGACCTGAGCTTCGAAGTCGTTGACGAACACCGGAAATGCCTGAATTTTTGCAGTTCGATTGAATTTGAGATAATCTTGCCAGTTTTTGCTCGGGGTTGTCAGGGCTGGCCGAGACAATGTTCTGGCGTCCCTCCGATCTTCGAAACGAAGTCCGGTTCCTGCTAATCGTAGAACTTCGTTTTTTGCCAATTCTTCTCGCATCAAGCGATTGAAATCAAACAGATTCAGTCGCCCGTCGGTTGAATCATGAAGTGCTTTTTTGATTTCCTTTCCATCCAATTTGCCGTCAACAAACAATTCTAAAAACCTTTTGACCGAGGCGTCGTCGAAGTGGATACCCATTCGACTTGCTTCGGCAACCAAAAGCTTTCGCTCAATTATTCGGCTCGGGCCTTCATCATCTAAATTGCTGGTGATACCGACTAAACTGAGATCCGGGGCGAATTCGGGCACTTTTGGCATTCCACCTTTGGCACGAACATCCATGGCCAACTTTCTCAGAAACTGGTTGGCATAGTTAACATGCTCCCACTCCAGTCGAAGATCATTGCTACGAATAGAGCCACCCGTCCAGGAGGCGATGACCGGATTTGGACCGGAATTTTTTGTTGGCCTGTTGGCGCCAGACGGTGTCAAAACGAACGCGATGACAGCGATGAAAACCAATCCGGCCATCCAAAGCTTTTGGTTTTTTCGAAAAATAGCAAATGGGCTGGACATTGGACAAATCAATCCTTGGTAGTCGACATTCAATTAAATCGGCCCAATAAACAGGCTCTCAAAACACGATTGTAGGATTTTCGCTCTTTAACGCAATTCCATTGCGGCCGCGCAGCCTGGGGCTTGACAAATCACCAGCATTGCGGTGACAACCCTAGTGCGTGAGCTAGATTACCAAATTCACGGACCAGCAAATCGCAATTCCCAAATTCCACCTGCAGCACAAAATATTTATGAGTGAGAAAAAATCCCTCGTTATCGTCGAGTCTCCCGCCAAAGCGCGAACGATTTCGAAGTATTTGGGGAGCGGATTCCAGGTGGAAGCCTCCATCGGCCACATTCGAGACTTGCCAGGAGGTGCAAAAGAGGTCCCTGCCGAGTTCAAATCGGAATCCTGGGGATACCTTGGTGTCAACGTCGATAACGGTTTCGAACCCCTCTACATCGTTCCTGCCGACAAGAAAAAACATGTTTCTTTTTTGAAAGCCGCTCTCAAAGATGCCAAAGACCTCTATCTGGCGACGGACGAGGATCGCGAAGGAGAAGCGATTTCTTGGCATTTGCAGGAAGTTTTGAAGCCAAAAGTGCCCGTTCACCGGATGGTTTTTCACGAAATCACCAAGGAAGCGATCCAAAACGCGCTGAAAAACACCCGCCAAATCGATCAAGGCTTGGTGAAAGCCCAAGAAACTCGAAGAATTCTAGACCGATTGTATGGCTACGACATTTCCCCCCTCCTTTGGAAAAAAGTTCGGCCAAAACTATCGGCAGGACGTGTCCAAAGCGTCGCCGTCCGATTGATCGTGCAACGCGAACGCGAACGCATGGCGTTCCACTCGGCAACCTACTTCGATCTGGATGTCATGCTGGAAACCAATGCCAAAGAAAAATTTGAGGCATCCCTTGTCAGCGTGGCCGATCGCAAGATCCCATCCGGAAAGGATTTTGACACCGCGACGGGGCTTCTCAAAGACTCCAAGATGCTCCAGCTCGATGCGGCGGGCGCTGAGGCTCTTAAAGATCGACTTTCCAAGGCGCCATTCAAAGTTCTCAGTGTTGAAGTCAAGCCGTACACAGAACGCCCCAAGGCACCGTTCACGACAAGTACTCTTCAACAGGAAGCCAACCGCAAACTTGGTATGACCGCCAAGGATGCGATGCGCGTCGCCCAAAGCTTGTATGAAAACGGCTATATCACTTACATGCGTACCGACTCGACCACTCTTTCCAAAGAAGCCGTCGATGCAGCCCGGGAACTCGTTCGCTCACAATACGGTGACGCATTCCTCTATTCGACAACGCGAACGTATGCCTCCAAGGTCAAGAATGCCCAAGAAGCTCACGAGGCCATTCGACCCGCAGGTAGCCCATTCCAGTTGCCAGAGAAGATCAAAGGCGAACTCAACTTCGACCAGTTCCGACTCTTTGAACTGATTTGGAAACGAACCATTGCGTCTCAAATGGCCGACGCTCGCAAGCAGCGTGTCATGGTCATCATCCAAGCTGACGATGCTCTTTTTCAAGCTACTGGAACCTCCATCGAATTCGAAGGCTTCTTGCGAGCCTATGTCGAAGGAAGCGATGATCCCGCTGCCGAACTGGCAGAAAAAGAAAAACTGTTGCCCGACGTCAAAGCCACCGATCCGCTCAAGGCTCTGTCGCTCGATTCGGTTTCGCACACCACGCAACCGCCAGCTCGATTTACCGAAGCGTCGCTAACGCAAGGCCTAGAAGAACGCGGCATCGGTCGACCTAGTACTTACGCTTCGATCATCGATACGATTCTCAAACGAGACTACGTATTCAAGAAGGGGCAGGCACTTGTTCCGAGCTGGACCGCCTTCGCTGTGATCCGACTTCTGGAAGAGCATTTCACTTCGCTGGTCGATTACCAATTCACTGCCGAAATGGAAGACTACCTCGACCAGATCAGTCGCAACGAACGCGAAAACCTTGCTTACTTGCAAGAGTTTTATTTTGGCGACGATGTTGCTAAAGAAAACGCAGCGCCAGGCGGCATCGGCCTCAAACCGCTGCTCGCGTTGAAGGTCGCGGAAATCGATCCGCGAACCGCTTGTTCGTACCCACTGGGCTTCCTCGACGACAATCCAGAAATGCCGGTTTCCGTTCGAGTTGGTCGCTATGGGCCTTACGTGGAACAAGGTGAACGCCGCGCGAGTATCTCGGAAGAGATGCCACCAGACGAAATGAATTTGGCCATGGCGATCGAACTGCTGGCCAAACAAGAACTTGGCGAAGAGCCGTTGGGCATGCACCCAGAAACGCACAAACCGATCTACATCAAGCAAGGTCGATTCGGACCCTACGTACAAATGGGTGAAGCCGACGACGAAGAAAAGAAGAACGCATCGTTGCTCAAGGGTATGACGACGGAGTCGCTCGATTTGGCCACGGCCATTTTGCTTCTGAAGTTCCCGCTGAATCTAGGCGTCAATCCCGCTAACGGCGAGCCGATCATCGCTTCGCAGGGCAAGTTCGGGCCCTATATCAAAAGCGGAACCGACACGCGTTCGTTGGGCCCTATTAGCTTGCTTGAGCTAACGCTGGAGCAAGCGCTCGAACTGCTAGCTCAGCCCAAAGCCCAAGGACGTGGTCGTGGTGTCGCCGCTCCACCGCTCAAAGAGTTGGCTGCTTCGCCAGTGACCGGAAACAACCTTGCCATTCGCGATGGTCGTTTTGGACCGTATGTAACGGACGGCGAGACAAACGCATCGTTGCCAAAGGACGTGAAGCCAGACGATCTCACGTTCGAGCAAGCTCTCGATCTCTTGGCTGCCCGCGCTGCCGCCGGTGGTTCTAAGAAGAAAAAGACATCGAAGAAAACTGCGAAGAAGGCTACCAAAGCAAAAAAGAAAACGGCAAAGACAGGAGCTGACGACGACGCGGAAGTGGATTCCGATTTGGATGCCGACGACGCACCTTCAACCAAGAAAAAGGCACCAGCCAAAAAGAAAGCTGCCAAGAAGGCAACCAAGAAAACCGCAAAGAAAAAGACGGAGTAAAACGCATGTCTCAATCGTTTCTGCGCTAAGAGTGTCGAACAATTGTCCCAATTGTTTTCTCGCTGAGAGTGTAGAACGTTCCAATCGTTTTTCGCGCTGAGTTTGAGGCTAAAAGCTTGCCGTTGGCCTAATAGAAAAGCCAATAAACGATTGTCGCAGAGCCAGTCACGACTTGACAGGTGATAAAAAAATCGTCAATTGACTCGCCACGTCGAATGAAGAAAACCCAGGTGAAGCTTTGGCAACAGGCCCAGTTCCTACAGACCCAATTCAGGTTGACTACGTCAAGCGCACCAACGCGGCAATCGACCATATCGTACGCAATCTAGGTAGTGAACTAAGCCTAGAGTCGGTGGCCCGTGTTGCCTGTTTTTCGCCGTTTCATTTCCATCGCATTTTTCAGGCGATACTGGGGGAAACGCTGAACCAGTTTGTCAAACGCCTACGCCTTGAGCGGGCCGTGTATTTGATGTCGCACGCTCCGGGCTATTCGCTTACCGACATCGCGCTCGAATGCGGTTTCTCGTCGTCATCCGACTTTTCTCGCAGTTTCAAAAGTAGATACGGAACCGCACCAAGCGAATTTGACGTCGAGCAATTTCGAGCATCGCGGTGGAAAGAGTTTGAAGCCGTCATGGCCAGCCACAAACAGTGGCCGATCGTGGACCGACTCCCTTCCGGCGAGAACCCTGATGGCTTTGAAGTAACCTTGCGAGACTTGCCTGCCCGTTCGGTCGCCTACATACGATCCCTCAATCCTTATCAATCTGGGACCGTGGTGAACGCTTGCCAGCGGTTGGTCGAGTGGGCGGATCAGCGCGGACTGGGCGACGGAGCCTGGTTGGGCTACGTGTGGGAAGACCCCGAGATCGTTGCAATTGAAAATTGTCGGTATGACGTTGCCGTGGTAGTGGACAAAAGTCGATTCGATTTGCGGCCGGTTGGTGAAGTCGGATGCTTTGATTTTCCACCGATGCGCGTCGCGGATGTCGCTATCCGCGGCGATATCCATATGGAAACGCGCGCCATCGAATGGCTCTATAGCACTTGGCTACCCGGCAGTGGATTTGTTCCAGACGACCAACCGGCTTTCGAAGCCTGGAACGGTCGGCCATTTGCCCACGGGTACGAATATTTTGAAATTAGCTGCCAATTGCCCGTCAAACGACCATGATTACTATTGGAGGCCGTCTCGCTTTCATTTTGGAATTGCTTGCAATGTCAACGGGAGTGCGAGGCTCCTGCCGAGCTTGATGCGTCAATGGCTCGGCAGGAGCCTCGCCCTCCCAAATTCCTCCAAGCGTTTTATTAGGATCAAAAGTGAGACGGCCTCATTGGTAGGCAGCGAAGTCGGTGTAGCCCTTGGCGTCGTGCGAGTACCAGTCTGCAACCTCCGCTGTCGATGCAAGAGGCCAATTGTTAGCAATTCTCTCCACCAGATCCGGATTGCTGATAAACGGCCGGCCAAATGCAATCATGTCGGCATCTCCTGCTTGCAAGGCTGCTTCCGCGGTCTCCTCGGTATAACCGCAGTTGCCCATCAGCGGTCCATGAAACACTTGCCGGAACTCACGCAACGTCATCGGTTCCCCAAGCTGATGGAAGCCAAAGGCCAACCCATCCATCACATGCAAATACGCCAAGCCATATCGGTTTAACTGGCTACCCACATAAAGCGACTGCTCTCGAAAATCTTGGGAGCCCATATCATTGAAGACACCGTTAGGCGACAGACGAACAGCCACCTTATTGGCTGGCCAAACACTCAACACGGCATCGGCAATTTCGCCGAGGAAACGATATCGATTTTCGATACTGCCACCGTATTGGTCGGTCCTGACATTGGTTTTGGACTCAAGAAACGTATTGATCAAGTACCCATTGGCCCCATGAATCTCAACGCCATCAAAGCCCGCATCCTTCGCTCGTTTGGCTGCAAGCCGATAGTCCTCAACAATCTTCGCGATTTCGGAAACTTCTAATGCGTGCGGTACTTCATAGGACTTCTTGCCCTCCGGGGTATGAATGCTGTCCCCTTGGATTGCAATGGCGGATGGAGCAACGGGCAAGCTTCGATCGGCCCGAAAGTCGCTGTGGGAAGCTCGACCACAATGCCATAGCTGCATGAAGATGGCTCCACCTTTTTGATGCACTGCATCGGTGATCAAACGCCAACGCTGTGCCATGACATCGGTGTACATGCCCGGCGATTGCTCCCACCCGATCCCTTGTTCGGAGACAACAGTCGCTTCGCTGATGATCAAGCCTGCTGAAGCTCTCTGCGCGTAGTACTCAGCCATCATCGCATTCGGTAGACGTTCTACACCGGCTCTAGCTCGCGTAAGCGGAGCCATCGCAATTCGATTTCGCAGTTGCATTCCACCAAGTTGAAAAGGGGTTAACAATTTCTTCATTATGATCGATGTCAGGTCTGTTTGGGTCTTCGACAATAGCCTTCGCGGGTCCATAAGATACCAAGATGACGTAAGTCGTCGAGCGAGATTTGCAATGGCTTGAACAGCCCAGCAGTGGGTCGGGTTATCCATGCCGCCTGCTTGTTTGCCTATCGTCCAAAAACCATAAAACCCAGTCGCGAAAAAACGCAGTCGGGAAATGAATCGGTAGCGAAATGAATCGGTAGCGAAAGTCGTCAAGACTTTCGGTTGTGGCATCGACGCGGTGGAATTCTCTTGTGGGTCTTGGTAGGAAGTGCTTTAAAGCCTAAACGCTGGCTCACCCCCCACTTAGAGAGGGGGGAATCGGGGGCAACACGAGATAAATTGCCAGAAAATCACTTAATGGCTATTATTTCGAAGCTAAGGCTATTTTACCGGCGGAAAAAAACGGATAAGCTCAATGCTTGGTTTTTTCAAGTATGGACCGTTTGTTCGTCCAATTCATTTGTTTTTGTAAGGAGCCTAATTGTGTCCAAATTCCGGATGTCCAGACCAGGCTTTACGCTGGTCGAGCTGCTTGTCGTTATTGCTATCATTGGTATTTTGGTTGGTTTGTTGCTACCGGCTGTTCAGGCTGCCCGCGAAGCGGCTCGGCGAATGCAGTGCAGCAACAATCTGAAGCAGATCGGTCTCGCCATTCACAATTACGAAAGCGCGACCAAACGAATTCCGCCTGGAGCGATTTTCTACGGTGGAACACAAGTCGACGTTGGCCGATTCCACGGCATTAATAATCAACGTGGTTCGATGCTGGTCTTCATCTTGCCCTACATTGAGCAAGTTCAGCTTTACAATCAATTTGACTTCGGTATGCCCGTCAATGAAACGCGAATGCCGGACCCTGTCAACACAGCCGGCGGGATGTACTTGAAGGGAGTTATTGTTCCTTCCTACATTTGCCCATCGGATATCAATGCTCCCATCAGTCCCGGCAACAATCAGATTCAACCCGCAAACTATCACCCAAGTTTCGGTCCGTCCGCCGCAATTTCGAACAATGCTGCCTGCTCTTGTCCACTTTACGCGACCTTCCAAGCGTTTAGTCAGGCAGGCACAGGCGGAAATGCAAACCCTGCTGGACCTTTCTCCCGATACGGCTATGACTATCCAGGAACCTTCAGCTTCGTGCCAGACGGACTGTCTAACACCATCTTCGTAGGAGAAGTTCGAGCAGATTCGTCAGGACACGTTCAAGCGGGTTGGAGCCACTCAAACAAGTGGGGTATCTTCACTCAGATCCCAATCAACTTTGACACCAGCGAGCCTGACGTTGCGACTGCTTTGGCCAAAGGCAAAACCGCTTGCAATGCAAGATGCAATTGGAACGCCGAGGTAGGCTTCAAATCTCGTCACACAGGTGGCGCCCAGTTTGTCTTTGGTGATGGTTCCGTTCGGCTTTTGAGCCAATCCATCGACATGATCAATTACAATCGTCTAGGCAGCCGAAACGAAGGCATTGCAGCCGTTGTTGAGAATTAGGAACCGCTATGATATCAACTCGATTTGGTTTATTTCTATCCGTTGTGCTTCTGCCTGCAATGATCGGCTGTGGGAATGACTTCCCTGGCAGAGTTGCCATTTCGGGTATTGTTGAGCTCGATGGGAAACCGCTTGAGGGTGCCAGCGTCGCCTTTGTAGGTGATGGAGGTGGTGCCTTAGCAACAGCGACAACCGACAAGCTTGGTGAGTTTCGCATCAAGGTCGCACCGGGAAGCAACAAAGTTTCCGTAAGCAAGGTCGACCCGAACGCAGCAGCTGCTGTGGCAGGGGCGCCCAAGGCGGAGGATATGTTGATGGGAACTCCCGAACAAGTGAAAAAGATTGTTCAGCCAAAAGCCGGCGTTCCAGAAAGATACGGAAACCCAGCAACTTCCAATCTTCAATTTGATATTTCAGCAGGCATGAAACCGCTGAGCATCAGTTTGTCTTCCAAGTAGTATGTTTCCGACTTGATTTCTTGGGTCTATTTGCACTCAGCTGCAAATAGACCTTTTTTGTTTAACCAACAAAGGCAAAACGGTCCGATGGAAAACGTAGGCGTAAACGAACGGCTTGACGGACCGAATCTTCCGAGTCTGGTTTTTGGTAGCCTACTCGGAGCAATCGTTGGCATCTTCGTCGTAACGCAGATTGAGCCTATATTCTCGATGCCGAACGAGTTTGCGGACTATCCGATTCAACCAACGACAGAATACATGGTCCGATATCATGCTGCCTTGCGTTTTATGTATTCGAGCAACTTCGCGATCTACTTCGCAATCCTTGGATTGGGCATAGGGCTATTTGCTGGGCTTTTCGCAGGGGGAAAACGTAGGCTAGCTGCCTCGGCATCAAGCGGCTTTCTGGGTTGTGTTTTTGGCGCAATTGGCGGATTGCTGAGTGGACTGAGCGTTGCTTTTGCACTTCAAAACAGTGGCAGAGCGATTCCCTTTCTCGGATTGCAAATCGAACCCATCGTGCAAACGACGGCCATGCAATGCTTCGTTTGGGCTATCGTCGCCACAGGTGTAGGCTTGGGGTTTTCCGTTGCAACAGGCAGCTCCATTGGAAAGGGAATTCAAATGGGATTGATCGCTGGTTGCCTTGTTGGAGTGGGGTACACACTCGTCGAAGGGATTTGTTTTCCATCGGTGAACGGTTTTCTGGTAGTGCCGATCTCGACATACGAAAAGCTAACTTGGGCAGCACTCGCTGGCATAACCATTGGCTCAACCAACTTTTACGTTTCTCGCCAAACGCCTTAAATGCCTGAGCTCAAAATCGTTTCGCGAATTGATGCGAAGCAAGTTCGATCGCTTGTTTGGAGCGATGGAGATTTAGTTGATTGGGTTGGTGGTGGGACTCGCTTTGAATTGAGAGGGCGGATCATCCCGAGGCCGGTGTACTACCCCTTTCGTTTTGATGCAGCTTGCAGTTCGCCAACTGGAGAATATGCCGTCATCTACGAAAGGCTAGGAACAAAGGGATTACTCCTCCGCCGAGGCGAAATCTTGCGAGAGATTGATCGCAGCTTTTATCACGCGAACGCGTATGAGTTCCCCGTTTGTTTTGCGCAACTGAAGTCTGGAAGAGAGGTCCTTATTCATTGCCCATGCGAATACAACCAAATCGATATCGACGACGCAGAAACGGGCGAAAGGATTACGAAAATTACCGATCGAAAGCCGATTGACTGTTTCCATTCGCGACTTTCGGTAGATGTTAGCGGCAAGTTTTTGCTTAGCGCAGGCTGGGTCTGGCATCCCTTCGATGTGATTTGCTTGTTCCGTCTTGAAACCGCGATAGTCGACCCTCACTCGCTCGATGACTTGAAGGAATTTCCTTCGCAACCGACCGAAACCGGGACTGCTTGCTTTTGTGGCAGCGATCGGCTTTTAATTGCAACGTCGGACGAATCCTTGAATGATGGCGAACTCGGAGAAAACGAGATTGGTCCAAACTCCATCTGTCTTTGGGATATTCCGAATGCAAAGATATTGTCGCAGACAAAACTCAGTGAGCCAGCTGGCACGTTGATGCCCATCAACGAAGAATATGCAGTTGGATTCTATAAGCACCCGAAAATCATTTCGCTTAGAACCGGTGAGATCATTCATCGAATGGAAGAATTGAACTCCGGGCTGCAGACGAGCAGTATCATTCACCACATTGCTCAGGTCCCAATTATGGCTGTCGATGCTCAATTCAAGAGATTCGCGATCGCCAGCGATTCTGAAATTGTGGTTGTGAACGTCGAGACGCAGCGATGATGTCGTTATCGGTTACTCCTCTCTTACGCGCGCGCAAGCTAGTGAATTTGCGATCCTGCCCTAGCACGACGCGCAAGTTTTGAAGTTGCATGTTTTCTGTGCTTCCGGGCCAACGGCCCAGCAATTTACATAGCCCAGCCCAACGGGCTGGGTATTCGATGCAAATGATCTTAAGGGCCGAAGGTCCGACCGTTTGTTGGCTAGCGTCTCTAACTGAAGCAAACTGGCGGGCCGTTGGCCCTATCAATTCCTTTGCTTGATTTGACCCAGCCCTTCAGACTGGGCTATATAAACGTCCGGGGCTTTGCCCCTAAATCAAAATAGTGCAACTTCAAAAATTGCGCGTCGGGTTATCAATGTCGCGTGCTTCATTTACCAATCGCTCTAAACGTCGTAGCTCACTTTCCCGTGCTTGCTTGCGCGGCTGATTTTGTCGAGGCTATACAGGCCCGCCAAGACGAATTCGACGCAGGAGGCTCGCACTGCTGGATTGTCGGTTGCGTTCACATCGAACGCTTGCTCCCATACCGGTGGAACATGCTTGAGCCTTTCCGCATAGGCTGAGCTCGGAAGCAAATCCCCCACTTCGATACGCACCCCTTTGTTGAAAATCTCGGCGATCTGCCCGACTCCGTGTTCCGTCGCATACTGCTCAAACACCGTCTTGATCGCGTTCGAGACGAGCGAATCGAGAATCTTGCGTTCGGTCATTTGATGGCTGCCCATGAGATCGACCTCAAGCTTACCGAGTGACGACGTATACAAGTGACCAAGATCGCTAATTCTAGGCACCGCCAATTTTTCGCCAAGCAGAACTGCTCGTTGACGCGCTGAAGCGATCATCGTTCGGAAATTGGAAAGCGAGAACCTCGCTGAAACGCCGGACGCTTGATCGACATACTTGCTCTTTCTCGCTTGAGCGGTAATCTCTTCGATGATCTCGGTCATGAAGTACGGGATCTGGACAGGATACTCGCCACCCAAGTCCAGACCGCACTCTTGCTGAAGAATCTGAATCCCTTGATCGCGATCGATCGGATAGTGCGTTTGAATCAACGATCCGATTCGGTCTTTGAGTTGCGGGATGACCTTGCCGCTTCGGTTATAGGTACTCGGGTTTGCTGAGAACAAAATGAAGATGTCCAAGTCGAAGCGAATAGGATAGCCGCGAATTTGAACGTCCCGCTCCTCGAGGATATTGAACAAACCAACTTGAACGAGCTCGTCTAGCTCTGGCAATTCGTTCATCGCAAAGATCCCGCGGTGCATGCGTGGAATCAATCCGAAATGAAGTGCCGACTCCGAGCCCATGCTAACGCCTCCAGTCAGCTTCGATGGATCGATTTCGCCGATGACGTCCGCGAATTTGGTTCCAGGGGCGAGGCGTTCGACGTAGCGTTCGCTTCGATGCCACCAGCCGATGGGGACTTGGTCGGGCGTGTTGTGTTTGAGAAAATCTTTGGCTGTTTTCGTGATCGGATGGAATGGATCTTCGTGAACCGGGACGTCAGGGATGTCCAGATAGGGAACATACTCATCCAGAAAGCGGACCAGGGTTCTCATCAGTCGACTCTTTGCCTGTCCCTTTTCACCGAGGAACAACATGTCGTGGCCAGCGATCAAGGCGATGTTCAATTCTGGAATGACGGTATCTTCGAAGCCGACGATTCCAGGATAAAGTGTCTCACCAGCCGCTAGCATTCGGATAAAATTGGCTCGAATTTCTTCTTTCACCGGTCGGCTTTTCCAACCAGTAGATTGCAATGCGGCGAGGTTCGTGGGGCGTGATGCGGTTGATTCAGACATGGGAGCTTGAGTTTTTCGTGTAGATTGGGCCGTTGGCGTAGGTGGATGCATTGGATTATGCAATTGCAGCCCGATGGAATAATCAAAGGTATTCATTTATAGCAAGCCGGCAATCCAAGCGGGGCTAGCACTTGGAAGGAGACTGCCGATACGCGATACTAGTTGGTGTACGGGCTTTAGCCGGAATCGCGTTGAATTAAGCCAGTGCTTGTAGAGGAAGTTGTAAAACTTCCTGGAGTTCGAGGCACTTCGGGAACTCTTACGAGATTCCACTACCTGCTAATTCAACGCCATTCTGCTTTCGCCGGTTTAAGCTGGTACACCAACAAGGGCATGGAGCAAATGGTATGGCAACTGAGAACTTAACAATTCTGGAAAATCTCAACGAAGCTCAGCGAAAAGCGGTCACGCATGTCGATGGTCCGTTGCTCACATTGGCAGGGCCTGGGAGTGGAAAGACGCGAGTCGTCACCCACCGCATCGCGTATTTGCTAGACCAAGGCATTTCGCCTTACTCCATCCTGGCGTTGACGTTCACCAACAAAGCTGCCCAGGAAATGAAAGCCCGCCTGAAAACCCTGGTCGGGGACCAGTCGGTGTGGCTCGGAACCTTTCACGGCTATTGCGCCCGATTTTTGCGCCGTTACGGCCGAATGGTTGGCCTCTCGGAGAACTTTTCGATTTTCGACGCAGACGATGCAAAAAAAGCCATCCAACATGCGATCGTCCAAGCCGAAGTCTCCATGACTCACTTGCACCTGAGTGAAATCATCAAGGGTGTGAGCGGCCTAAAGAACCGTGTGATCACTCCTGAAATGATGGAAGGCGAGCAGCACTCTAGCTCCGACAAAGTGCTCTCCAAGATTTATCCCGCATACCAACGATTTTTGCTCCAAAACAACGCGGTCGATTTCGACGACCTGCTGATGCATACCGCAACCATTCTGCGATCGAATCCGGAACTGCGAAGCGAGTTGGATTCTAAGCATCGCTACATCTTGGTCGACGAATACCAAGATACCAACATCGCACAGTATCTGATCGTCCGATCGCTATCGGTAGACTACCAGAACCTCAACGTCACCGGCGATCCGGATCAATCGATCTATGGTTGGCGCGGCGCAGACATTTCGAACATTCTGAATATCGAACGGGACTATCCCAAAGTCGTCACCGTTCGCCTTGAGCAAAACTACCGCAGCACGCCCGAAGTGCTATCGGTCGCCGATTCCTTGATTTCATGCAATACGCGTCGCAAAGCCAAGCAGTTGATTCCGACGCGCGCGTCAGGGACGCCCGTCAAACTTTATTCCTACGCATCTGCTCGCGATGAAGCGGACAACATTGCCGACCAAATTGTCAACGCGATCATGGAGAAGACGGCCAAGCCCAAAGACTTCGCGATCCTCTATCGTACCAACGCTCATTCGCGACTGCTCGAAGCGGCATTGTTACGGCGCAAACTCAATTATCAACTGATTGGCGGCTTCCGATTTTATCATCGAGAAGAAATCAAGGACTTGCTCGCCTACTTGCGATTGGTTCACAATCCGACCGACGATATTTCATTTGAACGCATCATCAACGTGCCAACACGCGGGCTTGGGGACAAGTCGCTGTCGAAGGTGACGGAATTGGCGGGGGCTCGAGGCGTTCCGATGATCGTGGCGCTCAGGGCAGTGGTCGAAAATGGCTTAATGAGCAAGAAAGCGACGACAGGGGCTAGGCAGTTCTTGGCCCTTTATGACGAGCTTATGCATCTGTCGCGAGGACCTCTTTCCGTCTTGATTCAGGAGTTGGTTGCCAAAACGGATTACGTCAAATACTTGTCAGCGCGGAAGACCGAAACGCCCGACGAGAGCATCCAAGGTAACATCAACGAACTGATCGCGGATGCGGCGGAAGTGGATCGACAGGACGTAGATGGCAACGCCATCGAACGCTTCCTCGAACAAGTGACCTTGATCAGCGACGCGGACGGAATCACCGATAGCGACAACAAAGTCACGCTAATGACGCTCCACTCAGCCAAGGGACTCGAGTTTGACAACGTCTTCATCATCGCTGTGGAACAAGAAATACTACCGCACAAACGATCGATGTACGATGCAGCGCAAATGGAAGAGGAGAGGCGACTGTTTTTTGTTGGGATCACTCGCGCGAAGAATCGATTGCAGCTGAGCATCGCCAAGTCGAGAGGGTTCGGTAGCTCAAGAATGAGTTGCCCAAGTTCGTTCTTGATGGAATTGCCACGAGCGGAGATGGAGATCGTCGATTTGAGCGAGCCGTTTCCTGTCGACGAAGATTACGACGGTGGCGACTTCGGCGATTCAGGAGAGGAATGGGAATCCAAGAGCTTTTTGCATCAAAAGAAGCCGAAGAAGTCCCCGCCCAAGCCAAAGATGAAGCAACCTAAAATCGAAACGGTTGCCGATTGGGAGGTCTCGCCGGAACCAGACGACTCCAACGATGGAATCGATATTTTGCTGGACGACTTCGTTAACGACGATCTCGGCAACGACAACGGTCCGAATTCATCTAGATCAGTGCCCAATGAGTTTGGTACGTTTGCGAAGAAGCTGGAGAGTCTCAATCGAAAGATACCGATGGGGGCGCTCAAGACGGCCGCACAAGTGACTGCGGCAATGACCCCTGGCGGAATACCGGTCGATCGATTCGAGGCGGGAGATATGGTGGTTCACCCAAGTTATGGCTCGGGCACGATCATGTCGGTCGAGGGGCGTGGACTTCGTCGCATGGCCCGCGTGGTTTTCTTAGAAGGTGCGCCAAAGTCGTTTCAACTCAGCAAAGCGCATTTGACGTTGAAGGAATAGGGCAGGTGCTTTGGGAACGGTTCTCGACGAAGCGAAACCAATGTAATTTCTTGCACTGCTACAAATAGGCTTTTGTGTAGCGAAAGTCGTCAAGACTTTCGGATGCATGGCCTGGACTACCGAAACTCTTGACGAGTTTCGCTACAAATACACATGGCGATCGGTTTCGTCTTGCCTTATCGTACTTTGCACGAGAATCGTACCAAGCCACCGTCGCCTGGCTTGAGGCCGTCTTCGATTTCCCATCGCAGGACAGAGGAGCCAACGGAGTTCGGTGTGATTGAGAAATCAGCCGCTACGCTGGATTGCTGACTCTTTTCGACATATTCCAATCTCGGTGCCAGCGAATCGGTCACGACCAAGCTCTTGAGCGGTTGTTCGCCTACGTTGTCGAATCGAATGGTAAAGGAGATGACATCGCCTGGATTGGCCATTTGATCGGAAGCGACTTTGCATAGACGAATGCGGGCTCCCTTAAATTCGTAGAGCGTTACATCAGCGGCCTTCTTGGCGCCTGTAATGTCGACTGCTTCTTGACCGTCGATAATCACGTTGAGCTCATCGACATTGGTCCAGCTTCGAGCAGCCGCGGCTGATTTCGCAAGCTTAGCCAAGTCGGTTTGGCGGAAATCGCCGTTGCGAATGAGGCTCAAGTCTTCGTAGGGTTTGAAAGCATCGCTTACCGTGATCATCGGTAGAACGCGTTCGGCAGGCAGGACGCGACGGCGATCTCGGAAGGCTTCGACGACACGAACGTTGTCGCTGTTAGACGACTTAACTTGTTTGGATACGTTGATGGATGGAAGTTTGTCGCGAACAACTCCAGGGCCGTCTGGTCGCAGAGCTGCTTGAGGACGCATGGCCAATTCGCGTTCTTGAGTTGATTGTCGTTTTCGAACGCTTGCGAAGCGAGGTGCATAAATGGCAACACGGCAACCCCTTTCGACATTGATCTTGCCATCGGCAGTTTCGTATTGAATCACGGTGTCTTCAGCGTCCAACCCAACTTGGCTTAGGTCTTCGCGAAGCCGTACCTTTGGGTCATGATCGCCACCGTCGAAAATATACTCTTGGGCATCTGAGGTTCTTGGGACCGCGAACCCTTGCTCGACCATGACGTTTCCGCACTCACCAGAGCAGCTTGCGGTACCGCAAGATTGGCAACCGCTGTTACCGGAGAACCGCGGAAACATCGGCTTGTAAACACCGGAGCTACAGCAGTTGCACTTGCCGTCAGCATGCGAGTGCGCATGTGGGCGAGCGTGACTAGCATTGGAAATACTTGGCTGCGTCGGCGATGGACCGGTGGTCGGCATCGACATGACCTGTGTTCCCATCGGTACTCGAGGGATATTCTCTGAGCCGGGCGAGCGACCGATGGGAGCGTATTTGGGTTTAGTAGCGTACTGTGCGGGGACGACTTGCGAGGCCGCGGCTGCAGCTATACCTGCTTTATAAATTGCTTGCTGCGTTGGATTGGGCTGATCTCCGGAGTCAGGAGTCGCCTCGGCCGATGCAAGCTGAACGGACTCGCTTCGAGCAGCTTGGGTTGCTGCAAGCTTCGTCGAAGGCTGAGTTGCTGGCGCATTTTGAGCAATTGCGGCTGGCAATTTTGCCTGTTCCGAGTTCTTGACCGCTGATTCCAATTGAGTTGTGGTTGGGCGTGAGCTGTTTTGAGCTCCTACCCACGACAACTGGCGGCTTTGGCAACCGCTGGCTACTGAAAACAATCCCGCCAACACGAGCGAACCCGTGGCAACTCTTTGGCGCAACAATTGGTTTGATGAATGCATATTGGATTGCTTATGAAATAGTACGTTAGCGTCGATCGGAGATGGACCCGGAATTCGCGGAGACGGGCCACTTGCCGTCGTCAATCAACTGTTGTTTCGTAGGAATCACTTTGAGCGTTGACCAAGCTGGACAGCCATACAGGAACGCATCCCAATCCTGCCCCTCGGTCACATTTGGGACTCGCGAACCGATTCGCAAGATTGCAACAGGTCGGCCAAGTTGATCGGCCATGCGAAGAGCGTCTTGGTAAGGTTGAAGATCGAGTACGCGTTGTGGTTTGCCTGCGGTGTCGACTGGTTCAGCCGCTTGATTGTCTTCGAGATAGATGACTCGCATTACGAGTTCACCTCGGGCTGCATCGGCCAAATCATCTTCGTCGATTTCGATCGGAATTGGAAAGCGGTGTTCCCGTTCGGCAGGCGGATGCGTGCGATCGATGACTTCCAATGTAGGATAGAGTTCTACGTCTGGCTCATTTGGGATGCCGGTAATACGCATGCGATAGACCGATCCGACCATGACTGCTATACGATTTTCTTTTGGTAGATCGGGTGCGAATTGGCCAGCGTCGGCCATGTTGATTCGCATGCCTTTGGGACCGCGGATTTCGACCGCTTGCCAAAGACCTCGGAGCTCGGGCTTGCGTTGAAGCTGGATCGCACCGATCTGGCCTGGCGGGAAATCATCGCGAAGCAACGCATGATTGTTGGTCGGAAGCGGCTTGTAAGCCGATTGGGCAAGGGCAGTGCTTGAAAAGCAGGCTGCTAGAATGCAAATAGCGATCATGGCTATCCATGCAATCATCAGTGTTGGAAATGAGATTCGCACGTGCATGTCTGAATTCCTGTTCACTGGATCCGCTAGAAAGAAAAGTCCTACCCAAGGGCAGGACCTAATGTGCCTGGGGTTAACAAATCGGTACTCACCTTAGCGGAGCAGCGCGAGCTGCCCGGTGTCGCGGCGTGAGAAAACGTTTGGTTTTCTGAAGCGACACCGTACGGCTTGCGCCGTTACGCTAACAAAGTGATTTCCATCGAAGTTAAACCTGAGGCTGGTTTGTTGACACTCGTTCGAACTATCGAACTTGACCTGGTGGGCAGTATTCACCCTGGGCTGGAGCAGGTGCTCCACCGAATTGATTCGGTGCTACGACGCGGCTCGCATCGTAGAAGTGAGGTCTGCCAGCTGGATAGCCAGGATTGATGTTCTGCTCTTTGATGTTGAACCGGCTTGGTGGAGCTGGATAGCTGTATCCAGGTTGCTGCCGAACCGTCCCCCTCATCTTGGTTACCGGATCAGGAATGTTCATTTGAGTTCGGTTGCGAATCACATGGCTTTGCAATCCCGCTGGAGCTCCAAATGGAATGTGTGGAGGTCCAACCAATCCAATTGGTGTACCACTTTGTGGCATACCATATTGAGGAGCGGTTACGCCCGATACCATGTTCGGTGGGTTGTGGTAAGCACTAACTGGCGAACCATCTGGTCCACAAGTGGTTCCGTTTCCATCGACGTACGCACCTGGTGGCAATGCTCCACCACCTGCATAGCCGCCACTGCCGGACATTTCAACGTCCTTGTTGCCAAGTCGGATGATCGCAAGGATCGAACCGCGACGATCTGCTTCGACGATTGGGTCCAAGCCTGGCTCAAGTCGAGTGCTTACGAGGGTGTCGATCCCCGAAATCGCATCACCTTGAAACTCTGGGTCTGGCAGGTAGATGACTTTGGTGACGAAGTTGCTCGAAAGAGCTTGGTCGAGGTCTTCTTCGGTAAACTGGACAGCGATCGCATTGTGAGCGAGGTAGGCTGCGCTGCGGTAGCTAGCTGTTCCAACTTCAAGTGTTGGATAGAGCTCGACTCCTTCGCGACCTTGGATATCGGTCAGCTTCAATCGGAAAATGCCACCTTGAGCAAATTCCAAACGACCAGGAACCACCAACGGGTCGCTGGTGAAGGTGCTGTCGCCGACGACGTCGTACAGAATCTTCATCGATTGTGGTTGGTTGAACAACACTTGAACCGTTGGAATCGCGGCGGATGCTCCGCCATAATTTGGTACCGGAATGGTTTCTGGCATCAAGACGCCCGGTCCTGGGCCACCGACCATTGGTCCTGGTTCGGCAAGTCGATTGGCAGGAGGCATATTGTATTGCTTGCCGCCGAAGACATCGCCTGCATGAACATTGGAGTTGATTCCACACTGGGAAAGGATGCATGGAGCGCCCAAACCCAAAGCAGCCATTAGGCTAAAGTATTTTCGCATTTTCAATTTTCTTCCCCCTGGAACTTATTGGGTCTAGCCGGCTTAACTTTTAGGCCACCGCGACCGACGTTTTTTCCACCTGGACAACACGCCTGCGATCGACCTACAATCCGGCCCGTTGGACACTACCGGGTATGTTCGGCACCCTAGCACCGGTTTCTTTGATAAAACCCTCATAACTTGCCCATGCAGATCGAAAGAATGAATGCCAGCACTCTCTGGCTCGCCTCGATTGGCTTCGTGGCCCAACTCTGTTGGGTCGCGGTTGTGAGCGCGCAGACTGCCCCCAACAGCCCCATTTTGCCTATACTCACAGCAACCAACGATCGTCCGTCGGGAATTCCACAAATAGCTTCCCAACAACCCGATGCAACTCGAGTCACGATCGACCCGAATCAGTTGGTGCTGAATGCTATCCATCAATCGGTCTGGGGACCTGCTTATGGCTGCAAAGTTTATCAACGCAGTCGTTCTTACGAACAGCAGGTTATCGCCAGCGGTGAGTACAAGACAAGCGGTCTTGGGACTGGGCAGTTTCGAAGGGTCACCCGAGTTTCATCTGGCGAGACAACGCTGGATACGATCGAGGTCTCGGATGGACGATTGATGTACACGCAATATGGTTTGGATGATGCTCCGAAGCGTGTCAATCTTGATCAAGTGAGGCAATTGCTGGGCAATTCGATTCACCATGCAGGCGAACGACCTGAAGTGAACTTCTATCTCGCGGTGGGAGGCCATCCGGAATTGCTTCGGAGTTTGTACCATCGCTATTTTTGGTACAAGGCAGTGACGGGGCAGATTCGTGGCTACGATGTTTGGCAATTGGTTGGTCGGCTGAGGACCGAGCCACCTAAGTTAGTTGGCAATACGGACTTTGATATTCGAACGGTCGGTATTCCACCGACGGGTTCTAATCTGCCGACGGAAGTGCGATTAACGCTTGGCCGCTCAGCCGCCGCCGCGTACTTTCCCTACATGGTGGAGTACTATCAGCGGACCAAACGTGTCGATGGCCAACCGGACACGCTCGAACTGTTGTCTGTGTTGGAACACACAGAGCTTTCGCACTCGGTTACGATTGTCGATAAAGACTTCGTGTTCAAGGTCCAGGATGGGGTTAAGAACATCGACGATGAAACCATTTTGTATCTGCCTAAGGCGCCACTGGCGGATCGTGCGATTCGGCTTGGGCAGTAGTCTTGTCCCAAGTGGGTCACTCTTGCCGAGAGTGACCTTTCGTGCGCCATCGTTCAGTCGTGCAAGGTCGCATCCGGCAGATGCGACCCACGTTTTTAGGGGCGTCGGCGGAATTTGCAAAGGATTAGTCGCCTTGGCGAGAACTGGGGAAGCAGATGGGATTGCTATTTTCCAAGTGGGTCACTCTTGCCGAGAGTGACCTTTCGTCTGCTGTCGTTCAGTCGTGCAAGGTCGCATCCGGCAGATGCGACCCACTTTTTTGGGGCTGGCTTGCGGAGTGTGACATTGAAAACGAGAATTAAAGAGTTACTTGAATAAAAGTATTTTGTAAAAGTCGCTTCCCGCAACCTGTTTGAGGTCGGTGTTCCCTCATGGCAACGCGTAAGCCGAAAACGCTCCACTTTTGGCGAGGTGAGCTTCCTCATTGGCAAGTTGAGAATGGTCGATACTTTGTTACGATTCATCTCAAAGATGCTCTTCCCCAAGTCGCCTGCCATAGAATTCGAGAACTTTGCGATCAATACCGAACTTCCAGTCGAAGCTCAACTGAAGATGAAAATGATCATAGCCTTGCATTGAGTCGAAAGATTTTTGTGGAAATGGAGAGATGGTTAGACAGTAATCATTCCGTTATCCATTTCAAGAAGTCAGATCTTTGCGAAATGGTCGTCGAGGCAATTCAATTTCGGCAGCGAAACGCTGTATGGGAAATGTTCTCGTTCGTTGTCATGCCGAGCCACATTCACCTGTTCTTTGAACTCAACAATGAGCTGTCACTCAAACATGAACTCGAGGAATTTAAGCGTTGGACCGGGCATCAAGCGGCGAAGTTGAATCCAAGTCTGTCAGAAAGACGTTTCTGGCAATCCGAATGGTTTGATCATTGGTCTCGCAGCGACGAAGAGGACGATAAGATCGTTCGGTACATCCGGAACAATCCTGTTAAAGCAAGACTTGCAAAACAGATAGGGGACTATGAATTCTGCCGATAATTGTGCTTGCGAAGTGGGTCACTCTTGCCGAGAGTGACCTTTTTATCGTTGTCGTTCAGTCGTGAATGGTCGCATCCGACAGATGCGACCCACTAGGTGGGCTCTGCGGGGCCGTTTAGGCTTCGGTTTTGGCCCATGGCTGCGTTGAATTGATCCTGCAGTTGCTGAAACGTGATCGGGATGGCTGGCACTGCCCTTTCCAATCGTTGCACTTGTGGTGCATTGCGGTTGTTGTGCAAGACCCGATCTACCTCTTCCTCAAGCATCAATAACCACGCAGGAATATCTAGACCGACCCCTGTTGGTTCTCGCATCATCAAATGCGATTCCTGTATCAGCAGCTCAAACGCGCGGCTGTCTTCGTTGTCGCTCGCTCGCAATTGCCGCATCGCTGGCCGTATGAGGGCTCGCATGCGGTCAATAGTCATTGGTTTGACAAAGCGTTCGTTCAATCGGTCCGCCACCGTTGGCATCTTCATCGCGTACTGCTGCTGCAGCTTGGCCAGTTTTTCCAAATACTGATCGGACTCTTTTGACACCCGTTCGGCTAAAGCACGGCGCCACTGCTGCGCCGAGTTTTGACATCCCGAATGCACCAGCACCTCATGCGCCCAAAAGACTGGCTTGAGGTTCCAGCAAACGCGATCGTAGCGAACTCGCAGTCTCAAAAAATCCAACAACATAAACAGCATTTCGCCGCGATCCGACTGGGTCGTGGTGCTGTTGTAGTCTTTATACTCGGCGTAGTGATCGATGATGGCTTCGAAGACGACCGAAAGCCATCGCTGCGCTTCCTCGATCGGAATCTCGCCGCTTTCGATGGCTTCGAGTAATGGCCGAACTTCTTCGCTATCCTGATTCTGGATAGCATGTTCAAGATAGTTTCCTACCCCTTGGTGCAAGATGGCCCGAACATTCGATAGCTTCAAAAAGCCTTGCGTGAAAATCCCCTTGCCATACTTCTGAATGAATTGCGAAAGCTGCTTCCAAGTGCCCGAGCCATCGATCGTCTCGAGCACACTTAGCCGAAGCGTCCGAGAATGCGAGAGCCAGCTTCCAAGCAAGATTTCGGTAAGCTGTTCGAGCAGCGGAACCAACTGGTCGTTGTTCGGTTCGGGCGGATTTTGGTCGACGAGTCGGTCCAGTTCTAGCTTGGACCATTCCGGCTTGACCTCAGATTTCTTCGAGCGTCGTTTTTCGGTACTGGGCTTGCTCGGATTTTCCGCTTGCCATTGATAGGCATTTCGGACCAAGCAACGGACCATCGACTTGAACGCGATTTGGAAGAGATCATCAAACTCAGTCACCGCGCCGTGCCCGACGGGATTGTGATGTTCCATGTGGCGAGCGGTATCCACCAGCCGACACGCTTGATAAAAGAACCCTTGTCTCGGTAGCCAAGTCAGCAAGTGCGTCAAGGCGCGACGTCGAACTCGAGCATTAAGAATATCGAGAGGTTGCCCGCCCCGGGTTAGCGAAACGTAGAGCAGTTTTTGCTCTCGAAGCTCAGCCACAAAAGTCGGGAACGTCTCCTCAACGCGGCTTCGTCGACCTGCCATGAGGTCACCAAAGAGCTCGACGGTTAGCACTTCGTCTTTGGGCAATCCCTCCAGGAGCGGCTTGCAAGTTGCAAGATCGTCGCTGTGTGCCAAGCTGGCGCCGATCAACATGCGGCCTGCATCGGCCGTTTCCACAGCGGCAGCGAGGATGCGTTCCATCAACGACTCTTTGATGACACGTTGCCGATCGTAGCGTGCCATCGAGTCGGTATCGGTACCGCCTCTCGCTACTTTGAAGGATTGGATTTGGTCGAGCAAAACGACCAATTCATTTCGATTGTGTAAGCACTGTTCGCTCCAGCGTCGGAGAGCCGCAACCACGCGGGTTCGACGGGCGATATCGACCTCCGCCATCTTGGTGGGAGGTTGCTGCTGTTCCGATTCGAGAGTTTGCGTTGATTGCGAAACCAACTTCCACATTTGCGCAAGAGCGGCCAGGAAAGTTAAGTGCTCACCGAGTCGTTTCGACTCGGCCACCAACTCCTCGGACGTCCCTTCGTCTTGTTCATAAACGGGGCCTTCGACGCCGTCATCGGTACTGTCTGAATAGGTTACGTCTTCGTAGGCGGCATCGAACAAGGACGCTTTTTCGACGTTTTCATCGCCATCGTCAGGGAACTCTTCATCGCGCTGCCGGCCCGCCGATTCCAAGCCAGAATCGTCGTCGGGGCGTCGTTTGGGCTTGCCTGGTTTGGAAAGTGAAAATTGTGGGACAGCCCAAAACGTTTCGCCGTTGGCTTCAAGGTAGTCAAAGAACTTCTCGACCATCGACCAAACGAAGTCGGGTGACTTCGGTGTATCGATTTGTTTATCCGAAACAGTCGCTTTGCTAGGATGAGCGAGCGACTCGGGCTCACTCGAGTATTCAAACAACTGCTCGAGCCAGATACGGGCCAAGTCCGAATAGGAGGTGTTTCCGCTTTGCAGGCCAACGCGGCCGGCTTGGCTTAGCCAATGAACCAGCAGTGCCATGCCTCCGACAAAATCGCGTCGGTCGAGCAACGCTTCGATGACCAACGCATACGCTTTTGGGGAATCGAACAAGTCCGCGTGCGGCGCCCAGAACTTGAGATCGCCAGCCGCAGCGCCCCCCTGGTGCCAAAGTCGTAACGCTCGGGCGACCAACTGCGAAGATTCCAAAGCGTCCTGCGAGTCGGTGGCGGCGACATCGCTCACTTGGTGGGCTGCAAATTTTCGCCACCAATCGGAGATCGTTTGGAATCGCTTTTCCGTCTTCTTGGCCAATTCTTCTTGATTCGTCGCAGCTGCCTCGCGCCAGAGCCGAGACAAGAAGCCGAAGGTTTGCTCCATGATTTGGACCAACTCCTCTACACGCTCATCGATCACGGTGGAGTCGGTGCCGATGAATCTAGGGAAGTTGCCTGCGAAGCCGAGAATATTCCACGGGTCGACGAGTGCTCCGCATTGAACACCGCGTTGGATCAAATCAAAGATCTGGTCTGGTACTTCCCCTGCTTTAACTAGCTCACCTCGGCGCAACTGTTGGTTACCGACGGTTAGCAAACAATCGATGCGGCAAAGGATACGGGCCGAGGGAACTTGCACATCGTCCGCTTCTTCTTTGGCAGCGTTCGCACTCCCCATTCGAGCGAAGATGCGCGCGAGCTGAACATGTTCGACCTGCGAAGCTCGTAGGCGGGCGAGGGTCGTATTGAGTTGTTGGCGAGCGCCGCCGAGCGGTTGCCGTCGAATGGCTGCTTCATTGCGAAGGCGGTCGGCGTGTGTGCCCACGATGCCATGCAAGAACTCGGTGTAAAACGAATCGCGATAAAGTGCGATTTGCGAAAGCAAATTTACGAGCGTCGTCGTGGATGAAAAGGAGTTGGCACTGCCACCTGAAATACCAGACGCCATCAACATGGTCCCAGCCAAGACGACTGCCGCTTCGGTCATCGTCTCGTCGCGAGAAAGTTCCTTTTCCTTTGCGACTCGATCAAGCAGCGCATCGACCGTGACTTGTTGCAGGACGAAGCGTCGGTAGTTTCCGCTTTGGTCCATTAAGTGCGGATCCCACTGACCGAAGTAGTAGTTCGGACGCTTGTTGACTGGGTGATCGAAATCGTAGGCACGAGCGTCGAGCGCCAGTTCGTCGAGATTGTTGGGATCGAACTGGGCATCGCGGAGGATGTGTGAGGATGTGCTCCGCAAAATTTCGAGAGCCTTGGTAATGATCTCGCAGTACGGGCCAAAGGCTACGCCTACGTCTCGAACATAAAGCGGGATCGGCCGAAGCCATTCGTGAGCGTAGGGTTCTAGTCGTCGGCCTTCGAGGACAGCGACCGGGCGGAAGCCCACATAATCATTGAGTTGATCGATAGCCTTGGGAACAATGCGTTCGATTTCGTCCCATGGGGCACCTTGTTGGAGAACACATTCGATGGCCCGGCCGAGGAACAGACCGTTAAAAAGTCCTTCCGGTTCCTGGTGGAAGAGGAGGTCGCTATGGAAGTCCAGGTAGTCGGGCAGCAAATTGAGCCAGACGATTTGGAGGACTTGGCTAGCTTGATCGCTTTCGCGGAAGATCTCTTTTTCGTCTCGAAGTTTCCCAAGCCGGTCTTGGAGCCATTGTTGAATGGTCAACCAAGCTGGGAGGCCAGCGTACGGGCTATATTGGCCAGGTGATCCGGCCAAAGCCAAGCCGTAGAGACGGTTGAGGGCTGCAAGCGACTTTGGATCGGACTTTCCGGAGGAAAAATTGAGGTAGCCCAAAACATGAACTAAGTCCTCGTCTCGTCCATCCGTTCGAATTTCGTTGGCCACCAGTTTCCCCAGGCAATCCGTTCCGCGATCTCGTTGACGCACCCACTTAAGTGCGTTTTGCCCGCTCGACTTGATAAGGCGAGCGGTAACATGAAAACCACCTTAGCACGACGCGCAAGCTAGTGAATTGGATCGTAGATTCACTAGCTTGCGCGTCGTGCTAGGTTCATTAGAACCCGCTGCTTGACTAATGGTAAATCGGCTTGAAGAAACACGGAAGAGCCTGAACAACCAACCTAGATGGCATATACCAAGATTCCGGGGATGGTTTGGCTTGGATTTTGGCGGCGGAACCGCACGAATCGCTGTTCATGGCCTAGATTTGCTCGCCGTTTCGGCGATTGAGCAGATTGTGATGAAGGCTGAAATAAGACATGGAAAGTTACGACATTGTGGAAGTTGCCGACCGTTTCCCATCGGAACGAGGCGTTCTCGGCGTTCAACCTGGAAATCCAGCCACCATTCGCCCTTCCAAGCGGCCGGAAAATCGGCCCGATCGCCAAATTGTCGAGTCGCTTGAGAACGTCGAGCGGGTTCTGGCGGAAGCCATGGCCCCCGAAGTGGCCATCGAGCTGTCGATCGTCATGCCCTGCTTGAACGAAGCAGACACTGTGGCGAGCTGCGTACGCAAAGCGGTCGAGACTCTCCAAGGCATGAATATTCCGTTTGAAGTCCTCGTCGCGGACAACGGCAGCACAGATGGCTCGCAGGAGCTGGCTACATCGGCAGGAGCTCGGGTGGTCCACGTCCCGGAACGAGGCTACGGCGCTGCCTTGATGGGCGGAATTCGGGAAGCCCGCGGACAGTATGTTGTCATGGGGGACGCTGACGAAAGTTACGATTTTGCGTCCTTGCCCCAGTTTTACGAAAAGCTGAGGGCTGGAATGGATATCGTCCAAGGTTGTCGAATGCCACGTGGCGGTGGGACTGTCAAACCCGGAGCGATGCCCTTTCTGCATCGTTGGCTCGGGAACCCTGTCCTCTCAAGTCTCGTTCGGACCATGTTTCGAACTACAGTGCACGACGTATATTGCGGCATGCGAGGTTTCCGACGCGACTGGCAAGCGTCACTGGATCAACGTTGTACTGGGATGGAATTTGCGACCGAGATGATCATTAAGTCGACGCTGTTCGGCGGAGCCATGGACCAAGTCCCCATCACCTTGCATCCTGACGGCCGGATCAACCAGCGATCGCATTTGCGCACGTTTCGCGATGGCTGGCGTACGCTTCGGTTCTTTATGTTGTTAAGCCCACGTTGGACTTTCTTGCTGCCTGGCGTCGCGCTCGGGGCAATTGGTCTGGTGCTATGCGCGTTGGCGCTGCCCGGAGTTCGCATCGCAGGTGTGACGCTCGATGTTCATACATTGCTGCTAGGTGTCTTGACGATCTTAATCGCGTCGCAATTGGTTTGGTCGGCAATTCTTGCCAAAACTTTTGCGGTGACCGAAGGTGTTCTGCCCAAAAACGACCGACTGGAGGCCTTTGCTCGAGTCATGACGCTCGAACGTCTTTTGGCAATATCTAGTGGTATGGCAATCGTTGGAGCAACTGTAATCGGAAGCTTCGCGATCCAGTGGGCCTTGTATGGCTTTGGTGAGATCCACTATGCGACCAGCATGCGATGGATTATTCCAGCGGTGGGGCTAATCTCACTTTCGGTCCAATGTGCCGCTTCTAGCTTCTTGCTAAGTGTGCTAAGGATGGCTAGGTTGTGAGAGTAAAGCGATTGTCCCAATCGCTAGGCGGGAATTCGGAATAAAATTGCGCTAGCTAGAAACGCCACATCAGTTTCCTTAGTAGTCAGCCATATTCGCAAATCGATTTCTGGAGTCGTGGTTCGGCTCGCGTCTCAGTCTCCTTGAAATGTATGGGCAAATTCGAGTCGAATCGTTCATCTCTGACTTTTTCCGTAAAAAGGGAACCTCATACATGGTTTTTAAGAGTGGTGTATATTATATATCATAAAAACTCAGCAATACTTATTGGTAAGCCAAGTTTCGAGCAACCCTCATTTTCGAAATTCCTAGCTATCTTTTCGTTTCCTTTTCTTCACTGAAGAAAAGGTTCCTTTGCCGCCAAAACAACGCCACTCTAACTTACTGAACTACTATCATGCCACGGACCGTTCCCCCTAATTCAGCAAACCCTCCAATTTTGCTCGTTGCAGGTGTTGCATTTTCCAAAAAGACGGAAGCTCCTACGGTGGGTACTTTCTCGATCTTTGAGACGGTACCTTTGATATTGACGGTTTTCGCGAGATAGTCTACCGCAATTCATGATTTGCTGGCTATTCGCCCCCTCTTCAATTCCAACCTTGACCTGAGCAACGCCGTTTCGCTATCTCTCCAAGTCAAAGAATTGCTTAACTCGTCCCTATCATGATTCCTAGGCGATTACGATGCTCCTTTCGGTTGTGCTGCCAGTCTACAACGAACAAGAAGTCCTGCCGGTCCTTTTCCAAGTCTTGCCCAAGGTGCTTGAAAAAATCGGCTGCGATTACGAACTGATTTTTATCGACGACGGCAGTCGAGACGGTACCCGCAACCTACTGAACACTGTCGCCGAAAACGACTCACGTGTCAAAGTGCTGGGCTTTAGTCGCAATTTTGGCCAACAAGCGGCCATTACCGCGGGCTTGGATTTTGCCAACGGCGACGCAGTGGTTGTCATGGATGCGGACATGCAAGATCCGCCGGAGCTCCTCGAATCCATGGTCGAGCAGTTTAAAAAAGGCTTCGATGTGGTGTCGACGCAACGGATTGCCCGCGATGGCGAAAGCGTCTTCAAAAAAGCCACCGCCTCGGCTTTCTATTCGCTGATGCAAAAGGCAGTGGACGAGCGATTGCCACCACAATGCGGCGACTTCCGATTGTTTAGTCGCGGCGCGGTCCAAGCGATTCGAAAGTTCCGCGAACAACACCGCTTCATGCGTGGTTTGGTCGCTTGGCTAGGGCTTCGCGAGACGATCATTCAGTTTCATCGTCCAGCCCGAGCAGCTGGCGAAACCAAATACTCACCTATCAAACTGGTGCAACTGGCTTGGACGGCTATCTCCTCGTTCTCGGCCATGCCGCTCAAGGCTTGCCTCTATGCCGGTCTTTCATTGACCTTGTTTGGCGTCGCTTACTCGCTTTATGCGATTTACGCCGCCTTGTTCGTAGCAACGACCGCACCGGGCTGGAGTTCACTCGTTTGCTTCCAATTGATTTTCAATGGCGCGACCTTAACCGCCGTCGGACTCGTCGGTGACTATGTTGGTCGAATCTACGATGAATCGAAACAAAGACCGCTCTACGTTCTCGGTGACTCGGTCAATATCGAAGCTTCCGGAAGCAATCATCGAGTCGTTTGGATCAATCCGCCTGACGATTCTGTCGAACAGAATTCCCACGTTTATCGCACACCGCAAATCCATAGCCCAAGTCTAGCCACAGAGCAAAAACGGGCAGCATAGCGGACACCACTTCGACTTCTTGAGGACGCATCGGCGGCATTCTATCATGTTTCGAAAAGAGAGCGTATTGCCGCTGCTGTCCCTTTGTCTGGTGAGCGCATCGGTGTTCATGATCCACGTGGGCAATTCGCACCTTTGGGATCAGGACGAAGGCTTTTACGCCACCACCGCCGCGGAAATGTATGCTAGGAATGATTGGGTGAAACCTACGTTCAACGGCAAGTTGTTCGCGCACAAACCGCCGATGATGTTCTGGGGAATAATGGTTGGCTACGAGGCCTTTGGAGTCTCGGAACTTGGAGCTCGATTCGCTTCGACGTTGTTCGGTCTTGGAACCGTTCTTCTTACCTTCGCCGTAGCTCGAAGACTCTTTGATTTGCCCACCGGCCTATTTGCTGGTTTGGCAATCGGTTCATGCATCACGTTCACGATGGTGGCACGTTCCGCGACGGCCGATGCTCACTTGACCTTTTTCACCGTTCTTGCGTTGCATCTTTGGGTCCGAGACTACTTTTCGATTCCTGCCGCTTCCCGCAACACTATGCTTGCCGCGATGCGATGGCAAACTTGGATCGCGACATACGCTGCTATGGGCTTGGCAGTTTTGACCAAAGGGCCGATCGGTTTCTTATTCCCGACCGCAGTCATCGGACTGTTTTTACTAACGGAGCAGAGTCATGCTTCGTCGCGGGAGAGTCCTTTCAGGCAACGACTTTGGGCCGCAATCGAACCGTACAATCCGATCGCCTTTTTTGCGACCATTTGGAAGATGCGGCCGCTAACGGCGGTCATTGCAGTACTGCTCGTCGCTTCGCCGTGGTATCTGCTCGTCCAATGGCGAACCAGCGGCGAGTTCCTGAGCGAGTTCATCGGGGTTCATCACCTCGGTCGCATGTCGCAAGCCATGGACAATCACGGCGGCCCATTCTACTACTACATCGTCGCATGCTTGGTCGGTTTGTATCCTTGGTCCGCGTTTGCCATTCCAACGGTGATTATCTGGATCAGCCAAGCAAGAGATTCAAGCCAATCGCGAGCGGTTCGTTTTGTGAGTTGTTGGGTTGCTGTCTACCTTGTCATTTTTTCAATTGCGAGCACCAAGCTACCGAATTATATTTTGCCTGCTTATCCGGCATTGGCGATTGTGATTGGCAGGTACTTTGCGATGTGGACACAAAACGTCCAGTCCGTGAGCCGATTCTGGCTCAATGCTGGCTGGTGTTTGCTGATCGTTGTTGGAGCCGCCATTGCTGCGGGCATTCCATTTTCAGGTATCGCGGAGTTTGGCGGGCAGACCATGCTGGATCGGGTAGGCATGGACCGGGTTCTTCAACAGCGATTCGTTTGGCTGGGGATTACTGGAGCTCCTCTAGTACTTTTCGGCGCAATCGGCGTAGGTCTTCTATGGATCAACCGCCCCAAGCTATCAGCAGGCGCGTTTTCCCTGGCCGCGGTTTCTATGATCCTTATCCTGAGCCAGTATGTTGCTCCTGAGTTGGATCGATTGCAATCCCCGCAGCTTTTGGCGGAGCGATGGAGTGAGAAACTGGAGTCTGACCGAGGGCAAGTTGCGGTACTCGGTTTCTTCCGGCCGACAATGGTTTTTTACTTTGGCCAAGAAGTGGATTTTTGCAAGTCGCCCGAAGACGCAATCGCGTTCGCGAAAAACAAAGAGCATTCCATTTTGGTTACCACCGAAAAACACTACGCGGAGATCAAGGACCAACTACCCGAGTCAACGCTGGTGATCGAACGCGTTGCTCAATTCCCCAATCGAGGAGAGGTTGTGGTTCTAGGGGATAAGTCGTTGATTCGATAAGCAGGTCTTTGATTGGAATTAGCCATTAGCCATTAGCTGCAAGGCGCTGGCTTAGCCGCGAAGGCGGCGGCACTTTGTAGCCGTGGGGCTCGCCCCACGGTCTCTAGACAAGATGAATACAAGAGCCGTGGCCTCGCCCTCCCGTTGAAATTGCAACCAATTTCAAAAAGAAAGTGAGACGGCCTCCAAGGTCACAGGCGGCTTTCCAATCGACCAGCGTCGGTTTCTAACTTGCTCATGCTATAATCTTGGCACATCGCGTTTTGTGCTCCGTGTTGGGGCTGTTGGGCAAGGCCATTCTTTGTTGGGGTAGACCTTTGGAAATCGATTCGAGTTGGGCGTCAATCGTCGAGCGTTATCTTCAAGCGTACTACCAAGAAAACAAGCTGCATCAAGAGGCAAGGCTGACTAATTCGCGCGCAAACGTCTTTCGCGAATTTGCGACGGAATTCATCGCCGAAGCCTACTTCGCAAGAATAAAAGTCAATTGCGAGTCTTTGCTTGCGCCTTCGCCTAGTAGCGAGTGGAAGTTAATCACCAATTCTGAACAGTCCGTGATGGTTGAAATCCCTGTCGATACAGCGGTCGGCGGCACCTCGAATCAGGTTCCCTTTTTCACGACTCGATTCTTACTTACGCGGCAAGAAGATGGCGAATGGAGAATTGTCGATATTTTGAATCCATGTGTTAGCTGCAACGTGGAGTATCCGCATAACACGACAGTTGCAGGCCAATGTTCATTGTGTGAAAGCATTGGGCATCTGCGGTTTGAGGAAGACGATGCATGCGATTACTGCAACGGTACAGGGAAATGCCCAAAGTGCAAAGACGAATCCATCGTAGGCTGGCGACGAGCAGCCTTCCTGTGTCCAAACGAGTAGTGGTTTGGATTCTTTACCGCAAGCATAATATGATATGGAAGACGAACTAAACACGGTCGCAATTTTGGCGTTACAATCTCCTGTTGTAGTCGCGACCCAGGAACAATGGCAACGAACTGCTGAGAAGCTTTCGCTGCGACTTCAACACCCCGTCGCCCTAGTTTCATTGAGTGGTGAGGCGGTAAGCGATGCAGCGTTTCAATCCGTAGTCGAATGGTATCACGCTCAGGGCTTCCGACGCTTTGTCGTGATGCCAATCGGACTGGAATCATTTGACGTGGATGAATTGCATTCCTTGTTCATGTGGATGCAAAGCCGAAAAGACGATGTTTGTGTCCATGTCGCCAGATCATGGACGATTAAGGACTGGTCGGACGCATTCTGCCCAGCGATCGTCGAAGCTCTTTCCAATCGCACAGACAACGGTCCTCCGTCATGGCAAGGAGACAAAAAAGGCGTTCTGCTTCTCGCCAATGAAGGCCATTCGGCAATGGGTTCCGGTTTGGATATCGGTCTGGAGTTGGCTGCACTTGCGTATCATTTTCAGCAAGAAGCCGAAGGAATCGACATTGGATACGCATTCTTACGCGATCAAAAGCCGAGCTTGCCCGATGCCATATTGCAAATGGACATTAGCCGAGTAAGAGACATTTTGATTTTACATTGGAGGATGGATTCGAACGAGGTCGCGAACTCTCTTTCGCAAATTGGGTTACTTCATGAAGCAGAGTTGACTACCGAGCAAGTCGACTTCGCTTGGACTTGGAATCGAATGTCGGCGACGCAACCGACCGCCGCATGCTTGTTCGAACATTCGAGTTGGCTGCATGTTGCGGTTGGAATTTATCTAGATGCATTAGCCACACGGTCGATCGAACGTTATTTCGATGCAAAGCAAGACCGAAGCGAACCGGAGCAACGTGATCTTCGACTCGGACTTATCGAGTTGGAACGCAAAATGGACGCATTGCTGCCGTCCGAGTACCAAGGGCGAACGGACGAAGTGAATTCGCAATCGATGGGCACGGCGGCGCTTCCTTCGGGCGAGTTTGGCCAGGTTGAATGGGACAAAATCTGGACGAGTTTTTGCGACTTAGCCATGGCGGGCGGCCCACCTCATCGAGGTAAATTATTGGAGGCGGTGACAGCACAGGAAGTCATCGCAAACCTACCTGCCTATGAGGCGGTTGTTCAAGAGATTCGTCGAGGCATCGAAATGGTAACAGGCCTGTCGACGCTGAGGGCGGATGCGTTGGGTTGGGTTGGAGTTGTATGCGACAATGAAACGATGGCGATTTGGCTAATGCGGGCCATCATTGTCGAAAACGTAATTGTGCGCCGCGAGGGGCCAATATTGTTCCTTCCGGCCGGGCCTGCATTTCGTGTTAAGAAGGAGATCAAGAACGTCATAACTTCCGTCGCAAAGACAGTGCATTACTGGCGTGCTCATCTGAGATTGAGATAGCTCTGTGAAGCATTTCGTAGCGAAACTCGTCAAGAGTTTCGGATGTTTAGGCCATGCAGCCGAAAGTCTTGACGACTTTCGCTACACAAAGCGTCTGTCCTCTGGCAGTCACGAAGAGACGGTATACCTAGCACGACGCGCAAGCTAGTGAATTTTGTATCCAATTCACTAGCTTGCGCGTCGTGCTAAGGTAATTTTATGCTTCCGCTCGCCTACGCTGCTCGGCGGTCGTCTTGACCCTGTCGACGTAGTTTCTTGCGATCCGCTTTGCTCATTGGGCGACCTGAGTAGTCATCGTCACCTTCGTCATCGTTGTCCGACTGTGTGGATGGAATCGCTTGCCCTTGTTTGATCGGAACGAGTTTGGTTATCGGTGCGGAACCTGTCTTGTCCACTTCGTCCGTTGGTGGCTTTAGTTTGAGACCATCTAACATGCCAAACAAGCCACGACGGCCAGACTTCGACGCTGGCTCGCTCGAGTTGGCTTTTTCGGAGCTCGGCTTTTCGGTTTTCTTTATGACAGGCTTGGCCGCTTTGGGTTCCTTGGGCTTACCGGAGCCAAACGAGAGCCATGACTTCTTCTTGGCACTCTCTTCGGTCGAACCCTCTTTCGACTCCTTTACTAGAGTTTGTTTGTCGGCGGCAACGGTTTGCTTGGCCGTTGCCTTGTCGCCCATTGCGGCATCTTGTTGGTAGCTCTTGCTAAATTTGGAGACCCAACCCCGTTTGGTTTTTGGAGTATTGGACGCGGCTGATTCTGGTGGCTTGGCCTTGTCGCCAGTTGCGCTTTTTCCTCGGGACCAGAACGATCGCTTTTCGGATTGGGACGCTGAGTCCGGATGGGCTGCGTCTTGTTTCGCATGCTCACTTGACTTCGCCTCGGCTCTAACCGGCTTGGCTGCAGATGAAGCGACTCCAGTCGACTTCGGTTCAGCGTCTCGATTTCCTCCGATACCAAACCAACCTCGCTTCTTGGTTAGGCCTTTGTCTTCGATTGGACCGTCATCTTCTCCGATCGGCTCAGCGTCGAGTTTTTCGTTGCGTTCCTGACGATTTGGGATGATCCCAAAGAGACGGCCCTTTGGCTTGGCGGATGGGCTATCGTTGACAGGCTTTTTTGCTGACTTCTCTACAGCTTGGTCTTGCGATCGCTCAGCAGCTCGTGTCGCTTGACTGGCCCCCATGCCGCGATCTGTAGTGGTTCGTTCCGATGGGCTACGTTCTCCCGCATCCCTGTCAGCAATCTCTCGTGACTTAGTGTGTTTGACCGTCGACTCTCGCTTGCTGGCAGTTGCGTCCTCTCGTTCAAGGCCACTGAGTTCGTTACGTTTGCGAGACCAAGGCATTTTCCATTTGCTTTTGCCCCGAGAGTGATCATCGTAGGCATCGTCCATCTCGTCGGCGTTGCGAGTTCGTCGAAGCGAAAGTTTGGGAACTTTCCATTGGATCGGCGCGAGATTGGCTCCGTTGCGAACGAGAAAACGTTTTTGGGCGTGGATGTAGGTTTGGCGCAAGTAGATCCCCGCCGCTTGAAAGACTGCCAAGATCCCACCGAGCAAACAGCCACCGACCACCAAATCGACCGTGGCTGGCGACCAAGTGATTTTGAATAGCCCTGTCCCGAGCAAGGCAGCAAACCCCCATGCCAAGAGCCCGACGAGCCAACTCACAACACTCATCGGTGCGGATTTGAGTTCGCTGCAAAGCCGGATACCAATGACACCTATGATCGAAGCATACGTTGCAAGCACAAGGGGCCAGCCAGCGTATCCGATTTCTCGTTGTGCCCAACCGTCGATGCTCAATCCCAACAGCAAAAGTCCTGAGGTGGAGGCTTCGAAACTTGAAAAAAAAGCCGCGATGGCCAGGATGACCCAAATGCGATAGCGAGCTCGGTAGTCATCCAGCTTGTGTCGACGAAGTTGAAAAATCATCCATGCGGCAATGGCCGTCAGCATCCACAGTTGGCAGGTTAACCATTGAGCGATACTGTGGGATGATCGCAGGTGAAACAGCTGAGCAATGGGAAGCTTGGCAAAGCTCGATGCATTCTCAGGCACTTTCATGGTGCTCGGATCAAAGGTTGTGTATCGAGCAAAAATCCAGTAATGCGAGAAGAGCAATGTTCCCCACAAAATCCACATGCATGTCAAGACAATCGACAAGGTTCCACGCCGGACAGGGATTAGCTGGACCATGCGCTGTTGGCATGTTTTCCGAACCGCTTGGCTATAGCCAGGGTCGCGGTACTTGAGCGTGAATTCATCGTCGTCAACGGCATCCGAATTTTCACGTGCCCGAGCCCGCTTCTTAGCACGGACGCTTTCGACCGCAAACTCAGAATCGGCCGCGACGGCATCCAACATCACGCGTCGGCGCCGATCGATTCGGTTGGATCTCGAGAGAGGCATGCGTCGATCGCTCTGGGTACGGCAGAAGTTTGGGACGGAAAAGCAGGAATATGCTCGTCGCATTTTTTCACTGCCAAGTCAACGTCAGCTTGGGAAAACCGGAAATTATTGAGCCACTTTGCCGTGGTGGGGCACTCTTGCCGAGAGTGACTTTGCGCTGCGTAAGCCGGCGTATCTGGTAGCGGAAGTTGTAAAACTTCCTGGAGTTCGAGGCACTTCAGGGGGAATTGGGAGGGCGAGGGCTCCCGCCGAGCCATTTACGCATCAAGCTCGGCAGGAGCCTCGCCCTCCCGTTGAAATTGCAAGCAATTCCAAAAAGAAAAAGAGAGAGCCTCAGTGCCCCACTAGGGAAATGATGAGGCTTCGCCTCTTCGCTAGCTATCTTTTGCAATCACGGGCGAGAACGATCCAACGCCGAGCTACTTCAACAAGAGCATGGCCACGTTGACGTAGATAAGAATGCCCAGAATGTCGCTTAGACCGGCTACGAACGGATTGCTCATCATCGCAGGGTCCAAGCCAAGGCGTTGAAAAATCAATGGCAGCATGCTACCCATGCACGTTCCGCATATCACGACCCCCAAGACCGTAATCGGGATAACCATCGCCGCGTAAATACTTGGCGCAAGGAAAAGCGCGCAGAAGAATCCGATGAGCCCCATAAAACTACCCAAGACGACTCCCATGATCGCTTCGCGTCGAAGAACGGTCATCCAATCGCGACCATATACGTCTTTCGTCGTCAGGGCGGTGATGACCAGCGTCGAGGATTGGCTTCCTGAATTGCCACCACTGCTAATAATCAACGGAATAAAGAGCACGAGCCATTCGTACTTTTCAAGTTCCACCTGATAGCTCTTGAGCAAGAACGCCGTGGTAAGAGCGGCAAAGAATAAAATCGTTAGCCAGATGCCACGCTTCCACGATAGTGTGGTAAGCGGCGTGCGCATGTACGAGTCCTTGAGTGGCTCGACTGCCGCGATACGTTGCACGTCCTCTGTCGCCTCCGCTCGGACCACGTCGATCACGTCGTCGTGCGTAATGATCCCAAGCATGTGGCGTTGGTCATCGACAACTGGAATGGCAAGCAAATTATAGAATGCAACTTTCTGGGCCACTTGTTCCTGGTCGTCTTGAACGTTTGCAGTAACCAGGTCCGTCTTCATAAGATCGACGAGCTTTGTCTCGGGACGGCCTATTGCCGATACGAGGGCTCGCGTGCTCACAACACCTCGCAGATGATTGGTATCGTCGGTTACGTAGATATAGTAGATCATCTCCAACCGTTCGGCTTGCCGGCTGAGTTGATCGAGCGCTTGCCGTAGAGTGAGCGACTCGGACAGACAAGCTGCCTCGGTCGTCATCATCGCCCCTGCTGTTCCCTCAGCGAAGGTCTGCAGTCTGCGAATGTCCCGTCGATCCGTAGCCGGAACGAGTGCCAAGATTTGGTCAACCCGTGCCGTGTCTACTTCATGCAGCAAGTCGACCGCATCGTCTGCGGGCAAGTGGGTGACCAGTACAGCGACTTGCTTGTCGTCTTGCGTTGCCAGCAGTTCGACTTGCCGATCCCACTCGAAGTACTGAAAGATCTCGGCCTGCAATCCTGGGTCGGCATGTTGGAGCACTTCCCAGGTTTCGGAGTTTTCCAGCCCTTCCATGAACTCAGCGGTTCGAGCTGGGTGCAACGCCACGCAAAACTCGCGCAGTTCATCGGAAAGCTTGTCGGCAAGCATTTCTCGAAGTTCTGGGAGGAACAGGGTGTTGATCATGGTGGCTCAATGCTTTCGCGATGCGAAAGGTTACACGGTTCGTCCCAGACTCGAGGTCTCGGCGAATCACTTGGACGCGATAGGCAAGTTAAAGTCTCCGGTCATGTCTCGCCAGATCGAATGGATATGGTTAGCGATGTTTCCTTCCGGATCCTTTTGGAAGTTACATAGTTCGAGGATGAAAGTTGGTCCCTGAATTCGGAAGAAGTGTTGTCCCTCCAATTTCGTCTCGCCAGCCCATCCGAAGTAGATTTGATCCACGCCCGCCCCGTTGATCAAGTCCATTCGCTGCTTAATCACATCTGCAGTCATATTGGAATTGAATGCATCGAGAATGGCCATGAGCTTTTTTTGCTGGGCGACGTCGAGCTCTTTGGCTGCGATACCAACCTTCGCGGCCAATTGGGGCTGAGGTTCTCCCGCCCACTGAATGTCGTCTGGGCATTCTTTGTCGTAGATTGCCTTACCCAATTGCTTTTCATTTAGACTTTTGAGGAGCTCAAATCCTGCGTCTTCTTCGCTGGCGAGCAGCCGTTTCCCCTTCTTGAATTCGACCGTGCCGCCTGCTTTGGTGATATCCGGCGTTTTGAAATCTTTTCGCAGGCCTGCCGGATTGACACCGAAAAACTGTGGCGTCGAATCGACGATCGCTCCCTTTTCGAAGGTAAAGTTAATGGAAAGGTGGTGCCCCTCGACGCTCAACCCCCAGGCAGCACTTTCGCTTGGCTGGCCATAGAGGGTGAAGTAGTACTTGGTGTAGTCTCTTCGTTTGGCCTGTGTTGGCCCCTCGAGCTCTAGCAGGATCGCTTCATAGTCCATGATCTCGACGGTCCGTTGATAGCCGGTAGGACTTAGAACTTGCTTGAGAATTGCGATGGCGGCAGCTCGTTGCGATTCGTTCATGTCGCGCAGTGGCAGCCCCTTGCGAGTATCCATCGGAATGAAATGCCATTCCGTGCGCTTCTTGTCCTGAAACTCAAGGACAGCGATTTGCTTTTGTTCGGCTGTAAGCGTCTCGACGAAGAGTTTTGCAGCTTGAGTCGCGGAGGATGAGGTGGCCTTTGCGTCTTGTGCGCTAAAAGCTACGAAATCGGGCCGGAGGGCGCCGGCTGCAGCGACTGCGCCTGCAGCTCCAAGTTTCAGTGCCGATCGTCTTGAATGGGTGGAGGGAGAGCTAGAGTCGTGCATGGTCGTTCGCCTTTGTTGTGATCAGGGAGGGGTGGGAAATCGCCAAGGAAGGACCCTCATTATGATCAAAGACAGCGTTTCTGATAGTGGCATAAAGCTGCTTTTGATGCCCCGACTCGTAGGATGGGACCATTGTCCCGTCCGTTTGATCTATTCGTTGGTTTGCTCGGGACAATGGTCCCAAGCTACCGTTCTAACATGGCACTCGCGTTTTAGGTTGGAATGCGAGTCGACCACCAATAAACGCCGCAAATGGCATGACAATCATGATCACCACCTTGAACCAAATCGGGTAAGGCAACATGGAAATGTTCAGGCCAACACCCGCCACAAGCAGCAGTCCGAGTACGCTCGCAGAATAGACATTGCCAAGCTTTTGAGAAATCCAAGTTCCGATGGCTGCGGTTAGCCCCCAGGCTACAACCACGACCGCAAGCACCCATGCTGGATACTTTGCGACATGGCGACAAACGGCTTCTGGGTCATGAGAGAAATCGCTCGGCAATGGATGGACGAGGTTACTAAATATCTCGACCCCAATGACGAGTGCAAATGAGGCAACCAACCCAGCCAAGGTCGCAAGGACAGTACGTAAAGCAAACCGAATCATGAGGACCACTTCTAGTGTTTTTGGGCGATTTGAATCAGGTTGCCACAGGTATCATCGAGCACTGCAGTGGTTACAGGCCCCATCAAAACCGGTGGCTGTGTAAAGTGAACTCCCAAACTGCAAAGCCTTGCGTGTTCTGCATGGATGTCGTCCACTCCAAATGTAGTCGCCGGAATACCGTCTTCGACCAGAGCTTTTTTAAATGGCTGGGCGGCTGGATGTTCATCGGGCTCTAGTAGTAACTCGACTCCATTGGGATCACCCTTCGATACGACGGTGAGCCATCGGTGATGGCCCATCGGAATGTCGTTCTTCCTTTCGAATCCAAGCTTATCGGTATAAAAACGCAACGCTCTCTCTTGGTCATCCACCATGACACTGGTTACGACAATCTTCATTTTTCCTTCTTCTTTCGTTCGGGTGACAGCCATCGTTCGACAATCGTTTCGAGCGGAGTCGTGTCTAGATAGTGATACTTGTAACGGCCCTCTCGCTTGGTCGAGAGCAACCCGGCAGACTCCAGTACTTCCAAGTGCTGTGAAATCGCTTGGCGAGTTAATGTCATATTACGAGTCATCGTTAAACGAGAGCAGATCTCAAATAACGTCTGTCCGTCCCGCTCGCGAAGGACATCTAGGATCGCTCTTCGTGCTGGTGCTGCTAACGCCTCAAATAAATCGGCCATGCATCCATGATAGGCAAGTGGTCGCTTGCCTGTCAAGTGCTCAAAAATTGACACCGCTGTGAAGCATTTTCACAAACGGAGTAGCAGGTATCGTGAGAAACCAGATGTAAACGGAGTCGCAGGTTTCGTGAGAAACCAGATGCAATAAAATTGTTCTTGGGTGCAGGTTTCTAACGAAACCTGCTACATCTGATTCACAGCCGATCATCCAATTCGAGCGTATCGATTATGATGACATCCGAAGTGGTATAGATTGAATGGGACTTATTCGGCAGGAAAGAATTCGGTAGGAAAGACATGGACCTAAACATTCGGTTAGCGACCGAAACGGACTTGGCGGCAATCGTCGACATCTACAACCAGTCTATTCCTGGCGGGTGGTCCACTGCGGATACGACTCCAATCTCGGTCGCGGACCGTATTGAGTGGTTTCGTAAATTCGATAGCGCCAAACGACCAATCTGGGTAGCCGAAATAGACGACAAGGTCGTAGCGACCGTGTACTTATCTTCGTTTTATGCCGGCCGGCCAGCATACGACGCAACGGCCGAGGTTAGTTTGTACATCGCATCGGCTTACCAACGCCGAGGACTTGGACGTCGCCTTAAGCAGTGGGTGATCGAGCAATGCCCGCGGCTCGGCATTACAACCTTGCTAAGCATGTACTTTGACCACAACGACGCAACTCGACGAATCAATGAGAGCCTTGGATTCGAACAAATGGGCCACTTAAAGGAGATCGCCATTGTGCAGGGACAAAGTCGAGGCCTCATAATTGGAGGACTGCGAATACCCACTGCAAATTCATAGCTATCTGTTCTTGTTTAACAGTCAGCCGAAGGCGTACTCGAAACCGTTTTAGACGCGCCCAAAGCAAGCCACAGAATGAAAACGACCGTAGCTGGATTCGTGAGAATTCAGAGTAGTAGCTGGATTCGTGAGAATTCAGAGTAGTAGCTGGATTCGTGAGAATTCAGAACTATTTCCCCACCGCTCGCCTACGAACGCACTTCCGGGCCATCGTACTTGGTAAAGATCATTCGACCCGCTTGCGTTTGCAACGTACTAGTGACCAAGACTCCAATCGTTTGGTTAACGCGATCGCGTCCACCTTCGATCACGACCATCGTGCCGTCGTCCAAGTAACCAATGCCCTGGTCCTGGCCTTCACCCGTCTTTACCACGCGCACCTGGAATCCCTCACCAGGCAAGAATTGCGGCCGCAATGCACTGGCCACTTGGTTCAAATCGATCACCTCGACATTGTGCAGTTTCGCGACCTTATTCAAATTGAAGTCGCCTGTGACGAGCTTGCCATCCATGTGCTTGGCGAGCAGCACGAGCTTCATGTCCACTGGCTGACCTGCAAACTCGGGCAGTTCGCGGTCGTACATCATGAAGTCCATCCGTTCGCTCGTGCGCAGACGATTCAAAATATCCAAGCCCCGACGCCCTCGAACCCGCCGCAATTTGTCCGAGCTATCAGCAATCGTTTGAAGCTCAAGTAATACGAATCGAGGCATCACCAACTGACTGTCCAGGATTCCGGTATCAACCAACTCAGCCAATCGGCCATCGATAATACTACTGGTATCGAGAATCAGCGGCTTCATCCCTTTGAGGTCGCGAGAGAATTCCACATAAGGAATAACAAACCGAAAATCATCCTTGGTTTGCAGCAACAGGCTAATACATGTGTAGCAAAAGATCGTCATGGTTGCGAGCGAAATGTACGATTTGAAACGATGGTTTTCCAACATCGGGTCCATCGCAATCGTCAGAAGATACGAAAGCAAAACGCCAACCAACAATCCGAAATACACGGCCGAAATGACTTCGATTCGTTTTCGCGGCAACAACATGTCCGCCGCAACCACCCCGAACGCAGCCAAAAGGACCCCGCTAAAAATCAAATAGGGCATCAATGGGCCGAGTGACTGCAAATCAGGCGATCGAGCCCAAATGGCACCAACCCCTGCTGCAACCGTGATGAAAATCACACGAAGACAGAGGATTGCTAGCGCATCTGCCAGCGGTGTCTTCGAGGTCTTTTCAAAAGTAGCGTCGAAACGAGAGGTGTCCATGAGAAAGTCAATAGCCGAATAACGAGTGTGTAATGTTCTGTTTCAATAATAACGCATTGAAACCGCTGAAGTCGCCGGAAATCTTGGAAAGACAGCAGGATTCTAGGTATCTAGCGTTCCTGAATGCAAGGATTCCTCAAAATCCCCAAGCTTTCGATTTCGATCTCCACAATGTCTCCATCCTTCAAGAAACGATTCGGCTCCCGAGCAACGCCGACTCCAGCCGGCGTACCGGTGTAGATCACGTCCCCAGGCTGCAATGTCATGACCTGGGAAATATACGACACCAACTCAACGGGCTTAAAAATGAGCTCGCTCGTATTCGAGTCCTGCAACGTCTCGCCATTGACAGAACATCGTATCGCCAAATGGTTAGGATCGAGAACTGAGTCCGCAGTCACAATCTCTGGGCCGAAGGGTGCAAACGAATCAAATGACTTGCCAAGGAACCACTGCTTGCCCGGTTTGTCCTTTTGCCAATCCCGAGCCGACACATCGTGGCCAACTGCGTAACCGAAAATGCCGTCAAGCGATTGTTGTTCGTCGGCATTCTTGAGATTCTTGCCAATAATGAGGACCATTTCCGCTTCATAGTCGATTTGCATACTGACTTTGGGCAACAAGATCGGTTCGTTCGGGCCGATCATGGCCGTTGGCATTTTGCAGAAAACGATAGGCTCCTTGGGAATCGGAGACTTGGTCTCGATGGCATGGTCTCGATAATTGAGGCCAATGCAAAGTATTTTCTTAGGCTGATGGAGTGGACAAAGCAGCGTCAACGCTTGAGCGCTTGCTGCTGTGGTTTCCGAAAGTCTCTCAACATGCGATTTCCAGTTCACCCAATTTGCGATCAAGTCGTTGGTTGAGGTAGGGAGCGATGGGTCAGCGAGGGAGAGGTCCTGGATGCCTGCTGCCAACGAAAGCCCCCAGCCAACCGACTGGTCAGGGCGAGAAAATCGAACGATCCGCATACGATGTCGTCTTTGGTCCCAATGGAATGGGCGATTGAGAGAGCTGTGATTTACTTCGGCGCGACGGTGGCGATCATCCGTTTGCCTTGTTGCAACGGTGGTTGCTCCAATTTGGAGAACTCAGCCAATTCCTGCAAAACGTTTTCCATGACCCGCCTGCCTTCGTCGACGTGAGCCATTTCACGACCGCGGAAAATAACTGAAACCTGAACTTTGTCTTTGTCTTTTAGGAAACCGATTGCTTGACGAACTTTGGTACCGATGTCGTGTTCGCCGGTCTTTGGCCGAAGTCGAATTTCTTTTGTTTTGGTTTGGTGGGTGCGTTGCCCCGACTTCTTACTTTTTTCGTATTTGTACTTGCCGAAGTCCATGATTCGGCAGACGGGAGGCTTTTCGTTGGGCGCAACCTCAACGAGATCCAGACCAGCGTCGCGAGCGCGATTGAGAGCCTCATCGGTCGTAATGACACCGTACTGAGTGCCGTCGGGACCGATTACACGGATGGGAGAGATGCGGATCTGATTATTGATCCTCGTTTGAATGCGTTCGATTGTTGGGACCCTTTCGATTTGAATAAATGAACTCCTCCAGCCGACTTGTCAGATCGAATGTGGGACGAATTACCCAGCCGGTGGAATACCGGCCAGACTACCTAACTTAAAGTATCGGCAATTTTGGTGCAGTCGGTCAACAGATGTTTCGTGAAATTCTCGATCGAACCAGCAAGAATTGAGTCTTTTCCGCTATTGGGGGTACAAGGAGGCGGATCTGTGGGTACGAGCGGAGTGGGTCGCACCTGCCGACGGGGTGGGTCGCACCTGCCGGTTGCGACTCTTCGTCAAGATTCAGCCAGAATATTCCATGGGAGAGCGAGGCTCCTGCTGAGCTTTGGAAATCACGGTTTGGCAGGAGCCTCACCCTGCCAAGAAACAAATTGCTCAAGTGAAGCAGACGAAAACACGTTTGCGATCCCAAAACTTTTGCGGAGAAGGCGTCAAGGAAATCGACTTGCACTTGCAACACCGGCCAAGGAGGCTAACATACGCAGCGTGGCGTGCGGATCTTAGCGATTTGCACCCAGCCCGCCCTTGTAGCTCAGTTGGTAGAGCAGGTGACTCTTAATCACCGGGTCCAAGGTTCGAGTCCTTGCGGGGGCATTTTCTAGAGTGCTATACGCTGGGTGTCCAGCGTTTTCTTATTTTCGGCAGGGTTTGAAACCCTGTACCGGCCTGCCCTAACCTCCTCGGCGCAGTGCGCTGCGCAGTGCGCTATTGCGAGGCCGTCGCATCCGAAGCGTTGATTGACCCGAACGCCAAACAAAGCTTCCCAACCGCGAGACACATCAAGGATTCTTGGCCATTGAACGCCGAGCCAATTCCAAACACTCGTTCCAACCGGGATCGGTCCCTAAACCGGGATAACAGCATTCGGACCGGGATAATAACTTTGACAAACCAGGGATAACACCCTAAATTCCGGTTATCAAAATGTCCAACCAGGGATAATGACAAGTTACGCTTCCACGATAATTTATGCAGAGTGTGCATCAATGACAAACGTATTGAAAGTCGCAATCGTTGTATCAATCATTGCGATCTCAACTGGTTGCCAGCGAAAAATTTCTGGTGGAAACGATCTGGAACACGCGACAGTGGTGTCCAGCTCTGAATTCAAGGAAGCTCTGCAGCAGCAACATTTCTTTTTATGGATTGGATGCGATGAGGAGTACCACTATTGCGTCGCCGAAGACGGGTTTTACCGACTAAAGGATGATCAAGGGCTTTTCCCGCCTGAACGACGTCGTTTCATGGAGAGGTGGAAGCCGGGTGCAGAAGGCTTCGGCAAGTCAGGCACACCCTACCGATTAAATGGCGATCATATCGAGCCACCGCCAGCTGGGTACAAGACCTCGGAAGCAATAAACCGCCATCTTGGCTGGAAGATCTCTAAAGTAGAATAGCGTAACCATCGGTTGCAACGGAGCGGCGGTGGTCGCGTTTTTGGCAGTGGCAGAGTGGTTGGCCGCCGCCCGCTGAACCGTAACGTTCGCCGAATGAAGCAATGTTACCAACAATCGACATGTCTAACAGCGCTTTCAATAGTGATGTCGTCGCGAGCGATATGGCTTTCTCGGACTGTATTGCAGAAGGGGTTCATTTCGACGGTGCGCAGTTGACTCGAATTGTTTTCACTCGCTGCGATATGTACTGGGCATCATTCTTCCACGCCCGACTGGAAGACGTGACTTTTGATGTTTGCGATTTACGTGGCTCGGACTTCAAAAAAGCAACGCTTACCAATTGTCGTTTCCTAAACTGCGATCTTGGTACTGATGCAATTGGCGGTCAAACTCAGTTTGACGGAACAGATCTGTCAACGGTAGAATTCGATAACTGCCGTGGTCGGTGATGTTAGTACTCATGTTTTATTGTGCACTCCAAGTACGGCGAACAAAGGTTTGCAGACGAAGCCCTCGAGCAGACGTTTTGACTTGCGTTGAGTCTCCTGCTCGCACTCCATGAATTTAGACGTTATGCCAGAGAACCAGGAGAACTGCACAATGAGACGCGTGATTGGTTTTATCATCGTTGCGGTTGTCTTCGGTTGGCTCGGGATATCAAGCGGAGGTGCTGATCCTCCGCCACAAAAGGATGTTCCCCCGTTAATGCTGATTAGTGATTTAGAACCGAAACTCGATGGCAAAGAAGTTACCGTCAAATTCACCATCAAGGGGGTGCTTGGAATCACTCAACTGGTAAAAGAAGGACAAGCTCCGTCGTTTCAGATTAACACGGATTCCGGTAAGCACGAGAATCGGCTTTCCGTGTGGATTGAGGGCGAGCTTGCGAACGTCTTAGACAGATTGCAGATGAGTCAAGGGCAAGAGAATCAACTGAAAGAGGGCATCACGATTGTCGCAACGGGTAAGGTGAGCGTTCACAAGTTCGAATCACACTCGTATTTGGTCGCAGTCACCAAATGGAAGAACTTTCGGATTCTGCCGTCAGCGGAAGCGAAATAGGCATAACCAAGCCATGCACGCGATCTGGCGTTTTTGACATGGTGGCTTTACTCGCGCGTGCCGGGTGATGGCTGCCGTTATTGGCGCACGTGAGCCACCTTTTGTCGAAACTCATTGAAACCACATACTCTTTGTTCCGTCCTTTTGTCCTTAGTTAAATTCCAGTATCTTTTTCCGACAGCTCAAATGCTTTCGCCCAGTCGGTCGACGTCAGCATTAAATAGTGTTCCTCCGCGACGCGTGTACTATGTCCAAACCACTCTTTGCATGTGTGGGAGGCGAATTTATTACCGGCGTCGGTTCGTGCTGATGCTCGCAGATTAACCCAAAGCTTTTCCCAGCCGTGCAGTCCGGCGTTTTTGATCGCATCCAATAGCCAACCCCGCCAAGTCGTTGCCGCCGAGGCTCTCGCTCGGACGAAGACAAAGCCGGTTTTTGTCGACAAGTTGTATTGCGTTTCGAGCTCCTGGACCGCTCCAAGCATTGGAACAACCCTTGAGCCCGTTTTAGTTGCCTTGGCTATCCGAATGCGGCGGGCTTCGAAATCGATATCGTCCCACTTCAACGCTAGGGCTTCATGCGGGATTCTGAGACCGCAGAAGCGAGCCAATACAAATACTGTGCGGATGTCCTGATGATCACAACCAGCTAAAACGTGCTGGGTCGCTTGGGGCGTTAAATAGAATTGCCGCTCCTTATTCGTTGTCGCCTGGACGTTTACGCCGGTGAACGGGTTGGCCGTCAGGATATTGGCATCGACTGCCCACCCGAACACTTGCCAAGTGCGCTCAATCACCTTCTTGGCATGGCTGGAGGCGTGGCAGGCGGCAAAGTCGCGTGCAAACTGCTTGGCTTCCGCTACGTTGATCGTTGCTAGGTCGACGTCGCCTAGTTGGGCGATAGCATGCTTGCGGGCAGTTCCGAACCCTTTCAACGTCGATTCGGAAAAGTCCGTTCGGCTCAACACGTATCTATCCCACGCTTGCCCTAACGTCATTGACACGGGCGGGGACCAATGCTGCAGCAACCCAAAACCCTTGAACTTGTCGATTAGCGTTCGATCGCATCGCGACAACCAAGCCAACGTCTTTTCGTCGGGCTCCATGCCGATTCGGCTTGCCGCCTGGATTGCGTTAATTCGATCGCGAATGAATTCCGCTTGGGCTTTGGTGACTTTGCCAAGGTAGATCGTTTTGCGATTGCCTTCGATCGCAATGAAGCAATACCAGCCGCCTCGTTTGTGTTTCGAGATTGTGGTCACGCCCGCACCCCGAAAAACTTGTCCACTTCGGAGCGGTGGAAAAGTATCTGCTTTCCGACCAACTTCCCTTTGAGTTCGCCACGATCGCGAAGGCCAACAATGGTTCCTTCGCCGACTCCCATTGCGTCGGCAAGTTCCTTGATTGTGTAGGCAATCTTCGTCGTGAATTTCACTTCGTTAAGTTTGCCAATCAATGCAGATGCCAAGTCATTGACTGGGCTCGTAGATGCATCATTCATTTTTAGAATCCCCCAAACCCGTTAACAAAAGCTTGACGGGGACTGCCAACGGGTCGGGGGAAGTGCCTAAAGTCTATTCACGATCCGGCTAAATGGCAACAAGGAAATTCTATCGACGGCTTTTCCACATGCCGGACCAATGAAAACATTGGCGTTTTTCCCAATGACCTAAGGTGTCCACGATGCTAGCAAACTCTACGCAATCGGAAAACTGAGGTATGGAAATTTCGTGAAACGCCAACGCGGAAAGAATGCGCAATGTGGGAAATCGTTATCAAGTCAAACACAACTGGAACAACCAAACGAGTCGTGACAAGCAACTGGGGGCGGGCAAGAGACATTGCCATGGCCGCCGCGTCGACGGGGCTACGGGTAGCGCTCCGACGATTCTACACCGATGTTTTGATCGCCGATCACGAAACAGGCGACTTTCTTATCGTCGCTACAAGGCTGGACCCAATGGAGGCTTCCAGGTTTAGCCATGCGATGGCGAAGGACGAACGGGAAAGCGGGTGCATGCTTTGGCCGCATGGGAGCCCCAAGCCAGTTAGCTGGCGGGTTGTCCGGGCAGAAGCCTAGCACGGGGATAATCAATGATTAATTGGGAGCTTTTGCCTCAACGGTGCATCTCCCATTAAGTTTCGACATCAGTACAATTCAGCTTTCGAAAGACAGACCAAAACGGAGATGTGACCACATGGATTCTACATTCAAATTTGAATTGCGAGACGCGTTCATTATCCAGCCTCCCGCCTTGAAGAAAATTTTTGGACTTCTGGTTGATCGCATCGGGGAAACCGAAATTTCAGCGGAGTGTTTCGATGACGTTACACGCAAATTCGACAACATTGAGGCTCTTCTGAAATACGAGAACACACGGGCAAAGCGAATACTCAATCTTTCCCTTCAAGCGAGGTCGATAGACTGGAAAAAGACAGCTAGCATCCATTTTACGGACAGATGGTATTTTGGCGGAACTCGACTTGAAATCAAGGCCCGAGACGATGTTCTCTCGCATCTGCGTACTGATATTTTAGACATCGTCGCAGGTCAACGACCATGGTATTTTTTCATTAATAAAATCGATGTGTTTTTCTTTTCGTTTTTGCTGTTTGTGTTCACATGGTTAGTTTGCTATATCGGTGTAGCTATTTACGGGCCAGAAAAATCAGCGGATACTATTTCTCCAAAAAATCAAGCCATTCTCACTCTCGTTGCATACGGGGGGATGGGACTATACATAGGGTGCACGTATGTCATTTACAAATCCCAAAAGTTCGTATTTCCACACGGGACATTTGCGATTGGTCAGGAAACGAGCCGTTACGAAACAATGGAGAAATGGCGATGGAGCTTGTTAATGGGCTTTGTCGCTTCGTTGCTCGCCAGCATCGCGATTATTTGGCTATAGGAGGAGTGTAACTCGAACAAGCCGCGAATTGTGACTGGCGTGAGTGAACCGCATGCCATGGATTTAGGCCGTGACCGAGGATGACTCCGGCTATAGAATGCGTAAGTCACTATCACAAACTGGTGTTCTCGAAAGGTTTCTCAAAATGGTCGAAACGTCTACTACGGGAAATGCAAAGGTAGGTGGTTTTTTTGCAAGCCTCGTGCTTTTTGGCTTAGTCGGAGGCCTGACGAATATCAGCCTTTTGATTATCTTTATTGTGTGCTCATCACTTGGCTATCGGCTTGTCCGGGATACGGGTGATTCGAAATACACTGAACGCAATATAACCCGCGCATCCGATTGCCCACAGGATTATCCCCAAGCTAATCAAGAACTGGCCAAAAACACCGAAAAATGAGGACAGTTCGATTGTTTCACGGTCTAGCTCTTTGATTGGATGAAGTATCAAGCACGTTCGTAGCGTGATGAAGCCAATTGCCCCCAGCATTGCGCCGCAGAACATCAGAAGTCCGGCGGCTCGAAACTCTCGGTCATCAATTTGCGATTGCAAAGGAAACGCAGCACATGCAAACCCAAAGCCGAGAATTAGTACCGCATCGTCCCGAATCAACTGCAACAGTGGTCCCGTAGCCATCTGCCAGACGGCGATAATCCAGACCGCAGGCAAGAGAATCAACAACAGAAAAGCGAAAGCGGCGGCAATTGCTGCCAACGCGGCAACGACTTTTTTTGCCAAACTAATTAGTTCATCTTGCCAATCAATCTTTGGCTTATCACTCATTGCGGCACCGGGCGTTAGGCGTTGTTACTTTTGCGGGATTCTGAAATCCGCTTGCTTTCACGTAAGACGAACACTTTTGATTCGATAGCGCACTTCTCCTGATCAATTAAGCATTGGGCCAGAGTTCGCAAATTCGAATCGGGGTCATTTAGAGAAGCTTTTGCTATGTCGATGGCATCGCTAAACCAAAAGTCCAAGTATGGAGCAAGATCAATAGCGTTGCCCTGCAAGAAGTCGTCTTTGGTCAAATTGGCGATAGCGGTGAAGTCTAGGACTGCCTGACCAATAACGCGAAGCCGTTCATCATCAGAATGCGTAGAATTTTCCGCAATGTCGAGTATCGAATCCGCAGGCAGAGGAAAGTCTAGAGAATATTCGACGCTTCCATTTAGTTCGTTCATTTGGTCGCCACGAAGCCGTAGGCCGAATCTTTATTGACTCTCATCGTTATTCCTTCTTCTCGCGGGGTAGGCGGTGTTACTTCGTGGCTGACGCAGGCGGCGTGGGGGGTGTTAGCTTATCGGGAAAGCTGACGCCAGCTATCCAAAGGCTTGCTTTCTCGTTGTCCGACATTCCAAACGATCGCGAAGTGTACAGCGCTGGCTGCATACTGAACGTCAGCAAATGCACCGGCGTTGAAATCGTGCCATCTACCCATTCCCGTGGCTCGCTGGTCATTATTTCGCCTTGCAAAATGACGTTTTTGCCGACTTTGAATCGCTCCATCTCATCTTCCGAAACGTGAAAAGACAGATACTTAGCGCACTCAAGAGCCTTTCCAGAAGTCGCGAAAGGAACCAAATCCTTTGGCAGGGTCGTTACTACCAAAAGCTGTTCGTTTTCTAACTGAACATCCTGCACTTTCACTTGGAATTCAAGAGTTTTGCCGGAGATTTCGTCTAGGTATACTTGAATTTTGTCGCGACTGTCTTTTGTCGCAATCTGTCGATCCGCTGTTGATTGCGCGGCCTTCAAATCCTTTACGGCGTTTCGGGCAAGCTTATCCATTTGAGCAATCATTGCCTTGATCGTTGTTCGCTCCAGGACCTCTTTTTTAACTTCTAACTCTTGAGAATTGCCAACTCGCCCGCAGAGGATAATGAACGCAAAAATGAATCGGTACATGGGCGTTTCTATTCCTTCGTTTTGGGTTTCTTCTTTGTGGCTTTGGCTGCGTCCTGATGGGCTTTTAGGACTTCCTTTGAATGAGCTAGCAGTGCCTTTTGGGCGTCTTGTTTGGCTTTACTTCGCTCGCTTCTAGGTTTCGGCATTCCAGCGATTAGCGGTTTGCCAAGTATCGCTTGGCGCCTGGATTCGTCAGCGGCTCGCACAAAAGACGAAATCCTCTTCAATCCCGTCTCTGCCGAAGTCCAGTAATAAATTGCTAATGCCTGTTCAGGCTGGTTTTTAGCCACTTCCTCGCATCGGCGCAGCGTAGCGGCGAACTGCTCTAGTTCGGCAGCCACGGAGCCGATTTGGTCGGCTTTGATGAGGTCTGTAAGGCGAAGGTCATTGTTCATAAGCATAAATGTAACCTTCGTGAAAGATTCTTGCAAAGTCGTAAATTGCGCATTCCTAAGCACTTGCGCAGCTTTTTTGCATGTTGGACACCACCAAATTGCACAATGGCAATTGCCATCGTGCACGTTGGCGTGTATCCTTTCATCATGGTTACACGAATAGACAAGTCAAGCAAAACACGATGCGGCAGGGAATACCTGTTGCTTTGGCGAATCGCTCGCGATCTCGGTCAACGCATTGTTGATGGCGCAATCAATGGCAATGCGAAGGCGATAGAGCGTATCGAAACTTACGCATATCAAGGCCGGAAGCGACCCGCTGTAGTGCGATGGCTAAAGAAGGCAAAGAGGGCTCGCAAGTCAGTTTGATTTACCAGCCGCGCAGCAGGTGCAGGAAGCCGTTCAAGGATGGCTTGCTTCCAGGTTCGAAAGGAAAGGTTCAGTGATGGCAAACAATGAAATGAAAATAGTTCCCGCTGGGGTTCGAAGGCGATTAGAGATTGCTATTACAGAGTCTTTGATAACCCGCATGAAAAAACACACAAGCGCTCAAGCTGATGAAAACGGTTGCCTTATTTGGTTAGGCGCACGCCGCGCAGGGTATGGTGCTATTAAGCACAACGGTCGTGTCCTCGGCTCTCACTGCGCTGCTTTCGTGATAGCTGGCGGCGCTTTCATTCAGGGAAACGTCATTGCTCATAAGTGCGATGTGCGGCTTTGCGTTAACCCAGAGCATCTTGAATGCGTAAGCGTCGAGCGGAACGCATTGGATTCACACGAGCGAATCCAAAAAGGAACCTACCTAAAAGGTTCGCAGAAGCCAAACGCCACTATTGATGAAGTTATCGCAGGCAAGATTAAGAGGCTTCTTGGTGCAGGCTGGAAGATGGTGGATATAGCAAGACAGGTGAGTTGCAGCACAACAGTCGTCGAGCGTATCTCGCAAGGTAAGTCATGGAGGCACGTAGGGTAGTTATGCCCGAGGTGGGTCATTGCACGAAAGTAAAAGTCGTGCAACGCAGGTTCGATTCCTGTATCGCGGCGTTGTCTCTTGACGGGGACTGCTAACGGGTCGGTGAAGTAGCCGACGCAAAGGATTCTTGTTTACGGAGGTTTTAGGATGCTCGTACTTTCGAGAAAAGTGAACGAAAACCTAATGATCGGCGATTCGATCAAGGTGACTGTTGTTGAGATTCGAGGGGATAAAGCTCGAATCGGTGTAGAAGCCCCAAGTTTCATCCCTGTGCATCGGCAAGAGATTTACGACGCAATCAAGCGGGAGGGTTTGGTTAGCGTTGATACCGAATCGATTGCCAGGACGGAAGAACAGATTAGAGCAATGGCCGCCGCTCGCGGGTTGCTTCTCAATGGCGATGCGTTGCTAAAGATCGAAGCTTTGGCGCAGATGTTCGAAACAATTATCGCTTGCGGACGGCAGAAAGTCGCGGTGGGCGAATGAAGGTGTATTACTTCGGCGTTTGTGCCACCATTGGCAAGCATGTTTCGCAATCGTTCTACGCGGTCGAAGCGACTTGCTACGACTCGGCGGAAAGGGCGGTTTGCCTCGCCACCGAATGGATTTGGATTGACCCGACGAACACTATCCAAATGTTTGGGTTGTCCGCTTTTCTCTATGAGAAGCTGAAAGCCAAAGCACAGATTGACGGGATTGTACTTTCGCGAAAGTCGGTGCCCGCATGATCCAACTAAACGACACCGAACTAGCCGCGATCGTTAAGGAAACTAACGCGGAGTATCACGCCGCCGCCGATGGTCGCGTTAGTAACTCTTGGTTGAATGAGCTTGCAATATCGCCGCAAGAGTTTCACGCCAAGCGAATTGCTAAGACGATGCCAATTCCGAAGCCGTCCGACGCGCTAGTTTTTGGCTCGACGGTTCACAAGATTGTTTTGGAGCCTGAATCGTTCTATGACGAATTCGCATTGTCTCCGAAGTTCGACCGCCGTACGACGAAGGGCAAGGCCGACGCCGCCGCCTTTGAAGCCGCGACGGTTGGAAAACAACTAATTGAACCCGAGGACTTCAAGCGGGCTCAAGCTTGCGGAACGGCGTTGATGCGCAATGAGGGACTGTTTCCGTATCTAGCCCGAAACGATTTCGATGTTGTCATTGAACAGCGTATCAACTTTGAAATAAACGGGCTTCCGATGCGATGCAAGCCGGACTGGCTCTGTGTCGAACTCGGTTTGATTATCGACATCAAAACAACCCGCTACGCAACCAAAGCAGGCTTTGAAAAGTCGGTAGAGGCGTTGGGCTACCACCGTCAAAATTGGTTGTACAAAGAGGCCGCCCGCCAATTGTACGGGGTTGATTTTAGGTTCTTGTTCGCCGTGGTTAAGTCTACCGGCGTTCACGAAACAGGTTGCTTTGAACTCGACGACAAAGGAACGGAGGACGGTCGAACCGATGCTATTGCATTGATCGAGCAATTCAAGTTGCGTCAACGTTCTAACAACTGGCTAGCGGATCACTCCCAAGGGAAAGACCCGGTACGCATCACAACGTCCAAGTATCACAAAGCCCCGGTGATTGAAGCTGAACTATACGACATCCAAGAAAGCGAAGGCGAGTAAATGAGTACAGACATTTCTACAGATATCAAGTCGAAGCCGCTACACGTTCAACTTGGGGCGTATCTCGAACGACTCAAGCCGCAAATGTCGTTAGCGCTTCCAAAGCACTTGACGGCGGAACGAATGGCACGGCTAACGCTTACCGCGTTCAACACGCAGTACGGATTGAACAAATGCACGTTTGATTCAATCGCCGCTTGCGTAATGACGGCGAGCCAATTGGGGCTAGAAATCGGCGTATGTGGTCAAGCGTACATGATCCCCTACGGAACAACGGCAACGCTAGTTCCAGGTTGGAAGGGTTTGATTGACTTGAACAGTCGGGCCGCCCGTTCGGCAGTGTGGACCGGGGCCGTTTTTGAAGGCGATGTGTTTGATTGGGAGCTCGGCGACTCGCCCCGAGTGAAGCACAAGCCTTGCGGAGAATCCGACCCGAAGAAACTGATTTTCGCCTACGCGGTTGGGCGGATCAACGGTACGGATTTTCCTATTATCGAATGTTGGCCGAATGAGCGTTTGATTACTCATCGCAACAAGTTCAACAAGGTTGTGGATAAGCACTACAGCTATGGCAATTGGGAAATGTATTGCCGCAAGGTGGTATTGCTCCAGGTTCTCAAGTACCTGCCCGCATCGATCGAGCTAAGCGCAGCGATTGAAGTCAGCCACGCCGCCGAGGACGGGCGCAACGTAACGCTGGACGCTAGTTTTGTCGTTGTCGATGAAGCCGTAGCGAACATCGGAAGCAACCAACAGCCCGCCGCCACCAATGGATCAAAGACACGTTCGGAACCAATTGGAGCCCCGAAAGCGTAGCGCGATCAACCCCGCCCCTTCGCATTGTTGGGGCGGTTTCTTTCAAACAAATCAATTCAGGAACCAGGAACATGACAACAGCAACAGCAACACAGCAAGACGATACCGGTGTAATTGATGCGGAATTCACTATCGTAGAGACGCCAAAGCCCGCCGACAAGCTTATCGTTTTCACTGTCACAGATTCGCAAATTGCGGAATTGAAACAGCGGGCCGCGTTGGTGGATTTCTCTACAAAAGAGGGATACGCCGAGGGCGTTAAGGTTATCGCGGTGTCCCGTGGCGGGCGTGGCGAAATCAAGCGAACGATTGCGGCGCTGAACGAAGACGCCAAGACATGGATCGCGAAGGTTAAGGCCGAGGGCGAACGCCGAGAGCAAAGCCTATCCGCGATTGAGGAACCTTTGAAGCTTCGCAAGCAGGTTGTTGACGAGGCCAAAGAGAAAGCGAAGCAAGCCGCCGAGGCCGCCCGCGTCGCCGAGAATCTTCGCCGGTGCGAATGCTTCAAGGAACTTGAATACCAAATCAATCCGTTCTTGGTCGAGTCGATGACCGCCGAGGAATACAACGCGGAACTTGAATTGGCTTCCATCGCATTCAAGGAAGTATTGGAAAAGCGAGCGCAAGCCGCCGCCGAGGCCGAAGCCGCCCGCCTCCAAGCAATTGCAGACGAAGCCGCCCGAGTGGAGGCATTGCGAGTTGAACGCGAAGCGATCGAATCGGAACGGGCCAAACTCGAAGCCGAGAAGGTCGCCCACGCCGAAGCAATGCGAAAAACCGAGGAAGCCAACGCCGCCATTCTCGCCAAGATGCAAGCGGACATTGCCGAGGCGCAACGGGTTGAAGCCGAAGCCCTCGCCAAGCGAGAAGCAGACCACGCCGAAGCAAACCGACTCCAAGAAGAATCCTTGAAGGCGGAACGCGACAAGCTCCAAGCCCACTGGGATAAAGTCGCACAGGATGAACGCGACAAGGCAGCCGCCGAAGCCGCCAAGGTGCAAGCCGATGCCGACGAGCGCCAACGCATTGAGGACGAAGCGAAAGCCGAAGCGTTGCGAGTTGAGCAAGAGGCCGCCGAAGCGTTGCGACTCGAAGCATTAAAGCCGGACATTCAGAAAATTCGGGCGTTCGGTGACATGCTCCGGCTGTTGAACTATCCCGTTTGTACTTCGACGGAGGCGCAAGCCTTTATCCGTTCGGTGAAGGGGCTGATCGACAACGAGGCAGAAGCCTGCGAGGAATTTGCATCATGATCAACTCACTCGATGAAATTGGTACTCATGTACGCGCAAGCGACCCGCAAACTAGCTTCGAAGCTGCGGAAGGCATTGTTAAAAAGCTAACCGCTCGTTGTTCTCAATTCTTGGTTGCACTCGACAAGCTTGGGGATGCTTCCGCCAACGAAGTTGCTTTCCAAGTGGCTCCCGACAACATGGGTTTGTTTGGTTCGATTCGGCGCCGCGCAAGTGATTTGCATCGAATGGGTTTCATTCAAGTTGTCGACCGGCGAGCATGCCAAATAACGGGAAAGCCAGTCAGCATATATCGGAAAGTGGCGGCAACGTGACGCAAACCGAACTCGACTTGATTCAGTTCGTTAGGGGCATCCAGCCCGTTTCAATGCTCGACGTTGCGACCGATTTAGTTAGCCTAGCAAAGTCCGGCGCGGAATGGCCCAAAGCCTCGGCGCAAAACTGGATTCGTGAACTAGAAGGTTTGGTGAGTACCGAAAAACTCATCTTGGAAAATGGATTGGTTAGGGTTCCTGTTGTTGGAGCCCGTCCGAAGCAAATGGAAATGAAACTTGATTGAGGGCAGACCGTGATTGCATTACATAAACCTTCAACCTGTAACTGCGGTTGCGGAGGATTTCGAGAGCATGGGGCAAGGTGGGTTGTAATCGAGCGCAGGCCAAAGCCGAAATCGTCTCGCCTCAAATGCCTTAGTTGTGGCTGGCGATGGTATTCCGTTCGTGGCTACGTTTCGAACCTGCCCGATCATGTCGAGGCGTCCCGTAAAGGCATGACCGACGAACACATTTTGGAACGTATCGAGGCAGGAACCTTGGTTGTGAACATGGGTTCGCTAGAAGTGTTTTCTTACTTTCGTGGGGAGTGGTCGCGATTAAGAGTTAAGAGCCACAAATCTAACGGATCAGAATACAAGTTCGTTGAAGTGTGTCATCAGGGAATGAAAAAGAAAATCGCCCTTCATCGTCTCGTTTGGATGTTCTCAATGCGCTCGCTAGTGCCTGACGGTTGCGACGTTGACCACATCGAAGGCAAGACGCTTGGCGATTCGATTGACAATCTACAAATCCTTAGCGCAAGCGAGAACCGTAGCAAAGGAAACAGACCGAGCCAAGTTATTGAGTTTGAGTTTTAAGCGAGGTAGGGAAGGCAGCGCAAGCGGGTTCGATTCCCGCTCTATCTCTTGGATGATCCAAACAAGGAACCAGGGGCCGAATAATGGAAGGTCAAGAACGTGGAAGAAGTCGAAACCAAGAAGTGCACAAAGTGCAAAGCCGATAAGCCGATGAGCTACTTTTCGAAGGCGAAAAAGGGCGACAAAAGCCGGTTCGTGAGACTCTGCAAATCGTGTCGCGCCGAGCTTCGGACGCCGGAAGCTATCAACGCCAGGATGAGAACAAAAAGCGGCAAAGAGGGCTGGTTGCGTTCCGTCATGTTAGGACTGAACGGGCGGGACTACTGACCGTGGACGACTCGCAAACTATTGAGCTATTCGAAGAACGGGCCGCGATCATTCAGCATTGCGGCAAGCGAACGAAGGCAGACGCGGAACTATCCGCATTCGCCGATGCCAAAGCAAGAGCCGGGCGGCTGCCATCAGGTCGGGCGGTTATACTGCCATATGCGATTAGGCGGACAGTTAGCGATACGATCAACAAGGAATTTGAGGCGAAGACAAATGGCCAAATTTGAAGCGAGCCCAACCGAATACAGGGGCGTTGTTTATCGATCGAAGTCAGAAGCAATGTTTGCGCGGTATCTCGAATTGGAGGGCGAGAGAGAGGGCGATCCATTTGGAATAATCTACGAACCGGAATACTTCACGACTGGCGATGGATGGACGCCAGATTTTCTTCGTTGGCGTGTCATTCATCTCGACAACAAACCTGGGGTGTTAAACACGCTTTACGAATACAAGCCATCGCGACCTACGGCCACCTATATTAACAAGTTCGTCGAAAGAACGAGAGAAATACAAAACCGGTTTTCAAACGATGGCCATTGCGATCTTCTTTTTCTTCTTTTTTTCGGGAGCGTCTACAATGAAGATAGAGGATACGCATTTGGTGGTACGCAAATAGCGGACTTTACTGGATTGCGAAGTATTGATTGGATGGAGGGCTATGAGGGCGCCATTCGGACAACTCGATTTGATCTTGAGGCGCCCAATGGCTCGTAACCGCCCACCATCATTCGATTTCTACCCCGATGACATCATCGGCGGAACGATGCATTTGCATCCGTTTTGCATGGGCATCTATTTACGCCTCCTCTGCTTTCAGTGGTCGCACGGTGCAATTCCCGAAGGTGAACGTGAGTTACTGCAAGTCACGGGCGCCCTACCGGAAGAACTGAAAACGTACTTACCGCAAGTACTCGACAAGTTCGAAATCTGTGAAGACGGCAAGAGGCGTAACGCACGCCTTGAGCGAGAAAGAGCAAAGAAAACCAGGGTTTCGGATAGCAGGACTGCCGCTGCTAACGCTCGATGGGGACAGCCCCTTGATAGCGAAATCGAAGCAACTGGCGAAAACGGGTTGGATGCAAATGCATATGCAAACAATCATGCAAATGCATATGCAAAGAGCATGCTACCTAATAGGAAGTTGGAAGTAGGAAGTATGGATACAGGTTCTAATAGAAATGGAGAGCCAAAAACCGATTGGATTATTCCCGATCGGCTGGACTCGGCGGAAATTCGGGAACTGCTCTCGGACTTCGAAACGATGCGACGAAAAAAAGGCAAGCCGGTAAAAGATCGGGCCGCAACGAGCAAGATTTTCAAACACTTCGACGATTTGGAGCATCTTGAATTTGCTCTAACGACATGCATTGCCAACGAGTACCAAGGGCTAAAACCAGACTATCGCCCCGTTGCCAAAAAAGACACGCAAGCCAATGCCCGACCATTCGCCAAGCAACCAACGAAGGGCGAGCAACTTGCCGCCCAGGTCCAAGCGATGCGAGGCAAACAATGACCCAAAACGAATTTTTAGATTTCTTCGATGAATGCTCCGCATGCTTCCCGGGTTGGTCAAAATGGGTTGGTGATAACTCGCCAGACGTCCCGAGAACGCTCGCGAGGTGGTCGCCAATACTTTCGGACGTAACGACCACCGAAGCTCTTAGCGTGCTGACTCGATGGCTTCACGGAACTTTGCCAGCGCCGAAAGCTTACGAGTACGAAAATTTCATTTTGCTGGTCAAGTCGGTAGTCGGTGCGGATCGGAGTAAAGCGAATTCGCAATACGACTCGGAGGAAAACCGGGCAAGGTACGCGAAGACGCAAGGAGTATACAAGCAGTCAAAGGAAATGGCAAAAATGGCCGAGGCTTTGGACCTAATGTACGAGGAACGGGCCAAGGTACTTTTCGGGCACCAAACGGCAGAGCAGGCCGAAGCGAAGGTTGCCGAGATACAGGCGGATTTTGGACGGCGCTTAGATTTGGTTTAGATCAATGAGGAAGCCCCATGTTAATCAAGACAGCCCCAGGGCAGATAGAACGAACGCGACGAACCGAGGGAATGCAAAACCCGAAGCGTTGTAACGTTTGCCGAACCACGAAACCCGAAACAGAATTCAAGAAGAAACGAAAACAATGCAATGAATGCGTCAATCGAAATAATAGTACCGGCGGTTCCAGTGGCGGAACCAAGAAAACGCACGAGGGTAGTAGGAAGCTACGCGATGCACTACACGCCCGAAAACTCGCCCGTGAACTCGTTCAAGGCCAGCGTCAGGCTAGCGACCAATACCGCCATGGGCAACCGTTCTAGTTTCATCGGCGCGGTTGAAATCGATATTCTGTTTGGCATGCCGCGAACCAAAGGGCAGATTTTCAAAACTAAGCCAATGCCGCGGCTGTTGCACACAAAGAAGCCCGACAGTGACAACCTCGCTAAGTCAGTGCTTGACGCGTTGAAGGGTATACTTTGGATCGATGACGCACAAGTTTGCAGCTTGACAGTTACGAAGGTTGTTTGCGCTGGCGACGAACGGCCATTTGTTCGAATCAGGGCTAACGAATATGCCTTGTGATTGGAGCAAGTACCCAACCGATTGGATCGCGATCGCGGCGGAAGTCAAAACCAAATCCGCGTGGGTGTGCGCGAAGTGCGGTAGGCAATGCCGCAAGCCGGGCGAAGTGTTTGACACTCACGTTCGGACGCTCACGGTAGCGCATATCAATCATGTTGAAATGGATTGCAGGCCGGAGAACCTTGTTGCTCTGTGTTCGGGGTGTCATCTGGCGTATGATGCTCCCATGAAGGCGCTAAGACGAATAGTTAAAAATCGCAAAGGGTAGAACGATGCTTGGGTTCTTTGTGTTCAATTTGGACGACAGTAGATTCTATAAAATGATTGACAATATTCCGATTGTTCCTGTTGGTTCTGATGTGTTTGTGTGCGGTGATATGTTCACGATAGGAAGATACTCGCTAAATTTAGGATCGCCTAACCACCTGGAATGCTCAATCTTCGCAGGCGACGGCAGACACTCAACCGATTTTGTAGACGAAGACGATGGTTTAGATTGGGAATCATTTCTTTTGAGTGACGGATGGAGAAAAGAGATTCAAAACGAAAACCCATTTCTACGATAGGTAGCACGATGCAGACCGAAACCGAAACTCTGTTGACACGCAAGGCAATCGCTAGGCGGTTCCAAGTTACTCCGCGAACCGTCGACAGATGGAGGGCCAAAGGCTTCTTGCAACCACCCGCGGTTATTCTCGCAGGGCTCCCGCGATGGCTTCCAAGTCAAGTTGAATGCCTTGGAGTGGTAGACAACCAGAGACAAGGAGAGACACCGATATAGCTAAGCGTTGCGGACGGACTGAAATCGGGTAGCTTGCGGACTCTATCGCCCTGTGCGCGAATGTATACGAGTCCCCGAGGATTTTAAGAATGTCCGACGTAGCAGATACCCTAGAAGACACCGAGGGAGTAGCGAATGAAGTAGCACCCCCAGCGCCCGAGCCCGTTAAGCCGCCCGCAGTACCACCCAAAGCAGTAGCGAAGCAAGAAGCCAAGAAGGCTCCCGCCGTTGCTGTATCTGAACCAGCCAAAGCGGAAGGGGTAGAGAACGAATCTTTCCCCGCCGCCGTGGCTGCGGTCTACATATCGGAAGGGCAGCATCAGCTAGCCCGCCGAGTCGCCGCCGATGCTTTCGAGGCATCCAAGAACCGCGACGAATTCGCCAAGGCGTTTATCGCTGACAAGCGACTTGATGGAACCACCGACGCCGAGGGTCAAGCTCTCTTGGTTGCTGGTTATGAATGCGTTGCGTATTGGCTCGCGAACAAGATCGAGAAACCAACCGCCCACATTCCCGACTACAAGCCGCAACCGGTCCAAGTCGTTCCAGTCGTCTAAATCTCAAGCCTGCCCGGCGTTGTAAACCGGGCGGGCTTCTTTTGTTTCATTGTGGGGTAGAGCAGTTGGTAGCTCGTTAGGCTCATAACCTAAAGGCCGATGGTTCGAGTCCATCCCCCACAACTTTGTTAGGTAGTCGAACGCAATGCAAAAAAGGGTGATTCCGTGAAATCGTCAGCAAGAACATTTCCAATCATTTTAACAACGTTGCTTGCCTTCGTTTGTTTGTTCGCGGCGGGTTGTGATTCGCGCCGGTGGTACCAATTACCGTACGCCGCCGAGACACCCGCCGCGAACATTCCTACCAAGCTTCGATGGACGAATTGGGCCGACGCAAAGGGCTCTGGCTCCTGTGTCATTGCGTCAAGTTGCTCGTTGCTCGAATGGTCGAACCGGCATGATTTAGCGGTTAAGTTTCGCAAGAGCTACGCAGGCGGGCAAACAGAATCGTCAATTGCGGCGATCTACCGGGCGAATGGTATCCCGTTCATCGCCCCGAAGACAGAACACGACCACGGAGACCCGAGAATCCTTGAATGGGCATCAGAGACGCGACGGGCCGCGATTATTTGGTACTTCGACAATCATTGCGTAACGTTTTGCGGGTTCGGGCTCCACGAAGGGGCCGAGGTTGCTTGGTTGCTCGACAATAATCGAACCGCCCGATTTATCCCGATTCCTAAAGTTGAGTTTCTTAGAAACTGGCGCACCAAGTACGGCGGATTCGCCGCAATCCCGTTGTTAACTCCAGCCCCTTCAATCCCCTTTCAAGGTTACGAGTATCGCTAATGGGTAAAGTCATCATTTCGCTATCGGCAGGAACGGCGTTGCTTATCGTATTGCTAAGCCTTTCCCTTTGCGCTGCAATCGTAACGGCGGGCTATTGCTCCAAGAATTCGCCGCATTTGTACACCCCGCACGAAGGCGTTAAAGGCGCTTTGGAGCGACTGAAAAACGAAATCGATTACGGGCCGGTAAACATGCAGGCCGCCCGCGAAATCAAGAACGGTTTGCCATTGTTCGATCGAATCAGGGCCAACCGCCAAGCACGATCACAACCGCAGCAATGCAGGCAGCCGCAAGCGACCTATTGCCAACCGACCCAAGCCTATTCGTATGTTGTGTCGACTCCACAGCCGACGCAAACCGCGATCGTTCAACCGCAGGGTATTGAGTACCCAAGCACGCATACACCCCAGGTGAGTGGTTGCAAGGATGGAAGCTGCAAGCCACGGACAGGCGTAGCAGGGGAAACGGTGAAAACCGGCGCGTTCATTTGCTCCAATTGCCGCAAGCCTCAGATTGCCAATTGGCATACCGATTGGAAGGAGGACGGAACCCCCGAAACCTACCTTTGCAAATCGTGCTATTCGTTCATGAGTCCCGAGCAACGCAAAACCGCGTTGATTTCTTACCAAGCCCGACAAGTCCAAAGCGCTGGCGTTGCCGGTTTGCTGCATCCAGAAAGTTCAAAGTAATATGGAACGAGCAATTTACTTGTTTCGCAACCTGATTGTAGCGGCATTGTGTTGCCTCGCCGCCGTCGCAGTCGTTGCCGGTATGTGCCAAACTTCATGCGGGGCCGATCTTCCGCCGAGCGATAAGGGGCTTTATCAAACGATCATTGTTTGCCCCACTGGCAGCCCGCTTGCCGCCGCGTTTGAATCAGACCCAAAGCTATCGCAGTTGCGGGCGGCTACCGCCTACACTCATTTTAAGCAAGGCGACCCGCTTTACATTCAACGCTATCAAGCGATCTTGGGGGCCGAGTTTCCGATTGTCGTCTACGCTGACAGCGCGGGCCGCGTTATCTATTCCGCCAACCGCCTGACTATGCCGCCAACGTCGCAGTTATTCGAAGCGATCAAAGCCGAGCACGTAAAGCGAGCCCCAGCGAAGCCCGCCGCGTTGCCGATCTCCGCAGCCTATCAAGAGCCGCCCGCCGAGTACGACCCAAGTTGCCCCGATGGCAATTGCCCTATTCGCCCGCCGTTGGATCAACAGCCGAACCGTCAACCATTGTTCCCGAACTTGCAACCGCTTCGCCATCCCTTCGATTCGGTCGACGATGCAATGCACCCGATCGACCGGATTTTTAACGGGCAGATAACCAACACGGTCAAGACGGGCATTTTCATGGTGTTCTCATTCGTCGCGTTGGGAATTGTGTTTGTGTTCGCCCTGTGTCTCTTGGTTGCCGCGATCATCTTTTCGAAGTGGATCAAATGATAACGTTCGCCCTTGGTTTGTTTTGCGTTGGAATCGTCCTGATTGGGCTTTTCGCGATCTTCATGTTAGTTATCTCAAAGCTATAAAGGTTCCCACCCGTGGAAATAATTACTACTCTCGTTTCGGTGTTCGCTGTTCTCGTTCTCTTGGTTTGCTTGTTGGGCGCTTGCGGGTTCGTCGCTTGGGGCGCTTGGAAGCTTATCGATAAGAAGAAGCAAACCGGCATTGATGCCGCAGAGCTTACCATTCTTCGCGGGTTCTTCGCTGAGGAAGCCAAAGCAACCAAAGAGGCCGAGTTGAAAGCCAAGCTTTCCCGAGTCGCTGCGCCCCCTAAGCCGGTTGTTGTTCGTACAGTGCCAGCGCAAGCGATTTGATTTCGATAGCTAGTAGCTCAAGAGGTAGAGCGGGGCAACAGCACGTATTGCCACCGATGCGGGTTCGATCCCTGCCTAGCTAGTTCCACCTAATGTTACTTGGCCTCCATTCTCCGAAGGTTCTCCCATGTTCGCCATTCTGTTTGCTCTGGCTATTGTCGCAATTCTCGTTCTCTCGTTCCTTCGTTGGGATGCCGCAAGCGATCGGGATTTCTACCGGCGGGAATACAACAACGCCTGGAACATGATCGGGAAGTACACCGAAAAAGAACGCTTGGCAACAATCGCCGCAAGAGAGCGGACCTCCCACGATAAACGCATTGGGGAAGTACTTCGCGCCAAGGATGAAGCAATCGCGAAGCTTCGGGGCGAATCGGATCACAACTTTGCGGAAGGGCTCGCCGCTCAAATGGAATTGGGCAAGATGCGGGGCCATTTGAGGGTAGCATTGTTTGGAGTTGATGAGGTTCCCGTTTATGACTCACGCACGCCGCCAAAGGGTTGGGACGTTCTAAAGGTGGTCAACTAATGAGCGAAGCCCCGATTCGAAACCTAGTCATAGAGCAGGGCGTTGACTGGTCCGAGAGTTTCCAAATTCTCGACAGTACGGGCGCAGTCGTAAACTTGGCTGGTTGTTCGATCATCGGGGAAGCTCGCAGGCAGGCCGACAGGACAACCGCCGTTGCCTTCTCGTTCACGTTCGCGATCAACTTCGGAACTAACACGATAACGGTATCGGTAGCCCGTGCGATCACCACAGCGTTAACCGTAGGCAAGGCGAAAAACGATGCCGCCTCCAAGTTCTATTACGAATACAAGCTTACCGATTCGCTGGGCTTGGTCGATCGAATCCAACAGGGTACGGTTACAGTTTCCCGACAGGTAGCGAACTAGCATGCCGAACACGTACACGATCGTAATTCAGCCGCCCGCGTTCTACACGCTCGACTACGTTGGCGGCGGTTCGCAGGGTCCAGCCGGGCCGCCGGGCTCGCAAGGCATTCAGGGAATCCAAGGGCCAGCCGGTTCCAACGCGTCTGCGACTACTGACGCAAGCTTGTTAGTTTCGGGCACGTTGAACGCGGCTAGGCTCCCCGTCAATCTGAATATCGGGGCAGGGTCGGGTATATCGTTGGCTCTTAGTGGCACAGCGACAATAGACACGCTAGTCGTTCAAAATGCGGTGAATTCTAGCAGGGTGTTAAATGTGAAAAACTTGGCAGGAACCGAGATTTTCTATGTTGATGCGATCAATCGAAACGTAGTGGCTGGGGGGGATGCCTTTGCGGTTCGTACCGCTACTGGCGGGAGCTATCTATTCAACAATGGTTTCATTGGTTGGGTTGCTGGTTCTGCGGCTTCAACGGGAACACCTACCAGCACGATTTCACAACAATCCGCTGGCATAGTCCAGATCGGCACCACGGCAGGCAATGCCCTTGGCTCAATAGCTTGCTTGAACGGTACTTTTGGGGTCGCCGGAACTTCGAACGGACAAATAACCATTGGCAATAGCGTATCTGCTAATGCGAAGATTACGCTAGGTGGTACGATCAATTCAGTTCTACAGGGCCAAAACAACACTCTTGGTTCCACATGGCAAATAGTCACAGACTACTCCGGTAGCGGTGGACCTGCTTGTGTGCGACTAGGTTCAACCGGAAGCATAGGTTTTGGGAACGCAGCGGCAAACGTCGGAACTATTGACACCACGATACGTAGAAATGCAGTAAATACGCTTGGCGTTTATACGGACGAGCTTGGAAGTACTTTTGGCTCAATCGTTGCCAATAAACACTACGTCTACGACATCAACGGAAACTCGTCGATTGGGGCATACAGCAACAGTGGAATAACCATTTACAATGCGGCTGGTGGCATTGGTGCTATTCGTACATCTTCCGTAAATGTCGAATCTGCTGGTTATGTGTACTGGATTGCCAGAGGATTGCTAAGCTCATCGGCAAACGGTGTGATTCATGTCCAGAACTTCGACCAAAACGAATCAGTCAATCAAGTATTGGCATTCGGTCCAGCCACAACAACGACTAACGGAGTCAGGCTAAAACGAATTGTTGGAACAGCAACACTTAACATTCGAAATGGTGACGATACAGCGGCCGGGAATTTGGATTGTTTAGCCATAACAGCAGGTGACATTCAATCTAACGTGAATACTTACCGGATAGACAACTCTAACGGGTCGTTCAGGTTTTGGACCGATGTTTGGGCATCTCGGCAAGCCACTGGCGTTTTGCAAATTGGGACGAATAGCAGCAATGCCCTTGGCTCTCTGGCTTGTGCTCAAGCAATATTAGGAGCGGGAACGGTATCGGCACTCCCTATATCGTTTGGGGCTTCATTGGTTGGTTTTTACTCAAGCGGGACAGACCAGCTAAGATTTAGAACAAGCACAGTTGTTCCGTTGGGGTTTGCGTCATATGGTATGGATGTGGCTGTTGCTGGAGGATATTACGGGTTAGGTACAACAAGCCCGGCATCGGGGACTTCTGATGTGCGTTGGTACCGTGGCTCAACTGGACCGACTTTCGACGCTTGTGCTGCTGGTGGGTTTAGATCACGAGATTTAGCTAACAGTGCCGATGCTCCAATCACAGCGAGCAACGTAACAGCCAGTGGCACAGTCACGGCAACCGACTTTGCAGCAACTCCGGTAACATTCGCCGGACTTCCTCCCCCATCATCGAAAACAGGAAAGTCAATCCAAGTCTCTGACCGCGATTACGCAATCGCAACCAGCAACGGCACTAACTGGCTTCGCGCCGGAACGAGTACGGTCTTAACATGATTTATAACGAGCGATGCACGATAGTAGCCAACCAGGACGGCAGTATAAAAACGGCTTTCGTCGATCGAATGGGCGTTGATCCCGAGGGCCGACATTACGGCGCTGGGCAGGCCACGATTGGCAACGATGAGCTAGCGCAGTTTTTGGGGACCGCTCACAACGTAGCCCTTTCGACAATCGCACGACTCGAAGCCGAAGCGGCAACGGCGGCGACCGAGGCAGCAACCGAGGCAGCAACGCAAGCCGCGACGATTGCAGAACTCCAAGCGATCAATGAAACCAAGTCAAGCCAACTCGAAGCATACGCGGCGATCGAAGCCGAGCAAGCCGACAATATCAACGGACTGCAAACGAACCTTGCCGAGTTGCGAACCGACTTGGAAGTGTCAACGGATCAGCTAAACCTAGCCAATAACACGCTAGCAACGGTGGAGGCATTGGCTACGCAACTGCAAGCCGAGTTAACCGAATCGCAATCGATGCACACGCAGGCTTCAAGCCGCTTGGAGGAACTACAAGGCGACTACGACGCGATGGAAGCCCGCTTGAATGCACTCCTAAACCCGGCTATCCCCGTTGGCGTTCCTGGTCAAATTAAGTCGGTTACGTTCTCGTTTGATGAAACCGCATGGCCGGGCATCGTCGCCGCGTTAAGCGATCCCGCCAATACCGAGACGCCGACAGAGACGCAAGCAACCAACGCCGTTTTCGCGTTCATCACGCAGGCATACAAGGCCAACGCCGCCAAGATTGCATTGACTCCAATTCAGCAACGAGTAGAGGCCGCGATTGAAGCCCGCGCCGAGTCTGTTTTGTCTTCTTCTTCGGTGGTAATCGAGTAAATGGCGAAGTTCAAGATTGTCAAAGAGGAATGGTTGAAGGCTATCGCGGACAATGGCGGAATGGTGACGTTCGTAGCCGCCGCGCTGGGAGTGCATCGGCATACCGTTCGCAAGTATCGGGAGTTGATTCCATGGATTGCTAAAGCGTTCAAGGAAGCCGAGGAAGCTTGCAAGGACCAAGCCGAAAAGGCGATCAAATCGGAAATCGAGCAAGGCAATTGGAAGGCTTCGGCATGGTATTTAGAACGCAAGGGTAAAGACCGTGGATTTGGTAAAGAAGTCAAAATTGACTCCAACGAAAAGCCGGGCGTTATGCATATCTATCTGCCTGATGATGGCCGCGATAAGCCCGACCCTAGCAACCCCGAGCCAACAAAACCCACGGAGCAACCAACCGACGAACAAAATGGGTAAGGATATCCGCATTGAGCCCCAAGCCGGGCCACAAATGGCCGCGTTCTTGTCGACGGCGGACATTCTATTTTATGGCGGGCAAGCGGGCGGCGGCAAATCTTGGTTCTTGGTCAATGAGCCATTGCGCCGCATCGGAAACAAGAAGTTTCGCGGCGTTATCTTCCGCCGGACTTTCCCCGAGCTAAAAGGACAGGGCGGGGTGTGGGATGAGTGCCAAGAAACCTACCCGGCGATGGGTGCCGATCTTCGCGAAGGGCAAAATTTAGACGCCCGTTTTCCTTCCGGCGCTTCTATCGCGTTCCGTCATTTCCAGCATGAGAAGACGAAAAAGCAATACCAAGGGCAACAGTTTTGCTACATCGGATTCGATGAGGTTACGCATTTCACCGAAACCCAGTTTTTCTACATGGTTTCGCGTAACCGTTCGACATGCGGAATTCGGCCATACATTCGAGCAACATGCAACCCCGAGCCGGGATGGGTTGCCGATCTTCTGGCATGGTGGATTGATCAAGATACCGGGCTTGCGATCCCCGAGCGTTCTGGCGTTGTGCGCTATATGTATCGAAACCCCAAGAGCGAAGAATTGGAATGGGGCGATTCCAAAGCGGAACTATTAGAGAGATTCCCAGGCGTTAACCCGCTCCACATTCTTTCGGTGTCGTTCATCAATGCAAGCCTAGCAGACAATAAGATTCTGACCGATAGCGACCCAGGCTATGAAGGTCGCTTAATGTCGTTGTCCAAGATCGAACGCGATAGGCTTCTAGGCGGGAATTGGAAATCAGCCGAGGGGCAACAGATACACGCCGAATGGATTCGCCGCTACTCGTTCAATGCCGATCACTTCGAATTTGTATTCTTGGGCCAATTGTACCGCGTTCCCTTCGCTCAGACTCGACGCATTGCCACCATTGACACGGCGGGAACATCGAAGGAGAAAGCCGCCGCCAAGCGTGGAAAGGCACCCGCTTGGAGTGTTTGCCAAGTGTGGGACGTTCTCCCGCGATTCATGACGGCGGTTAATGGTCGCCAAGTCATTTTGTCGGAAATGTGTTTCCTTCATTACACTTGGAGGAAGCAAGTCGATTGGATCAATCTAAAGAGCGAAATCGACGAAACCCTACACGCTCGCAACGTTTCCAAGGCATACATTGAGAACGCGCATTTCGGGCAAGCTTTGGCCGCCGAGATTCGCAGTTGCCCCGTTGAACTTGTCGGGCCGGTAATCCAAGGCATGGGCGATACCGGCGAAGATGCCAAGTTGGAAAGGGCGATAGCTTCGGGCATGCTCGCACGTTGGGAGCATGGCAAAATGTTCGTTCCCCGCGAAGCTACCGAGGACGTTTTGATTTACTTGCGTGAAGTCCAGGCATGGACCGGCGCACCCACTGACGTATCAGACCAAATCGATACAACCTCTTACATTTGCCACGTTACGAAACGTAGTGCCTCAACTTGGGGCGGTGTTCTTCCATCCTCCGGCGGAAAGAAATAGTCATGAAGACAGCAACCAAAGCGAAACCAACCGATGGGCTTCAAACGCACATTGAAAACCCATTCCTAGACTTGTCGACAGTCGCCAAAGCGTTGGGGGTCGATCCTTCCACGATCGGGCGATGGGTCAAGGATGGAAAGATCAAAGCAACCCGCTTTCCATACGGATGGAAGGTACGCAAAAGCGACTTGGCGGACATACTTGAAAACGGATTCACTATCGAAAGCGAAGGCGAATAATGGCGGCAAAAAGATGGCTTGGAGTAGTTACGGCCGTAAAGCAAGTAACCACGCTAACGGTAGGCGGGACAATCACGATCGGGGACGTTTTCACGATCCTATGCGGCTACGGAACGGTGAAGGTAATCGCGGCAACATCGGTAGCCGCGACGGTAGCAATTCAGATTCAAGCCGCTTTGGCGTTGTCCGGTGTTTCGCCGGAATTCACCGATGCCGTTTGGACCGTGGCGGGCGCAGTCGTTACAGGGACGGGAGCCGTGGCGGGCGTTCCCTTCGTTGTTACATCATCGGCAACCGGAACCTCTACGATAGTAGCCGCAACGCCAACGGCAGCCACGGGGCCGAACTTTGGAGACGTAGCGGGAAACTACAACGGGGGCACTCTCCCAGTCGCCACCGATACGCTCACAGTCGAGGCCAACAGCCCGCCGATTCTCTACGGACTCACAGCGCTAACCGCGTTGCTCGCCAAGGTTACTTTTGAAGCGAGCTCTAGCGCCCTCGTTGGCTTGCCCGAATTCAACGCTAAAGGCTACCGAGAGTATCGCCCGCAGTATTGGGCCTTGAACATGACCGCGCTGGAAATAGGCACGGGCGCGGGCCAAGGTTCCGCACAAATCAAATTGGACTTGGGCGCAGTCGCTACGGCGGTCATGGTATTCGGTACGGGCCAAGGTTCCGACGAATACCCTTTACAGCTTGTGGGCGGGGCATCGGCTACGATTGTGGTCGCAGGCGGGCGCGTCGGATTGTCGACCCGAGCAACCGAGATTGCAAACTTTGCTTCGGTAGTCGTTGGCGTCGGCGCATCGGTCAACGCTGGATTGACTTGCACCCATACGCTAGTCCGTACCGAGGGGGCAACCACGCTAGAAAACACCGCGCCCACGTTGGACGTTCGCAATGGAACATGTAAGACGACAGGGCAGGCGGTAGCGATCGACGTAAGCGGCGGGGTGTGTTCTTACAAATCCGCTTCTACGATCACAACTGCAGTTGTAGGGCCGGGCACGCTCGACTGTTCAGACTTACGGGCGCGGACTTGCACAACGTTGACGATGAGGGCGGGCGGAAACGTTTATGATCCTCAAAAGACGTTAACGATCGGTTCGTTGGTGCTTGCCGCAGGCGTGAAGGGAATCGCCGCATCTTGAAAACACGCGGGGGAAGTCGCTTGGCTTCGGTTCCGCAGTGTTCATCTGTTTTTCATTTCGTTGATATGGCGGATAACGTACTGGGAGAGTCCTTCAAAGTCTTCGAATGACACAGAATACAAAATGATGTGGTATCCGACAACCAAACGCGGTTGCTCCTGAGACTTATTTCTAACATGCCTGAACTCAATTTGAAACGGCTCCCGATCTATTATGTAGTGGTAGCCGGTTATGTTCGATATTCTCTCCAGCAATTCGGCGAGCCGTTCAATTGCCACAAAGTGATTAGGGATGCAGTCGGCTAGAAAACTAACAAGTCGCCGCCGTTGGTTTACCTCCTGGGAATGATCCGTGTTTAATGGATGATTATGGGCCATTCGATTTGCTCCGTTTGGGTCCGTCATACTGAAACTTTAGTATACGACCTCATTGAATCAACGCGGACAGACAAAGAAAAAGCGAAATAAACCAACCTATTTTCCAGCGTGGATTGCATGGCATGCATTGATTGCATCGCAGGTTTGGCAAATCTCTTGCATCGCCACAAGCTTTGGCGATGGGCACATTCCGCAAGGCAGTTCTAAACGTTGACACGTACCACAGTCCCGATGGGGTTGTTGTGGTTACTGCGCCACGTTTGAAGCATTGGGCCGGTGAAGTCGCTCGCATCCAAGCGAACGGCTACGCGATCCCGATGCATTGGGACCACGCCGGGAACGAGTCTTTGGACCTACTGGAGCCTATCAAGCTTTCCGCGTTGCGTGAAGGTAAAGAACGTTCGGCACAGCATACCGTTGGAACCTTGGTTGCTTTCGAAGTCGCCAAAGATGGGCAATCGGCAGAACTCACAATTGAGACTCTAACACCAAGCGCCACCGAGAAAGCCGCATCAAACGCCGTTTACGTTTCCCCCGTGCTTTTCGATCACTGGAAAGACGGCGCGGGGAACGAATACACCGACACAATCGGGTCGATCGATTTAGTTGATTACCCCGTGGATCACTCGCAAGGGCCGTTTGTGCCCGTTGCTTCTTCTACTCGCATGGGCTGCGCAATCCGTATGAGCGCCGCCCCTTCTAAACTCTATCGATTAGGGCCGGTTTCAATGGCATTTCCTGACAAGTCCGAAGAACCAGACGGCGACGAACAAGAAGCATCGCCCGAGGCAGACACGCCGCCAGCATTTCAGCCGCCGCCGTCCTCCGCTCGCATTGCCGACGCGATCAAGGGACTAGCCGCGTTGAAAATCATGTTGCCCGAGGACACGACGCCGGAAAACTTCCTCGATCGGTTGGTTCCTGCATTGATGACAGCCGCCGCTCAGACCGCCCCCGATGCAGTCGAGCCCGAGGAACTTCCACCCGAGCCGCCCGCCCCTGAAAAGCCGGTACTGGCCGACACTCCGCAGATTGCGGCTATGTCGCTTCGAATCAGAACGCTTGAGGAAAACAAGATCAAAGAAGGACGCGCAGCCATTGCCGCCCGACTCGATGCACTTGTTAAGACGGGCCGAGCAACCCCAGCCGAGTTTCAAGCCAAGTCCAAAACGTTGGGCGTGCAAAAACTCAGTCTCTCCAAGGATGACGCAATCAATTCCGGTGCCCTTGGCATTTGGTTGGAAGCCCGCGAAAGCACCCCCGAGGGCTCTTGTTGGACTCCTGACATGCGAACGCAAAAGCTGAGCGCCGCAGTTAAGGCAGCCAAAGCCCCGACCACTTGGAATTCCAAAATTTCGAACTCTGACATTGAAGTTCAACGGGCGCAAAAAAGGCAAATGCTTCGCCAGAAACAAAAGGCCGACTAGCCCGCATTTCGCTTCGGTTCTTCAACTTGTTCAATCAATCCACACAGGTAGCAAAATATGAATATCGGAATGAGTAGCCCAGGAATGGGAACGCCATTTTTCACCCAAGCCAATCAGTTCATTTGGGGCGGGCCTCGCGCTCAAGTTATCGAAATGGGGTTCCAGATCGATTCAAGCGCCGTTGATGCGGGAAGCTCTAACACCAAGTATCTCCGAGCAGGCTTGGCAATGGGAAAGATCACCGCAACCGGATTGCTAAAGCAGTTCGATAACGCCGCCGTTGATGGTACGCAAAACCTTGTTGGTTTCTTGAAAGAGGAAACCCCGCTGATCGACAGCATGGGCCGAACCATGACGAACGGCGCTATGGTGCCCGTTGTCATCGTCGCGCCGGTCAAGGCGAAGAACGTTTTGATTCTTGGCGTAACTCTCATCGGCATTGCTTCCGAAGCCGCGATTCGAACCAAGATTCGCGCCCGTTGCTTGATTGACGACGAAATCTAAGACCCGGTTTCGTAGCCGTCCAAACTCTTAACAAATCGATTCACCGAAACGAGCCCATAAATGTCCTTCTTTCCTTTGCTTTCCCCGAATGTTGTTTGTAACGTAATCAGCCAACAGGCGGCTACCTCCGCTTGGTTGCTCAACTTGTTTGGAGTGAATCACGGGGGCGATGAAGGCGACCCGCTTTTCGATCCAGATACAGACGTAGCGAAGGGCGAAAATGTCATTTTCGAAGGACATGGCCGCCAAGGCGTTTTCAACATCGTCGACAATAGCCGCAAGGTAGCGAAGGGAACCGCCCCCGGTTCTTCCGCCGCACAGTCGACAATTGCGAACTTCGGAAGCCAGCCGTTTACCTACCCTCGGATGCACGACAGCATTAAGTTGCTTGCCGAGTGGTTCAGCAATTTAGGCACGATCGAAAACCCGGCAGTTCGTGACGCGACGGGCCGCCGCATGATCGAGCTACAAACCAAGATCAAGGCACAAGAGGCCGCCAATTGGAGAAAGGCAGCTTTGATCGGTGCGCTACGCTCGACGCTATACGCCGCGAAGGATGGCGAGAATTGGAATTGGAATTTCTCCGCAGGAATTCCGGTTTCCAACCAAATCCCCGCCGGTAACAAAGGTTCTCTAAACATGCTTGGCGCTGGAAACATCATCGGCACGCTTTGGAGCAACGCGGCGGCTCCGATTGTTCAGCAACTCGGATTGATTAACGCAGGCTTCCAACAGCTTTGCGGCGGTGCCCTTCGTGGCATCATTTGCAGCAATGCAGGTTGGCAAAACGTTTTGAAGAATACGGACGTTAAAGCCGTTGCGGGTATCGCTAACACTCCTTTCGTTAACCTTCGATTTGAAGGTTCGCCAAAGTTGGCTTCGACAATGAAGAACGTCAAGATTGCCCAGCTAGTAAGCGAGCCGCAATTGACTTTTTACATCACCGACGAAGTTGTGGAACTTGGCGACGGGACAGTCCAAAAGGTTTGCCCTGACAATAAAGCCATCTTCTTGGGCTTCGAACCTGATGACGGAACGGTGGCGTTCTACGAGGGCAGCGAGCCTATCGCGGAATATGACGGTGGGCCAATGTCAACACGGGTTGGCTTTAGCTCTTGGATGGTCGACCGAGCCAACCCAACAAGCAAGGAAGTATTTTTCCTTGACAACGCAATGCCAGTCATTCACGTACCGAACGCCATAGCGATCGGGGATATCGCGTAAGCGTTGACGGTTTGGTTCTTGGTTCTGTCCTCCCCCGCACAATCGACTATCCGCAATGGCTTTACCCGTACTGACTACACCCGATATCTTGGGGCGGTTTCTATCGTCTCAGGGTATCGACTCGTTTTCGGACGGTGACAGCGATACGGTAGCCGATTGCATTACCTACGCGGCGGGTTTGGTACTTGGCAAGCTCGCCACGAAGTACCCGTTAACCTACTTAGCGGGTTCTCTGTTGCTGATCGAATACGCGACGATCATTGCGGCGCGGACTCTCTGCCCGCGCCGAGGTAATCCAATCCCCGAGTCTTTGGAACTTCTCTATCAAGGCATTGTCAGCGAAGGCGGGTTCTTAGATCAAATCGTAGCCGGGCAAATCAAGCTGATTGACGCAAGCGGAAACATAATCGCCGCTAAAGGTTCCTTTGCTCCAACGATGTCCAATCTACGGGTTGACCGACGCTATCCAAACGAGCGAATTCGCGTAGTCGAGCAGTCGAGCACCAACGTACAAAGCAAGCTCGAAAGAGACTCCGCATTTGCGGCGGGGGTCTACGATGGTTGATATTCCGTTCAGGGGCAACGGGAATAAAGCCCGTGCGCATATACTCTCATTCATCGGACAACTAACGGGCCGCGAACCAGACAACGCCGGACACGCAAAAGCGGTGTTCTACGCGATCGGGTTTGCCGCTCTCTCCGATATTCAAGAAGCCTTCATTGTTAAGAGCCGAGGCGGTACGGGTGAAGACGGTGTAACATGGCCGCCGCTCTCCGAAGCCTATTTGGCTTATCAACGTCGATTCGCTCCGGGCGAACAATCAGCATTGAAGAAAGCCGCCGGACTTGGCAAGGGCCATAGCTACGGCGTAGGCGGCAAAGGTGGGATTCTCACCAAGGCACAATCCAAGCGATGGAAAAAGTTATACGGCGGAAACCTCGCACGACTCGCCGCCCGTATGGAAGTTCCCGACGCAAAAGGTATGGCCGCCGCGATGGCATGGAACACGATCAAAGCCGAGGGCGCACGAACCAAGCTAGAAGTGTTTGGCAAACGGGTTGTTGCCATCCTTAGGGATGTCGGAATTCTATTCAACTCGCTTTCGCCCGGCTACTTCGACGGCGTTACATACGACAAGCCAACAGCCGAGGGCGGGGAACAACAAGTATTCACCGCGTTGACCGATGGAATTGTTATCGGGACAAACGTACCCTACGCCGCCGCTCACAATTACGGTTATCCAAAGAGCGGGATTCCAAAACGTGAATTCCTTCCCGAAGTTGTTCCCCAAGTATGGCTAGAACGATGGGCGCAAGCCGGTATTGAAGCGTTGGCCGATTCCTTGCATCGATCTTTGCAGGGGGCCGCGTAATGCTCGAAGGCGAAACCTATGTACTCGAAGCCGTCCGCGATACGTTGCGCACCAAGCTTGGGCTACGTCCCGAGCAATGTGATTGCGAATACGACGAGCAAGTGCCAAGCATGGCGGGCGATTTCTATGTAGCCGTCATTGGAGCCGGTTTCGACCTCGGACCAAAGCACAGTGCATCCGGCGGGGTGCATGATGTCTTGCATTCGGTGCAGGTTCTTGTTTTGAATCGAGCTATTACCGCAAGAGACAAGCGCCGTACGATCTTTCTTGAACGACTCCAAGGGATCAATTACCAGATTGGCCGAGTTGTTAGGGCGATCGACTGGCAAATGGACTTGATGAGCTACGCAAACGCTCTCATGTACAAAGACTACCCGACCTATCAGCCGTTTATTACTTCGTTGCATCAAACACGATGCGATGCTAAGCCGCGAATGGTTAACAGCGAAATCTACGCAGGGGCAACCGGCGGCGGCGGTCCAGGTACTACGAACTACGTTGCAATGGGTCGAAGTATCTACTTTGGCGGAATGCGACGAATGCAGACAATCGCACAACTCGCGCCGGGGGTAACAGTATGAGACTGAGAAGCCCAAGCGTGACAACCAAGCCAATTTTCGCAAGCAAGCTTGACCCAGTTAACGAACAGCTTGCCGCCCTGCTTGCCAAGATGAAACCGATAGGGCACGACTCGACGGCAAGCGGGATTGTGCTACCCGAAACGCGAAGCCACAAGCAACGGAACTTTGCGTACTGCAACAACCCCGAGTGCGCCGAAGCCGGTTTGGAATTCCGCTTTGAAATCGAACAAACGTTGGTTCCCTGCCCAAAGTGTGGAGCTACCAAAGCCCCGATGGTAGGCATGTTGGCAAAGACTCATTTGTTAGTCAGGGACCGCAAGGGCAAGCTAGCCGGGATAGGTGGGTTAACGTACCGCTTGGCATGCGACACGGAAAACAAACGGGATTCAATTTCGTCGATCCACAATCACGAACTTGGAACCGGGGACAGGACGATAGCCAACTGCATCGACTGCCTAGTGCAAGCAGACCGGCAGAACGTTGGTTTGGTTACGGGTCATACGCTTCAATTCGCCAAATAGTGACAGGGTAAAAATATGGGTTTCGTAGTCGGTGCCTACCTCATTGGATACAACGCAAAAGTGTGCGGACAGACCGCCGAGGGCATTTCGTTTGATCGGCAACTATTCAAGCGAATGATAACCGGCGATTGGATGGGGCAAGCCGTCCAAGATGCTATCTACCTTGGCATGGATTTAACCTCTATGTTGACGTTCTTGGAAGCCGACGCGCCCGCAATAGTCGACATCATCAAGCCATATAACGGGGCGGTTACCACGATCACTAACGCACAGGTTGGCGTACTCGATCGACAGCACGCCGTTGCAAAGCCGCTCCTTCTTACTTCGTTGCTCACGGGTACGGTTATCAATGCAAACGGTGGAACCGGCGCAACATCAGTTTTGCCGCTCACCCGCACGCTACCGCGTACTATCCTTGCCGAGAATTATCCCGTTCGCGAATTACTCGGAAACAATCTTCGCGATGTTCCAGTTAAGTTCCGACACTACCCGACGCCAAACGTTCAGGCGACCGGCGTAGGCGGCGGCGAATTCGGAACGGAAACCTAAAACGGGTTTCGTCGTTGTTCGTTCATTCACTCCCCCAAATGAAATTAGAAACATGGCAAAAACGTCTCAACTCTCAAGAGCTTGGAAACTATCAACGGGCCGAGAGTTTTTTGAAATCGTAATTAACGGCAACGCGACCCGCTGGGAATATGACGTTGTTGAAATCAAATTGCTTGCCGAGGACATGGAACGCGCTTGTGGTATGCGAACCGATGACAGCCCCAAGGTATCGCGACCCACGGGGGAGTTCCTTTCCGGCTTCTCTCAATTGCTACAGCAACGCGGTTGCACGGGTTGCACTTCCGACGCCGCTTACCGCGTTTACAACGTGGTTAACACTCAATTCGCGGTCATGACGCAAGAACTTGCGAGCCAGATCACCGCGATTGCGAAAGGCTAAATATGTCCAAAGTGGAAATGGAAATCAAGCTTGTTGACGGCACGGAAGCCGAGCAAGCCGCCTTTGATCGAAGCCCGAGCGAAAGCGAAGCGGGCGGCGTTCCGTCTATCGGCGGGGTTGATTCGCCAAATGCTGCGCGTAGCGATACGGTCGAAGCGATCACCGCCGGGTTTGCTACGATCACAGACAAGGAATCGAAGGACGATTTTCAGCACGACAGCACGCCAAGCGTTGCCGCGATCCACGAACAACTTGCCGCGATCACAAACGGCACGCATGAAGAAAAGCCGACTCACCAACAAGGCGACCCGAGCGAAGGCAAAGCCGAAGCGCCAAGCGGTGAAGACTACCGAGGTTTCCGCGTATCCCTCGAACAGTTGGTACAGCGTTTCACCGCGAAGTTTTTTTCCGACCCGATAGACAGGCTTATCGCGTCCCTCTCGCAACCTTCGCAAACGGTCGACAACCAAGCCCCCGAGGTTATTGCCCCGCCGGTACAAACGCCAGAGAACCGAGAGACGCAAGCAGGGCCGCCGCCCGTCCAGACATCCGAGAACCGCGCCCCGATCATTCCAGCCGTTGGGCACGTTGCGCCAAAGCAGGATGAGGGCGGGGACGTTCCGCCCGTTGGTCATGTTGCACCCAAAGCGGGCGAACTAACAGCGAAGCCGGTGGGTGTTAACGACATCATCGCAAAGGTTCAGCAGCGTATCGCCAAAATCCCCGTAGTGGGCAAGCGAATAAACGGGGCTATCAACGCGGTACGATCAACAGCTAAGAAGTACCAAGGCGGATTGACCAAGGTAGCCAAGTCGATAACGGGTGCCATCGGAAAGACCAAGGCAGGCAAAGCGTTTTTGGCTTCGGGCTCAAAGCTCGCAAGCAAGATAAAGGGCAGTTCAATCGGTAAAGCAGTCGCAGGGGCCGGGCGTTCAGTCGTTGGAGCCGTTGCAAGAACTGTAGGAGCAACCGCCGCCGGGGGCGCGGTAGTATCGGGAGGAACCGGCGTTGCAACAACTGTTGCCGCCGGTGGTACTACCGCCGCCGCTGGAGGTGGAGCGCCAGCAGTTGCCGCCGGGGCTGCATTGTTAGTAAATCCCGTTGGGCTCGCAGTCGGTGCCGTTGTTGTTGCGTTCTCAGGCTTGGTACTCGCTACCAAGGCGCTTAACGATACCTTCACGAGCGAAGCCGATAGATTAGAGAAGTACAGCGCTAACATTGCCATAGCCCGAGGCAATAAGCAAATAAATACCGAACTAAACATGATGGACAGGGCTAAGAGAATCGGCGGGGCGTTAGGTGAGAATGAAAAGTCCAAAGCACAAATGAACAGCACTTGGGAGAAGCTTGGGACAGACATACTTTCAAGCCTGACGTACCTACAGCCTTTGTTTTCCAAAGGCATTGATCTTGGCACTTTGGCATTACAAGCGGTCAGGCAAGCCACAGTGAAAACCAATTCAACGCTCGCAGCGGCTCAGCAGGCCGCCGCCCAGTTGACCCCTGGGTTAGAAGATGACAAGGCAGCCAAATTGGCGGTTGACTCGGCTAGGGACGCGCAAAACGAATTGAATCGCGACATGTTGGAAACCATGAACCGATTGCTAAACATTACGACACCCGACCAAAACGGCGATGATCCTTTTCTAAGGTCTCTTTTGAATGCGAAGTTTTAGCAATGGGAATGAGTCGAGTAACCTACAACGATTGGACGTTTCCCGATCGTTCGCAATTCAGTTGCCAAGAATCCTTCGTTTATGACGATGCGGGGGTTACTGTTGTCAAGACTCAATTCAATTTGCAGGTTCAGACAATCATTTGCGTTGAAAACCCATCGCCGGGAGCTTCCTACGACGCGAGCGATTACGACTGCGGCAATGAAATGCACTTGCTGCGCCAGCGACTAAGCAAGGCCGGGCAGTCGCTAAAGATTGAACACGATGGCTTCGGGCCGCGAATGGAGATAAACGGCTACTCGAACTCCACTATCAAGGACGTTTCTTGGGGGCCAACTCCCAAAATGATTTCGTGGGAGCCAATCGGACACACTCGAAGCGTTGAAGTAGTTTGGCAATGTGAATTCTGTATACCGATTTGCGACGGTCGAACGGGGTCGCCTGCGTTCACTGGTTTGTCGGCGCTAAATTACTCCGTTGGCTTCTCATTCGATTCGAGAGGCTTCACAACCCGACGCATTTCAGGCTACATCGAAATAGCTTTGACCCGAGACAACCGGAACAACCCGAGAGGCTTGGTTGATTCAGTCGACAACTATCGAAACAAGTTAGCCGTATCGAAGCCAGCAAACTTTGAACGTGAAGTATCTTGGGATATTTCGACAGACAAACGCCGGGCCAATTTCTCTATCATTGATAAAGAAATATCAAGCCCCAACGCATGGCCGCCGGGCGTGGTTAAGATTCAAGGAACCCACCGAGTAGGCTGGAGCCGGTCGAATCTTACGCGGGTTTCCAATTCTATTTCCGTATCTATCGAAATGGCTCCCGATCAATTGAAGGCGCGAGCTTGGTTGATCTTTGCTGACATCGTTAAGACACGTCAGCAGTTCGCGCCCGCACCTTCTAAGCTCCTAATTCAATCACTCGACATCGTAGAAGAGTTGTACGAGAACAAAGTCAGCTTTCAGATGGGCTATACATTTACCGCCCCAATCGATTTAGCGAGACTCTTTGCGGATACAGGACTCTTTCAGCCTATAGCATTCAGAGGACAGCAGCCGCCAACATGGGAGACTTGGGACGAATCAGTAAAGCACCTTCAACCACTGCGAGGGAACGGAACCGATGGGGGTATTGCAAACCTAAGACATGAATACCAATACGATAAAATCGTCGATCTATGTGATAACACGCCGAGGCCTGGACCGCCGCAAGATTTGGCGCGTGGAGTGCAGCAAGCCTCATACGCTCCGCTTCTATCGAATGCGACCCCTCCGCCTAACAGTAGTTGGCTGAAGTTTGACGCGTCAATTGGGCACATCGACCGAGGAACAGCGATAGCTACTATCCAATTGGGACCAAACAATAAAGATCATGACCGATTCAATCCAGCCGAGCCAACAGCAGGCGGCGCAAACCTGAGCCGAATAAACGGAACTCCACTAAAGGAGTATTTCCAAGAGCACGGAACCAAGGAGCATATCGTGTGGAGCGGATACGCTGAGCGCATTGGCTACCCAGTTCCAAAGCCTGGGCAGATGAAATTTGCGGGCGTATGGCTTAGGCCAGTACCCGGACCGAGGTCGAGTAACGGCGCATTCTTCGAACAGAAGTTTATGGGTATGCACTTTGGTGTTCCGAAATACGCCGCATCTTGGAGGCAGTACTACAAACTAAATCGAGTGCCAACGGTTATTCCTCCGAAGCTAGACGTTTTCGTCCAGGGCGACACAACACAATTCAACATAAACCCTTCGGAGTTGGAATGATCCTCGAACTGGCAACAGTAACCGCCAAAATACTTGCCCCGCTTGCAATCGCGCAACTTGGCAAGCTATCAAGCACGCTCCCAGTAACCAAACAGCGAACAGTGCGCCCAACCGTACCATTCTTGCAGTCGGTCGCTAAGTGGCTTGAGTCCCAAGGGGTCGCAGGTTGCACGCTTTCCGCTGCTTGGCAATTTTGGGTTGGTATGTCGGACTACGCCGAAGCATGCCGCAAGAGCAATGAGCCACACGCCGAGCTTGCCTATTGGTTCAACGTCGACCCGTTCAGGTTGACCGAGGAACAACAGGTAGGCATGCGGGAGAATCTACACCGAATGCAATGCCAAGAGACGATCCAAAAAGGCGACTACAGCGCGACGGACTATACCGCAGTTTATAACCTTTTCCTAGCCGCCTATGGCGATGAGGATTTAGCGCGTAAGATGCAAACCAAGGCCGCCGAAATGTACGTTGAACAATGCACGAAGCAAGGGAAACGATAAAACAAATGGGCAACGTAATTACCCGCATGGGCACAGCGATAGCAAAACGTTTCGCCCGAGCAACGCCAGCGCCAACGACAAACGATCGAGTCAAGACGCCAACGCCACCAACGCCGGAAAACCCGGTATCTAAGGCAATGACTTTGCGCTATCGCTCTCGCAACTACTTCACAGTAGCAAGAGACTTGCCGCCGTTCACGTTCGAGACGATTCGCGTAATGCTTCAGGACCCAGCTATAAAGCTAAATCTGGCAATGCGAGCCGCCCCGGTGCAGTCTGTTGAGTTCGCCTACATCGACGGAGTTGGGCCGGACGGCAAACCGAAATGGACTCCCGGCGTAAAGGCACGAAATGAAATCGTAGCCGCATGGGTTCTTCGGCAACTCAACACGATTTGGAAAAACTACTTGCCCGGTTTGCTTCGCAATCAGGTTTGGGGTTGGGCCGCCGGTGAAGTTACTTTGAGACTAACCGACGCGAATCTAATCGAAATCGATGAACTTTTGCCGAGGCATGCAAAGGATTGCCGATTGCTCGAAACACACAGCGACGGCAAACGATGGGGTATCGAAGTTTCTAACGTTGTTGATTCGGGCAAGGTTCAGTTGCCGTACCCGTATTGCTACTTCGTGAACTTCCGACCCGAAGACGGCGAAAAGTACAGCACGGGGATTTTGCTTGGAGCCTATAGCCCTTGGGCCGATAAGTGTTTTAACGGTGGAGCCCTCGACACTCGCCGCCTCTACATGCACAAAGATGCCTACGGCGGAATGCGAATTGGCTACCCGAGTGAAATGATTAACGTTGATGGGGCAGTTGATGCAGTCCCCGCCCGTGACATTGCAATGCAGATTGCCGAGCAACGCGAAACCGGCGGGACGATAACATACCCTTCCGATCGCGATCACCAAGGCGAGCCAAAATGGGTTATTGATGATGCCACCGTAGGGGCAGCGCCAACGCATATCCTCCAATTTCCGAAAGACCTTGACGACGAAATCCGCCAAGGGATGGAAATACCGGACGGCGCGATACAGAACGACGGCGCGGGCGGCTGGGATGGCAAGGCGTTACCGCTTGGGGCGTTCTATGCTGGTTTAGATACTTGGGTCACTCAATTGCTGGTTGATATCCGCAAGACTCTTGACCCGCTTATTCTGATGAATTTTGGTTGTGCCGAAGAATACGAAATCAGCCACAAGCCTTTGGCACTCCAAGCAATGGAGCAACAGAGCGAGAAGCGACAAGGCGGGCCGAATGAGCAACCGCAGGAAGGCAGCCAAGAGCAAGCCAACCCGTACCGAATGAGCGCAGCCCCATCGCGAATGAGCGAAGCCCTTGCCGAAATCCAAGAGCCAGCCAGCGCCGCCGCGATTGCAAGAGAGCTTCGACGGAATGCACGCAACCGAGCCGCCGCCCGCAAGGCGTTACGTATGTCCTCCGCTCCTATTACCGACGCCGAAGTAATTGCCAGCGCCGAGAAGGACCAAGAACGAGCAACCGCGATTGCCGAGCTACTCACGCACCTATACGGGGACGATGCGGAATCACACTTCGACGAGATTTTCGGCGGGCCGGTCAAGATGGCCGCCGGGTGGGCTTCGATAGATCACCCCCGAGGGGCTAACGGTCGATTCATCGCTAAGAATTCCGCCGAGGCAGTCAGCACGGCAAAAGCCGCGATACGTTCTACTCTCAATGGCCGCCGAACCTCGCAGACATTGAAGACGGTAACCGAACACCTTTCAATTTTGTCGACCAAGCAACTACACGAATTGAAGAAGGAATACAACGTTAAGGCCGGTGGGGCGAAACCTGCATTGATTGCCAAGATTGCGAACCGCATCCACGGGACCGCAGGCGATACCGCCGAGCCAGCGAAGGAAGCCCCCGCGACAAGAGAGGACGGAACGCCAACAGCGCCGAGCCCCAAGGACGTTCATACCGTCCCCGTGGCATCGCTAAAGACCGACGCTAAACGATTCCAATACAAGGTTAAAGACATTGGCGACGATGGCGTAACGGGCGAGCTAAAGGGCGTGGGCAAGTGGAATCCAGAGCTAGCCGGGGCAATGCTTGTTTGGCGCGATCCGGCAAACGGACAGGATTACGTTGTTAATGGGCACCATCGGCACGAACTAGCGAACCGACTTGGGGCCGAGGAAGCTAACGTTAGATACATCGACGCGCCGAACGCCAAGGAAGCCCGTGCACGTGGAGCACTTGCCAACATTGCCGAGGGCCGAGGGTCCGCCGTCGATGCTGCAAAGTATCTTCGGGATTCGGGGCAAGACGTTGAACACCTACGGGCCGCCGGTATCAGCTTGGCGGGGAAGGTTGCCAACGATGCCACCATCTTGAAGAACCTCGCAGACAAGCCGTTTCAAATGGTTACCCAAGGAACCTTGGACGAAGGCAAGGCAATTGCAGTTGCTAAGCACTTGAAAGACCATGCACTACAAAACGCATTGTTCAAAAAACTTGATGCACGGGAGGAAGACGGCAAGGACTGGAGCAACCGAGAGATTGAAACAGCCGCCAAGAAAATGAACAACGCGGGCAAGTATGTCGAGCAGGGCCAAGACTTGTTTGGCATGTTCGAGGACGAAAAATCTACTTTCGATCAAGAAGTAGAATTGGAAAGCCACGTAGGGCGATTGCTGGCACAAAAGGCCAACGACTACCACGCCGTAAGCAACCAACGCCGAGCCGATCGAGTAGCCGACGCCGGGAACACGCTCGCCGTGGATGAGAACGCCAAACGAGCCAAGAACGCAGTTGAGACGGCAAGCACTTTCGACCGAGAGGCCGGATTGCGAGGGCCAGTTTCCGCCGCGATCAAAGCACACGCCGCCGAGTTGGCAAACGCCAAGACGAAGAAGGAACGCGAAGCCATCAAAGCCAAGACGTTGGAAAGCGTTCGCGCCGCTTTGGCTGTTCAGTCGATCGAAGCTGACCCATACGGCGACAAGTTAGCCGCATTGGATGAGCGAAGGAACCCCGAACCCGCAGGCATCGAAATGCCATCGCGAACAATCGACAACGCCGACGCGAAGGACGGGGACCAATTGGGCTTGTTCGGTGAAGCAACCAAAGCATTCTCAAAGGCCGCCGCGTTGAAGACCGAAGACCCAACCAAGGCACGCCAGGGAGGGCTATTCGACACCCACGGCAATAGCGACCAAATGGACTTGTTTGGGGACGCTGCAATGCCTAGCGACATGGTTTACAGGCCGGACAATTCTAAGAAAGGGAAAAAATGAACGACGAACCAGACGATACACCCGAGCAAGTAAAAAGCGAATGGGCACTATCCCCCGAGGAAGCCGCCCGCGTTGAATCCGGACACCGAGAAATGACAACAGCCGAAGCTACCACCAAGCTACCGCCATTGCCAACAATTTCGACCAAAGGGAAGCCAGTAGACGAATGAACAAAGCCGCCGCCGTTGGCCTAGCTGAGCAAATCATAGGGCGATCCCTAACGGGCGCGGAAGCGATCTTCTCGGAAGTCCGTAGCGATATCGTTAAAACGGTATCGGCGCGGTTTCGAATCGATCCGATGATGGCGTTGGTTCAAGGCGTTCGGAAAGTGTTTGACCGCGTTAGTCCGTTGTTGGTCGATCACTTGGCGGACACGGAAACGGCGGGATGGGTTGGCGGTATGGATACCCTTTCGAAACAGTTCCCCGATTGGCTTTGGGAGGAATTCCAAACGGGAGTCCGTTCGATCATTGCCCCGCCTCCGCAGCCGCCCGAGGCATTTCGGTTACTTGGCATGTTCGACGAGGAACCCCGGTTGCGATTGCCATTGATCGAGCAAGCCGCCGCCCGGCTATCGCAACGAAACGTTCTAACGCGGGAGCAATGGGACGCGACCACCGAGGAAGCCCAACGCCGCGCCTTTATGATTACCGGCGACATTGCCGAAGACACTTTGGCGGACGTTCGCAACTTGCTTGCGAAGAACATCGACGAGGGGACTAGCCTACGATCATTCAGAGAGCAACTAGGCGACACCCTGGAGGCTTCCGGCATAGGTCCGGCGAGAGTTGAGAACATTTACCGCACAAACGTACAAGCCGCCTTTCGCGACGGCAGGGAGACGCTAGCAAGCGATCCAATCGTTAGGGATTTGTTCCCTTATCAAGAATACTTGCCGATTCACGACGCCCGAGTGAGAACGACGCATTTAGAGTTGGGCCGACTTGGTTTGAGCGGGACCGGCATCTATCGGCGCGAAGATAGTTTTTGGGATTTTTGGACGCCACCTTGCGGATTTTCTTGCCGCTGTGGCGTTCGCTTGATGCGAGTAGAGGCCGCCGCCCGTGCTGGAGTTGCCGAGGCGATCGAGTGGCTACGCACGGGAGTAAAGCCGCCGATGGAATCACGCTTGCCGCTTATCCCTTTTGCACCTACGCCGGGATTTGGTTCCCGTGGAAGGGTTTCGGTAGCCGCATGAACTACGCTTTCAAATGGTTCGTAAATGGTTTGCAGGTTGTCGAGTTCGACGGCGCAAGTCAACCAATGTTTTTAGAGTGCCCCCGAGGGACGCAGCCGGGCCGGGCTTGTTTTTGGCTTCGGCGCGACGATGCCGATTCATTGTTTGCGACCCCCGACGCGACTTACGCGATAACGGCGGAAGTTTACCGGCGCGACGATGGGCCTTGGGCATTGGTCGATACGGTAACGTTTCTTGGTTACATTGCTTGCGAGCGTTCGGAATGGGACGCATTGACGGACGGCGGAAACGTCTACGTCACCTTGAAGGACCAACGGCATAAGATTGCACGATCTTCGATTGATCGAATTTGGAATAGCGTTTACTTGGTTGCGTTGACAGCGCCAACGGGCACTCGGACGCTTTACACGATCTACGAGCCGAAGAACTGCGCAAGCGGTAGTCCGTACAGTTACACCGAGATCGTAACCGCGTTACTCGCGCCGTCTGGCTTGGGAACGGTATCGCTACCATTAAGCCGCCCAGCCCCCGACAACATTCTAACCCGTGGCAGTTGTTCCGATGTGCTCGCCGGGCTTCTTGCTTCGCTTGGTTGCGATATGGTTTACGATCCATACGGCGGTTCGCTTTCAATTGTGAAGCTAAGCGACTCGCAAACGCTCACCGAGTTGATAGCCGCAAAGACCGATGGGCGACTACTCAGCACGGTAACGCAAGCGATCGACACCAAAGACTTGACCGGCGAAGTCATAGCGACCCCGGCGGATTATTTCCCGATCCGCCATGTCAAGCAAGACATTGCCAACTTTGGGACCGGCAAAAAATCGATCGTTATTCGCGATCACCAACTAGCGGACGAAACTACGTCGATGGTAGCCGCCGCCCGCATGACTCAGATTAAGCAGGCGGTGCAAGATTACCACTTGGCGGAAATTGCTAGTTTCGATGAAACCTACTTCGGGGTTGTCAAGGCGACTCCCAGCGCGGGGTTGCGTTCCCTGACTTTCCTGATTACTGGACACGAAGACGCAGGCGGGCAAGTATGCACCCGAGCCGTAAACGATTGCTTGCCAATGCCCTGGATTGATCGAGCCGAACACGTTTACCCGGTAATGATCGAAGGGCTAACGGTAGCAACTCTTACATCGTCAGCAGTTAGCAAGATAGCTTTGACGAATGCGCCGGTAGCGGGAAAATACTTCGAAGCAAAGGGCAAGGGCTCAGACGTTGCTAGCGGTTCCGAGGTAGTCGCATGGCCGATCGTTGATAGTTTCCTTGCGCTGAAGGTGTGTTAACATGGGCGGCATTGGTTGCAATTGCTGTTGCGCTTTGAATCTAGCAGACCTGCCAGACATTTCGATAGCCGGGATGGAAGCCGCCGGGGCTTGGACTCCCGCCGGGGATTGCTGTTTTTCTCGACGATATAACTATCTAGTCGCGCAGCCGAAGCGAGTCCTAAGCGTTGACGTTCAAAGGTCGATCTACCACCAAGAAGCAACCCAAGTTTTCATTGCTAAAACGTATGCGACTTTGGGGTGTACTGGTTTATTCGATTGCGCACAGATCGACACCGTTGATGATTCCAAGTGGGTCGAGCGTTTAGGGTTGCTCTACCAACTCCAATACGTCGAAGTTTTTATACAGTTCAAGAAAATCACCTGCCCCTATACGGGCGAAGCCGATAGGTACATCGTTTCTACTCGCCACGCCGTTAAGTTTCGCCCTACCTTCATTTCCGATGTTTACGCCGACAATACAGGAGTCTATACAAGCCTAGCCGCTTGTTGCTCTGGAATCGGTTCGCTGGATTACTCTTACACGGGTTCTGAACCTGATTGGACCGACCCAACAATCTGGCCGGGCTATTCTTCTTCCTTCACGGATGGCGAATACTGGAATCATAAGATTTACGACGCCATGCCGAGCGGGACAAGCGAAACAATTGACGGGTGTATTGCACCATGCACAATTGAGGACTTATGCGCCGTTGAATGCGAAGGCATTTGCGTTACTAGCGAGCCCTCTGAGATAGTGCCAACAAATGGCGGTTTCGCGATATGCCCTACGCCTGCATTTGTCGGGCGCACCTGCACCTACACGTATAACAATCCGTTCGACGGTACAACGGGATGCACTTCAACAGCAACCTACTACGAAGTGAACCCGGCAAGCCTTTGCCCGATCAATATTTACTACGGATTCAATGCCGCGTTCCCAGGTTGCGGGGCGGGGGTGGCGCGTGCCATCGGCTACACAACAACCGCCTTTTCGTTAACGACTAGCTGCACATTCAACTACGGCGCGGAAGTCTGCTTGCAAACTCCGGTTTCGCTTCTTTTCCCGGTGACTATCTAGCGATGAGAATTTACGTTGAAAACACGACCAAGCGCGAAGGCGGGGTTAAGGTAGATGGGCGGTCGGGCGAATTCTCGTTCCATACTTCGTACCGCACGCCTACGCTAGCGGAAAGAGGCCGGGCGCATTGGGCGAAGCTCCACGCCCGCCGAATGACTCCAGCCGAGTTAGACGAATGGGAAAAGGCGATACCTTCATTCGGTTGCGACTGCGCCGCCAAGTACGCCGGATTGAAAGCCGCCAACCCGCCGAGGTTCAACGATTGGGGCCGGTGGACTTGGGAGATTCACAACGCGGTTAACTCCGTGCTGGAAAAGCCGTTTTTCGATTGGGCGGGCTTCCACCGAGCACACCCCGAAATAGCGTACCCGAAACAGCCGCCGCTATCGGGCTTGGTTGCAGTCACTTCGCTATCGCCGCATCGGTTTGAGCGTCAAACGGTTTGCCTTGACTCGTGGCGCAAATTAGGCTTGGAGATTATCGCCGTCAACAGCCCCGCCGAAATCGACTCGATGCGAAACGCCTACCCCGTTTCCAAGTGGGTCGAAGCCGAAGCCAATCCAACCCCGAAAATCAATTCACTGATCGACGTAGCCGCCGCCGAGAATACCGCGATCCTGGTTATCAACTCCGACATTGAAATCTACGGGGACCAAAGCCGATTGGCCGATCTAGTCGCCAGCCGAAAGAACGCTATCGGGATTCGGCACAATTACGCCGCCCGTCCGGGGGACTCCGCAATTGAACCTTGGGGACTAGACGCCTATTTGATCTACCCCGAGCAAGTCGCCACGCTTTCGCGGGTTGGCTTCACGATCGGAAAGCCAATGTGGGACTATTGGCTAGCGACCGAATTGGAAGCAATGGGCGTTTGTGAGTGGATCGGGGAACCGTACTTTTACCACCGAGCCCACCCGGTCGCATGGTCGCAGGCAGAATGCACGGCAGCGCACCACGCCTACGCGGAAAGATTCCAGCCGATGGACTGGGCAGCATGGAGACAATCCAAGCCGTTTTCGCAAAAGTAGTATTTTATTCGCAGTGCTTGGCGCAGTGCAGCGAATCGATTCCCCTGTGTTTTCTCAGGATTACCCCACCCCTTGCGGGGGCATTGAGAGTTTATCAAGCGATTCGTTGATAAAACGTAACCTTCCAACGTGGAAGAGCGCTGTTTCGAAGTTGGTTATTTTCGGTAGACTACCGAAAATGACTCTAGAAATAGGGTTCAAACATGCAATCGAAGGTGCCTAGCTATCGCCTCCATAGAGGAAGCGGACAAGCGATCGTTACTATCAATCGCCGGGACTTCTACCTCGGTCGACACAACACTCCCGATTCACGCAGACGATACAATCGGCTGATCGCGGAGTATCTTTCCTCCCCTGAAACATTCTCCCTCTCGACTTCCAGAAAATCCGACGCCGCCATCTCCGAGCTAATAGTTGCCTTCATCTCATTCATTAAGTCTGAGGTGGGCGACAAAGAGTACAAGGGAATAAAGCTCGCAATGAAACCACTTCGCAAACTCTACGGAGATATCTGCGCGAAGGACTTCGGGACATCGCAATACAAAGCCGTCCGTGCGGTTTTCATTCGAGAAGTCCATCCCCTTCGGAAAAAGCCACGCACACGACAGTACGTCAATCGCGCTATGGTCTATGTCTCTAGACTGTTCAAATGGGCCGCCAGCGAACAGCTAATTTCAGCCGGGGTGTATGAAACACTACGCTTGATACCAGGACTCAAGAAAGGAAAAACCGAAGCCCCTGAATCGAAGCGAGTCCGCCCGATCTCGATTTCCGATGTCGAAAAAACCCTTGTCCACTGCTCACCAATCGTCGCAACAATGGTTCAGGTCCAACTTTTGGTCGGCTGTCGGCCGGGCGAAGTGTGTTCGTTGACGCCAGCAATGATCGATCGAACTGAGGAGGTTTGGCAGGCCAACCTAGACAAGCACAAAACATCGCACCACGAAAAGGAACGAACTCTGTACTTTGGCCCCAAAGCTCAGAAGTTAATCTTGCCATTCTTAAATCGCGAGCCAGATAGGCACCTTTTTTCGCCACGCGAAGCCGTCGAGCAACGCAATGCTCAACGTTCCGCCAACCGAACGACTCCAGCCAATGAGGGAAATCGCGCGGGGTACTCTAAACGTTCTCGAATGGGAACCGAAAGCAAAAGAACTCCGCGTGACCATTACGACAGTCGCACATACTCCCAGGCTATAGAGTACGCATGCAAAAAAGCGAAGGTGACGCCATGGGGCCCAAACCGGCTGAGACACACGGCAGGTACAAAGCTTCGATCCGAGTTCGGGCTGGAGACAGCGAAGGCAATGTTAGGGCACTCGGAGATTGGTGTTACGCAGGTTTACGCGGAGAACGACCGCCAAAAGTGCATCGATGCGGCACTGGCTTTAGGGTGAAGTAGCAAATTGAAAGTGGATATTTCTTGCAAGATTTTGCACATTTTTTAGCCTAGGTCCTAGAAAAACGATTTCGGCTTTGCTTTTTTCGAATGCAGATAGGACTAATAACCCTACAGGCATGGCATGGTTTGGCAAGGCAAGGCACGCAATCGCAACTGGATGTTGGACGTTCCAACGTTCGGATTGAGGCATGGAAAGACATCCAAAGTGATGCAACCCCATGACTCGAATCAGTGCTCTCCGTTAGGAGTTTGTCAAATGGTTAGTAGAGATAGGTTGGTTGATCGGTTGCGAAAGTCAAAAGCTTCATCGCAAGCGGCTGCCAAGTCCAAAGGATTTCAAGTAGGTTGCCGATTGGCGAAAGCCTTCGCGCAGTCGTTCCACAGTCAGATCTGGAATTGGCGGAGCGAATAACTTGCTGCGCACTTCGGTCGTTCCGGAGTTGAATCGCTTCACGGCGGCGGCGAGTGACTTTGGGTCGATGATGAAGCTGAACACGTCATCGTCCTCCGTAAACTTGTCCTGCAAGTCTTCCTTGAGGATTTGCACTTCAGACATGTGCTGGTCAAGAAGGCGAATGACTTCCACGCTCCCTTTCGTGGGAGAGCGCCCCTCGGCATATTCAGCCGCATTCTGGCGCACCTCAAATGTCATCCCCGGAGTGACCCCGTCCGCCGTGCCCAAGTTGATCCAGGCCAGTTTGCGTTTTTGATCGACTCGACGAATCTTGCCTTGCAGCGACTTGCCGTTGGATGGCACTGCATCCTTCGCCGTATTTTCACTGCTACGCTTCCACAACAGATCGCCGAGTCGTGGAGTACCAGATTCAAGTTGAGCGTCTTCGTCTGTCGTCCATCCGCCGCGAATTTCCTTGTCAACCAGCCGTAGCGACATGGTGCCTTTGCGATCAGCGCCCTTACCCCAAGTGCCGTTGAAGCGGCGTTCGACTCGCGACCACTTCAAATGCAGCGTGCCCGATTTGAGTTTGCCGGGGCTCGTGCCAGCCGGACCACCCATCCCGCCCTCGAAGGCATTACCCGTTGCGAGTTGGCCTCCACCGGGACCGCCGGCACCAATGCCAGCCGGAAAACCCATCCCGCCCTCGAAGGCATTACCCGTTGCGAGTTGGGGTCCACCGGGACCGCCGGCAATGCCAGCCGGACCACCCATCCCGCCCTCGAAGGCATTACCCGTCGCGAGTTGGCCTCCACCGGGACCGCCAGGGAGAGCGGCACCGGGCATACCAAGGAGACCGGCACCACCGGGATAACCACCGGCGGGATCTAAGCCAGCACCGGGAGCACCAGGGAGAGCGGAGCCAGCACCTGGACCACGGAGTGGGTCATTACTCGGGGCCAGTTTGTCCTTGCCGGTGCCGGTGAAAGTCCCCTCGTACTCTCCGGACCCCTTCGCTTCGAGAACCAAGGTGCCCCATTCGTCGCTGGTCCATTGACCGCTGATGTCGGGCGGCTCCGTCGCTTGCCATAACACCATCCCCAGTAAAGTCATTCCAATAGTTCCGAGCATAGTCATTACTCCTGTACGAGTTACATTAAAAACAGAACGGCCGGTAGTGGCTTGAGGTACGAGCGACGCTGGTAGAGGCGCGGACGTGGGTTGCTGTACATGTGCCAAACAATCTTCGAGTAAATCAGCAACCTGTTCGGCAAAGTCGAACCGCTCATTGGCCTGCTTTGCCATTAGTTTGCTGATGATCACACATAGCCAGTCAGGAATGTCCGAGTTGATCTCGCGAATCGGACGAGGTTCTTTGTCAGTAATCAAACGCAGGACGCTGTAGCTGGATTCGGCGCGAAAGGGAGCGTGGCCAGTACACATGGCGTACATCACACTACCGAGGCTGAACAAGTCGCTGCGATGATCGACCGTTTCGGCGCGAGCTTGTTCGGGTGACATGTATTGAGGTGTGCCAGCGAGTGTGCCGGAGCGTGTGAGACTAGCATCATCGACGGCGCGGGCTAAGCCGAAATCCATCAACTGCACACGTTCGACGTTTTGATCGAGAAAGATGTTGGCCGGTTTGATGTCGCGATGCACAATGCCTTGTGCATGAGCTGCGGCGAGTCCCTTGGCGGCTTGCATGCCGATGCGCAGAATCTCGCGAACTTCCAAAGGACCGTTGTCGCTGAGTCGCTTTTGTAATGAAACGCCGCGTGAATAGGTCATGACTAGATACGGCACACCTTGCCACTCATCGACACAGTGGATCGCCATCACATGATCGT